>DASYER010000108.1:0-139372 GCA_036498905.1 Steroidobacteraceae bacterium | reverse complement strand
GTGCCGTACTGTGCTCGTTGTATGACCTGCACTAATGCTGAACCCCATCTTCTTATAGTGCTCCTGCCTGGAGTCTCCTCATTCGGATCAATACGGAGTTTCACAAGCAACCCGCATAGAACGCGTTCGTGCTTCTGGCTTTCTCGGCCCTGCTTGTGAAGCTCATTTCGGACCGCTCTATCCCCAACACAGGTCAATGCCGCATCACAGATACGAACTGCAACTCGCTCGTATTCCAGGGATTGCAGCAGCAACTCCTTCAGCGCTTCGTGGTTCATTGTGATCGTTCCATCCTGTATCAAGCTATCCGCATGTCATTCCTATGCTGCTATGTCGTGACTCGAAGCCACGTCAGATATGGAATGCACAACGCCACGGTTCCAATCCGGCCGCATTTGCGGGAGTTGCTTTGCGGCGTTGAGGACTCAAGAGGTTTACTTGGATATTGATCGCTTGAACATTCTTCCAATCTTCTCATTTGTGGCGTCGTCGGCTGCCTGAGCAGCTTGGGCCGCGGACAGAGCCTCATTCGCGCTACTCTGCGCGCGGCTCGCGGCCTGGGTGGCCTGCTGTGCGGAACGGGACGCGCCGTCAGCTGAACTCCGTGCGGCACTCGCGCTAGCCTGAAGCTTGCTTAGCTGGGCGTTCAGATCGCTGATCTGGCTCTCGAGCGGCTTCAAATCGGTGCAGCCGCCTAGGTTCATACAGACAAAAGTAGCAGCAGCGGTCAGAACACCTCCCTTGATCATTGCGTTTCCTCCTGATTGGCAATGCCATAAAATATATATGGGCGACAATATTGTCCAGAATAGGTATCTTAAGGATCGGAGAGGCAAATGACGCACCGCAGCAGCTTTCAGGAATGGCTCGGTGCGATCGCTTCAAGGCGTGGCGCGGGTTGTTGCAAGACTTGAGTTAACTCTCAAGCGAATTGGGATGAGCCTCGTGTGAACGAAGTGATCGTTTCTCGTCGAAGAACTTCGGAGTCGGAATGACGCTTACTCCGTTTCGTGATGGGCTGGGGAGCGCAGGCGGGAAGATTTTGTCCTTTCAGCAATGGAAGGGCAGGATTGTCTTATGGACTGCGGCGGTCGTGATCGGAATCGCCGCCGTACTCTTCGCTGAGCCTGCAGATGTAGCGCAGAACGCTTTCCGATGGATTGTGGGTAAAGCCTCTTGGTCGCCGTGGCTGATCGTACCTCTCGGTTTTGCGCTGATCAGCTGGCTCACCAAGCGATTCTTTCGTGGCGCTGAAGGAAGCGGTATCCCACAAACGATTTTCTTACTGCAGTCTGACACCGGTGACACCGGCTCGCAGTTGATGCGTCCACGAGTGGTGCTGGGTCGGATGATCCTGGCGGCTGCGGCATGACGGTTCCGTATGCCATTTTAGGCATGTGTGGCTATCTGGCTGGGGTGGCGCAGGCTCCGATCACCTCGTTCGTCTTTGTGATCGAGATGACCAACCAACACGCCATGGTGCTGCCTCTGATGATTGTCGCAGTGATCGCTACCGCTGCATCGAAGTTCTTGTCTCCTCCTCTTTACCAGGGTCTGAGTCGTCAGTATGCACTCTAGGCCTCTTTATGGTGATATCCGAAGGCTGCCGGTTAGGGCGGCGGACCCGGGGAAATCAAGTATGGGCAATCAGTCGCCATTACATGTGCGTAAGGGGACCTCCTTGACCTCCTCTCGTCGTAAGAGAAGTCTTAAACCTGCGCGCAGCGGACTGGATCTCCGAACGCTTCAGGCCTTTCGGATGATATTCGGATCCGCGCGCCGCTTCGATGCTGACGTCAGGCGTAGCACGGGTGTCTCCGGCTCCTTATTATGGGCTTTGTCGGAAATAGCCCGCACGAGAAGTATGAGTGTCAATGCTCTGGCTGAGCGAATGGCGCTACACCAGACAACAGCCAGCAATGTTGTGAACGCTCTGGTCGAGCAAAAACTTATTCGTCGCACCCGAAGCGCAAGAGATCACCGAGTCGTTCAGCTGGAAATCTCCGCCGCAGGCAAGCAAATGCTCGCTAGTGTGCAGGGTCCGCATGCAGGGCTGCTCGTTGATGCCATACGACGCCTCGATATCGCACAACTTGGAAGCCTGCAGCGAGGTCTCGCGCAATTGGTCGAACAGATGCGCACGATCGCATCGGTGTCGGCTGGAGAAACATTGATGGGTGAATAGGGTGAAAGCGAATGTGCGATATCAGAAAAAACCAAGTCAGATTCACAGCGAACTGAAGCGAAGGTGCCCAGTGTTACCCACAGGCAGATTCATCGACGTGTTTTCCTATTTGTTTTTGGAATGATTTGAGATGAACTATGAGGTCTACTTGTCAATGATTGGAATATGCGCCGTAAGACGGTTCTGATATGCGGCGCTGGAATTGCAGGGCCGACCCTTGCTTTCTGGCTACGCGCTGGTGGGTTTGAGCCGACGCTCATCGAGCGCGCTCCGGGGTTACGAAGTGGCGGTTACGTCGTTGACTTTTGGGGCCTCGGGTATGAGGTCGCCCAACGGATGGGACTGGCAACTGACATTAATCGTGTCGGGTATCACGTTCGGGAAATGCGTATTGTCAGTGATCGCGGCCGACGTGTAGCCGGTTTTGGTACGAGTGTGTTCGATGAGCTGACCGATGGACGTTTCATAACGCTTGCGCGCAGCGACCTTTCGCAAATCCTTTTCGAGAGGATCTCAGGCAACACGCAAGTAATGTTTGGGGAAGAGATCATCGGCCTCGAAGATCATGCCGACGGTGTTCAGGTTAGGTTCAAACACGCCGAGGAGCGATGTTTCGATCTGGTGGTCGGCGCGGATGGACTGCATTCTCAGGTTCGCAGACTCAGGTTCGGTTCACAGGAGCGCTTCGAGAAGCCGCTCGGATATTTCGTTGCCGCGTTCGAGCTTTCCGGCTATCGCCCGCGCAATGACGATGTTTACGTGATGCACGGAGAGCCGGGCCGGATGTTCGGTCGATTCGCCTTGCATGACGATCGCACGCTGTTTTTATTTGTCTTCACTGCGGATTTCGATGCGACATCGGTGCTTTCTGACATAAAGGCACAAAGGACGCTGCTGCGAAGCCGCTATGGTGAAGGTGATTCGGAATGTGCGCGCGCCGTTGACAGGCTGGGCGCGCAACGGCTGTATTTCGATCGCGTCAGTCAGATCAGAATGCAAAGCTGGTCGCAAGGACGCATCGCGCTCATCGGCGATGCCGCCTTTTGCCCATCCTTGGCCGCCGGACAAGGCGCGGCGCTCGCGATGACGGCAGCGTATGTGCTTGCTGGCGAGCTAACCAGATCGGGCGGCGCGCATGTTGAGGCCTTTGAGCGCTACGAAAGCCTCTTACGGCCATTTATTACAGCAAAACAATCCGGTGCAGAACGGCTTGCTGCTGCTTTTGCCCCGCGCACCCGATGGGGCTTGTTTCTTCGGAATCAGACGATCAGAGCGTGTGCCATTCCTGGACTCGCAAGGCGTTCCTTTGGCCGGGACATTGTCGACACGCTAAAACTGCCGGATTACGTCTGGCCATAAGCCATCTTCTCCATGCCTGACAAGATAGTACCCCTCCGTCCTAAATATTATGCGGTGGTCCGTCGCCCTGACTATGTTGATTTTGGTCAGAAGGTAGCCCATGGGCGTTAGCCACGCGCCGCAGCTCAAGTCCGGCATCGCGCTCTTCCTGAACATGGAGCTTGCACTCGTAGGTTGCGCAAATGAGCATGAGAAGCTGTTGACCGATTCATCGCTGCGGCAATCGGTCAAGCATTGGCGCGATTTGCTCAACGGCGCGCTTGCGTTGGTAAGTTCTCGTACGCTAGATGAAATTGACCGTGCCTTTGGCCCCGTGCAATTGTCTGCGGCGGGACAGCATGGTTTGGAGCGTCGAGCAGCAAGTGGCAGAATCCATCGCGAGACAGCCAACCCCGCACTACGTGCTTCTCTGGAAAGGCTTCGATTGGCTCTTTCGAGGGAGCCATCCATTATTCTTCAGGACAGGGACGCATCCTTGGCCATCCACTGGCGTGCTGCTGCGGGGCGCGCGGAAATGGTGAGGGATGCGGTGAATGTGGAATTGGCTCGACTAGGAGCCGATTATCGGGTGCTGCAGGCGGAGGAAGAGGCGCACCTGGTACCTTTGAAAGCCACCTCCGGCACCGCAGTTCGGGCATTCATGGCCGAAAGACCATTTCAGGGCAGGCGGCCTGTCTTTGTGGGAGACGAAGTGTCGGACCTTGAGGGGTTTGAAGCAGCTAAGGAATTCGGCGGATACAGCGTCGCCGTCGGCCTCAATGTCACGGCCGACTATCGGCTAGACGACGTGCAGGCGGTTCGACGATGGCTCGGGGCTGGGCACTAAGTCCAAGCTTCCGTCATCTGCAAAATTAAGTATCCCCGGCGTGAGCAGTCGTGGGGTGCCAGATCGCGTCGCGCGCCGGTATCTGTGGTCGAGCTTTGAGATAGATCGTCTCATGCCTCGCATTAAGGTCGCGGCCTTCGAATGGCGGACGTCGGCGCCAATCGATCGCAGAAGTTCGCCGGGGAATTTAGCCGTGAAATAGAGTGTGCGATTTTGGGGCGGAAGTCCCAGTCGCAGCACGCACGTCAGCTTATGCGGTAAAGGAAGCGCGTCATCGCATCGGGCGGCCGCGTCGAGTTTTCGCCTGGCCTCTGCGATTGCCTTTCAGTACGGGGGCGTCGGCCGCTGTGGAACGCCGCGATCCATCGCGACGATTCTTGTCGAATATCGCCAGGATGATTAGAACGAACGCTAGTAATCGCACAAGATAAATAAGGTGTCGCCCCTCTCTAATGGGATCAATGATCGCCAAGCCGATCCAGTGGATGGCCATTGCGGCGAAAGACGCGGAAAAGAGGGCAAACAACCTGTCACGATTCAGTCTCCAGAATCGCCAAAACAGGAACGCCGCTACGACACTCGCCATCGCCAACGCGCCGACAAAGAATTCCTTCATAACAGGTCCTATTTAATCTCGTTCAGGAGCCCGTAAAGGAGCAGAAGCATACCGACTAGTCCTGCAGAGGTTCTCCAGAAAAACAGGTCATTTGCCGGCAAGATAATCAGGTCTATAAACAGAAAGAGATTGTTCAGTGTCAGCCCGATAAAACCCAAGCTGGTCCAAAATAGAAGTGGCGTCTTACTCGCCCTGTAGGCCGCAAAGAGCAGTACCGCGCACGTGAAGCTGGTCGCGGCGCACAATGCATAGACGACTTCAGCCACGAGGCTTCCCCTTACCGAATAGAAATGCATCAGCGAAAGCGCGAGCTGCTGAGCCGCGAACGCGGTCGATCGCATTGTTGCTCATCAGTTGCATAATCACCAAAGGGTGCGTTTTAAATCTTCGCTGCAATCGGCTCACTGCGCGGGCCAAAGCAAGGGTCGTCGGCGCATACGAATAGTAGGCTTCCCCGCCTTCCTTCTCGGATTTGATCAGCCCGGCTGCGGTAAGGGAATTGAGTGCACTATCAAGTGCGCTTGTGAGCCGAAGTTGCACCTGAAGTTGACTCTCACACCAACGTTTTGACCGAAATGTATGCATCCAAAGCAAAATTCTCAATGCCTCGAAGGAGTCGACTTGGGTGTGCAATAACACCTGCACATCCTGTGGAATGGCGCTGATGTTGGAGTCGATCCGCGTCACGCTGCACCTATAGCCCGCTCAGCGGACCGCGCGTACGACAATATCGACAATTCCACGGCACATACCGCGGGTTATTGCCCGGTGGCCGAAAAGGACTCTGTGATAGAAAGGGGCAGTCAGCATATCTAGAAGAAGTTCGAGATCAATATTTTGTCGGAGCTCGCCGCGCCGGCACGCGCGTCGCAACGCGGCTCGCATTGATTCCCGTCGAGCATTGATAACTTCCGTCCGTATCAGCTGCGCGAGCTTCGCGTCGTGCGCCATGTCTCCGACCAAGCCCGCGAGGGACTGACGCAACGTTCGGGTAAAGGCGCGATATAGGTTCATTACGATCGCCTTGAGGTCCTCGCGCAAGGATCCCGTATCGGGGGCAGGGTCGCGGCCCATCTCGCTGACCACGGCGAATGCCACCAAGTGGCGCTTGCTCGGCCATCGTCGGTAAAGACTGGTGCGTGCACAATTGGCTTTAAGTGCAATGCCCTCGATGGTCACCGCCCCATAGCCGCCGACCCGTAGTGTATTCAATACCGCTGACACGACCTTAATATTGATTCGCCGGTCCGATGGCCGCCCTAGTGTAGCCGCCGCATCCGGCTGCGCCGCGCAGGCGCTGGTTCTCCGACCTATGCGTTCTTGCAAGTAGTCCCCATTGACCGCGCGGTGGCAATAGTTATCAAACACAGTGTAGCGTAATAGGCATGAGACGCGCCACCTGCGGGGTGTGGATGCCATGTCAGGAAGGGGTTTTAAATCTACCTTCTCCCGTCGGCCAGGACGACCATAGCAGGGCATGTCAGGGGCGTTGTAGGCGGCGGCGGTAGCAAACCCGCTGCGTTCCGTGGACTAAAGCGGATTAATCGGGGTCGGCGCCCGCATGGCGTGTTCCTTTGTAGTCCGCCGCAGTGGGTATACGGGCATCAGAGTGACCTGCGCCGGGCATGAGACACGAGTAACATCCAGTTACTGATATTTAGTGAGTTGCGCAGACCCTGGGTGTGTCGCGGTCGCAGTTAATCGATCTGCACGGCGCGGGGAGGCTGTGATCGGTTAACCGCATGACCGAGGATGCCTAGTTGCTCGTGTAAGCCTTGACCTACAACCCTGTGAGAACTATCCGACAGACCGAAGCGTGGGCAATAGGCAGGGTGTTGGCGGTCGATCAGGAGATTATTGCCGATGAGTCAGCCGCAACGTGCGATCTCACCGCCGCAAGGGACGCTGCTGCTGATAGAGCCGGATGTTCTCGCCCGAACCGTCTTGGCTGACTACCTTCGCGGTTGCGGATATGTGGTCCACGAAGTAAGTACGGCGGAGGAGGCCCTCGCGGTGCTTCAAGGGGCGATGCCAGGAGAACCGATTGAGTTCGTCGTTTCGGAAATACATGGCATAGGCTCAATGACGGGATTTGAGCTGGCGCACGCCATTCGGGATAGCCATCCGGATCTTGACGTAATTTTGGCGTCAAGTCAGACCAATGCGGCGCAGAAATGCCACGAATTGTGTGAACACCGCACGATCAAGAAGCCATTCAGTCCCGAAGACCTCATGCGTCACATCCATCTCCTGCGGCAAAAGCGCCGCGGCCGCACGAAGGCACGGCGGCGCTAATGGGGAATGAAGTTGATGCGGCTGACCAGAACGAAGCTGCCGGACCGCGCGTCGTACTCCTGGTTGAGGATTCAGCACTGGTCCGAATTCCCGCTGCTCACTATTTGCGTCATATGGGCTATAGCGTCATTGAGGCCGGCAACGCGGATGAGGCGGTCTATTTGATCGAGTCCGGGCTGTTCGTCGACATCGTCTTTTCGGATATCCAAATGAACGGTTCGATGGATGGCAACGGACTCGCAAGCTATCTCGCGAAGGAGCGCCCGGGACTACCCTTGATTTTGACCTCGGGTACAGCACCTGCCCCGATGGAAAAGGCGGAGCCCGCGACCCGCCGATTTTTGCGAAAGCCGTATGACATGGCTGTCATCGAAAGATTGATCAGGGACCTCATTGACGAGTTCCCGAGATAATGCGGGATAAATGCGTCGATGGTGCAGATACCGATGCCACGGGCCCGGTGCTACTTCGCCGTCTGTTGGTGGAAGAAGGCAACCAGCGGGGTGTCGGCGGAGGACGGTCCAGCAAGGATTTCGTATCGGCCCGGAATTTCCTCCATCGCATTCTTGGCCGGGTCAAAAATCGACAGACACAGCTGATTGAGCTCGAGAGTGACGGTCCTGGATTCCCCTGGCGTCAGCGTTACGCGCTCGAAGGCTATGAGGCGCTTGTAGGGTTCGCCGGCGGGTTTGGGCAGCTGCGCATAGATCTGCACGATCTCGGCACCGGAGCGCTGCCCGGAGTTCTTGATGGTCACAGTTGCAGTTTGGCCCTTGATGTCGACGCTCAAACCGGAGTACTCGTAGGTTGTATAGGAAAGACCGAAGCCAAAGGGAAACAACGGCTGAATGTGCCGTGCTTCAAACCACTTGTAGCCCACGGCAGCTCCCGCCTTGTTGTAGTCGGCGTCGAATGGCGCGACTGCATTGACCGTCCGGGTGAGCGTCTGTCCGTCGCGCGTGAAGGTCACCTGGCGCGGCACCGGCGCGGCGTTGATGCCGATGACTTCGGGATGGGGCAGGTCCGCCTCCCGCCTCGGGAAGCTGAGGGGTAGCTTGGCGCTGAAATTAACGGATCCGAAGAGCAGATCGGCGAGCGCGTCCGCTCCGCCAACGCCCGGGTACCAGGCCTCGATGATGCCACGAACATCATTCACCCAAGGCATGGTGACAGGACCGCCGGTTTCCAGCACGACGATAGTGTGTGGGTTGGCGGCGGCGACAGCGGAGATCAGGCCATCCTGCGCATCAGGCAGGGAGAGCGTCGGTTGGTCCATGTCCTCGTGCATGGGCTGGTTGACGAAGACGATGGCCACGTCAGAGCTCTTCGCCAGGGATGCAGCCGCAGCATTGTCCGTTCCGGAGTCGAAACTGACCTTGGCGTTCGGAGCGTGCGCGCGGATGGACGCGAGCGGCGAGGAGGGGTAGTAGACGGTCTCCTCCCATTTCGCTCCCCCAGGGTGAGGACCGACGGCATTGCCTCCCGGCACGTCAACCTGCGCCGAGCCGCCCCCCGACAGCACGCCTACGTCGGCATGTGAACCGATAACCGCGATGGAGTGGATAGACCCGGCATCCAGGGGAAGACTGCCGGCTTCGTTCCTGAGCAATACCATGCTTTCTTCCGCGATCTGTCGAGCGTCGTCACGGCCCCGAAACGGGTCCAGCACGTCGCGAGGCATGACCGGGTAGTCGATGACGCCGGCAGCAAACATGCTGCGCAGGATGCGATGATCCATATCGTCGAGGCGGGACATGGGAACCTCGCCGTCCTGTACGGCTTTCTTCAGACCCGCGCCGAAATACTGGTCACCCGGCATCTCCTGATCAAGGCCGGCAAGTGCCGCCTTGACGGAGGAGTGGGTACCACCCCAATCGGACAACACCCAGCCCTTGAAGTTGAAATCCCTTTTCAGCACCTGGTTGAGCAACCAGTCATTCTCGCAAGCATAGTCGCCATTGACCCGATTGTAGGAACACATGACGGCAGAGGGTTGCGCGATACCCAAGGCGATCTGAAACGCAAGCAGGTCACTCTCCCGCGCAGCGCGCCGGCTGATGACCGCGCTATAGATGTTGCGGCCCGTTTCCTGGTCGTTGAAGGCGTAGTGCTTCACATCGCCCATAACGTGCTCAGCCTGCACACCCTGCATCAGGTTCCCGACGGTGGTTCCTGCCAGAAGCGGATCCTCGCCCGCGTATTCGAAATTACGCCCGTTGCGCGGCTCGCGTGTAATGTCGACTCCTCCGCCGATGGACATGTTGAAGCCCTGGGCCCGAAGCTCGCGTCCGATGACGTCGCCGTAGGTCCGAGCTGCCTTCACATCCCAGCTCGCGGCGGCGCCCAGCGTGGAAGGCAACAGGGTGGAGTAGCGACCCATCATCGCCGAAAGGCGCACGCCAACGGCGGAGTCCTGCTGGTTGATGGGGGGAATGCCGAGACGATCAATACCGGGAATGAAGCCCGCTCCCCAGTTGTCGGCGGCAGGTATCGGCTCGCCGGGACGAAGGGCTCCCCAGCCTATGCCGTGAACGAGTTGAATCTTTTCATCCAGACTCATTTCCTTCTGCACCAGATCGGCACGCCGGTCGGCAGAGAGCGACCTGTCGTCCCATAAGCGATGCTGCGCCGCAGCTTTTGGAGGCTCCTGAGCGTGCAGCGCCGACACCCACACAACGGACAGAACGAGGATTGTGGACGCGCTCCAGGCCCCGGAAGACTTCATTCAATTTCGCCTTTCATTTCGAAACCCAGCGAGTATAGCTTTCACCGGCTGCTGCATGTGCCGCAGCCTTAGGCCGCACGTAGCGCCTCGGACGCGGGTACCTGTGCTGCACGGATAGCCGGGAATATTCCTCCCAGTAGCGAAGTGAGGAGCGCCCATTGCATCCCCAGGGCGAAGAGCCCGAGCGAGACGTGCAGGCGGAATGCGCCCCAGACCCACATTTCACGGCCGTCGAAGAGCAGCCACGCGATCGCCGTCCCCAGAAGGGCTCCGAGGAGCCCAAGCAGTACCGCTTCAATGATCACCGAGCTGGCAATCGCAGTCTCATTGAAACCCAAGGCGCGCAGAGTACCAATCTCGCGTGTGCGCACACGCACGGCGGCATACATGATCTTGACTATGCCGAATAGCGCGCCGATCGCCATGATCATGCCGATCCCATACGCCATGCGTGTAAAGAGAGTTGTATTGGGCCCTAGCATGCGCTGGTCATAGTCGAGCTTCTTCTCGACAGTGACTGTCAGCGTCGGATTGGTTGTTAACCACTGTTTGAAGTTCGGAAAAGCCCTCGCATCCTGAAGTTGTGCCAGAACCTGCGCGAAACCTCGCCGCCGGGTCGCAGCCATGATTGTGTCGGCATCTCCGATCAGCGTGCTTTCGATGACTTCGCCGCGGTAGGCGAACGTACCAACTATGGGCCAGCTTCCATCGACCAACTGCACGGTGCTTCCTGGCTTGAGTCCGAATTTCTTGGCCGCGCCTACACCGGCAAGCAACTCACGACCGCCGGCGCGAAACATGCGTCCGGAAACCACTCGTAGTTCGGGCCGCAACTTAAGCCCGACGGGTCCCAAGCCGCGCAGCTGCAGCGAACCCTCAACAAAGCCCTCCACGGGTGGCAGGCGCATGACAAATTCGGGATCGGCCAAAGCCTGGCCGGCCGCGTCCTTGGCGATGCCCGGCGCATCGAGAATCGTATCGAGAACATCGCGGTGCAGACTACGGCTGGTATCGAAGTTTGCGGTGCCCGCCCACACGAGCGCTCGGGCAGGATCTTCCGGTGCGACGTAAGCTTCGGTCATACCGGCGGTAAGCGACAACATCGCCGTCAGCACACCGACCACACTCGCCATGGCGAAAACGATCACAAATGCTGTGGCGGGTCGCTGCCGCACACCCGCGAGTCCGATCATGGCGACTGCGAGGCTTTGCCGTAGCCAGTTCATCTGCCGCTCACGATGGCGCCCACTTCCATGCTGCGGATCCGCAGTAGCGGTGACGCACTGCTGATCATAGCGACGAGCAGCGCAATACCCAGGGCCCAGCCAAAGGGCGCCGGGGATAGACGCATTCGTGGCATATCGATCGCACCTTGAACGGCAAGATGCGCGACGTAGGCATCGATGAGGGCAGCAAGTGCGCCACCAAAGAGTGCAGCCAGCACCGTCGGAATGGCTGCCTCTGCAAAAACAAGCAGCGCCAAGGTAATGCGCCGATAGCCTATGGTGCTCAGCACGCCAAACTCCTTCAGTCGAATCCGCACGGACTCAGCCATGCTGCTGGAGCTGAGAAACAGAATCATGAACAGGCCGGCAGCCGCAATCTCAAGGCTGATCTGACGCATATTGATATTCGCTTCCGCGTACTCTTCGGCGTCATCCTTGGCAGGGACACAGGAAAGCGCGGGGCTCGCGTTGGTGAAGCGAGCTTCGATGTCTCGGCAAACCGCGCGGCTGTGTTGCGGACTATCCACGGCGAGCCGGTAGCCGAGAACAAAGTTGTTTTCGACTGCGTCACTCTCCCCATGCCAGTAGCGCAGGTTTGCGATGATCATGTCCGGATTCCACTGGCCGAAGCCTGGTGGATCCGCAATGATGCCGAGCACCTTGAACGGCCAGGTCGTGCCGCCATCGGCACGGCTTCCAGGCGCAGTGATCAAATGTATGGTATCCCCGCTCTTGACGTTGCGGCGGACCGCAGCGGTCTTTGTCAGAAATACACCCGTCGTCGTCTGATCCAGATTACGCCAGTCAGCAGGCGTCATCGGCAGCTCTGGCCATGCAGCTTGCATGCCCTCATCGACAAAGGTGATCTGGATGCCTTGCTTGGGATCCTCCTGGTGACCCGAGAACCACAGCTGACCGCCGACCGCCGTCACACCCTTGATGCGCTCCAGCTGCCCACCGAATGCGACCGGAATGCCACCGCCTTCGAAGCGGCGAACGACCAGCAAGCGATCAAGACGGGCGTCGGAGATTGCGGCCTCATATGCGCGGTTGAGCGCCAACATGGAGCCAAACAAGGTGAAGGCGATCGTTAGCGCAAAAAAGCTCAGCAGGGATTCGGTCCGACTGCGCCAGACGGCAGCCCACACGAGGGGAAGGTGACGCATCACTGCCCTTGAACGTAATTGTTGTTGATCTTCTGCCGTACCCGACTTGTCGACACTGATTAGCCGGCCGAAGTTCCCTCGCCGTCCCCAAGGAATCAAGGAATTAGGGCGCCTGCTTTAACCAAAGTGAGCTACCAATGGACATATAGTGCGTGACGGGTCATGCTTGGCCTGCTGAACTGGAGCCGCTGTCGCCAAATGGCGACCTTAGGGCCGGACGAGTTGTTCAGCGATAAGGGCAAACCCGTCGAAAGGCGGGGACGCAAAGCCACCGGTCTAAGGACGTAACGGTCTAAGACAGCGGGGTTGCCACTCCACTGCCAGGTGCGAGCGTGCAAGCCATCCTGCCTCAGATCCGCACTCCCCCGACCGTAACTGGAATGCTTACTTCTTGGGGGGCCTGTGAGATCCGCTACCGAAATGCCAATTGGCTCTTTGAACAAAGATGCCTTGAACAACAGGCGCCCCGGCGCCGGTCTTTACGTCATCAGTTTGTGCCAGCTTGCTGCACCGGTATCCATTCGACCGTCGCAATCACCGCATCTGAAGGCGTTCACATTCTTCGTAGGCCATACGGATCTGCCGGATGGCAGGCAGCAGCTGTCCCTTCAGATGGGATACTTCAAGACGCTGGCTGATGCTCAACAGTGCGTGCAGCGTGTGCGCGGCCGCTATCCGGGGGCAACGGTGTTGCCGGCATCGGCGGCCTTGCCGGGGCCAGTTGCGCCTGCGCCCACACAGCATTCGACCGCATTATTGACCGATACGCAGGTTATGCAGATCCTGGCGGTACGTGGTGTTGACCCATCCGCGAGCGAGGCCCGTGAGGCAGATAACACTCAAATCCCACTAATCCGGCCGGACGACACTGTTACGCGCCGTGCCCTCAAGGCGGCGGTGACAGTCGGGGCACCGGTTTCGTTTGCTGTTCAGCTGCAATCCTCGGAGCAGCCGATTGACCGCAGTGGTCTGCCATCGCTCGCCCTGTTCAATGCACATACAACGTATGTGACTCATAGCCGCCGTGACGGGCGTAGTCGCTATTTTCTGCGAATGGGGTTCTTCGCCGACCCGGTCTCTGCAAACCAGGTGGCCTGCCAGGTGCGCGCGAAATTTGCATCGGCCGCTGTCGTACCTGTTACTGAGCAGGAACTCATGCGCGCGCAGGAAGGTGGTTCGCAAGCCTTTGCGGTCCCGGATGTCGGGCCGCCAGCCGACTACAACCCAAAGCCACGGGCGGTGATCAGTCGCAAGCCGCCGGGCGAGGGATCTCGGGCCGCTCGCCCCGGCAAAGAGACTCTCAATCAGTCGCTCGAACAGCTTGCAGAGCGGGAGGTCTGGGCTGATCCGGATACAGTCAGCGAATCAGGCGTACGGCACCTGAAGATTGTGGTGCAACGCAACTCCAGGTCTTGACAGGATATGCGAGCGCCTTAAGGGCGAAATGGCCGGCCACCTGCGCGGATCCGAACCAGGCGGAGGAGGTTACCGATGTCGTGGCGGCGACGGCCCCGACTACCGGGCGTCCGGGTGTGGATGCCTTCGGTACCATCGCAGGCCCGGCCTACGGTACGGTTTACCGATACCTATCTGGCCTTCTCGGCGCACAGATATAGCATCCGGGACGTGGCGGGCACGGTTCCGGATTCCACCAGCGGCCGCATCATCTGCTCGAAGCATCTGCGCTCCTCGGAAGAGAATTGCTGCGCCAGAATCTCTTTCAGCGATGGCGCCCAGGGATGGGGTGAGCTCTCCACGAAAACATTCCAGGAAGTAAATTCGGAAGGTGCGAAATCCAAGTGCAGTTGGGCGTGGATGGGCGCAAATCCGGCCGATCGCACTGTTTCAAAGAGCGTGCGTTCCGTGTAGTTGGTCAAAGGATTCGCCAGCAGCTTCTCGTGCGTGTCAGGGAACTGGGCGGCCCTCCACCGATACAGAAGCGGCCGAAACCGGTCCTCGGGCGCCGACACTTCCGTGTCTACCATGGCTTTTAGAGCGCAGGCGACCAGAGCCTCGTCCTGTAGAATCGGCTCGCAAATGGAGATTCGGCCACCGGGCCTTAGGATTCTGAAGAACTCCAGTAGGGCCTTGCTCCTGTCAGCTACGTAGGCCAAGACGGCGCGAGTCGTGACGACATCCACCGATGCATCTGGAATGGCCGCGAGGTCATCGGCGGGGCATTGGATGAACCAGCACTGGTTGACCACCCCGCGCTTTTTCGCGACACCCTGCGCGTGCGCGATCATCGGCGCGGAAATGTCGGTGAGAATGACGTTGAGCGATTCTCCTATGCGATCAATGGCGCTAAATCCGATGAGCCCCTCGCCACAGCCGACATCCACGAGGGTCTCGCCGGGCGCAAGTTGGGCGTCATCCAGCACGCGCTGTGCAAATCGATCGAGCTGCTTTTGCATTTGATGACGGAAAGTCGCATCACCTGCGTGACGCTGATGGAGCAACCATCTGAACCACTCATCAGACTCATTGTTCGAAGCAGAGGTCGTCATATCCATCTGGCAACACCGTGGCCTGGAATCTACATAGGCCAGCAGCCGCGGCGCCGAGCGCTGGCGTGCTCATTCGAGCGAAATGAATTACTCGCTGAGATCTTTAGTTACTTTCCGGCACAAAGTAACCTTTTGACTGAATGTCGGCAAGGCCTGACAGGCCATTTCGTGCGCCGGATTTCTTACAAATCTACAAGGTTCAATCGGGCCGGCCCGCTTGCGTGCGATCAGTGCTCGATATGGAGTTCATCCAGCCAGCTGCCAAAGTGCCGCGCGATGCGCTCCTCGGTGCACTCGGCTGCGGCAAATCGTCGGCCGTTCTCGCCCAATCGCGAACACAACTTCGGGTCACTCCAGAGCCGATCGACCGCAGCAACGAGGCTGTCTACGGAACCATGCTCTACGGTCAATGAGTTGATTTCCTGTGTTGCGTAGTCGCGCGCACCTGCCGAGTCGGTGATCGCGAATGCCTTGCCCAGGTGCATGGCATACACCATGGTGACGTGGCCGCAGGGCACGTCGGTGCCCGCCAATGGCAACACCATAAACTTCGAATACGAAAGGACGTTCATCGCCACTGCGAAAGCGATATTTGTCCTTACGGCCACATTTGCGGGGATCTCGAGGCCGCGCAAGTTCTCCGGTCGCGCGACAACTACAAACCGAATGTGAGCAAGGCGCCGCGCGGCTTTGAACAAAGTCCGATAGTCGCGTGCGTTACCGCCAATGGCGCACACATAGTCGCCACTCTCGACGGGTGTTCCCGGGGTGCCGATCACGGGTGGGTCGCACCCCCACAATACGACATCGAAGCGCTCGCGCGGAATGCCCAACGCGTTGGCATACAACTCGCGCTCCATGGTCGAGTAAGCGACATACCGTTGAATATCGGCGAGCCGATAGGCGAAAGACAAGACTCGTCGTCGTGCCGGTGATGGCAGGGTTATAAAATTGAAAGTGTGGGCGAGCAGTGGAATGCGGATACGCAACATCCGCGCGACAAGACCGTACCAGGCGGCAATCGCCGGACCATGTGCCACCACGGCACGGGCACCGCTGCGACGGGCGAGCAGCGCCGCCCTGACGGCGCCCGCGAGGCGCGATAGATTAAGAGTAAGCCCAAACCGGCTCTGTGCACAGCGGACGAATTCAAACTGGATGTCGTGATCTGGCAGTCGACCCTCTATCCAGCGCCATAGGGGATCACAGCTATCACTGAAGACAACGATGTGCGTCTTCATTTTCAACCTTGATGCTTCATTTGTATCGGCCGAAACGCACTCTATCATTGTTGTCCGGGGTGCTCGTAATATGGGGCGTGCGGCGGAGGGATTGGATGCGTGCGTCACTGGTTGTCCTGGTTCCGATCATCGGCCTGATCTGCTGCGACGGTGTGCATGCGCAGCAGCCACGCGATCCCGTGCGAGAGATGAGCCTTCACCGGGTCGCCGGCAACGTATACATGCTGGATGGCAGCTTCAACGGCGCGGGGAACGTGGCGGTGCTGGTCGGCAGCGACGGCTTGGTGCTGGTGGACGCGCAGGAAGAGCCTGTTTATCGAAAGGTGCTCGCGGCGCTGAAGAGCCTGTCGGAGCGGCCCGTGCGCTATGTGGTCGATACTCATTGCCACGGCGATCACACCGGGGGCAATGCAGCGTTTCGGCGTGAGGGCGCCACCCTCGTCGCGCATCGCAAGGTTCGTGAGAGGCTGGCGACGCAGTCGACCTGTGGCCCGCCTGCCGGAACGGGCTTGCCGACCGTCACCTTCGATAGTGAGCTGACCCTCTACGCAGATGATGAGGAGATTCGGATCATCAAGCTTCCCGCCGGACACACCGACGGTGATGTCATGGTGTATTTCAGGAAAGCGAATGTGGTGGCAACAGGAGACGCCTTTTTCTCGAATGCCTTAGGCGGACCGGATCCGTCGAATAACGGCACGATGACTGGTGTGATTGACGAAATGCGGACGATCGAAAGTGCGGTGGCTGAAGACGCAAAGGTCATCCCGGGCCACGGAGCGCAGGCATCCATGAAGGATGTGCGCCGGACCCGGCAAGTCCTGCAGGGCATGAGGGACGCAGTCCAGCAGCAGATTCGCGCGGGCAAGACCCTGGACGAGATACGGAAAATGAATGTACTGAGCGCGTGGAAGGATCATTTCGGGGCGCCCTGCGTACCGAACGTGCCCTGTGACCATCTCGACTCGGAGTCGTATCTGAGGAACTTCTATCGGGCGCTCACCATGGTGTCGGTGCCGTCAAAATAACTGTGCGCGCGGGTACACAACTGGAGAGGATTATAATTCCGGCGGTCCTTGGGATCATCCAAAAACGGGGAGAGAAGATAATGAAAAGGGTTATGAGCTTCATCATTCTTGCGAGCGCCTCGGCACTGATCGTGTGCGCAGCGCAGACGCCTACCAAATCGAGTGCTGCGGGGAACGCATCCTCTGCGCCGCAGACGGACAAGTTCAAGGTTCCCTTTGGCTATACACGTTCCGACGTCAATGGCGAGGAGCGCTATTGCCACAACGAGCCGGTGCCGGGCGGATCGCTCGCCCAGCACACCAAGGTCTGCTTTACGCGGGCTGAGTTGGAAGCGAAGCTGAAATAGCAGCCAGGAGCGCTCACTTCGGGGCGAACAAGGACAGGTCGATCGAATCTCCGACGGCCTTCAGTCCGGCATCATTGCCATGCAGGTGATCCCCGAAGTGATAGCCCTCGCGCATCTGGCGCGGATCGGCCGGGTCGGCGAAGGCCGTATCGATGCGTGTCACGCCGTCAAAGGCTCCGCCTTTGAGGATCCAGTCATTGATTTTCTGGCGTGCAGCCTCACCGGCTTCCGTCCAGTAGGCGGCCCCCTTATAGGGTCCGATCGGTGAGCCGATCACCTTGATTCCCCTTTCATGCGCTCGGGTGATGAGCTGTTTGAAGCCGGCGATCATCTGCTCCACGGTGATCTCCGGTTGGTCGAGCCCGGGGAGGGCCGCCTGAGTGGGACCCGGGGGACCAAATCGGTTGCCGATGTCATTGACCCCCTCGAAAATGATCAGGTATTTCACGTTCGGCAGGCTCAGTACATCCTCATCAAAACGCGCCAGGGCGGAGTCGCCCATGCCGGGGCTGAGTACCCGGTTGCCGCTGATCGCGGCATTGGCTACGGCCCAATGCTTGCCGGCGGCCTGCAGCCGATCGGCAAGGATGTCCGGCCAGCGATGATTGGCGCCGGCGGTGGCGCCGACGCCATCGGTGATCGAATCCCCGAAGGCGACGATGGTGCCCAGCGCCTGGCGCGAATCAACTTCAACCACGCTGAGGAAGGCGCGAAACTGAGCCTTGGAGACCGGTGTGAACGGTTTGCCTACAAAGTTGCCGGGTGGTGAAACATCAAGCTCGTCATCACCGGTGAGGTGGCAGGTACAAGGGCCCGTCGGCTTCGGCAGGTAGATTTCCACCTTCAGGCGCGACAGGCTCGGAACGGCGAGGGCGACTGCATCGGTGGTGAAGGGTGCGCCGCGGGGAATCACGGCCTCGCGGTCCGCGCCGAAAGTCAGGGCGCGCGCCGTCCCGGCGATCTCCTGGCCGGCAGCATCAATCCGGACGACTCTGGCAGCGCCGATCGTCAGGGGGGCGGCGCCATAGCGGTTTGAAAAGCGCACCCGTAGGCGCTCGCCGCCCTCGCTGACCCGCAAGATCTGGGTGAGGGTGACATTGTCGTAGGAAGCCGCGGCGAAGGGACCTTGAGTACCGAGGGGGGCGTGGGGAGAGGCACTCCAGCTCGCGACCCACGCGGCATTGGCCGGCGCAGCGGCCGCCAGTGCCACCGTGCCCAAAATTGCCGCCGCCAGTGTGGCTGTGAGATCGCGCATTATTCTTCTCCCCCGGTAGATTGTTTCCCTGGCGACGCGGCCGCTTGAGCCAATCATACAAGGCCGGGGTTGCCTCGACCGAATTCCCGTCTCGCTGTGATGCAACACGAAACCGCGCGCCACAATTCATCAGAATTCATCATCCGTACGCCCGAAAGGGAGTGCACGATCCGGCTTCGAGGGCTTGATGTTTCCACTCGCACACCTCGGAATCGGCAGTGCGCTCACCCGGGTTTGCCCGGTGAAACTGCCATTTCGCTGGGTGCTGTTCGGCACGTTGCTGCCGGACCTGATCGACAAGCCCGTCTTCTTTTTGCTGGGCCACTATTTTCACCAGGCCGGCTGGGATGCCGGCAAGCGCGGCATTGCCCATACGCTCCTGTTTTTCGCATTGCTGGCAGCGATTTCGCAGGTGAGGAAGTCGCCGACACTGTGGGCAATCACTGCCGGTACGGCGACCCATCTGATTCTGGATGTGATTTCCAAGTCCACGGAAGGTTCTGCAACGGCATTGGGGAGCCTGCGGGTGCTGATCTGGCCGCTGGCCGGGTGGTCATTTCCCACCTTGTCTCATGGTATGCATGGAATTGAGATTCTCATTTTTGAAGTGCTGGGGCTCGGGCTGCTTATTCTCCAATTCGTCCTGATATCCCAGGGGAGGTCGAGATCATGTACAAGCCGATCCGCTTGATCCTCATGCTGGCGCTTGCGATTGCCCACTCCCAGGTCCCTGCCGCGGCCGGGCGGGCCGACCCCGTACCTCTGGCGCTGTGGCCGAATACGCCCCCTGATGCACAACCGGCTCCAGGGCCGGATAAGGGGTGGACCAACATCGTGCGGCCCACCCTGACGGTCTATGCGCCGCAGGGAGCCAATTCCGGCGTCGCGGTCGTCGTATTTCCCGGCGGTGGGTTCGAAGGTTTGGCGCTCAAGGAGGAAGGCACGGACGTGTGTGACTGGCTGACGGCCAAGGCAATCACCTGCGTGCTGCTCAGGTACCGCGTGCCCAGCCTGCCATTTGACTGGCATTGCAAGTGTCGTCCCGACAACCTCACGACGCCGACCCTGGCGCTCGAGGACGCGCAACGAACGATGAGTCTGGTGCGATTTCACGCCGCCGAATGGCATGTCGATCCACGCCGGGTCGGGGTGATGGGCTTTTCGGCGGGCGGCTATCTCGTGGGGGAAGTGAGCACGAGATTCGAACAGCGCCTGTATCGCCCGGTCGATGCCGCCGACAGGCTGAGTTCCCGGCCGGATTTTGCCGTGGGAGTTTATCCGGGCCATCTATGGATCGGAGGAAAAACCTACGGACTCAATCCGAATGTTCCCGTCACCCGCCGCACGCCGCCGACCTTCCTGGTGCAGGCGAAGGATGACCCCGTGGACAGCGTGAGCCAGTCGATCGCCTACTACATCGCGCTGAAGGACGCTGGCGTTCCCGCCGAAATGCATTTATATGCACAGGGTGGCCATGCCTTCGGCCTTACGCCCTCCAAGCTGCCGATCAGCCACTGGCCGATACTGGTGGAGCAGTGGCTGCATACCCTCGGCGTGCTCAGCCCCGATTCCCGCAATTGATAGCGGGCCAGGCGTTATGAAAGCAGGGGCTCGCAGGACGAGGCGGCCGGGGCGAATAGAGCGTAGAATTGCAGGACGGTTTCAGAGCCTCGTGGCGGGTGCATTTCGCCCCGCCGCTAGCAGACTCCCGTACGGAGCTGCACTATGCTTGTCAAATGTCCGCAATGCGGGCGTTCTATCGAAACCCCGGCTGCCGGCCGGTCGCGCACGGTTCCCCTGATTGTGTGCCCCTGCTGCGGAAAGTTCGCAGCGCGCGTCGATCCGCCGGAGAGCACCGCGCAGACGACCGGAAAGACCAGTTCGCCTTGGATACTGCCGCTGCCGCCATTGCCACCGGTGCGGTAGCAGGCGTGGCGGTAACGCCGCCTACGAGACGATGAGGGGGGCGTCGGACAGACCGCCCTAGCCGCGGCGGGGCAGGCTCAGGCATTGCAATCCCCCGTGAGTGGCCTTATGACCTTGAGCGTTCCTGTACCTGCCAAGCCCCGCCATGTGTGCGTGCTGGCGATGCTGATACTCGCGGGCTGCGGTGGCAGCGGCACCGATTCGGGGACCGATAGCGGTGGGGGGTCCCCCCCCGGCACCGGTTC
Organism: Steroidobacteraceae bacterium; assembly: GCA_036498905.1. Taxonomy (GTDB): domain Bacteria; phylum Pseudomonadota; class Gammaproteobacteria; order Steroidobacterales; family Steroidobacteraceae; genus DAIDKA01. Next base: position 118,425 of record DASYER010000108.1, on the reverse strand, counting down.
GACCACACCGCCCGAAGGCACGCTGCTACAAAGTCCGGGGCAATTGATCGCAACCGTCACTGCCCCGAGCCTGCTGGTTGAACTGAATTTGGCAACCAACCAGCCGCTGCTGTCGCTGAGTGGCTCACCGGTGTGCGACGTTCTGATCTACAAGATCCAATACGAGACGGTCGGTGGCGCAAACGAGCCGACGACCGCATCCGCGGCTTTGATGATACCCAGCGGTCTTGGCTCCAGTTGCACGGGCAATCGGCCCGTCCTGCTGTACGCGCACGGCACCACGACGGACCGCAGCTTCGACATGACGGATCTGAACAATGCCGAGGCGCTGGGCATGGCGGCAATTTTCGCCTCGCAGGGCTATATCGTTGTCGCACCAAACTACGCGGGCTACGACACCTCGACGCTCCCGTACCATCCTTACCTGATCGCCACCCAGCAATCGAAGGACATGATCGATGCGCTCACTGCCGCGCGTAAGGCGCTGCCGATTGCCTCGGCGACCCTGACCCGGGACAACGGGCGGCTGTTCATTACCGGCTACTCGCAAGGCGGATACGTCGCCATGGCGACGCAGCGGGCGATGGAGGCGGCCGGAATGACCGTCACCGCAGCCTCGCCGATGTCCGGACCCTACGCGCTGGCAGCGTTTGCCGATGCGGTGTTCTACGGTGCGGTCAATGGCGGTGCGCCCATTTCGACCACGTTGCTCGTGACCGCCTATCAGGCCGCCTACGGCAATATCTACACCAGCCCGACCGAGATATTCGAGCCCCAGTATGCGAGCGGCATCGAATCCCTGTTGCCGACGACACTGACCCGCGGCGAACTGTATGCGCAAGGCAAACTGCCGCAGTACGCACTGTTCAGCGCGACACCGCCCGCACCCCAATTTGCGAGCATCACGCCGCCCACGACACCGGCCAATCTGGCGCCGCTGTTCGCGTTGGGCTTTGGCAGCGGGAATCTGATTCTGAACAGCTACAGGCTCAGTTACCTGGAGGATGCACAGCAGAATCCGGACGGCGGCTTTCCAACCGTGACGACGGGAGTGCCGGCGGCGGCGCCAAAGTTGGCCTGGCGCCAGGCCCTGCAACGCAATGACTTGCGCAACTGGGTCCCGATGGCGCCCGTGCAGCTGTGCGGCGGAGCCGATGATCCGGTCGTCTTCTGGTTCAATACGCAGTTGATGCAGAATTACTGGACCGCGCATCCGCCGGCGTCGGCCCCGATCGGGGTGCTCGACCTGGAGTCATCGGCTACAACCATGGATCCGTATGGCAATCTGAAACAGGAGTTTCAAGCCGCGAAAGCCCTGATCGCCGCCGACGCCATCGCACAAGGCGCCACGGATGGCGGCTTCGCGGCGGTCACCGCGGCCTATCACGCGACCCTGGTGGCGCCATTCTGCCTGGCCGCAGCCCGATCGTTTTTCGCAAATCTATAACCCCATGCCGGCTCGCGCCAGCCGGCATGGGGCCCCATCTTCAACTGAACTTGCTGTAGTAAGTGTCGACGCGTGTGCCGTAAGCACCGTCGTAGGTCGGCGTATTGTCGATCTGATAGCGGGGCGCATTCTCGAGATTGTTTTTGTCGAGGGGTACCACGTAGCCGTCCTTGGCCGTGTCGTACCGCAGCACATTCCAGGGGATGGGATAGCGATCAGATCCAATCCCCAGGAAACCGCCGAACTCCAGTACCGCGTATCGGACATGTCCGGTGCGCTTGTCGATCATCAGATCGTCGATCGAGCCGAGCTTGTCGCCGCTGCCATTGAAAACGGACGTGCCTTCCACCTTGTCGGATGAAATCACATAGCCGCTGGTATTGCTGGTCGTTGTCATCTTGGTCCTCCTTAACGGGCCTTAATCGAAGTCGCGGCGATCGTGACACCGGCAACGCGCCTCATGAGTCCGTGAGGAGCCGGGAAACAGGGTCGGACGCGGACTACGGCAGGGCCGTGCTAGGGAGGATCTGTACTTTAGCGCTTGCTGCTCACCAGAATCAGCCGCAAGGCGTCAGGCGGTCCATCGAGCAAGTCCTTGATCGCCGCAGCCATGGCCTGGGTATTCGGATCCTTGCCATGGGCTTTGACGGCATCGGCATCCTTGTAATGTTCGATCAGCACATAGGTCTGGGAATCCGGTGAGGGCAGGTACAGGTCGTAATAGACATTGCCCGGCTCCGAGGCGGCGAGCTGTCCCTGCAGCTTCTTCATCACCTTCTCGAAATCCGCGTTGCGGCCCGGCTTGATCTTGAACTTTACGACGAAGGTGGTCGGGGCCGGGCCACTGCCGGCTGCGGCTGCGCCGCCCGCGGGTGCCTGTGCGTGGGCCGCGCTAAGCAAACCGAGCGCGGCGACTGCGATCAACATGCCAGCTTTCATCCGGTCTCTCCTTTAGGGTTCAGCCCGTAGGTGGTGCGAACTGCAGGTAGCTCAGCCGGTTGGCGCCGCCATCGGCAATCCACAGCCGGTTCACGAGTCGGGTGGGAGGCTCGCGGTCGCTGCCCGCGGTGAGACCCGCACCGCGAGTATCGGGCCCGGTCGGAAACTCGGTGATTTTGCCCTCCACCGTGATGCGCCCGACACCTTGGCCGCGGGTGAACCACAGGTTGCGGTCCGGACCGACGGTGATGTTGATCGGGGTTGCGCCCGGCCCCAGCGGATACTCGCTGATCTTGCCACCGTAGGTGATGCGTCCGACCCGATTGCCGTCGGTGCGCACACCATCGACGCCGCCGGACAATTCGACGAACCACAAGGCGCCGTCAGGCCCCATCGTGATGTCGCCGGGTCCGCTGTTCGGACGCGGCAGCGAATATTCGGTGATCATGCCCTTGGGCGTGATGCGGCCGATCTTGTCGGTCTTGTATTCGGAGAACCAGATGTTGCCGTCGCTGCCCGCGGCGAGGGCGCGCGGCCCGCTATTCGCAGTTGGCGGCGTGAATTCGGTGATCACTCCCTTGGGTGTGATGCGGCCGATCTTGCCGGCGGCGAACATGCCGAACCACATGTTGCCGTCCTTGCCCAGGGCAATCGCCCGCGGCTGGCTGTTTGGGGTGGGAATATCCCATTCCGTGATGCTGCCGTTCTGGGTGATACGGGCCATGCGGTTGCCGGTATGTTCGGAGAACCAAAGATTGCCGTCCGCTCCGCGCGCGAGGATGCGCGGTCCACTGTCGGGGTGCGGCAGCGCGAATTCCTGCAGATCGCTGCCATCCGGATTCATGCTGCCGATGCGATTGCCGCTGCTTTCCGTAAACCAGATCCGACCATCGACCGCAACCACCACGGTGCTCGGCCCGCTGCGTTCATGGGGCAGGGGAAAGAAATGCACCTGGCCATCCGTGACCAGGCCGCTCTCATGGGGCGCCAGCCAACGCTGCTGATTGGGGTCGGAGCTCGCCGCAAGACTCGCCGTCGCATGCGGTAGTGACCACAGCGCACCGGCCAGTGCCCCGACCAGCGTGGCGGTGTGAGTTCGGCACCGATGTCGCACATTGCATCCTGTTACCGCCATGGCAGATCCTCGTGACAGGTGTGAAGCTTTTGGCCCGACCGGCAGCGTATCATTTCGCGTACTTTAGGGGGCATGGGACCAACTGGCGTGACTTCGCGACAAGACCCGGCGGCAGGGCCGCATACCGCCGTGCGCTTCGCGGCTCGCGGCCTGTTCGTCCTGACGTTGATCAATCTGCTCAACTACCTGGATCGCTATATCCCATCCGCAGTGCTCCCGCAGTTGAAGGCCTCGGGTATTGTGACCACGGATTTCCAGCTCGGCATCCTCTCGCCGGGATTCGTGGTCGTCTACATGCTGGCGGCACCCGCCTTCGGCTATCTGGGGGATCGTCGCTCGCGTACGCGACCCATCGCGATCGGCGTGGCCTTGTGGAGCCTGGCAACGATGTGGTCGGGTCTGTCGCGAACCTACTGGGAATTGTTCGCATCGCGGGCGGCGGTCGGTATCGGGGAAGCTGCCTATGCCACCATTTCGCCGACGCTGCTCGCGGACTACTACCCGCCGAGGCGGCGCGGACGCATCTTTGCGATCTTCTACATGGCCATTCCGGTCGGCGCCGCCTTAGGGTATGTGATCGGCGGATTGGTTTCGCAGTCCTGGGGTTGGCGGGCTGCCTTCTTTGTCGGCAGTGTGCCGGGCCTGCTGCTCGCCTTGGCGGTACTGCGGGTGCCCGACCCGCCGCGCGGCTCAAGCGAACCGCTTGCTGATCCGGTCACCGCCAGCTCTGCGCCGCAGGGCGCGGGTCGATCTGGCGCGCTGCTGGCGCTGCGCCGTACGGCGACACTCTATGTGCAGCTGGCACGCCAGGCCTCCTATGCGCTGACGGTGCTCGGGTACGCGGCATATACCTTCGCCGTGGGCGGACTGGCTTTCTGGATGCCGACTTTCCTGGAACGGGTCCGTGCCGTGCCCGTGTCACAGGCGACGACGGGATTTGGCGCCATCGTCGTGGTCACAGGATTCGTGGGTACTTTCGCCGGAGGCTGGTTGGGCGACTACTGCCTGCGCTACACGCGACAGGCGTACCTGTGGGTATCAGGGATTGCGACCCTGCTGGCCTTGCCGCTGGCCATCGGTTGCCTGACTTCGGCTACGCCGTCAGTCTTCTATCCGACCCTGGTGGTCGCCGAACTGCTGCTGTTCATGTCCACCGGCCCCATCAACTCCGTCATTGTCTCACTCGTGAGCCCGGCGCACCGCGCATCCGCGGTGGCGTTGAGCGTGCTGGCCATCCATCTTCTCGGCGACGTCATCTCCCCGCCGTTGATCGGCAGCGTGTCGGATCACACCTCGCTGGGGCAGGGCGTGCTGCTGGTCCCGGTCGCGGTGGGTGTCAGCGGACTGTTGTGGGTCGCGGCGGCGCTGCGCTGTCGCCGGGAGGGCGTGGCGGCCTGATCAGGAAAAACGTGAACACCTGCGCATTCCGCAAGCGCCTCTGGCCAGCCTGCATCACATACGGGTAGAGTGACTACGATCAATTCTGCTTCAAAGTCCGACACTTGGCATCCAGTCCCATATCTGAAAACCCGCCCCTAGCTGCACCCACCCAGCCCCGGTCCGAGACTCTCAACACCCGGGCGGCCGGCATCGTCGGTCTGGCCGTGATGTGCAGTCGTGTCCTGGGGTTGGCGCGCGAGCAGATATTCGCAGCCCTCTTCGGTGGTGGCGCGATGATGGATGCATTCACCATCGCGTTCCGCATTCCGAATCTGCTGCGCGACCTGTTTGCCGAAGGCGCGTTGTCCACGGCCTTCATCACCATCTTCAGCAAGACGATCAGCCGCGACGGTGATGCGGCCGCATTCCGCCTCGCCAACAAGATCACGACGCTGACGCTGGTGGTGCTCAGCGGCATCACCATCCTCGGCATCGTTTTCGCACCCTGGATCATTTCCGAATTGGCCCCGGGATTTGATCCGGCCAAGCAGGCGCTGACTGTGACGCTGGCGCGCGTCATGTATCCGTTCATCCTCATGGTGTCGCTGGCGGCGCTGGTGATGGGCATGCTGAACGCGCGCAATGTGTTCGGCGTACCGGCGATGGCCTCGAGCTTCTTCAACCTCGGCTCCATCGCGGCCGGCGTCGCGCTGGGGTGGATATTCGATCCGCATTTCGGAGCGCGCGCCCTGTTGGGGCTGGCGTTGGGAACGCTGGTCGGAGGGCTGCTGCAGCTGGGAATGCAGCTGCCGGCGCTGCGGCGCCAGGGCTTCGTGTTCCGGCCGGATCTGGCCTGGCGCGACGCGGGCGTCTCAGCCGTGCTGCGCCTGATGATCCCTTCGGTGATCGCCGCCAGCTCCACTCAGGTCAACGTGATGGTCAATTCCGTCTTTGCCTCGCACCTGGGAAACGGCCCGACCTACTGGCTGTCCATCGCCTTTCGGCTGATGCAGCTGCCGCTGGGTATTTTCGGCGTGGCGCTCGGCACAGTGTCCTTGCCGCTGCTGGCGCGCCTGGCGGTGGCCGGCAACCGCGACGGCTTTCGTACCGAACTGGCGCGTGGCATCCGGCTGGCATTCCTGATGACGATTCCGGCGACCGTGGGATTGATCGTTTTGGCCGAACCGATTGTCTCGGTGCTCTACCGGCATGGGCGCTTCACCGCCCATGAGGCGCACGAGGCGGCTGGGGATCTGCAGTACTACGCCCTGGGTCTCATCGGCTACGCCTCATTGAAGGTGCTCGTGAATGCCTTCTACGCCATCGATCGGCGCAAGACGCCGATGTTCGTCAGCTTCGCCGCGATCGGGCTTAACCTGCTGTTCAACTGGTTCTTCACCTGGCACCTGGGCTGGGGTCATCGCGGTCTGGCGTTCTCCACCGCCTGCATCGCAACCATCAACTTCATCGTGCTGTTCATTCTCATGCGCCGTGAACTCGGACGGTTCCATTCCGCGGCATTGGGCTCACTGACGCTGCGAGTCGGGATCGCAGCGGGGGTGATGGCCGCCGTTTGCATCGCCAGCACGCAGTGGCTGTTGCCGGGCTGGCAGGCAACGGGGTTCTGGCTGCGGCTGGCATGGCTGATGGCCACCATCGTGGTCGCAACCGCAGCGTTTGCGGGCTGTGCGACGCTGCTGAGAGTTTCGGAGCTGACGGCCATCACGGCCGCGTTCAAGCGGCGCCTGAACCGCATGGCGGCGCGCTAGCCACGCAAGAGCGCCCGCCGGACTGTCACTGCTTCGTCACCGCCTCGGTACTGACTTCGTCACTGCACGCCCGCTACGCTCAAAGCCCCAGTAACTCCATCCTTGGTGAACTGCGATGCGAGCAAGCGAGATCCTGCAGCAGCAGGCGGCAGTGGCCGCCATCACGGCCCACACTCGAGGAGCGGTAACGCGGCTGGTCGGTGTATCCCGGGTCGAGGAATTCCAGGCCCTCATCGTGCGCGGCAATGCCAGGCTGCGCCGCGGTGCCGACCTTCGTGAGCGACGCATCGGGTTGCCCGCCGTCAATCTGGAATCCGGCGCTGCGCGCGTGCACGCCTTGCGGGCGGCCACCGCGGTGCTGGAGTCGGTGGGGCTTTCTGGCCATGCCGTCGAGTGGGTGGAGCTGCCGTCGGCCGAGTCGGTGACCCGCACGCTCCCCAATGCCTATGCCGCGGAAATGGTCGCCCTGCAGGACGGCTCGGTGGATGCGGTGTATGTGCGCGGCCCCGCCGGACTGGAAGCCGCGCGCGTCGCCGCGGCTCGAGTGCTGGTTGATGTGGGCGGGCAGCCTGACCCTTGGCTGCAGGCGCATACGGCACTGCTGCACACCGTCACGGTCAATGCGACCTTGCTGCGGGAGTATCCGGAAGTCATTGCACAGGAACTGCTGCAGCGCTGGCCGGTGCTGCCCGCGCGGCTGAGCCTGGATGCGCAGGCGATGGGCGCGCTGGAGAGCCTGAAGGTCTTCATGCTCCGCCGGGAGTTCATCCATGCGGATTTTGCGATGGGCGCCTGGGCCGACTGAAACGTCGGGCCGCCGCGGTCACTTATAGTGTGTGAAGTCCGGTGCTTTCCAGCCGCCGCCCAGGTCCGTGACCAGGGTGACCGCATCGGTCTGGCGCTGAACGCGCATTTGCGCCAATTGCAGCCGTGCACTCAAGGCGGCAGTCTGTGCGACCACCACCGTGGTGAAATCCACCGTACCGGCCTTGTACTCATTGAGCGTGAGGCTTTCGGTCAAATCGGCAGCGTCGGAATTCTTGGTGCGCAGATCGAATTCCTTGCGATAAATGTCGGCAGCGACCAGGTCATTCTCCACGTCCTGGAACGCGGTCAGCACCGACTGTTTGTACGATGCCACCGACTGTGCGTACGCGTCGCGTGCCTGATCCACCTGGGCCCGGCGACCGCCGAAGTCCAGCAGGGTCTGCGACAGTGTTCCGCCGATCGAGTGCGACAGGCTGGCTCGATTGAACAGGGTGCTGGCGGCGGTAGAGAGAAATCCGTAGGAGCCGGTCAGGGTGATGGCCGGGAAGTAATTGGCTTCCTGCACGCCGATGATGGCGTTGGCGGCAGCCATCTGGCGCTCGGCAATCACGATATCCGGGCGGCGCTCCAAAAGCTCGGAGGGCACGCCGCCGGGAATTTCCGGCACCGGAATGTCCCAGGTGTCACGGGGTGCGAGCGTGAAGCCGGAGGCCGGTTTGCCGATCAGGGCCGCAATGGAATTCTCCAGCTGCGCGCGCTGCAGGACTTCGGACTGCTCCTGGTCCTGCGCCGAGTACATCTGGGTCTGCGCCTGCAGGACATCCGTGCGCGCGGCGGTGCCGGCCTTGTAGCGGTTCTCCGAGATCGTCAGCGTGCGCGCATAGGCCACTTCGGTGTCGGAGAGCAACTTGCGCTGGGCATCCGCGCCACGCAGCTGCAGATAGGCGATGGCCAGTTGGCTCTGGGCGGAAAGCTTCGCATTGGCGAGGTCAGCGGAGCTGGCCTGGGCACTGGCGTGCGCGTTCTCCAAGGTGCGGCGCAGACGCCCCCACACGTCCAGTTCCCAGCTCGCGCTCGGGTCGAGCTGATAGGTCGTCGTGGTCGAGCTGCCCCGGCTGGGCAGCGTGAGCCCGGTACCGGTACCCCCGAATCCACTATTGCCTCCGCTGCGGGTCACCCCACCGGACACGCTGATGGAGGGCAGCAGGTTGGAGCGGTCCTGGCGCACCACGGCCCGCGCCTGCATGTAGGCGGCGGCGGCCTGGGCGATGTTCTGATTTGATACCTCGACCTGCTGTTCCAGATCATTGAGGACCGGATCATTGAAGAGGGTCCACCAGTTGTCGGGGGGCGCCTGGGTGGTGGCGCTGACGGGGTTTTTATAGTGCTCGGAAACCGCGGTATCGGGACGCTTGTAATTGGGACCCAGTGCGCACCCGGCAAGCACGGCGGCGACTGCCACGGGCACCAGGGAACGGGCAGAAAAGCGAATTGGCGACATCCAAGCGTCCTTAGTCTTTTATAGAGGCCCAAGCCCCAGGCTTTGGCCAAAGGTCAAGGAGCCGCAGCATAGCGCAAGGATAGGCTTGAGCGCCCGGGTGGTCGACTCCTTTGCTATGAAAGGCCCGCCCGGCGCCATGGGCGGCTCAACGGGCATCAGACAATGCACAACCCCGTGATGACGAATCCGGCCTCCTGTAGGTACCCTCCCTCCCAGGGGCCCGCAATCTGCGTGGCAATCTGCAGCGATCGCATGGGCTGAACCGTGAAGCGATCGGCATGAAGGCTGACCCTGATATCCATGAAACCGAGCCATTCGCCGGTCAGCATGTATTGGCATTTGTAAAAGGCTTCCTTGGCACTGAAGAGCACGGTCGCAGCCGCCATGGCCGCCGCGGCATCCTGGCCCTGCAATATCGCCAGTTCCTCGGGCGTACAAATCCGGTGCCACAGTTCCGGCTTGACGCGTCCGGCAGGCTCCGCGTCCAGCCCGAGCGCGCGAAGCTGGTGCGTCGATGCCACCACTGCCGCACAGTAGTCCTCGGTATGCGTGATGCTCCCGGTCGCGCCGGTCGGCCAGATCGGCGTGCGATTCGCGCACATCAGCAGCGGGGCGGCGGGATATCCGAGCTTTGACAGAGCCGTGCGCGCGCAGGCACGGCCGGCGGCGAACTCATGAATACGCTTGGGCACCGCTCTTTGGAGAGTCTCGCGTTCCTGCGGCAGCAGTGTGTCAGCCGAAATCGCCTCGCGGGTTTGATAGGCAATCACGCCGTGAGCAAACAATGCGGCGACCTGCGGTGCTGCGACGATACTTTGCGGCGACATCCGATTGATTGTGAGTTGCAACTTGTGAAACAGTCAATCGACCATTCAATGTTGATGAGCAGGTGATGCGCAGTGAAGCGTATGTGAAATACAAATTGATATATTTGTTTTTCCAGCGAGTGCTCGAATCATTGAACCAAATGGTCGGATCTGATTCAAATCGACACTGTCCTGGAGTAAGATCCGCGTCTGCAATTTTTTTGAAAGCAATTCATATCGGAGCTAGCAATGCCGCGTACCACACGACGTAAGCGTGTTCTTTGGGCCGCTGATGAACTGAAAACACTGCGAAAGCTTGCTGGCAAGGAGGGCGTTCGAAAGATTGCCCGTCAGTTGAAGCGCAGCGAGGCGGCGGTTCGTTTCAAGGCCTGGCAGAAACGCATCAAGCTTGCCGTCAGGAAGGCCAAGAGCAAGAAGGCCTGATTCGGTTCGGCCGCTAACGGCGGCTACGGACTGCACCTGACCGGCTGATTTCTGCGGCCCCCGGCAATGCCGTGGGCCGCAACACCGTATCCCGTCTGGTCTGTTCCTCGGCAATGCGCGCCGCATGGAGCAGATTTCCATCGACAAGCTGAGCGGTGCCGCGACTGAGTGCGAGTTCGGGCGCGGGTGCGCCTCGGACCAGTGATCGGGCGGTGAGGGCGTTCGCCACCGGCGCGAGTGGCATGCGCAGCTCCTTCGGCGCAGCCAGGTTATAGCTGACTGCCACCAGGGCCTTGACCTCATCCCAATCGATTGCGCCTTGATCCAGGCGCACACCAAACCAGCCGCGCCTGCCGATGAGTTGCGGCAGATAGAACCGATCGGGCGCACGCTTCACATGTTCGACGTGTTGGCCCAGACGCGCCTTGACGCAGGCGGCCGTAATGCCATCACCACCGTGATTTCTGAGGTAATAGGCGAATATCTTGCCGTGCACGCGAAAGTCGGCATGGACCCCGCAAAGTGTGCGTTCGGCTTCGGGCAATGTGAGGCACACTGCGCTCAGCAGGCGTAGTCGACGGTCTTCCCGCGTTCGGGTAGCCATAAGTCGCTCCCCCGATCCCCAACCTGTGTCCCGATCTGCAGCCTATCACGGGGGCCAGATCACTGGTCAATCATCATTTTGCCGCTTACGCTTGGTGTATGGAATTACAACTCGACGCACTGCTGGAACTGGCGCGGCAGGCTGCGACGGCGCCGGCGGGGCTGATCCTCGAGGGGTTCCGCAATCCGCAGCTGCCCATTGAATTCAAGGCGGACGGTTCGGTGGTCACCCGCGCCGATCGGCAAAGCGAGGAGCTCATTCGCCAGATCGTCGCCGCTGCGGGCCCGTGGCCATTGCTCGGCGAGGAGTTCGGAATGAGTGAGGCGGCGGTTGTGTCGCCGACCCATCGCTGGGTGCTCGACCCCATCGATGGCACGCTCGGATACACCCGGGGTCTGCCGACGTTCGGGACGCTGCTGGCATTCGAATCCCTGCAGCCGCTGCGCGCACTGGTGGGCGCCATTCACCTGCCCGCGACGGCCGAGACGTTCTCGGCAGCGCGCGGTCGGGGTGCCTGGTGCAACGGTGCACGCATTCAGGTCGCACCCGATCGGGATATTCGCGAGTGCATCGTGGCGCATGTGCCCCTGGCAAACTTTGCCCGGGCCCGACTCTCCGCGGGATTTGAACGCCTGATGCGTGCAGGCACGCACCTGCGGGGCTGCCACGACTGCTGGTCGCATACGCTGGCGGCGCGCGGCGCGATCGACGCGCTGGTCGAACTGGGCCTGAATCGCTGGGACATCGCGGCCACCGAAGTCATTGTCGAGGAGGCCGGCGGAGCGTGTCGTATTCGCCCCTCGCACTACGGGCCCGGCAAGTACGATGTGGTGCTCGGTAACGTCCGCGCCGTGGACGAGGTGGCCCGGCTGATCGATTTTGAGGCCGATGTAGCTGCCTGACGGCCACTGTCATACAAAATTCATACATGCCCGGATCGCCGACCTCGGTTGCGTCACGTTCCGGATGAGCCCAGCGACATAGTCTGTCGGTCGTTGTGCCCGTCCCGGGATGGATGATGGTCAGTGAATTGGACGCCTTGCTGGCGCAAGGAACCCTGCAGGCGCTGTTTCAGCCGATTGTCGACGGTGTCCTGCGTCGCCCGGTCGGCTATGAGGCCCTGGCCCGTGGGCCGGTCGGATCGCCTTTGCATCTTCCGGATGCGTTATTCACGACGGCACATAACGCCGGGCGCTCTCTGGAGCTGGAGCAGGCCTGCATCACGGCGGCCCTGCGCGATTTCGCCGCCCTGCAGACGGAGGGTCGGCTCTTTCTTAACGTATTGCCGCAGACGCTGCTCGGCTGGGCGCAATTTAGCACCTGGCTGGAGCAGCGTCTGGCGGTGCTGGAACTGGATCCGCACAATCTGGTGATCGAACTCACCGAACATGGTCTGACCGAGGACCAGGTACGGCTGACGCAGGCCGTGGCGCCGCTGCGGCGCCTGGGCTGCGATATCGCGCTCGATGATCTCGGTGCCGGTGCGTCGGGCCTGAAGACCTGGTCGGCCGTGCGTCCCGAATACGTCAAGGTCGATCGTTATTTCGTCTGCGGCATCGAACATGACCCGGTGCGCGCCGAAATCCTGCGCTCGGTCGTCGACATGGCGCGCGCGATCGGCTGTCGTGTGGTCGCCGAAGGGGTCGAGAACGCAGAACAATGCTCCCTCGCACTGGAACTGGGCGTGGACTACCTGCAAGGCTTTCTGCTCGGTCGCCCGCAGGCCGTACCGCGACTGGATGCCGCGGGCCTCGCCGCGCTGGATGGTGTGGCGGCCTCGGTCAGCGTGGATTGCGCTGAACATCTGGCGATTTCGGTGCCGGATGTCGCCGATTCCACGCCCGTGGGCCAGGTCGTCGAAATGTTCCGCAAGCACCCGACCTGCACGGCGCTTGCCGTGACGACCACCGGTCACCCCATCGGGGTGGTACGGCGCGATGAGCTGCTGATCCTGCTCAGCAAGCCACTGCATCCTGAAGTCTACAATCGCAAGCCGGTGTCAGCCGTGATGGACGCGAATGCGGTGCGCATCGATGCACGGGCGCGCCTGGAGCAGGTCAGCCGGCTGGTGACCGGGCAATCGGACGCCGGGCGGCGCGATGACTTCATCATCACGCGCCACGGCAGTTACCTCGGGATGGGACGGATGATCGATCTGCTGCGCCAGATTACCGCCCAGCAGATCCAGGCCGCGAAGCATTCCAATCCGTTGACGGGACTGCCCGGGAATCGCGAGATCGAGGCGCACCTGAGTCAGTGGCTGTCGCGGGGCCGGCCCTTCATCGCCTGCCATCTGGATCTGGATCACTTCAAGGTGTTCAACGACACGTATGGTTATGCACGCGGCGATCAGGTGCTGATGCACGTCGCCGATACGCTCCGGCGTACCGTGCGCCAACGCGTCGACTTCGTCGGCCATGTGGGTGGGGATGATTTCGTCTTTCTGCTGCGCAGCCAGGACTGGTCACTGCGACTGATGAGCCTGCTCGAAGATCTGGCCGCCTCGTTGCCGAACTTCTACGACGCGGATCATCGTGCGGTGGGTTGTATTTTCGCGCGCGACCGCGACGGTGAGGAGCGACAGTTCGCGCTGCTGTCGGCCTCCGTGGCGGTGGTCCAGATAGAGGGGGCACCGACCCTGACCTGCGAGCTCGTCGCCGAACAGTTGCGCCGCGCCAAGAAGGCGGCCAAGAGTCAGGCGGGTTATTCCTGCGTGCTGGTCAATCCGGACGGCCGGCTGCTGGATCTTGCCACGCGCCGATCGGAATACATCACGGTGCCCGACTCCGATACCGTACAGCTGCCGATATTCGGCTGAAGGGCGCAAGTCCCCGAGAGGACTTCAGCTGTTGCCTGCCGGCGGCAGCGCAGTGATGTCGGTTTCCACTACCTCAATCACCGGTGTCACCGCTGGGGCCCGCGAAACTGGCAGCGGCGAGGCCGGCTTGCGGGAGCGACGGCGCACGGGGCGCGCTGAGACCGCCGCGGCCTTCCTGGCCTTCTTGGGCCTGATGGGCGCCGCGCGCCGCTTCGCCTTCACGAGCGGTTGCGTGGGTTTGGTCCGCGCGCGCTTGGCGCTGGCCTTGATACTTGTCCGGGCAGTCTTTTTCTTGCGCCTGGACTTGACTGTTGTCTTTACAACGGCTTTCGACGCGCCGGTACGAACGGCCGGACTGCGCCGTGCCTGCTTCCAGGCGCGGCGGGCGGCATTGGCCCGCTTGCGCGCGCGGCGCACTTCGCGCTTGGCATCCTTGATGCGCTTGCGCGCGCGCTTGAGCTCATCTTTGGCGAGTCTGACGCTTTGCTTGGCGACATCGACCTGCAGGCGCGCTCGGGCAACCGAGGCGGCAAGTTCGCTCTTCGCTTCGGGAGCCTGACGTTCAGTGGCTGAAGGGGATTGCTTCATGGTGCCTACTTGATGTAATGCCGGCGCGCTGAAGTCTCTCGCGACCGGCCGTTCAAGGCAAGGCATCGTGCGCGTGATTCGTCAAGTGTGCGCGCACGATTGACTTGCCGCGCATCGCCCGCTACGCATTCGCAGAAACAGTTATCCACAGAAGCTGTGTATAACTGTGTGCAAAGACCCACTTGAAAATCTTTTATCAGCGTTGCCTGAAGGGTTTCCGTTAAGGTGCGCAAAAACTGAACACATGCGGGTCGTTTCGCACCTTGCAGGTTCAGCGCAGGTATGAGTCGCAGTGCATCAGCGAACAATAATATTTCTTGACCGGCTTGCGCACGCCCTCGGCGTGCAACCGCTGCGGCATGTGCCGCTGCGCTCGATGTGGGCGCAGCTGTTCAGTGCGCACAGCGAAGAGGAAGTCGAGAGCTGCCTGGCAGCGGGCGCTCCGCAGACGACACCACCGCTCGCCGCGGTGTCGACCGGCTGGCCGCGCCCCTGGGTCTTCGGTCGCCTGCTGCTGTTGGCGCTCGCGGTGTACGGCGCACTCGATTTCGCATGGACGCACACCGGCAATCGCAATCTGATTCCGGGCTTGATTCTGGCCGGCTCATTCGCGGTACCGATGTCCATCTTGGTGCTGTTCTTCGAGTGCAATGTGCGGCGCAACGTATCGGTGTACCAGCTCATGCGGCTGCTGCTGTTGGGCGGCGTCCTGGCTTTGCTGTTGTCGCTGTTCATGTACCGGCTTGGCGCTCAGTTTCCGATTCAATGGCTTGGCGCTTCCTTCGCAGGGTTGGTCGAGGAGCCGGCCAAGCTTCTGACCCTCGTCCTGGTGATCCGGGGTCAGCGCTATCGCTATACCCTGAACGGGTTGCTGCTCGGTGCGGCCGTGGGCACCGGCTTTGCGGCGTTCGAGTCGGCCGGCTATGCCTTGCGTGCCGGCCTCGAAGGCGGCCCCTTGCTCATGCGGGATGTGATCCTCACGCGCGGGGTGCTCGCGCCTTTTACTCATACCGTATGGACCGCGATCGTGGCCGGGGGGCTGTGGCGGGTGAAGCGCGGCGCGCCGTTTCGCTGGAGCATGCTGGGGGAGCCGCGTTTCCTGCGGGTGTTCGTCGTGGCAGTCACGCTGCACATGGTCTGGGACTTGAGCTTCGACCTGCTGGCCGATCTGCCGTACCTGCTGGTGGGTCTGATCGGCTGGTACATGGTCGCGAGCCTGATCCAGGAGGGTCTGCAGGAGATCCGTGTCGAGCAGAGGCTGCGCTGAGCCGTTTTTGGGCAGGTGTTGCGGCGTCAATTCATACCCGCTTCACGCATGCTTTTCGCGCCGCGCGGGGCTCAAAAATCCTTTGTAAAAACGCTGGCTTGGCATCCTTACTACAACTTAATAGAGAAGATATTGCAGTGCCGAGGCGCTCGTGTACGCTCTGCATCCCGTGACGCTAGCGTATTTATATTCCTCAATGGAGACGACTCGTGGTTAGCAAACTCGTTCCTGCTCTTGCTCTGATCCTGTTGGCCGGTCCGGTGCTTGCCGCTGATGCGCCTGCCTCTGCTGCTCCGGCTTCCGACGCGAAGACGACTACGACGCATGCCAAGAAGCACCACAGCAGCAAGAAGTCGAAGAAAGGATCTTCGGCCTCGTCTGCTCCGGCGGCGAAGTAATACCCGATCAGCGATTGGATCGATGAAGAGGCCCGCTTCGGCGGGCCTCTTTTTTTGTGCTCGCGATTGCCACGGCGAACCGGTCAACCGGTCGCCGCGAGGCTCGCATCATTTTCGTTCGGCACGAGTGCAACCAGGCGACCGTCCAGGGGCAGGGCGGACAACTCCAGGTTGAAGCCGACTCCCTCCCGGTGTGGAAACGCGACTCCGACCTTCGTCCAGCTCTTGGTCTTCTGGCCGGTCAAGCCTTCGAACTCCCGGACGGTAAAGACGTTGAGGTACGCCGTGGCGGCAGATTTGCTCATGATGGTTTCCTGTTGATCCCGGAGAATCCCGGGCCCAGTCAGCATGAGCGGCAGGCGAAGATTGCGGCAACGCCGCAATCTGGTGCAAACAGGTAGGAACGCATGTGTCCCGCGAGGCGGGACACATGGTTTTTCTCAGATGCGGGTTCCGGAAGGTCGTTCCGGAACGTGGGGGTCAGTACCGGCCGCCGCCGCCACCACCGCCACCACCACTACGGCGCGGACCACCGCCGCCACCGCCAGGACCACGACCGCCGCCACCCGGGGGGCGATCCTGGGCTTCATTGACGCGCAGTGCGCGACCGCCCATTGAATAGCCATTCAGCCCCTGGATAGCACGGGAAGCGTCGGCATTGCTCATTTCAACAAAGGCAAAGCCACGCGGACGACCCGTTTCACGGTCCATGATCACGTTCACGGACTCAACAGTCCCATGTTGCGCAAACAGAGCACGCACCTGGCTCTCGTCAGCGGAAAAGGGCAGATTTCCTACGTAGATTTTCGTCATATCACCTAACTCACAGCTGAACATCAAGGGCGCGCTGTTTGCGAACCGCGGCGACACAATACACGTGTGACCGGGGTGCGCGCCAGTACGCCCTATTGCAAAATTGACTGCACAACCCCGCTTTTTCCCTGTCCGCAGCCCATGAGTTGACAAGTCCCGCCGGCGCCGGGGGGGTGGCGGGCGGGCGGTGCGGGGCGCTCCTTTAGGACTTAATGCCGTCCCAGAGCGCCTCCATCTTCTGGCGCAGCTGGGCATCCGGCATGGGCCCCTGGGCGGCGGCCATGTTGTCCGCCAGATGACTGACAGTCGTGGTGCCCGGATCGGTGCAGGTGATGGCCGGGTGGGAGACGACGTATTTCAAGAACAGCTGGCTCCAGCTCGTGACCTTAAGGGCGGCCGCCCAGTCCGGCAGGGGCTTGCCGGCCACCTGGCCAAATATACTGGCGGCGGCCCGGCGCCCGCCAAAGGGTGAATCGGCGATGACGGCAATGCCCTTCTGAATGGCCAGCGGGAGCAGCTCCTGGCCCGCGCTGCGGTTGGCCAGGGAGTAATCCACCTGGATGAAGTCCATGGGCAGGCGCCGCATGTAATCCATCATCCGTCCATGCTCGTTGGGATTGGAGGTCGTGATCCCGTAGTAGCCGATGCGGCCGGCCTTCTTCCACTCCTGAAGCACCGGGATCATGGCCTCGACGCCGATCAGGTTATGCACCTGCATCAGGTCGATATGCTGCGTTTTAAGGCGACGCAGGGATTCCTCCATGGATGCCGCGCCGGCCTTGGCATCCTGCGCGATGACCTTGGTGGCCAGGAACAGGCGGTTGCGGTTGCGCAGGCCCGCCACCAGATCCCCGATCACTTGCTCCGCGCGGCCGTAAAGCGGCGCGGTGTCGACGAGCGAGCCACCCTGCATGGGCAGTTGCTCCAGAACAGCGCGGCGCGCCGCCACTTCATCGGTGTCGGCAACGTTGTAGTTATTGGTGCCGATTCCGATCACCGGAATCTTCTGACCCGAGGAGGGGATTGCCTTGGTGAGGCCGCTGACGTCGGCCGAGAAGGCCGTGCGGGAGAGGGCCATGCCGGTGCCGACGCTCAGCGCGGCCAGCAGTGCCTCCCGGCGGTTCAGGCGGGTCTGGATCATCATCATTCCTTCGCGATCGAGCAGCGGGTCAATTCTACACCGGCGCGCGGGCTTGCTGCCCCCTCGGCCTTTCGGTCATGCTCGCGCTGATGATTTGCCTACCGCAGCCGGACGCGGCCGTTATTGCCCGCAAGGCCGCGATTCTCGCGGGTCTGCGCGCCATCCTGGGGCCGCAGGATGTGATCGATGATGACCTGCTGGTCCGCGCCTACGAAACCGATGCACTGACGGCGTACCGGCAGCGGCCGCTGGCCGTGGTGCTGCCGCATGACACCGCGCAGGTGGCGGCCGTGCTGCGCTTCGCCCACGAACAGGGGGTGAACATCGTTCCACGCGGTGCGGGGACTTCGCTATCCGGCGGTGCGGTACCTGCCGCGGATGCGATTGTCGTGGGCCTCGGCCGGTTCAACCGGATCCTTGAAATCGATTACGCCGATCGCTGCGTCGTTGCCCAAAGCGGCGTGACGAATCTTGCCATCAGCCAGGCCGTGGCCGAGCGGGGCTTCTACTATGCCCCGGATCCTTCCAGCCAGATCGCCTGCACCATCGGCGGGAATGTCGCGGAGAACTCCGGCGGGGTGCATTGCCTGAAGTACGGCCTGACCACCCACAACGTCCTGGGGATAGAACTGGTCACGCCTGCCGGGGAGGTCCTGCGTTTCGGCGGGCGGTATCTGGATGCGGGTCAGCTGGATCTGCTGGGCCTGATGATCGGTTCAGAGGGCCTGCTCGGCATCGTCACCGAAGTCACGGTACGGATATTGCCGAAGCCCCAGACCGCGCGCGCGGTCCTGATCGGTTTCAGCACGGCCACGGGCGCCAGCGCCTGCGTTGCCGATGTGATCGCGGCCGGCATCATCCCGGCGGGTCTTGAGATGATGGATGGTCCGGCGATCCGCGCCGCCGAGGACTTCGTGCACGCCGGCTATCCGCTCGATGCCGAGGCCATCCTGATTGTCGAACTGGACGGACCGCGCGCCGAGGTGGATGAGCTCATCACCCGCGTGCATGCCATCGCGACCCGACATGGCGCGACCTCTTGCCGGATTTCGGCTGATGAATCCGAGCGGCTGCGCTTCTGGGCCGGTCGCAAGGCGGCCTTCCCGGCCGTGGGTCGCATCAGTGCGGATTACCTGTGCATGGACGGGAGCATTCCGCGCCGGCAGCTCGCACCGGTGCTGCAGGCGATCACCGAGCTATCAGTGCGGCACGGACTGCGGGTGGCCAATGTCTTTCACGCGGGCGACGGCAACCTGCATCCGCTGATCCTGTATGACGCGAATGTACCGGGGGAGCTGGATCGTGCCGAAGCCTTCGGTGCCGACATCCTCAAGCTGTGTGTGGATGTGGGCGGTGTGCTCACCGGTGAGCACGGTGTGGGCATCGAGAAGCGCGACCTGATGACCTACCAGTTCGGACCGACTGACCTTCAGATCCAGCACCGGATCAAGCGCGTCTTTGATCCGCAGCTGCGCTTCAATCCGGGCAAGGTGTTTCCGACGCTGTCGCGCTGCAGTGAACAGGGCCGCGAGCATGTGCATGCCGGGGCCGCCCGACACGCCGACCTGCCACGTTTTTGATGTCACCGCGTCCGGGCAATGAGGCTGAACTGGTGGAGCTGCTGAGCGCACCGGGTCCCGCGTTTGAACTGCTCGCGGGGGGCACCAAGCGCGGCATCGGCAAACCGGTCGACGCGGCACTCCTGGATTTGTCGGCCTTGAGCGGCATCGTGGATTATCAGCCCGGCGAGCTGGTGCTGACCGCCCGTCCGGCGACGGCGGTGGCGGAAATAGAGGCGTTGCTAGCCGGGCAGCGCCAGCGCCTGGCGTTCGAACCGCCGCGCGCGAGCTTTCAGGACGCCACGCGCAGCCAGACTCTGGGTGGGGTACTGATGGCCAACAGCTCCGGCTCCCGGCGCGTGACGGCCGGATCCGCGCGCGATCATTTTATCGGCTTGCGCGCCGTGAACGGACGCGGCGAGGCATTCGTGGGCGGCGGACGCGTGGTCAAGAATGTCACGGGCTTTGACCTGCCGAAGGCACTGTCCGGTTCGTGGGGAACGCTGGCGGTGCTGACTGAAGTCACTGTGCGCCTGGTTCCGGCCGCCGAATTTGAGTGCACGCTTTTGTTTGCGCCCGCGGCAGTGGCGCAGGCCATCGCACTGTGTTCCCATGCGTTGGGATCGATGTTCGAAGTGTCTTCGGCCGCCTTCTTACCGACGCGCGGCACGGCGCTGCGGCTGGAGGGGTTGGCCACCTCGGTGCAATCCCGGGTCGCGGGGCTGCTGGCGGCTTTGAATCACACGCCCGTTGCGGTTCTTCAGGAGGCGGACTCCGCGGCCTGCTGGCAGCAACTCGGCGCCGTTGCGAGCCTGGCGCGCTTTCCGGTGATCTGGCGAGTATCGGTGCCACCCGGACAGGCCGCGCGCATTGTGGAGGAGATCGCACCGGAGGACTTTCAGCTGGATTGGGGCGGCGGACTGATCTGGATCGGCGCCCGGCAGGTCGATGCGCAGCGCGTGCGCGCCGCGCTGCGCGGCGGCCATGCCACCCTGGTCAAGGCCCCTGTGAGCGAGCGTCGCACCAACAGCGTGTTCGAGCCGCAACCGCCCGCCATCGCGGCCGTCGCCGCACGCTTCAAGGCCGCGTTTGATCCGGATGACCGTCTGAACCCGGGGCGGATGAACTGATGCAGACCCGATTCGACGCCGCCGCGCTGCGTGATCCGGACACGGCGGAAGCTGAGAAGGTGCTGCGCAAATGCGTGCATTGCGGATTCTGCACGGCCACCTGTCCGACCTACGTGTTGCTGGGCGATGAACTGGATAGTCCGCGCGGCCGCATCTATCTCATCAAGGACATGCTGGAGCAGGGACGACCGGCAACCACCGCGGTGGTGCGTCATCTGGATCGCTGTCTGTCCTGCTTAGGCTGCATGACCACCTGTCCCTCCGGCGTGCATTACCAGCACCTGATCGATCATGCCCGCGCCCATGTCGAGCGCACCTACCGCAGGCCATTGGGCGAGCGCTGGCTGCGCGCGGCGCTGGCTATGATCCTGCCGTATCCGGCGCGCCTGCGCGCGGCGCTAGGACTTGCCGCGCTGGTTCCGCAGCGCCTGCGCCGCTCGAGGATGGTTCCCGCGGCCTTGCGTGCCATGCTCGGATTGGCGGCCGTGCATGCGGCCACGCCACGCAGTAGCTCGGCTGCGGCGCCGATCGCGCGCGCGCCGCGCGGTCGGGTCGCGCTGCTACTCGGCTGCGCCCAGGGTGTGCTGACCCCGCAGACGCACGCTGCCACCCAGCGACTGTTGAGTCGGGCGGGCTGGGAGGTGGTGCCGATCAGCGGTTGCTGCGGGGCGTTGACACATCATCTGGGGCGCAGCGAGGAGCAGGATGGCTTTGCCGGCCGGCTGCTGGAGAACCTGCGGGTGGCCAGTGCGGCAGGGGAGTTTGCCGCGATCGTGGTGAATGCCTCCGGTTGCGGCACGCAGCTGAAGGACTACGGCTTCATGTTCCGCAACCATCCGCATCTGGCGGCGGATGCGGCCCGATTCGCGGCCCTCGCGCGCGATGTCACCGAGGTACTGGCGTTGTCGGCATTGCCGGTGCAGCCGCTGCGCCAGCCTCCGGTCGTCGCCTATCACTCGGCCTGCTCGATGCAGCATGGTCAGAAGTTGGATGCACTGCCGCGGCAACTGCTGCGCGAGGCCGGCTTCGAACTGCGTGAAATCGGTGAGGGCCACCTGTGCTGCGGATCCGCGGGCAGCTACAACATCCTGCAACCGCAGATCGCGACGCAGTTGCGCGACCGGAAGCTTGCGAACATCGAGCGCACCGGGGCCGATGTCATTGCCACCGGCAATGTGGGCTGCATCATGCAGCTGCGCTCGGGCACTGCGGTGCCCGTCGTGCACACGGTCGAACTGTTGGACTGGGCCTGCGGCGGACCGCGCCCGGCGCTGGTGGCCGGTGACTAGTTGATGCGCTGGTAGCGCGTCACCGAATTCTCGACCTGCTTGGCGAATTGGCCGCAGGTGGTGAGGTATTCCAGATGGGCGAGCGCTTCGCCCATCGCCAGGAACAGGTGAAAGCCGCGCTGTTGCCGGCGGTACAGGAAGGGCAGGCACTGGAACGCCGTCAGCGGCGTCGTGCAGGCCGCGATCAATTTTGTAAATTGCCGTTCATGGTGCTGGCGGATTTCGCCGGCCCGGGCCGCCAGTCCCACGAACGGTCGTCCGTGTGAGGGCAGTACCAGGGTTGCCGGATCCAGCGCCGAGAGCCGTTCGAGGGACTGCAGGTAAGTCGCGAGCGGATTCGGGTCCGGCGTCAGCGGCGTCAGTCCGATATTCGGTGAGATCGTGGGCAGCAGCTGGTCCCCGGCGATCAGTACCGGTTGGGGTTGCGCGGCATAGAGGCACAGATGCCCATGGGCATGGCCGCCGGTTTCCAGCCAGCGCCACTCGCGCGCGCCAATCTGCGTCACATCATTGTCGAGGATCAGTCGCCCCGCCACAGGCACCCCGTCCACCGACTCCCGATAGCCCTTCGAGCCTAAGCTGTCGGCCATTTCCGCAATGGGTTCGACCCCATGGCCGGCGAAGAAGGCCAGCCGCTCGGCCAGGGTCTGCGCGCTGGGCTCGGCGAGCAGCATGCGCAGCAGATCGAGCGTCTTGCTCGTACTCCACACCGGCGCGGCGAAGCGCCGCTGCAGCCAGGCGGCAAGTCCGGCGTGATCCGGATGCAGGTGGGTGAGCAGGATGCGGGTCAGCGGTCGTTGCGCCAGTAAGGATTTGGACAGCTGGTCCCAGATCAGGCGTGAGGCGTCGGTGGCCATGCCGGTGTCAACCAGCGCAAAGCCACCCGGCTCCTCCAGCAGCCACAGGTTAATGTGATCCAGGGAAATCGGCAGCGGCATGCGCAGCCACCACAGCCCCTCCCTGAGCGGCAGCATCTGGCCGGGTTCGGGAACCTTGAAGTCGGGGTAGTGGGGGGTGTCAATACCAGCCGAGGGCAGGGCATCACCGTCGGGCGTCATCATCCGGCTTTGCGGGACTGGTGACAGTCATCCTCGCTATCGGTGTCCGCGCACTCACCCTCTTCGATCTGGACGGTGGCGTGGGCGACGCCAAAACGCTCCTGAAGCCGCTGCATCACGGCGGTCAGGGCGGCATGTCGATCCGCACCGTCGTGCAAGGTGGCATGCAAGGTAAGCATCGGCGTCTCGCCGGTCAGCGACCAGGCGTGGATATGGTGAATACCCTTGATGCCCGGCAGGTCCGCCAGATCGTGTTCGACGGTATGCGGATCAAAGCCAGCCGGTGCGCCCTCCAGCAGCACATGCGCAGAGTTGCGCGTCAATTGCCACCCCGAACGCAGGATCAGCACCGACACCGCCAGGGACAGCAGCGGGTCGGCAATCACCCAGCCACGCCACAAAATCAGAACCGAAGCGCCAATCGCCGCGGCCGATCCGGCCAGGTCACTGAGCACATGCAGCCGCGCGCCGCGTTCGTTGAGGGAGGTGGCGCCACTTAATGCCACGAAGGCGCAGATGTTGGCGGCGGCTCCCACCACGGCGGTGACCAGCATGACCGTACCGTCGACGTGCGGCGGCACCAACAGTCGCCGCGCCGCTGCGATCACCACAGCGGCCGTCAGGCCGAGCAGCACCAGGCCATTGGTATAGGCGGCGAGCGTCTGGTAACGCCGATGGCCGTAGGTGCGGTCGGCCCGCGCCGGGCGTTGGGTCATGCGGATGGCCACGATCGCCAGCAGCAGCGAGGCCGAATCGGCGAGCATGTGCGCGGCTTCGGCATATAGTGCGACCGAATTGGCCCACAGGCCGCCACCGGCCTCGACCAGCGTGAAGCAGATCAGCAGTCCAAAAGCCACCCACAGGCGGTGCTCGCTCGCCTGGTCGGCGCCGTGGACGTGGCCATGATCGTGCCCATGCCCATGCCCGTGAGAGTGGTCTTGGGAGTGCCCGTGGCCCTCTACATGGGAATGCCCATTCATAGCGATTATCCTACCGCAAATGCCCCCCCGGGGCCTGCGTGCAGGCCCGGGCCGGTGGCGAGTGATCTGACGCCTTTTTATTTGCTGGAGAGTCTGCATTTTGGCTGAGATGAATCTGGTGCTCGTGCCCGGTCTGCTGTGCGATGCGACGGTGTGGAAGCCGCAAATGAAGGCGCTGAAGAAGATGGCGCGCATTCAGGTGGCCGATCACGGCGAACTGGATTCGCTGGGGGCGATGGCAGATGCGATTCTGGCCAAAGCCCCGGCGAAGTTTGCTGTCGCGGGTCATTCCATGGGCGGCCGCGTGGCCCTGGAGGTCGTGCGCCGCGCTGCAAGCCGCGTGACAGGATTGGCGTTGATGGATACCGGGTATGCCCCTTTGCCGGCGGGGGTCGCCGCGGAGAAGGAGGCGGCGGGCCGCCAGGAGCTGCTGGATATTGCGCGCCAGTCCGGAATGCGCGCGGTAGGGGAGCGCTGGTTGCGGATCCCGATGATCCATGAGGCGCGCCTGAAGGATCGGCGACTGGTGGAGTCGATCCTGCAGATGTTCGAGCGGCGCAACCCGGTGCAGTTCGCGGCGCAGATCCGCGCCCTGTTGCAACGACCGGACGCCGCGCCGTTATTGCCCATGATTGCCTGTCCGGCCCTCGTGCTGTGCGGAAAGGATGACGCGTGGGCGCCCCTGCCGACCCATCGCGTCATGGCGCAGCTGATTCCGCACAGTACGTTGGTATCGGTCGCGGACTGTGGCCATATGTGCACCTTGGAACGGCCCGATGAGGTCAGCGCGGCGCTTGCCTCGTGGCTGAAGCGGGTCGCAAAAATGAGTGCCTGATGCTTATTCCCACCACTATGACGGCGATACACATCCGCGAGCCGGGTCCGCCCTCGGTGCTCGAGCCGGTGCCGTACCCGGTTCCCGTACCCGCCGCGACGGAAGTGCTGGTGCGCGTCCATGCCGCCGGCATCAATCGACCGGATGTCCTGCAGCGGCAGGGGCATTATCCACCGCCTGCCGGGGCTTCACCGATTCCGGGACTGGAGGTCGCCGGAGAAATCGTGGCCCTGGGTGGCGAAGTGCGCGACTGGCAGGTGGGGGAACTGGTGTGTGCCCTGGTGAGCGGCGGTGGCTACGCACAGTACGTCGCGGTGCCCGCCGTACAGTGCCTGCCGGTTCCCGCGGGCCTGAATTTGCAGCAGGCCGCCACGTTGCCGGAGACCTTTTTTACCGTGTGGCTGAATCTGTTTCGGCGCGCGGGCCTGCAACCCGGGGAGACGGTGCTGGTGCATGGCGGCTCCAGCGGCATTGGGACCACCGCGCTCCTTCTGGCCTCGGCCTTTGGGGCACGGGTGCTGACCACGGCGGGCACGCCTGAAAAGTGTGCGGCCTGTCTGGCGCTGGGAGCGCAGCGTGCGATCAATTATCACGAGGAGGATTTTGTCGCGGCGGTGCGCGAGACCACGCAGGGCCGCGGTGCCGATGTAATTCTCGACATGGTCGGCGGGGAGTACATGCAGCGCAATATCAGCGCCGCGGCCACCGACGCCCGGATTGCACTGATTGCGGTCCAGGGCGGCGCCCGTGCCGAAATCGATTTGCGGCAGATCATGGTCAAGCGGCTGAAGATCATGGGCGCGACCCTGCGACCGCAGTCCAGCGCCGCAAAGGGACGCATAGCCCAGGACCTGTTGAATGATGTGTGGCCGCTGTTCGTGGACCGGCGACTGTCGCCACCCCCGATTCATGCCCGCTTCGCGTTGAATGCCGCCGCGCAGGCGCATGCGCTCATGGAGGCGGGCACCCATATCGGCAAGATCGTGCTGCTGGTCGAACATGACGAACTGCGCGCCCCCGTGAGGTCCGAATAGCCGCTGCCAGACGGTTCCGACGCCGCCGGGGCCCCCTGTCCTATGCAGGGGCAGGCGCGGTTGTGAGCACAATCAGTGCCATGGAACACCGTTGGGGAACAAGGATTTCCGTTCACATTCCGGTTCGCCTCACGGCGCCGCATTTCGCCATGGCGAGTATCGGCAGGCTGACGAATTTAAGTCTCAGCGGCGGCTTCATCACCGGTTTCTGGCATCCACCGATGTCGAGGATTCACGTCAGCGTCGAGTGGCCGCTGCCTCTGCAACCGGCCTTCGAAAAACTGCCCGCGTTCGTAGCCCGGGTGTGCGAGGAGGGAGCCGGCATCATGTGGTGTGAATTCGCACCCCGCGTAGTCGTTGAACTCCTGCGTGCGATGACCGGTGTCCTGTCAGAGGTCGGGCAGGCAACACAGCCTGCTCCTTTAGAGGCGCTGCTGGTCGGTCGACCCTCTAAGCGTGTGCGCGCACCCAGCGGATGATATCCGCCTTCGGCATCGCTCCGCTGTGACGTGCGACCTCACGACCTGACTTGAAAAGTATCAGGGTCGGAATGCTGCGAATCCCAAACTCCCCGGCGACGCGCTGTGCGGCATCGGTGTCGAGTTTTGCCAGACGTACTTTCGGTTCGAGTTCGGCCGCCGCCTGCGCGTATTGCGGTGCCATCGCCTGACACGGGCCACACCAAGTAGCCCAGAAATCCACCACTACCGGAATATCGCTGCGCTCGATCTGGCGGCGAAAATTCTGGTCAGTGAGCGCAAGCGGATGGCCCGTGAACAACGATTCATGGCACTGCCCGCATTTCGGCGCTCCGTCCAGGCGCGTGGCGGGAATGCGGTTGATCGCCTCGCAGTGCGGACACACGATATGGAGTGCATCGGAATGTAGTGGCTGAGTCATGCACCCCGTTTTGGGGCAGTGGCAGTGATTTCAAGGTGAGCCCAACCAAGGGGAAAGCCACCGTATATGTGACCTATATCTCGTTTTTGTTCAATGACTTCCAAGTGACACCTACAAGTCGCTTCACCGTCATATTGCATCGCGATACTGCGGGCCATTGGACTTGGAGGTCTATTGTCATGGAATTGATTGTCAGCTCCGGCGTGCTCACGCTGCTTCTGCTCGTGGGTGCCTTCCTGGATTTTCTGCTCACCCCCTCCTGGCGTAGTCGGATGAAGTCGCGGCCGTAGCGGCTGCCTTACCAATTTTCCTTGTACGGGCGTGCCTCGATTTCGAAGGACCACGCCGAGCGCGGCTGAACGGTCAGATGAAAGGTCGTGTCGGCCAGGTCGTCGGGCGCGACGAAGAAGTCATCCGGCTTGTCCTTCAACATGGCGCGCGTGCGAGGCAGATCGACCACGCCGTCAATGATGACCAGGCAGACATGGATTTTCTGGGGCCACAGGTGCCGTGCCATGGACTCAGTCAGGCTCTTCTGAGCGGCCTTCGCGGGTGCAAAGGCTGCCGCGCGCGCCACACCTCGGCGCGAAGAGGTCGCGCCGATGACGACGATATTGCCTTCGCCGCGGGCTTTCATTCCCGGGATGACGCGCTTTGCGGCCAGCAGCAGGCCCAGTGCATTCACGCGAAAGGCGTTCTCGAAAGCCGCCGCGTCTATATCTTCGATGGTGCCCCAGGTCCCTGAGCCGGCGTTATAGATGAGCGTATGGACCGGGCCCATTTCCCGTTCGATCGCCTCGACGGTAGTCGCGATCGAGACAGCATCGGTGACGTCGCAGGCATAGGCCCGCGCATCCGGCAGATTCGCGGCCAGCGGCGCGCTGGTCGCCAGCGTGCGAGCGAGCAACGCCACCGCATACCCTTCCTTGGCAAAGCGACGGCCCAGCGCGGCGCCATTGCCGGGGCCGACGCCCATGACGACACATACTTTCTTCTGGCTCATTGGTCACCCCCTGGTGGGCAGTCTACCGCCGCGGCGTCCGTCAGCCGACTCCGACCCCGCAAACTGCTCGCAGCCTTCAGGAAAGCCAAGGGTTGTCGCCGATACTGGCCCGCAGGATCTTGGCCATAGGAGCGCGCGGTCATGCTGGAAAAGCTTCCGGAAGCCATTGGGCATGCGCTCGAGCACCAGCGCGCCGGAATGGAGAAAATACTATTTCATGCGGATCCATCGCAAGCCCAGCTGGCGCTCATCGAAATCACCTCTCCCGCATTCGCCCCGCAGGCCCAGTTACCGCAGCGATACACCGCAGATGGGGCAGGTGTGTCACCGCCCCTGAGATGGCACAACGTCCCGGCCAATGCCGCAACGCTCGCATTGATTGTTGAAGATGCGGACTCGCCAACGCCCGAGCCCCTGGTCCACGCCATCGTCGTGGACATGGATCCGGGCGAGGTGGGGTTAGTCGAAGGGATATTCAGCGCAGCACCGGAAGCGAGTCCGGAGAAGTTGGGACTGAACTCCTACCTGATGCATGGCTGGTTGCCGCCGGATCCGCCTCCCGGGCACGGCGTGCACCGCTATGCGTTCCAGGTCTTTGCGTTGGCCGCGGGGGACCCCCTCTCCAAATCTCCAGGCAGGAGGGAGGTGGCTGCCGCCATTCGCGAACGAGCGATCGGCAAGGGCTGTCTGATCGGAACCTACCGGCGCGATATCCCGGTCAAAGTGGACGCAGCGTCCGAATCACCTGCCGATGTGGCTGCGATCGCTGATGCGGTTCAGATCGCCTGAATCGCACTGCTACTGCGCAGGCTTGTCTTGACTGCCCGGAACCGCTGCTTCTGCGGCCTTGAAGCCCTGCTTGGTGTGGGTTCCATCGCAGAAAGGTTTGTTGGTCGAACCGCCACATCGACATAGCGCGAACGGCCGTTTCGGAATGGCGTAGGTAGCACCGTTCCAGTCCACGGCTGTGACGTCATCGCCCTGCACCAGGTACGGGCCGTTCTGCAAAATCTTGATGGTGGCCATGTTCAGTCTCGTTGTTGTGGTTTGAAGTGTCTGGGGAGGACGGCTACGGCACCGCCAACCCGCGAAAGTGGGTCGCACGATCTACCAAATGGAGCATTTCGTTCGACGCCCGAATGGTCAACGGGTGCGGGGTATATCCCGGCCGGGGAGAGATATAGGTTGCCAACTCACCCACCAGCCGCAGCTGCTCGTCCGAACCCTTTGACAGCAATGCAATGATTACATTCTCCAAAGCAATCACGCGAACCCGCAATTGCACCAGCTCCGCGTTCGTCAGCAGCGGAATCTGCGCGGCCGGCTCCACCGTCTTCGCTCCGGCTTGAGGCGCCTGCGCCGGCGCACCACCTTCGTTTTCCCAACTCGAAAGCGCGCCCTGCCGAGGCAGCGTCGGCGCGCCGGTCTTTTCAGAATTCATACTGAACTCCTTCGATTCTCCCGACAGGGTAACCGATCCGGTGAGCCGGTTACTGCTGAAGCCGCAACGCAGCTTAGTCTAGGCGCGCGCCTACAGTTCACCGCCCATCGCGCCTCCAGGAAATAGAATGGTGGCGGGCGACACTACGACGTCGGCAAGATCGAGGAGACTCTTTGACCATGCGCATTACCGCAGAAACTCCGCCCGATACGCCGCCCGATGGGCCGGTGCGTGAGCCCCCGGCGCCACCCATTCCCTTGCATGAGCCGGACCCGGACCCCGCACCGTCAGAACGTCGGTACCTTAGGCTCGGCCGCTCATCTTCGTGAGGTGCCAGTTGCCGTCTGAGTCGCCGCTTTGCCGTGCCGCTTGCGGCGCGGCAGCTTACGCACGGTATGGTCATTGACCAGGTGCACGACTGCGCGGAAGGTCTTGTCATGTGGAAACTGGCGGCCGATATGAATGATGGTGCTGTCCTTCATGCGCTTGTCCAATACGTCGCTCACCAGTGCCCGGGAATCGGCATCGACGAAATCGAGCACTTCGTCGATCACGACCCAGGCCGGTTCGTGGATTAGCAGACGCACGAAGGCCAATCGCATCAACTGATCCTGATTGAGCTCCTCCTGCCAGTGACGATCCTTGTCCAGCATGGGTTCGAATTCCTGCAGCTTCAGGTCCTGCAATGCATCCTTGTAGTCGCTGTCCTTGATTTCGTCGGGTTCGGAGGGGTAGGCGAGGGCCTCGCGCAGGGAGCCGGGGGGCCAGTATGCCGATCGCGGCATGTGATAGATGCCTTTGCCTTTGGGTCGGGTCACTGACCCGGAACCCCAGGGCCACAGGCCCGCCAAGGCGCGAAACAGTAGTGTCTTGCCGGCCCCGGGTTCGCCGACGATGAGCACCCGCTCGCCGGACTTCATGAGGACTTTGTTTTCCTTGATCCGGGTTCCGCCCGCCGGAGAGGTCACTTCGAGCTTGTCGATTGCGTATTCGTCGGCCGCGCCGGACTCGTAGGTTATCTGGCTCTCGACTTTATGCAGCGTGTCCATATCCGTCACCGCTTTGCGGAAACTGGCGACGCGCAGCAGTGTCGCGCGCCAGTCGGCGATGACGCTGAAATTGTCCACGAACCAGCGCAGCGACCCCTGCACCTGTGTGAAAGCACCGGCGGCCATCATGAGTCCGCCGAACGAGAGGCTGCCGAAGAAATACAGCGGCGCGGCGGCGATGATCGGGGCGACCAGCGTAAACCACGCGTAGCCGGCGGTGACCCAGGTCAGGTTGGTCAAGCCGCGTACCAGTCGCCAGGTGGCGGCGAGCACCGCCGCGAGGTCGCGCTCGACGTGGCGTGCCTCCACGGGTTCTCCCCCCGCCAGGGCGATCGCATCGGCATGTTCATTGACACGCACGAGCCCAAAACGCAGCTCCGACTCGCGCTGATAGCGGTCCGCGTTGCGCCTGATCAGACTGCGTCCGACGGCATAGCTCAGCAGCGACGCCGACCCCGCATACACGATGGCCGCCCAGACCATGTAACCCGGAATGGAGTAGTCGTGACCGTGGACATGGAAGCGGAAGCCCGCCGAGATTCGCCACAGCACGCCGATGAACATCACCACCAGCATGCCGGCCTGCAGCAGACCGGTGGCCAGATCCGCAGTGAGTTCGGTCAGGTGCGAGCATCCTCGTGTACACGCTGATCGGGATTGACGCCGATGTCGCCCGCATTGGCGAGCCGGAAGGGGCGCATCGGGCGCAGCCAATGGCCAATCAGGTCCTTGACCAGCCCTTCGCGAAGTTTGAGCTTCAAAGTCTCGGTCAGGAATTTCTGC
Source organism: Steroidobacteraceae bacterium (assembly GCA_036498905.1). Lineage (GTDB taxonomy): Bacteria > Pseudomonadota > Gammaproteobacteria > Steroidobacterales > Steroidobacteraceae > DAIDKA01. The sequence continues at coordinate 87,546 of DASYER010000108.1, read as the reverse complement.
GCCACATTCAGGACCAGCAGGACGCCCGCGATGATGGCGAACACGCCGAGCTGGTGCAGGAACTCATCCAGTTTGTGATGCGACAGGGCGTCATAGAAGGGCTGGTTCCAGGCATTGAGTCGAATCTGACCGAGAGCCGTAATGACGATGACGGCGATGAGCACGATACCCAGCAGTAGCAATGAGTCGCGTACCGAGGATTGGACCAACGCCCGCCACATGCTGCCGAGCTGTGGCAGTAGCTTCGAATGTTTATCATCGCCGCCGGCATTGGAATGACGTCTGGCTTGACCTTTCATGATTGGGTTCCGTGCCTGTGGTAGAAGCAGTTTGCCAGAGCGAGGCAATTGATCCGGCGCTATCGGCCGGAAACCCCCGCAAGAGCCCGGGTTTGGCCCACGCTCGTGAGCGGTGTTCCATCGGTGTATAGACGGGGCAGGCAGATCAGGAGCAATCACATGAACATCGTGGTGATCGGTGGCACCGGTCTCATCGGCTCGAAGCTCGTGACCCTCCTGCGTCAAGGAGGCCAGCAGGTGTGCGCGGCAGCACCCTCGACGGGCATCAACACTCTCACGGGCGAAGGGTTGCCCGAAGCGCTCGCGGGCGCCCGGGTGGTGGTCGATGTCGCCAACTCGCCGTCCTTTGAAGATCAGGCCGTCATGACGTTCTTTCTGACTTCGGGGAAGAATTTGCTGGCGGCCGAAGCAACGGCCGGCGTAAAGCATCACGTGGCGCTCTCGGTCGTCGGTGCCGATCGGCTTCCGGACAGCGGCTACATGCGCGCGAAGGCGCAGCAGGAGAGTCTGATCAAGAACTCCGGCATCCCCTATACCATCCTGCGGGCGACGCAATTTTTCGAGTTTGGCGGCCCCATCGCCGAGGCCGGCGCCGATGGACCGGTGGTGCGCGTCCCCGCCGGTGCCATGATTCAGCCTATCTCTTCAGAGGACGTGGTGTCGGTACTGGCGGAGATCGCCGTGAGCCGACCGGTGATGGGCACCCTCGAGGTAGGTGGCCCCGATCGCCTCAGCTTCGAAGACTTCGTGAGCCAGGTATTGAGCGGCAAGAAGGACAGTCGCAAGGTCATTGCCGACACAAATGCCCGCTATTTCGGCGCCAAGATCGACAACGAGTCCCTGGTACCGCGAGGCAAGGCAAGAATCGGTCCGACACACTACGATTCGTGGGTGGGCCGCGCGACCCCACCCCATTGACGGACAAGCTGCCGCAGGTAGCCGCGGGGCCCCGACGTCGTACAATGCCCGTGTTGGTCTCAACCTGCGGGATTGCTCATATGCTCCGTGCGTCTTTGGCCTCCGTACACTACGAAGGAATCCATTGCAGCGTGTCGATCCAACGACCGGCAGAGGGGATTTCGCTGCTGGTGCTTGCGGGGTCGGATATCGGTGAGTTCGGTGATTTTGCGATGCGGGAGCTCGCCAAGGATTTGCAGCGCGCCGGGGGCCTGGAACTATTCATAGACGCCGGGGCGGTCCGGGGCGCCTCGATTGAAGTGAGCAGTGAATGGATGCTTTGGCTGCGGGCTCACCGGGCTCAGTTCCACCATGTCAATATGCTGACCGGGTCGCGCTACATCCAGATCACGGCCGAGTTCGTAAGGCGCTTTTCGCACCTGGTGGACCGGATGACGATATTTACCGACCGCGCCGCCTTTGGCGAAACCCTGTCGCGTGCGATCGGCAGGGAGCACTCAAGGCTGATGTGACGCGGGTGCTCATGCTACGAAGCGTCCCGATCGCACTTAGGGCATCGCTTGCCCGCCTCGCGATTTACGCAGTTCCGCTGGCGTTGGTTTTCGCCCACGCCTGCCTCGCAGCACCGAAGCAGACGATTATCTGGAGGTCATACTCGCACGACTTTCAGCTCTTCATTTCCAATCCGGATGGGAGCAACGAGAAATCTTTGCCTCTAGGACCCGGCCCGAACTACAACGCGAGTTTTTCGGCAGATGGGAAATGGCTGGTTTTCACCTCGGATCGCACCGGATCGGCGGACATCTTCCGCGCTCACGCAGATGGAAGCCACCTCGAACGCCTGACTGACAGTCCCGCCTTTGACGACCAGGGCGATCTGTCGCCCGATGGCGGGAAGCTCGTGTTTGTGTCAACTCGAGAAGGCGGAACGGCCAATGTGTGGCTGAAGGATCTGAAGAGCGGCCGGACGCGCAACTTGACGCACAACACGGCAGGGAATTTTCGGCCGCGGTGGTCTCCGGATGGAGGCTGGATCGCTTTCTCATCGGATCGTGATAGACCACGAGAGCGCTACATGCGCGGTACGAGACCGGCGTGGGAGCTGATGCAGATGACCGCGATCTATCTGATTCATCCGGATGGGACCGGATTGCGCCGACTGACGCCACTGGAAGGCAGTGCCGGCAGTCCGCAGTGGGCGCATGACGGACACCGCTTAATGTTCTGTGAGGTCGTGGATGCGGCGGTATTGCATCACTACAAGATTCAAACCCGAGCCGTTACCCTTGAGATTGACACTGGTGCGCGCGAAGTGCTGACGGACGGATCCCAGGACTTATGGGCTCCTGGCTTCGCAGGCGATGACGTCGGCTTTGGTCTGAACGGTAACAGCGACCAGAAGGGGAGCAATCTGCAGATCGCCTATCGTTCGGGTCGCAAGGGGCCGACGGGTGCAGGCAATCCCAGCTGGTCACGGGACGGCCGACGGCTTGTTTTCCAAAGAGACCTGAGTGCAGACTTGCAGCCGACGAAGATTTTTGCGAGCCGCGATCCACGCTATGAGCTGGTCGGCGGGAGTGCTTTCGAGCAGGATACCGTCAGATTTTCACCCCTGGGCGATCGATTTCTGCATCGGCCGAATGGCACGCAACGTCTTGAGCTTTCCGACTGGCAAGGTGTCGGCACGCCGGCGTTCGACGGGCAGGCGGCCGGTATCCAATTCGCGGGCACGAACCCCGCACTCTCATCCGACGGACATACAGTCGCTTTCGCAATCGAGAGCTCGCCACGGGCGGATGAGGCTGGCCAGCTTGCCCTGACGAAGGTCGGGACGCAGGTATACAAGGTGGTCACCCATGACGAGGGTCATGATGGTTTCCCGAGCTTCTCACCTGACGGCATGCGGCTCGTCTATCGTCTGGGTCAGTATGAAGAGCGTTCTCACACTGACCAGGGTCTGCGGATTGTGTCAGTTGCGGATGGCAAAACGGTCAAATTGACTGAAGGATGGGACAACTTCCCGATTTGGTCGCCACGTGGAGATCTGATCGCCTTCACGGGCTTTGAAACCGGCGATTATGAGATTTACACGATCCGGCCGGATGGCACGGGGCTTAGGCAGCTGACGCACACCGGAGGCAACGACGGACACCCCGTCTGGTCCACCGATGGTCGATGGATTGCTTTCGCCAGTTCGCGCAAGGGATGGAAGGACGAAGCGCTGCTTCCGTGGCATGGACCGCAGAACTACGGTGAGATCTTCGTCATGCGCGCCGACGGATCGGATGTCCGCCAGCTGACAGACGATCAATTTGAACAGGCAGCGCTCGGCTGGGCGCCTGCTGGTTCACGTCTGCGTCAGCTACGGTAGAAGTGAAGAAGGGTGGAAACGGTGAAAGTACCTTACGCGACAAAATGGCAGAAGGAAGCAGACAGACTGCGGAAGATCGCGCTCGACTGTGGTCTGACCGAAGAGACGAAGTGGGGCAAGCGCTGTTTTACCCACCAGAATAGGAACCTGGCAATCATCATTCCGCTCAAGGAAACATGCGCGTTCTCATTCTTCAAAGGTGCGCTGCTTCGCGACCCCGAGCACATCCTCCAGAAGGTTGGTGAGCATACTCAGTCAGGCCGGTGGATCAAATTCACCTCTGTGAAGGAAATTACGGCTATGCAGTCGATTCTGAGGAACTACATTTACGAAGCCATCAAGATCGAGGAATCGGGGAAGAAAGTCATCCGAAAGAAGGCATCGGAGTATGTGGTTCCTGAGGAGTTGCAGGCCCTGCTGGATGAAGCATCGGAGTTGCGGGCCGCATTCGAAGCGCTCACGCCGGGGAGGAGGAAGTCCTACATATTCCATATCTCGGGGGCCAAGCAGGTGAAGACGCGGGTAGCGAGGGCGAAGAGGTGTGTCCCCCTGATCCTAAGCGGCCGAGGGTTCAACGAGTACACAGACTGAACCGATCCTCGGTGCTACCGACCTGCGCCTCCGACTCCGCCGGTGCTCGAGCCGCCCGTGCCACTGTCGCCATGACCCCCCGATCCACCGGTATCAGGGATGTAGCCAGGGCTGCCGGGACTGCCTGGAGCACGTGACGGCGGGGGATCAAGACCTCGAGGAGTGCTGGGGCTGCCCGGGTCCTCGGAAGGCTTCGGAACCCCGGAAGTATCTGGTTTGGCCAACGAACCGTGGTCAACCGGTCGTCGAGATTTGCGTCCCTTATGTGATCCAGGTTTAGGGCTGGGGTTTGCCGGAGCGCTGGAGGCAGGCGCAGTGGCTGATGAGTGCGACTGCGCAACTGCGGACAGCGCCAGCAGAACACCTAGAGGCAGCGCCAAAAGTGCGGATTTATTAGACATGAGGATTGTCCGTAATGCCTGCGTGCCTGACTGAATTAGTCTTCAGCCTGCGAAAGGTCTGCAGCTTCCTCTCCGGCCCCGGGAGTTGTCTTCCGTTTCACCTTGGTCACATCGTGCGTTTTGATGAAGTTACGGGCGCCGGCGTCAGATTCAGAAGCTGCCTTGGAATCGCCCTTGTCGCGAATCCCGGAGGCCGTGCTCGTGGTGCGATCAACTGCCTGTTTGTCCTCGATTGTGGCCATTGAAGTAATCCTTGCGAGGTTTGCCAGGTGACACGGTAGGCGGATAGTCGAGGCTGCGCAGCTGACCTGAACGCGCACGTTGCGTCGGACGGACCCTACAATGCGATGTGCGCGAGCCTGTTGAGCGCACGGTGCAGTCTTCGAGGCGATCACGCCCGAGATAGCGCTCGCCGTGATCGGCCGGCGGATCAAGCGCCATCGTCCCTCCGGGGGCGCCTGCTGCTGCGGGGAAGCGGGCGTCGGGGGGGGGCAGCACGCCCGGGGGCCTCGAGCCAAAACCCTATGCGCCTTCCTAAGGGGTTCTTCGCCAGCCAGTTCGGCACGGGGGTGCCGATGGCGGCAAGTCCGGCCGTGCCGTAGTACGGCGGTAGGCAAACGGCTACGCCGTAATGCGCCAACCACACTCACGCGCCGAATGTCCCCGCGCGTACTTTTAACCACCCAAACCTGTCAGGTCGGAAACGGCAAGCGCTCCCACTCGTGCCACTCGGGAGCCCGACCTGACGCCACAATGGAGCACCTACATGACCACGCGAAAGAGTGGAGCGGGCCAGAGTTCCCGCGCAAAATCCCGATCAAAGTCCCCTCAAGGCAGCGACGCCGCTGCGGGAACCACCGTCAGTGGTCCCTCGCACCCAGGTCCGGCGAACACCGAAATGGCGGAGCACGCCGCTGAACAGCAGGCCTTCGCGCAGGCCATGCCGTACAATGCGAACAAGGCCAGCGAGTACGCGCCGGCCGACCCCACCCGACCGCCGCAGGGCGCTCACGAGGAGTCCTCGTCCGCGACCGCCGCGGCCAGTACCCTGAGTGAGTCCAACGAATCCGAGAAATCCGGCGCCGCAGCAGCGGAGCCGCAGTCTCTCGAGGGCTCCCTCGAAGCCCGGCGCGTGAACTCCTCCGGGCAGCCGCTTACGACCAACCAAGGTGTGCCGATCGGTAGCAATCAGGACTCCCTGAAGGCCGGCCTGCGCGGACCCTCGCTGCTGGAGGATTTCATCCTTCGCGAAAAGATCACCCATTTCGATCATGAGCGCATTCCCGAGCGGGTGGTTCACGCCCGCGGGTCGGCGGCACATGGATTCTTCGAGGCCTACAAGGCCTTGCCCAAATTGACCCGCGCGACGGTGTTCGCGGAAGCCGGAAAGATTACTCCGGTATTCGTGCGCTTCTCCACCGTCGCCGGCGAGCGCGGCTCGACCGATACCGCACGCGATGTGCGCGGCTTCGCCGTGAAGTTCTACACCGATGAGGGTAACTGGGATCTCGTCGGCAACAACATGCCGATCTTCTTCATACAGGACGCCATGAAGTTCCCCGATCTGGTCCATGCCGTGAAGCCCGAGCCGCACAACCAGATCCCGCAGGCGGCTTCCGCCCACGATACATTCTGGGACTTTGTCTCCCTGATGCCCGAGTCCACCCACATGCTGCTGTGGATCATGTCGGATCGGGCGATTCCCCGCAGCTACCGTATGATGCAGGGCTTTGGCGTTCATACCTTCCGTCTCGTCAGCGCCGAAGGGAAATCGACCTTCTGCAAGTTCCACTGGAAGCCGCGGTTGGGGACGCACTCGCTGGTGTGGGATGAAGCGGTGAAGATCTCCGGCGCAGATTCTGACTTTCACCGCCGTGATCTGTGGGAGGCGATCGAATCGGGGAACTATCCGGAATGGGAGCTGGGCGTGCAGACGTTTTCGGAAGAGGACGCGGCACAGTTTAGCTTCGATGTGCTGGACGCGACCAAACTCATTCCGGAGGAAATGATTCCGGTCACGCCGGTCGGGCGCATGGTCCTCAATCGCAATCCGGACAACTTCTTCGCCGAGACCGAGCAGGTGGCGTTTTGCACTGCGCACCTCATTCCCGGCATCGATTTCAGCAACGATCCGCTGCTGCACGGTCGCATCCACTCATACGTCGACACCCAGTTGACACGCCTGGGTGGGCCTAACTTTCATGAGATTCCGATCAATGCGCCCATCCCTCCCGTTCACAACAATCAGCGCGATGGCCTGCATCGCCAGGCGATTGCGCGCGGCCGGGTGGCCTATGAGCCCAACTCCCTGGGTGGCGGCTGCCCCCATCAGGCCGGCATGGCGGGTTTTATCTCATTCGCGACGTCGATCGAGCCAGACAACGCACCCATCGACAAGGTGCGCGGCAAGCCGGAGAAGTTCGCTGAGCATTACAGCCAGGCGACCCTGTTCTTCAACAGCCAAAGACCCCAGGAGCAGGCGCATATCATCGGCGCCTTTCGCTTCGAGCTAAGCAAGGTCACCGTGCCGGCGATCCGTAAGCGGGTCGTTTCCTCGCTGCGCAACGTCTCGGAGAGCCTGGCGCAGGCGGTCGCGAGCGGGTTGGGCATGGAAATCCCGGAGGCGATGCCTCGCGCCATCGCAAAGGTGCCCGATCCCGAAGTGAAGGTATCCAAAGCGCTTTCCTTGAAGGCGCTACCGGGGGAGGGCGGTATCGCCACGCGCAAGATTGCGATCCTGATTGCGAATGGCGTCGAGGGCAAATGCATTGTCCGCTTCACCGAGGCACTGACCGCGGCCGGCGCCGTGACCCGTCTTCTGGGCAGTCGGCTGGGCACGGTTACGACTCAGGGTGGCCAGTCTTTGGAGGTCGATGCCACCTTGGAGAACTCACCCGCAGTCCTCTTCGATGCCATGGTATTGCCGGATGGCGCTGAGGGTGTGGAAGCGCTGGCCAGTGACGGCCATACGCTGGAGTTCCTCAAGGACCAGTACCGGCACTGCAAGACGATTTTGGTTTTAGGCGCCGCAGCTAGCCTGCTGGACAAAGTTGGTATCGCGCGTGATCCACCGTGGGAGGGCGGAGATCCCGGCCTGATCGTTAGCGCTTCGGGCAATGACGCGGATCCGCAGGCCTTCATCGAAGCCATCGCCCAGCATCGCCACCCAGCGCGGGATACCGATCCGCCCCCTATCTGAGGACGTTGCTGACCAGTCCTCCAAGATGGAAGTCGCCTGCATCGATAACGCAGTGGCCCGGATACTTTTGACCCGGGTCGACCTCTACTCAGAGCTCGATGCAGAATTAAGTGAAGATCGTGGGGTCCGGCTGGGCCCGCGTCTCAAACCTATATGCTACGGTTGGAATTTCGTTAAGGCGTGAACTGTTGAACTTGATCACTGTGAATGCACTTCCAGCACGCCGGAACGGATCGATGCCGGCGTGGCGTATGGCCAAGCAAGTTGCACAATTCTGTGGTCAATCGGAGCGCTATAAAGCACGGGGGCCTGCACTGGTGCCAAGGGGTGCCAGATAACTGCAAGTATGGTCAATGGCGAATGTGTCGCACGAGGAGGCAGCACCTATATCTCCGTCAAGCCGGCAATCGATGATGAATAAATCCTTCCGCGAGCAGCGCACTGTGCGATTCGAGTATGTGCTGCGGCAGATTCCGCAAGATCTGAAAGCCCTTTGAGGGATAGTGAACTATTCGGTCTATGTCACCCACCATCTCATTGATGACACCAAATACCCCGATCATGTTCGAAACGTCTTCCGGAAATGCGAACGCAGGAGAGTCAACGAAGGCCGTAACCTCTGGCCATTTGACCGGAACAGTCAGCGCTACGCGCAGAACGGAGTTCGGCTTCGTTACAAAGGTGACGCGCTTTGCCCGCGGTAGCAGATCGCGCGAAAACGCGACATTCTCCCCAAAGTTAGTTGCTTGCTCTTCAAGAGTGATCGCTTCCGGTTCGATGCCGTTCGCAAGAGCCCGCCTATGGAATACTCGTGCCTCGGCTCACTCCACAAAGGCTTGGTCCAATTGCCCGTTTTGCCGCTCAGCACAAGTCGCTGGGCGACCCCACGGAATATCAGTTCGCACGCGTAGTCGCAAACGCGTAAGTCGTATGAACAGCACACGACAATGGCGTCGCATGGTTCGTGGGTGCGATCGCTACAGAAGAACTCCCAAAGCCGATTCGCATGTTCCAATACGGCCATATTCATTCCTGTATCTAGGAGAGTCGATCACGTCCTGGAATAGCAGTCCGCCGTAACCTCGAGAGTGCCTGCTTCCGGGAAGCTCCGCTGAGACTGTCATCTGGCTGGTCGTGGCCGAATGCACTATGTCAACTTGACCAAGACGATCCGCCAACTCAGTTGTCTGGCACCACGGATGTGGAGATCATCGCCTCGGCCTTGGTCTTAAGGTCCGGTGCCACGGCCAATAACATATTCATCAGTCTCTGACTTTCCTGGCGGGCGGCCGTATCCGGATCCGAACGGGTGGCCACCATCCCCCAGTAGACCATCTTGATCGCCGGCTCTCTCTCTATCCGCTGCTCGCTAGCGTGTGCTGCGGCCTTGGTGAAATAATATTCCGCCAACAAGGCCGGTGCGGACTTGTTGCCATTCAGGGCCGACTCGCGAAACAGTTTTGCGGCCCGGTCTCGGTCTTTGTCAACACCGTCACCGTTCCAGTACATTCTGCCCAGATTCAGTGCGGCGTTGGCTTGCCCTTGATCGGCCGCAAGCTGCAGCCAGCGAGCGGCCTCGTGAAAGTCACGCGGTACGCCAATTCCGCCTATGTAGAATTCTCCCAAATCTGCCTGCGCATCGCGCGCACCACGATCGGCGTTTCGACGACACAGGGCGACACCTCGGCTTTCGTCTTTTGGGACACCCCTCCCAAGTATGTACTGATTGCCTAACGCACACGAAGCCTGCATCTGCCCGCGTTCGGAGGCCCGTTCATACATCCTTGCGGCCTGATCGTAGCTTAGTGGCCGCCCACTACCGTGAAAAAAACAATCACCGAGAAGTTTGGTACCGTCTGGATCTGCCGCTACTTCCGCTTGAGCGTACAGGTCACACGCCCGTTCTGGATCAGCGGATACTCCAATGCCTTGCTGGTACATCAGTCCCAGTCGGGTCATGCCAACGGCACTACCGTGATCCGCCAGATCACGGTAGATCGATAGCGTAGTGCCGAGGTCCCCCGACTTGGCGGCCGATACGGCACGGGCAAGTGCCTGTCCTTCACCCGGCGCAACGGCAGGCGGTGCGGAATTCTGGGCACTCGCTGAAGTCGACAAGACCAGTGCGACGGCAATTGCAGCTGTATGCCTAACACTCATCGGGAATGCCACCATATTGCGGAGTGATATTGGCGTGACTTCTTCTAGTTGATCGTCGCCGCGGATCATAAGCTCCGATCGCTCCGGCCGCAAAAGACGCATGCTGCACTGCCCAACCTCGAATGGGGTGTGCACCTTCGCCCAACTACCCTGGAGCTGGGCGCTCACTGTGTGACCCAACAGCGGCCGTTACGTTTGAAGGCCGCTTGCTGTTACTCGAGGTGAGCCTGCTGGCGCAATCCGACCTTGGCAGGAAGCTGACTAACTAACGAATCACTGCCGAGGCGGCGAGTGGCCGCATGTCAAGTCGCTGCCCAATGAAGTTGGTAAAGTACAGTTTCAGTAATCGCAATGCCGGCGATCTGAATGAAAATGCGAATATCGCTGACGGACTGGTCCGATCGGGCAATGTCGGCGGTCAATCGCCACTTCCCCTTTGAGCCAGCGATTGGCCGGAAATGGGCCTCGATCAACTTACCATTGGTGACATCGACAGCCGGTTTTACCGATGATTCGGGTGTATCGGGATTGAGCGTGTTGAGCTTACCGCCCTCAAAATCTATGACCAACTTGTGCTGGCCGGAGACGGGGTCGAGTCCCGGTCTGCCGCCTATACCCGTGAAAACGTCAATTGCACGCGCCACGTGCATAGGCTGCGGCTCATCGCCGATCCAGTTCAGCCGGTACGCGTAGTCTGCGCGCGAACCTGCCTTGGTTGGATTCGCAGGTACCCAGAAGGCTCCGATGTTATCGTCGGTCTCTCGGGCGGTGGGGATCTCATATAGCGTGACTGCACCTTCGCCCCAGTTGCCCATCGGCTCGACCCAGAGACTTGGTCGCTTTTCGTAGAAAACGCTATCGTCCTGATAGTGGTCGAAGTTACGATCCCGCTGGAGCAGGCCAAAGCCCTTCGGCCCGCCGTCCAGGAAGGTGCTGGTTGAGACCTTTGGAGGATTGGTCAGCGGACGCCAGATTCGCTCGCCCTTGCCGGTGTACATGGCGAGGCCATCCGAATCATGAATCTCGGGCCGCCAGTCGACCGCCTTGTCGCGATTGCTCTCGCTGTACCAGAACATGCTGGTGAGCGGCGCGATGCACAGCTGCGCAATATCTTTGCGGGGGAAGAGGGCGAGCGTCACGTCCTGCGTGATCGCGTTCTTGGTCTTCTGGTTGACGAAGCGGTAGGCGCCGCAGATGCTGAGGCTGTCGAGGATCGCGTAAACGATCAGTTTGTCGCCAGCGGTATGCTCCAGCCAGAAGTCGGTGAAGCTCGGGAACTCTTCGGCCTTACCTGGCACGGCGGTGTCGATCCCGAGGCCGCGGGCCGAGAGGCCGTACTGGCTGAGTGGTCCGGCGCTGCGGAAATAGCTGGCGCTCTGATAGGCGAGCCAATCGCCAATCCCGCCGGGATTCATCACCCGGAAGCCGGATAGGCCGGCGCTCGCCTTTAGCAAATTGGCGGCATCAGGCGCTCTGATTTCGAACAGGGTCGGATCATAGTCAAATTGGGTCGCGTGGCCATTTGCGACAACGAAAACATTGACCGGCATCTGAGCGCCGCGGGACAGTGGGAAGAAGCGGACGCTGCTGTGGCTATTGGGCTGATTGAACAGCTGTTTGTTGGCCCGGAACTCAATTTGGTTGGCGATGTCGTAATTGATCCCTTCCGCAGCCGCGTGGGGCTTCACTGACTGGTAGGGTTTTTGGGAGCGCTCTTGAGCACGCTTAATCAGGCTTTCCCAGGAAAAGGGTTGGGATACCGAGGCTGACACTCTGGCGGGGTGGGATGCGAGCAGAGTCACTGCGCCAAGCGAGGCAAGGTGTTCGCGACGGTTCATGTTCATCTAGTACTTGTACTGTGAACGGGGCGGCCGGTCACGGATGGCTCTTGGTCAACGAGATTTACGAAGGTTGGCCGTGCTTGAGGCAGCATGTCAACCCTATCCAAGTCCTGCCACCGCCAGATTGCGGGGGAATGATTGCGCTTAACCGACCTCTCCGGCGCTATTGTTCGGATCTGGCGCCTCTCTTCAATAGAGTTTCAACGACGGCTGCCTGTCTGCCTTGGGCTGCGAGATCGAGAGCGGTTTCTCCATCGAAGCGGTGATGGCGGAAATCCGCTCCGAAATCCAAGAGCAGGCGCACGACCATCTCGTTCCCGCTGCGAGCGCCCAATAGCAATGCGGTTTCTCCAAGTTGGGTCTCAGGGCGCACATCAGCGCCGCTGATCAACAGAAGCCGGACGACTTCTTGATATCCGGCAGCCGATGCCGCCATCAAGGCGGTGTAGCCTGAATCTGATTTGTCGTTGATCTGCGCACCTGCGTTCAGGAGTCTCTTCGTAACCGATGAATGCCCCTTGCCCGCAGCGAGAATTAGGGCGGTTTCTCCGCCACTTCTCCGATGTTCCACGTTCGCATTGTTTGCCAGAAGCTCTTGTAGAACGGCTTCGTTTCCGCCCTCGGCAGCGTGGGTCAGGGCTGTGTAGGCGCCGTCCATGAATTCGACATCAACGCCCTTGTGTAGCAGGCTTCTGACTCTGGCGAGGTCCCCGGTCGCTGCGGCGATGACCAGATCTCTTCCGTCACTGGAGGGTATGGGGTCAGGAACTACCGCCTCATAGTTGAAGATTCTGCTACTGGCGTCGTGCCCATCCGCAGGCTGCGCTGCCAAGTGTCCGACGATGACTGGCTCTGCGACTACTGCGGTTCCAATTCCGCTGAGCAGAATCACTTGCAGGACGTTGAGTCGAACGTGCCGACGCCGATGCAGAATGCACTCGATCCGTCTGGTCAGATTCCCGCCTCCGACTCCTGCGGCGCAGCGCAGCGGCGACTCCAGGAAATTCTGGCAAACACGCAAAATGCCTTCAGCGTAGTCCTTCGCTTTGCTGCCACCCGCGAGGACCGCTTCATCACAAGCATGCTCTCGCTCCGCAATGAGTCTCGTTCCCAGCCACCAGACCAACGGGTGAAACCAGAACACCGCCTCGACCAACATGTGCAATGCGGCGGTCAGATTATCCCGTCTTCTGACATGGCAGCGCTCATGCGCCAGAACGGCCCGCAGCTGCTCCGCGGACAACCATTTGTCAATACCTTCCGGCACGAGGAGAACCGGACGCACAATGCCCGCGATGGCAGGCTCGTGCATGACCGTGGACATTCTTACAGGAATTGGGAAGTCGATTTTTGCCGGCTTCGAGGCTACGAGCGCGCGCCGGATTCGGTAGCTGCCCACAAGCCAATAGGCGGCAACCGCCACTACACCGCATGTCCAGACAATTCCGAGGATATTCAGCAGGGCATGCGTGGATGCTGCGACGGCTGGCGCCAAGTCGATCATGGGTCGCATCCCTGACATCGCTGCCGTAATGCTCTCGATCGTCGTGCGCATTGCATGCGCTCCTTCAACTGAGTGCAGAGTCGGCGGCCGCCGGGGAATGTGTGAGCCCAGATCTGCCAGCAAAGCGAAGGGCACCAGGAACTTCACAGAAGCGGTGAGCCACAGCCCAAAGCGAACGCTCGCACTATTGTGGCGCAGTATCAGGGTCAGAATGCCGACGCCGAGCGCAAAAAGGGTTGATTGCCAGAGGTGATCGATGACGGCGGAAAGCATGACTTATTCCTCCCGTTCGCTCTTGCGAAGCGCTTCGTGCGCTTCTTCCACGTCACGTCGGGTGAGTCGGCCGGTATCAACCAGATGTGCCATCAATGGTGCTACCTGTCCCCCGAAAAACCTCAAGATCTCGTCGACCAGACGACCCTGCGCGGCCGACCGGGTAACGACAGCCTCGAAAATGTGCGCATTGCCTATCTTTTTTGTCTTGCGTACTGCCTGTTTGGCCTCGAGTCGCGCGACCATCGTTTGCACGGTCGTGTATGCAGGGCGGCCCTTTACTGGAAAGGTCTCTTGAATCTCCCTGACGGAGCAGGCGCCATGCTTCCATAGGGCCTCCATGACTAGCAGTTCGCGCCTACTAAGCCGCGGTAATTTCATCGTGGCAGACCTCCGACATATGTAGTATTAAGTACCACAATATGTGGAGCAGTACAATACGGCATTATCGTTCAGACGGTCAGTGCCTGACTCTGGTTGAACTGAGCGCCGATCCCGCCGTCACTTGACTGCGGCGGAGACCATTTGACGACACACGAGGGCAATAATTTTGCCGTCGGAGATCAGTGGGGAGATCCTCCTGCCGGGTCAGGGCCGACATTGAGTCGAGTTGACTGCCGACACCCTAGCCTCAAGCCAAAGCCGGTCTCGCAAGACCCGGAGGGTGGCAGCACATGATTTGCAGAGGCTGGAGGCAGATAGAGTGTCTGGCGAAGCCTTCGGAATGTATCCGTGCCTGCTGGAATATCGCTCCACACGCGCCCCAATTCTGGCAGGCACGGATCGTGGAGATGCGGCGTTAGAGCTGTTGGTCCAGGAGCTTTACGAGGGTGCAACCCCGAAGCAACGTGCGGAGCGCGAGGTGGCCAGGGCTTATGTTCTGCGTCGGCCGCAGCGTACTGCCGAAGCCGACGACGCAGCTGCGACCGCCGTTGAACTAGATCCGCCGACCCTCGGATTGCTGCGCTCCTTGGGATATTCGCCAAACCCTGCCACGTAACGATGGCATCTCTGGAACCCGGAAAAACCCACTCTCGACTTTTGGCAGGTGGGTCCGACCCCGTGATGACCTACTACATTGGCGCTGCCTTATTCGTATACTGCCGATTCAAAAAGGGGGACATCATGTCAACGCGACAGTGGGTTTCTAGGGTGGCGCACACAATTGCCTTCACAGCCGCCGGAGTAGCGCTTCTCTGCCTGCCCGCTGCGGCGCAGCAGGGAACGGATTACGCCAAGCTGCAAATCAAGACCAACAACTTGGGCCACGGAGTCTACTTGCTGGGCTGGCAGGGCGGAGACTCACTGGTCCTCGTAACCTCCGATGGCGTGTTACTGGTCGATACCGCCGTCCCACAGCTGGCGGACAAGATCAAAGCGGCCATCGCACAGATCAGCAGCAAGCCGCTCCGGTACGTCATCATTACTCACGCGCACGCCGACCATTTCGGCGGCAATGAGGTCATGGCAAAGGCCGGCGCGATACTCGTAGCGCACGACAACGTCCGTTCGCGAATGGAAAAGGGCCAGTACCTCGCAGCCTTCAATCAGACGATTCCTCCGTCGCTACCGGCTGCCATTCCGACTCTCACGTACTCCAACTCGATGACGATCCATGCGGGAGCCGAAACCATCGAGCTTATCCACGTGCCACACGGCCACACGGACAGCGACTCACTGGTGTTTTTTCGCAATGCTAACGTTATCCACACCAGCGGGACATTCGGCAACGACCAGACCTATACCTTTTTCGACATGTCCTCCGACGGGTCCTTGAGCGGGACAATCGCGGCGCAGGAGAAGGTTCTTGCCCTCGCGAATGGGCGAACGAAGATTATCGCGGACGAAGGGGAGCCCTCAACCAAGGCCGCTCTCCGGGCGTCGCACGACTCACTTGTCGAGGTCAGAGCAAGAGTCCAGAAACTCATCGACGCGGGTGAAAGCGAAGAACAAGTCATTGCCGCCAAGCCCACCCAGGATCTGGACCTGAAATGGGTTCATCCGGGTGGATTCCTCACCGGTGATGTATTTACCCGGATGGCCTACGAATCCCTTAAAGGCATTAAGCCGCCGACGACGCCTAAGGCGAAGTAGGGAAATCGTGGCCTTGACCCCGCCGGGGCCTCGCCGGCTTTTGAGACTTCGCCATATCCGCGCGCGCTTCGTCGACGACTTCGTTGATGGAGTCGATCACGATCTGCGGCTTGATCCGATGGATGTAGTGTGAGCTGCCCTCGACGATGTGATTGGCCCCTCGTGTTGAGAGTGCGGCAAGTTCGTCGTGATCGCGGCGTATTTGGGCTTTCAGCTTCGCAAGATCAGCGTCAGATTGACCGGGAAACGATGGAATGTCGTCAGCCGTTAGGACGATCAGGGGCATGTGGCCGTAGTTGCGGTCAGGCTTGACGGCAATCCTGGGGTCTTGAAGCAGCAATTGCGGCGATGCTGAAGCAGCCAGGAAATCCATGGTCGAAGCGAGTGTTTCCGGGGGGAGATTCTCAGGGTGCCTATCCAACGCCGCGCGCAATTCCGGCGGATATTCCGGCGGTAAGGTCTGCCCGCGCAGGCATCCGTCCGGGTCGGGGCCGCCGGCTCGGACCGTCCCCGCTCTCAGGGCTGCGGCGCACTTGTGCAGAAGAGTCACGAGAGGAGGGTCGGGAAAGGGCTTCAAGGTAGGGGCTGGCCCGGCCTGATTTAATTGTGCGCTCCGAGCAGGAGTTGTGGAATCGACGAGCACCATGCCCACGACCTTCTCCGGTTGGCGATCCGCCAGCAGCAAGCTCTCCAAGCCGCCCAGGGAATGGCCGACAGCGACATAGGGCCCGTCGAGCTTGTCGGCCTTCAGCGCTGCCTCCAGATCGCTGGTGGTGTTGTCCACCGTCTGTGGCTTTGGGGGCAGGTCGCTGAGGCCGAAACCCGCTCGATCCCAGGTGCAGACCCGAGTTTCTTTCGCGACTTCGGGTTGAACCTTGCTCCAGATGACGCCCCAGTCGCCCGCGCCGGCCGACAGAATGACCACGGGAGTGCCCTTGCCCATGCAGACCATGTGAATGATCCTGCCGTCGGGCAGGCGCACTGAGTCCTTCGTGCTGGCATAGGCCGCAAGACTTTCATCGATCATCTGGGGCATTGGCGCTTGGGCGGCAGCCGGGATGACCCCAAGCGGCCCGGACGCGAGTAATCCAACGATAGTGAGACGCGAAATGCGCGGCATGCCCAGCTCCCAAACTTGCGAACGGCTTAACTCGCTGCGAACAGTGCTACATTGACCGAGTGCACGTAATCGAAAATGGCGTTTGTCACCCCTTTCGTGCCGATTTTCGCAATTCATCCGGGGTTTAATGCAGTCTATGAGCGCAAAGCTCGATACGATCGATATCCGGCTTCTCAACGCCATTCAGTCCAACAATCAGTTGGGCGCGGAAAAGTTGGCGCAGATTGTGCCGCTTTCGCCTTCAGCGATCATGCGTCGACTGCGCCGGTTGCGCGCAGAGGGCATCATTGCCTATGAAGCAGCCGTGCTATCAAAGGATGTTCTACGCGCGCGGCTATCGGTATTCATCAACATTCAGCTGGAGCGCCACCAGACAGCCGCGACGCGCAAGCTTCACGCGAGCCTGTTGAAGCGCCGGGAAATTCAGTTGTGTGCGGATGTTACCGGAAGCGTGGACATATTGGTCCTCGTCACGGTTCGGTCCATCGATGAGCTCAACAAACTGACTGAGGATCTACTTGAGAGCAATCCGGCCGTGCATCGCTATGAGATCAGCTTCGTCAAGGCCTTTCACAAGAGGTCATTTGCCGTGACCTTGGAGGATACGGATTCCCTCGCCGGTTAGGCTTTGGGAAGAGCATTCGTCATGGTCACCCGCGAATGCAGGCCAGCGCGCTTCGGCCCGGCCTGCCGAACTTTACGTTCGACAGGCCGGCCTTAAGCTTACTTCCACTGAAACTTGAAGCCCACCGTGTAACGACGGCCGAGCACGTCGTACAGCAGGGGGTTGGTTTCACTATCGCCCGTGCGGCCGATCGCGCCTGCCACGGTCGGCGGATTGCGGTCGAGGGCATTTTGGACCTCGACGAAGGCCCGGAAATCACCGCCCACCAGGGGTATCTGGTAGGACATGTTCAAGTCCATGTAGAAGATACCGCCGATTGTGTTGTTGTTGATCGTGCCAGCGGCCAGCTGATGGTTGAGCACGTAGGCACCCGGAAGTGCCACCGAGCTCTCGATCAGGGTGTTATCCAAGATGCCGTGCGAGATGTACCGACCCTGCACGAACAGGGAATAGGGCCCCTTGTCATAGTTCCAGTTGACCGTGTACTTCTGCTTCGGAATGCTCCTGCCGGTACCCACCTGGCCCGCATATTCCTCATAGGTGCCGAATGAGGTCAGCGTCGCATTCTTGATCGTGTCGGTGAAGTACACGCGAACCGAGGTGTCTTCAGGGCCATCACCGAATCCCAACTTGGTCAGAAGATCGGCGCTGTGGTGGTAGCTCGACTCTATGTCCACACCCTCGACGAACGCCTGGGCGAAGTTGATGTAGTACTGGTCGACTTCAACGACGTTGTTGCTGGCGTCCAGTTTCACCAGCGCCTTGTAGGTCGGATCGCCGGCAAACGCCGCATTGATGATCTGCTGCGTCGTCGGCTTGTCGATGGCATCCATGATGCTGATGTCATACCAGTCCACCGAGGTGGAGAAGTTCGGTAGGAACGTCGGCGTCACCACGAAGCCCGCCGTCCACGTGTCCGCTCTTTCAGGCTTCAAATCAGGGTTGCCTCCGGAGAAGCCCGCGCCGGACTGGGTGGTCGGCGCACCATTGGTGAGCACGTACGGATTCTGAACAGTCACGCCACCGCGCGTCTGGTCGAAACGCTCTTCCAGCGAGGCCGCGCGCACGTCCCGGGAACGGGTCGCACGCAGACGGATCGTGTCGTTGATGGCCCAGTCTCCGCCGACTTTCCAGGCAGGAATGTTGCCCGAACCTGAATAGTCAGCTTCGCGATATGCCAGGTCCGCCGACAGGCTGTTGATCAGGAACTTATCCTTCAACAGCGGCAAGTTGAACTCCGTGAAGCCCTCGCGAACGATACTGTCGCCGGCGAACGTGCGCTCGGAGCTGAACTGGATCGTACTGGAGGACGCATCACCCAGGAACCCGGTCGGAACGTAGTACAGTCCCGGGATACCGCCGGTCTGGACCCCGTTGACGAGCACGGTCGGCGAGGTCGTCGGCCAGGGGGCGGTATAACCATATTTGCCGATCGCAAAACCCTGCGGAATCACGCCGCGGAAGATGGACGGCTGAGTCGGAATGACTGAGCTGATCTGCGTTCCATTCAGGAATGAAGGATACTCATTCGTCGGATCAGGAGTCGTCTGGAAAATCGACTCCTTGCGATAGGAGATACCCACCGCCATCTTCCACTCGCCGGCGCCGATGCCCTTGAAAATCGTGCCGTTGGCGTTCAGTTCGCCGTTGGTCAGACCGTAGATCTGATGCGCATACTTGGTCGGTCCACTGACATACGCCGCCGCGGCCGGGGAGATATTGCTCCAGCCGCCGAACATGTTGATCGGCGCGCAGTCGGCGAAGCTCTTGTAGTACTGCGGATCATAGGTCGGTGAGGACACGCGGCACACGGCCTGCCCACTGACCGGATCCGTCACGGCATCCATGGCAAAGAACAGCCGGTCGGTACGGGTGCCATTGGTATCGACGTAGTCCTGGTGGGTCTCACCCTTCTGACCGTAACCGTCAATGTTCCAACCCAGGATCTTGCCCTTGAATCCGGCCGTTCCCTGATAGGTGTTGTTGATGGTGATCTGCCGGGTTTCACCGAGCGGATTGCCGGGCTGGTTGTTCAGGAACACGTTGTCCGTGAAGTACTGCGTCGCCAGGGCATCGTTCCCTGGGTAGACGAGGCGCGTTCCGGCAGGACTGCCGGCCAGCGCCCCCGTGGTATTCGGGAAATTCGTGGTCAGCGCATTGCCGATCACGGTCCGCTCCTGTGCCGTCAGGTAAGGGTTGTCCAGACCGACCGGCACAGCCCACGACTCCAGAGGTGCTGCGGATTGCCAGCGCCCGTTTGAGTCATCCTTGCCATACATACCCTGCACAAACCCCTCGAAGGAGTCCGTGATGTCGTAGGTGGCATGGAAGAAGCCGTTGTGACGCCAGTAACCGCCCTGAACCTCATCCATGTTGTCCACGCCGAGGCTCTGGCCTTGGGTGTTGAGGTTGTAGGGGAAGGCCTCGCAATTACACGCATCGCCCACGCCGCCGAGCGTACCCGGTTGCAGCGGCGCGATCGTCTTGCCATCCGGGCTGAAGGTGTAGCCGTTGATGGCAGGGATACCCGTAATCGTGCCGGTATAGCTGAAGTTCGTCGGAATGACGTTGTTCGCGACGGTATACGTCGGGCCGCCGGCGACGCCACTCGTCACGCGGGAGGCGTCGTTGTACCAAGGCCGGCTTTCCAATGACTGGATGCCATCGATCTTGGTCTGATCGAAAATGCCGTAGGAGCCTACGAAGTGCAGCTTGCCGTCGAGGAATGCCTTACCGACCGTGATGGCGAACTTGTCAGTTTCCCCATCGCTGCGTCCTGTGATGCCGCCCTGGCCAGAGATCTTCACGCCTTCAAAATGGGTGTCGAGGATGAAGTTCACGACACCGGCCACGGCATCGGACCCGTAGCTGGCCGATGCACCGCCGGTCACCACATCGACGGCCTTGATCAGATCGTCCGGAAAGGAGGAAATGTCGACGGCGCCGAAACGGCTGTTGGGGGTCGTGCGACGCCCGTCCAATAGCACGAGAGTGCGGGAGATGCCTGAGCTGGTGTTAGCGCCGCGCAGATTGACCTGCGCACCGCCTGGGGCCTGTCCCCCCGAACCGCCTGTGCCGATACTGTTGCCGAAAAACTCGGGCAGCGTGCTTAGACTATCAATCAGGTTGGTGGGCGCCATTTTGGCCAGCTCGTCCTGCGTAACCGCAGTGACGGGCGTTGCCGTATACATACCTGGGGAGAGCGCAATGCGAGAACCGGTGACAATCACCTCGGTCGTCGAATCGGGCTGAGTCGTTGAAGCTGTTTGTGCCGCCCCTGTCGTCTGAGCGTCCGGCGCATCCGCGGCCCAAACAAATGTCGGAAGCACAAGCGCTAACGCGACCGCAGCCGAAATGGATCTCGGACCCCTGCCATGTATCAATTTAACCACGCAAATTCCCCCTGATGTTGCCGTGCGATTGATTTGTTATTGCTTTTTCAACTCATGAATCGGATTGTTTCCGAATGTGTGGTCCGCAGTCAACAGACATTCGAAGGTCATCGCCAACAATCCGCAATTGCGGCATTGCAGTATGGAAGAGTTGAAGGGGTCGGACGGGATGGTCGCGGCGGCTATGGCAGCGTGAATACCTCGGATTTCGCGCCACCGGGGCCAATCTTTGATTGAGGGTCGTAGCGCGATCGTGAAAGTCTGCCGACGGTTACAGGTTTGATGTCAGGACTTCCGCAAGCTTGGGAGCTTGGCGGAACTTTGATTTTCAAGTTGACGCACGGGCAGATGCTAAAGCGTGAGGTCGACTTGATTGGATTGACGGCTCACAAACCTCGTGACGCCGTAGCAGGGGCGATGAGTGAGGCCCGAAAAGCGGGCCATAGGACCGAGGCTTGGCATAGGACGATTACTGCAAGTGCGACGAAACAGACGTAGGTGAGGCTCATTCGCGTGACCTCAGCGATCGAGGCAAGCCAGATATTCATTACCAGGCAGATGAGCGTACCGGCGATGCACGCCCCAGCGGAAATCAGCAGATTCTCGAGGTGTATGTACCGCAGAATGTCGATGCGGCGCGCGCCGAGGGCGCGTCGCATGCCGATATATCGGCGCCGCTGACTCACCCAGTATGTGTTGAGCCCGATGATCCCGCCCGCCGTGACGATTAGCAGCAAGATGCATATTGCAGACAGGGGGACTATCGACCACCTAAGCGACCGATAGGCATCTGCCCGGATTTGACCGAAGGTCCGGTCATCCTCAATCAGTCGGTCTTGCGAGAGTGAGTACAGCTGCTTTTGAACCGTGCGGCGGGCCGTCAAGAGCGAGCCGGGTCGCGTACGCACGACGTACAGCACTTCTTTGCTGATCAACCTGTAGGGTAGAAAAATCGAATCATCGGCAAGTCCATTCGCTATCGGACTGCTCTGAAATGCCCAGTCGGTCTGGACGTGCTCTACGATCCCCACCACGCGGTTCGGTGGGTTGAAGCTGCCCGCAGGGTAGATGATTCGCCCAAGAGCATCCGCTCGCGGAAAGAGAAAATCCGCGAGTTGCTGTGTGACGACAACGTTAACCGGAATTGTCGTATCGCGCTCATCGAGATCTTCGACATCCGCGGCTGTCAACCAGCGCCCACGCACGAGTCTGATATTGAGTGTATTGATACCGTGTTCATCAGCGAAGTACTCCTCAGCGCTTCCAGACTGGGATTGCTTGTCAGGGGAGAGGAATATGGGCCCCGTGCGACCGTGCCCAAGCAGTGGAACACTGTTGGTGACGTAGGCATCGACCACGTCCGGAACCGCCCGAATTGTCGCGAGATCCGTCTCGATACGAGCCTTGAGGTCCGCGGTATCTCCCAGCCATTGATTCTGGATCGTGAATATATTGGCCTCATCGATGCCTGTCGGACGCTCTACGTGCGCCATCCGCTGCTGGACGATCGACATGAAATTGCAGACAACGGAAAGCGTTAAGGCAATCTGTAACCCGATGAGCACTACCGCGCTCTTGTGGCGTCGCAATGAGGACAGAATGGGTAGAATTTCCACGTTGGCGCTTATTGGAGCTTGAGGTGGCGGGCCGGAGGGATTTTGCTCACCTGCCATGCCGGGAATAGCGCGGCGATGATCGCCGTAGCCGCGCCAGCGGCGAATGCCGCGAGCACGACACCACTATCCATGTGCGTCAAGCGGCTCAAGACCGCATCACCGGCAGACCGTGAAAGAGCACTGCGCTCAAGGGCAAGGGCCACTGCGGCGAGGCCGACGCCCAGCAGGCCGCCGAGGCACCCGATAAGGACACTCTCTGTCAGGATCTGCCAGCAGATGGAGAGCCGGGATGCACCCATGGCGCGCCGGACGCTAAGTTCCGTCGGGCGGCGCGACAACTGCGCAAGAATGAGACCCGCGGCGTTCACCAGACAAATAAACAGGAAGCCGATCGCCAGGTAGGTTCGAAGCAGCGCCTCGTTGGGGACGACGTGAGCCCAGACCAGCAGCTCTCGCACGTTTTGGAGCACGATCCGTGGAGTACCAAGAAATCTTCCAAGGTGTTGTTGTTGTCTGATGTAGGTGAGCAAAAATGATCGGTAGTCCGCGGCGGCGGATTTTGTCGGTAGCTCGACCCAAAGCACAGTGTGGAAGCAGTCGGAATTGAGCAGGGCGCTGTAGTGATTGGCCTTCGTGGTACCCAGCGTGGGCGATAGGCATCCACTGCTGTCCTCGCCATCATCAATTTCGTTGGCGCGCGCCGTACTGAGCGGAATATAGAGGTCTTCAGGCGCCGAGAACGCTTGCCATACGTCATAGAATCTTGGCAAAGGATTCCATGCCCCGAGTACTCCAACAATCCGGAAGGCATGCCCGTGCACAAGTATGTCTTTATCCATGGGATTGCCTTCGGGAAATAGGCGATTTGCCAGTCCCGCGGAAAGCACCACCACGTTGGCCGCACTTTTATCCTCGGCGCGGGTCCACGCCGATCCGGCGTGGAACGGAACTTCGAACATGGGAAAAAAATCCGCATTGACTGCTTTGCCTGCGGCAGTGAAATGGGGGTGATCCTTCGGGGCAATCTCAACCTGCATGCTAAAAATAGCCGACTGGCGTATGCCCGGTTGACCGTGCATCAGTTCCATTGCATCTCGGTACACGAGCGAGTCGGGCAACCAGCCGGGGGGATTGGGCTTGTCAGGGCGGACCGAATAGATGCGTGGCGCAAATAACGCCGACGATTTTTGCGGAATTGGGTCGCTCGACATGACCCGAAGGGTTGTAAACGCGAAGGTGAAACAACCGACGCCGGCGCCAACCAAAATCACCGTTAGCAGCGTCAGTGCGACATTTTGTCTCAGACTTCGAAGCGCCAGTTGAAGGTAATACCCAAGCACTGTCTCTATCGTCCTTCTATGGGTCGCAACAAGGCCTGAAAGTTGAATGCGACGGATGTGCATGGCGTATGCCAACCTTGATCGAGCTGTAAGACTTTGTCTTAGCAGCGATTTATGCGGAGTGGCAAGGGGCAAAACCTGTCCGATTGTCCGGACAACGGACACTTGGCGGACAACTAACGAGTGCCCGCATTCAAGAGTTGGTTTCGTTCATCCCAGCTACAATTGCAGCCGAAGAATATGAACCGCTACAGCCTCCTTTTGCCGATCCTTGCCGTTCTGACGGTGCATGCGCCTGCCGCTGTCGCCGCCTGCCCGGAGGCTTCCTCGGCGCCGAAGTGTGAATCTGACGATGCTGCGCACGACACCACAGCGCCAATGGTCGTTCGGAATAGTGACGGGACCATAACCGTTCGAAAAGAGGCGTCGTCGCCTGTCCGTTCAGGCGCAAAAGATGGATTGACCATCGCCCCTCAGGTAGTCGTCCCTCTGACGCCGCCTAAGAAATGAAACGAAGCGGGCGCCGCAGACAACCTATGCACATCGCGACGACGCGATGGGCCGCCGTTACACGACAACAATTGGGCGAAATGACGGGGTATGGCGCTTTGATGAATTCCGCTGCCCGTGGTCAAGCGGAGATTCAGGTAATGCAGGCGCAAGCGAAGTTGACGAATGCGCAGGCCGCCTAGTTGCACCAGCAGCAGATCGCAGCGGAGCAGCAGGCGGATGTTCGACGGCACGCTGCAGCCGAAGTCGCGACCCCAGCCAGAAACACAGATTCCGTTGCCACGGTGAGGTTGGCGGGGCTGACACCGGAGGAAGCCGCTCGTGATCCAAAGCAGGAGGAGCGCGCAGCGCAACGACATCCGGGCCACTTAAGAAAATGGTGGAGTCCTCGCGGACTCCACCATTCCTGCTCGAGCACCGCTTACTGCAGATGAAGCTCACCTGCACGGCAACTGCATCGAAGCGTCCTACCGTTGGGCCGGGTCGCGCGCGTGGCGAAAGCCTGCGCGCATCCCCTGGTGGCCTACGGGTAGTACGAGGTCCCGACTAACGAAGCACCTCGCAACCAACCAGTACGCCCAGAGTTGCGATCGAACCAACGTTTGTATGTACCATTTGGATCACCTCCTTCAGTTGCCCCGGGCTCATCATCGACGCGGGTCGCCCGTGAAGCCGCACGCCCCATATCCTTATACCGATAGTGTTTGCATTGCGGCGAGAAGGATCATTTCAAGGAGGAGCGCGCATCTCGGCCGAGCTGTGACTTGGCTATTAAACAATAGATGCTGCGGGATCTAAGCCATTGAGTGGTATGTGTATTATTGGCACGCGGGATCCTCCTTCATTCGCTGCCACCCCGGATCGAATGCTCGTCCGTCGACGTGGCAAAAAGCAGGATCGATCAGAACAGCTCGGCGGGGCTGCCTAAGATGCAACCCATGGGGTTACCCGAGCATAACGGCAAGGGTTCATGACATCACGGACGAAGAGGCGCTGATTCGGGCGCATTTGGCCGCTGTCGCGTGGTTTCACCCGGCTGCAGGGCGAGAGCGTCATGTCCCACGTGCGGGGGCGACGCCTGGAAGACGCAGGGCGTCGCCTGTTAACCGATGCCGACGTACGCCGGGCGGATTTGGGGGCTGGTGGCAAGTTGACCCTGCGAAAGAGCTGGTATTGATCTGGATGCAGGCCTGTGTCGAGCCCGCCAGAGGAGGGCAGGCCGCCGCGAATGCCGGGCGCAAGCGCCGTCGTTGAATTCCAGCAAAACGCCTACGACGTTCTGAACGCTTGAGTGGCTCAAGCACTGTCAACATGAATCGATGCCGCCAGCACACAAGGCCCCTGGCGTGGACCGACGGCATTTATCGGACGATTATCGCTGAGCTTCCGCGGCCTCGTAAAGTCGCTGGATTTGGCCAGTACCTTTGAGCGCAGAGACTTCTGCGTCAGGGCCTCAATGTCCTCAAGAGTGAGGGCGGGGCGACGCTTGGCCCACGCTATGAACCTCGGGATGTCGCCCTCAGCGAACTTCTGGCGCCGACCAGCGTCCGCCGCCGGCCACCTGGGCCCGAAGAAGTAGACGGCGAAGTACATTAGGGCGGCCAGCCAGAGCTCAACTTCCTTGGCCCTCATGCCGGCGTAAAACATCCGATGAACAGACCGCCAAGAACGTGTCTGCGCGCAGCATTCGTAATCGTGATTGACGGCGGCATCCCGGAACCTGCCCTCATAGGGACCGCCGACGACAGACCAGAACACCTGGGGGATGGACGCGCCGTCGGTGACAGACCCGATTGGCGCAACCCACGGCTGTGGGATGCCAATCTGGTGAAAGACATGCGGACTAAGGAGCGTCATGCGGCGGCCGTCCGAAAGCCAATGGGCGGTAACATCGGAATCAAAGTGCCCGAAGTCTTCCGGATCTGGTTTGCGAGATGCTTTCAATCGTCTGGTGGCCATTGGATCCTCAAGTGGCAGGACGCCGAGAGTCACGCTAACGCAGTCAGGCTACGCCGTTTGTGGCGCTCTGGCTGCAGCTAGAGCATACATGCCGTCCAGGTATTCCAAGTGAAGCGGATTTCGGACGATTCCAGATAAATTGATCTCGCGGGTGGTTTTTGGCAGCTTCGCTGCATCCGTTATCCAAATCCTCACGTAGTGAATGAACGCACACGCGTCTTGAATCATTTGCTCAGTGGAGGATCACCATCATGTCTCGAATCGGTCACCTAGCGGTGTCGACCGCCATCGTGAGCGCAGTCTGCAGCTCCTTGGCGCTGGCATCCAGCCACCGGGAAGCCCCTTTCACGGCCGCCAACCCGACCATAGATGCCACGGATTTCTATATGTTCCGTGCCTATGGCAACGGCGCCACGAATACCGCCGCGGTCGCGACTGACAGCGTGGTGTTAATCGCCAACTACAACCCTCTGCAGGACCCCTACGGCGGCCCGAACTACTTCGCCTTGAACCCAAATGCGCTGTACGCGATCAATATCGACAACAACGGCGATGCCAAGCCGGACATCAGCTTCCAGTTCCAGTTCAAGAACAATTACAAGGGCACGGCGCTGAATACGGGCGCGAAGGGGGCCAGTGGCAATGCGGTGAACGTGGCCATTCCGCTCATCGTTTCCGGCCCGCTCGGCGTCACGGGAGACAACTCCACCGATGCCAGCGCCAACCGGTACGAGACCTACACCATCAACATGATCCGCGGCACCACTGCGACGGCGCTGATGACTGTCGGCGGAAGCGCGAACTTTCAGAAGCCAATTGACAACATTGGCACGAAAACGATCCCGGACTACAACGCCTACGCCAATACGTTCATTCAAAGCGTCAGCTTCGGTAGCTGCGGAACCGGGCAGGTGTTCGTGGGTCAGCGACGCGAGGGATTCATTATCAACCTCGGCGAGACGTTCGATCTGCTGGACCTTAACCCGCTGGGAGGACGAAATTCGACCCAGAATACGGTGGCCGGCAAGAGCATCACCAGCATTATCATGCAGGTGCCGGTCGCCTGTTTGACCAAGGACGGCAAAGGCAGTACGGCCAGCGCCGACCCGGTGCTGGGCGCATGGACGACTTCCTACCTGCGTCAGGCGCGCGTCCTCAATCCCACCCCCCAATCCACCAACAACAGCGAAGTGGTCGGTGGCGCATGGACACAGGTTTCGCGACTGGGCAATCCCCTGGTCAATGAACTCGTGATCGGGCTGCCCGACAAGGATCGATTCAACGACAGTCAGCCCAAGGATGATGGGCAGTTCGCCAACTACGTGACCAATCCGACACTGCCGGTGCTCGTGAACGCCCTGTTTCCCGGCGCGACGATGGTGCCCGCGCCACCGCGCGCGGATCTGGTGGCAGTCTTTCTGACCGGACTGTCGCTGAAGGCGACCGGCGGCACGAGTCCGATCTTCAGCAACAATCCTTCGGACTATGGTGATCCGGTCGCAGCCTCGGAGGAGCTGCGCCTGAATACCTCGGTCCCACCCGTGGCGACCACTGCACAGAACAATCTTGGCTTGCTGGCCTGCGATACTTCGGGATTTCCCAATGGCCGCAGACCCGGTGACGATGTGGTCGATATCGCGCTGAACGCCACGGAGGGATCGGTTTACCCAGGAGATCCCAATAGCCTGCAAAGCTGTGATGTGAGCAGCGGCACGCCCACCGTGGTGCATGCGAATGCGGTGGTCAACGATGGCGCCTCCGCGGATGCGACGGACGTGAACTACTATCTGCCGGCGTTTCCGTACCTTGCGGCACCGCTGCCAGGCGCCACCAACGTGGCTCGGGCAGCAACCGGGAGCCTTCCCACTTCCACGGGTACCGCCGCTGGCGGCGACACCCGCTAGTCCCAAGGAGACAGACCATGAAAATCGCACTCTGGGGCACGATGGCCGCCGTGGGTGTCGCCTTGGCCGCCTGCGGCCATGGCGACAACAATACAGCTTCAATGACGATGGGCAATTCACCACCGGTCAATTCCGGGCCGACCGGCCCGGTGTCGACGGACTTCGTCGCCTTCGTCAATGCGCAGGTCCTGACGCAACCGGCTTTCGGCAGCGCACCGACGCCGACCACATCACTGACCACGGATTTTGCCCTGGGCACGGCCGGCGCATTTAGCTACAGCTTCAATGCGGGTGACGCGTTACACCCAGGGACCTACCAGGCGGCGGTCGCCTGCACGCAGGCCGGCACGGCCCACTGCAACCCGACTGTGAGCGCAGATCTCAATTCGACCCTGAACTGATCCGGTTCGGCCGGGAATCCCCTCATACAGCCCTGCGCAAGCGGGGCTCTTCTTTTGGGAG
Source organism: Steroidobacteraceae bacterium (assembly GCA_036498905.1). GTDB lineage: Bacteria > Pseudomonadota > Gammaproteobacteria > Steroidobacterales > Steroidobacteraceae > DAIDKA01. The sequence continues at coordinate 58,967 of DASYER010000108.1, read as the reverse complement.
CTCCCTCAGCAACGAGCTCATGAAGGAGTCAAGAATCCCATACCGGGAACGAGCACATCAAACACGCGCTGGTAGAGCCATATGCCGGCCACGGCAATGATGATCCAGGAGCCAATCCGCAGGACGCCGATGCGATAGAACGAGGTCTTGCGGATCGCAAATGCCAGCATGATCAGTGGCATTACTACCGATTCCTGACCGATCTCCACTCCGACGTTGAAGCCACCTAGTGAGACCGCCATTGCGACCGGCGGTAATTTCAACCCGGCCAATGCGCTGGCGAAGCCCAGTCCGTGAATGAAGCCGAAAGCGAAGGCAACGACCCAGGCACGGCGTGTGACGATAGGGTAGATATTGTTGAAGGCGGCCACGATCACCGACAAGGCGATCCCGGATTCGACCAGCCGGCTCGGAAGGTTGACGAAACCCAACACGGACAACGACAAGGTTACCGAGTGAGACACCGTAAAGCCGGAAATTACCTTCACCAGTTCGAGCGCTGCGGGCCAGAAGCGCTCTGCCGGCTGCCAGACGCCCTTGTCGAATGGTGTGCGCGGCCGGCGCTGGCAGATCAGCACCGCGGGCAACAGCAGCGATAGGATGAACAGCAGATGATCCGGGCCCGTCCAGATGTGCCACATGCCATCAATCACGAAGCTCTTGAACTGCCGCCAGCGGTCGGGCTGGTTGAGATTCAAGGTGGTACTCGGGTTCTGCGGGCCTAGGACGGCACCGGCGGTCTGTCCGCGCGCGTAGACGCTGATGATTCCGCGATGGTAGGGGTCGATATCCTGAAACAGGTGGTAGAGGATCGTGAGCTGATCCGGTACCTCCTTGTCACACAAGGCCTTGAACAGAATGACGTCGTAGGCGCCATCACTGTGTGTGTCGATCATCTGTCCGAAGGATGTGATCTGGCAGGTCAGTCCATCGCCCTTGATGGTGAGATTGGGCAGCACATAGCGCTCGATCGTATCCCGGTGGGCCTTGACCTCTCCCCAGGTGATGTTGCCGTCATGGTTGCTGTCGATGCCAATGGCAAAATCCAGATCACGCAGCGCAATATCGAACTGTCCCAACAGTGCATTGGAGTTCGCAGGGTCAGTGCGAAGATTCACATAGGCATCGCTCTCCTTATGTGCGAGAGCGGTGGCGGGTAGCGCGGCCGCTCCGAACAGTGCCAGCACGGCAAGACAGCCTCGCAGACTCACCCGCCCGGCCCGGAGGGCGCGGATGCCACAGCGGGGAGGACACTCGTCGAAGGCTGGGCCGGTGAATGTGCGGCCATTTTCGCCTTCGCCTGCGCCACCAGATTCACGATGGTGGGGTATTGAAGGTGCGTCACCGCCAGCTCGTCGAGTACCGGCTGAGCCACCTCAGGCTTGCCGGCGGCGAGCGCCGCTTCCAGGAACACCCTCATGTCTTCAGGCGCACGCTGGATCGCCCAATTCTGTCGCGCCAATTTGAGCGCGCGTTGCGGATCGTGCAGCACCAACAGCACGAAGCCTGCCTGTTCGCGAAGGTACGTGCGGGTGCCGCGAACCTCCAGCGCCGCGAAGCGAGCGGTCATTTGCTGCCTATCAGTAGCCGCCTGCGGCATCCCCAGGGCCATCTCAGCGTAAACCTGTCGAAGGAACGAGGTATCCGATTGCGACTCGTTCTTGAGCAGGTCCAGTGCCTCCTGCGGCCGCTTTTCATCCAGAAGGAAGTCGCCATAGTCGGCCAGTAGGAAGTTGTCCTCGGGGGTGAGTTGCAGCGCCAAACGAAAGTGGCGATCTGCCGTTGGCGCATCGCCTTGGTATTTGGCCGCGTCGGCCAAAATCCCCTGTATCCAACTTTGGACCGCCACCGGCTCGGCACTGGCCTGCGGCCAAAGGGTGCTGAGCACGCGGTAGGCATTGTCGGCGTTTCCGGTGACCGCATTGAGCGAGGAAAGACAGGCACCCGGGATCAGTGGGTCGGAGGAGTTCAACAAATGCGCGCAGGCCCTCCGGGCGGTGCGCATGTCGCCTTGCACCTGCGCGACGGTGGCGAGAGTCAGCCACGCCTGCGCATTGTCGCCATCGCGCCCAAGAATGCTCTGCAGCTGCTCGCGCGCCGCGGCGAAGTCGTGCCGGCTTTGCAGGATCGTGGCGTGCACGAGCAGGGCCGGGATCGCCGCTGGCGAGTGTGCCAGCCAGGGCGCAACGACCGCCTCGGCGCGGCCCAGATAGCGGGCATCGCCGGTGTCGCGGCCATAGTCAAGGTAGGCCTCAGAGAGCCTCACGGCATGCATCACATCGCGCGGATTCTGATCGAGCGCGGTACGCAATGTCGCGAACGCGCGCACCCTCGGATCGCTGATCGACGCGACGGTTTGCAGCACGATGTCATCGCGCGGTGGCACATAGGGTGATCCCTGCCCCGCCAGGCAGGGCAGGGCCGCAAACCAGCCAGCCAGAATGAGCACTCGACGCATGGGGACTATACGCAGCAGAACGGCCCTCGGATGCACTTCGGGAGGGGAAAATCCCGGATTAGCCTGGAGCCGCGCTGCATCCATATCGCCGAATGCCCCGTATGTAGGACGACGAACCGCAAGCCGGCAATCTGCTAGGCTGGTACACGCGTGGTTGGTCAGGGGGTTCTGAGAAACTATGGACTCAAAGCGCACAGTGCTTACGGCACCATGCGGTGACGCTGCCAGCCTCCATCAGCGACTTCTTACCGGACCGCGGGTCCTGAACTCACAGACCGGTCCCTATCAGGCGGTGACACTGGCGGAAGGACATTGAGAACCTCAATGCGGCCGGACACTGCGATATGAAATTCAGTAGGGTCGGGCGATTTCTCTCCCAGGAGTTGAACCTGCCGGTGCTTCCTGACCCGGCGGAGCGTTGAGGAATGCCTGAAACCAGTACAAACTCGTTGGAAGCCCTGCTGGCCCAGGTGGCGATGGGCAATCGGTCAGCCTTCGAGGCGCTCTATAGGGCGACCGCGAATCGACTCTTCGGCATTTGTCTTCGCGTACTGACCCAACGTTCAGAGGCAGAGGATGCCTTGCAGGATGTCTTTACGGTCGTTTGGCGCAAGGCGGCGCAATTCGATCCGACACGCGCCAGTGCGATTTCATGGCTTGCAATGATTGCACACAACAAGGCCATTGACCGGTTGCGGTCCATGCCAGCAGGCGTGGGCCGAACCAGCATCGAGCTGGCCCATGATGTGGAGGACCCCGGTGCCTCGCCGTCGCAGCAGGCGCAAACCGCGACGGATCGTGCGCAGCTTGACAACTGTCTGGAGCGTCTCGAGCCTCGCCGTCGCTCGCTGATCCGCGCTGCCTTTTTTGACGGACTTACCTATGAGGAGCTGGCAGCGAAGATCGAGGCCCCGTTGGGTTCCATCAAGAGCTGGATCCGCCGCGGGTTGATGCAACTGCGGGAGTGCCTCGACCGTGAATAGTCCAACTCTACCACCTGAGAGCAGTGGACCGGAAGGCAATGAGCCGCCCGCAGACGACGTGCTGGCCGGCGAGTATGTGCTGGGCGTGTTGGACGCGCGGCAGCGCCGCGAATTGCAGTCGCGCCTGGAGACTGATCACGCCTTCGCGCGGCGCGTGGCGGATTGGGAACGCCGCTTTGCACCTTTGCTGACGGATGTCGAATCGGTGTCTCCCTCAGCGCAGGTGTGGATCGGGATCTGCCGCCGCCTCGGTTGGGTTGAGCATGAGGCACCGCGGCGATTCGGCCTGCAGTTCTGGCGTGCTGCCGCGGTGTTGTCCACCGTCGTCGCGATCGCCGCGATTGTTTTTGCCGCGGCACACCTGACTACACGGGTGCCGCCGTCCGCCGGCCAACTGCAGGTGCAAACTGGACCGAAACCGGTTACGCCGCTGACGCACGATGATGGTACGCCTGGATGGTTAGCCTCCGTGGATGCGGCGCGCGGAACGGTACTCATGGTTCCCGTGCCTTCCGCACCGGATGCCCAGGGACGGACGCCGGAGCTGTGGCTTATTCCGGCAGGACAGGCGCCGCGCTCGCTGGGAGCCGTCTCGATCAGTCAGTCAGACACTGTCGTTGTGCCGCAGAATGAGCGGGCCGCTCTGGTAGCCGGATCAGTTCTGGCGATCACTCTGGAACAACCCGCAGGTATTCCGCATGCGGCGCCCACCGGGGCGATTCTTGCCAAGGGGACGATCCAGCCTCCGGCTTGAGTATCGTGACTCGATTGACGCATGGGCATCCTGTTCAGGATCCTTCCCACAGTTCAATTGGGTTTTCCTCCGGATTGTGCAGCCTGGCGAATCGCCCATAGGGATATTTTTCCGGATCGACTTTGACTTCGATATTGGATGCGCGCAATTGAGTAACCATTGCGTCGAGATTTCGGACCCGAAAGTTCACCATCCAGGCATGTTGTGGTGAGCCGAAATAGTTGCTGTCAGCAGAAAAGGGCGTAAAGGCAGAGGGGCCTGCCAATTGCTGCCACGCCGGGTGATCGATGCCGAGATGCTCTTGGTACCAGATCGTTAAGGCCTTCGGATCGCGGCTGCGAAAGAACAGTCCGCCGATTCCCAAGACTCGTTCTCTTTGCGCCGCCGGTTCGGACGATTTCGATTTGGCCACGTCGTGAACTCCTAGACTTGCCAGGCTTGAGGCGCCCAGAATTGCGTTTCTGCGATCGATGGTCATTTCGACTTCCTTAATCCAGGTCAAGTCTATTCCTTAGGCGCTCGATTCGGGCGAGCAAGGACCCCTATATGCAGCAGAATTTCACCGCAATTGTTCTGGGAGGTACCGGACAAGTCGGTAGCGCAACTGTCGCGGAACTGCTTGTAATACCCGAGTGCCGGGAAGTGGTGATGGTCACGAGAAAGCCCATTGCGGGACGCTTGCGCGTACGCAATGTTGTTCTTGATACCGGTGCGGATGACTTCGCCGTCCGTACTGCCGCCCTGGCCGGTGAGATTGCGACTCACGGTGCCCTCAGTGCCGTCAGCTGTGTGGGCGTCGGTACTGGGTCGGCGCGCTGGAGCGAAGATAATTTGCGACGACTTGAAATCGGCGTCGTCGGTGCCTTCGCGCGCGGCTGCCATGAGGCTGGAATTGAGCAGTTTTGCCTGCTCTCAGCCGTCGGCAGCACCGCCAGCAGCCGGTTTCGCTATGTGCGGGTGATGGGCATGAAGGAGGACACCGTGCGCAGCATCGGGTTCAAGCGCCTCGCGATATTTCGCCCAGGCATCATCGTTGGCAATGCCCATACGCCGGCTTGGGCAGGTTGGCTCGGAAGCCTCGTGCCCGGGCGGTTTGGCAATATTGATCAGCAACTCCTTGCCCGTTCAATCGCGGCAGAGATCGCCTTGCACAATCACGAGGAGGGTGAAGTGATCCGGGAAAATACAGCGATGAAGAAACTCGCTTCGCAATTGCCCATGGACGGGAACAAATTGTCCTGAGAGTGCCAGCGTTGCCTTGGCCTCAACTGATTCACCAGCGCCAGCGAGTGACTTAAACGTTGCCGGGCGCTACGAGCCAAGTGTTGCAGGCGCTTTCCTTCAGAAGGCAGCGATCCGTGTCACGGCCGTTCCCACAGGAATTCTGTATGGTGGTCAGATGATCAGCGTCTTGCTGCATCCGAATACGGTGAACGCGCGACATCATTTGGCTAAGGGCCTGGTCGTTTTGCTGCTGACTGCGTTGCTGACGGCTTGTGGTGGAGGTGGCTCCGGTAATGCCTCTTCCGGCTCGGGCGGCGAGGGCGGCGGCGCTATCTCCCATACGATAGGCGGAAGCATCACGGGGCTTAACGGCATCGCGTCGCTGTCCCTCAATGGGGGCGCGCCACTGTCGGTAAGCAGCGATGGCAGCTTCGTCTTCTCGTCCAGCTTGGGCAGCGGAGCTGCTTACGCTGTAACGGTCGTCATGGCCCCGAGCGGCGAGACTTGTTCGGTGAGTAACGGTGCAGGCTCAGTGGGCACTGCCAATGTCACGAACGTCGCGATCACTTGTGCGGTCCCGTCTGGCACTTCGGTTCCACCGAACACCTACCCCACCACGTCCTTTCAGTTGGGCTACTTCGCGCGACTCAATACCGTCCGGCAGGCTCTGGGCGTGGGTTTGCTGACTCAGTCGAGCGCCCTGGATACCTCTTCCCAGGCTCAGGCCGTCTACAACGCCGTCAATTTCAATCCTACAACAATGTATGGCGTGGATCCTTCGACCGGGATCCTGTACGCCCACTCCGAGGATTCGGGCATGCCCGATTTTTATGCCGCCACACCGCAGGCTCGGGCTACGTTCGCCGGCTATACCTTGGGCGGCGTCGGGGAGGTTGCAGGCAATACCTTGGTTGACGACACCAACAGTGGTCTGTTGGCGGCCAACCAACTGCTCGATACGGTGTACCACCGGGCCAATATTCTGTTGGAAACCTACCAGTCCATTGGAATTGGGGTCGACACAGCATTCAATGGTTTTGAAGGCTATGGCTGGTACGTCTCGGACATGGGCAGCGTCAATAACGCACAAACGCTGTCGACCGGGACGGTCGTCGCCTATCCCGCCAACGGCGCGACCGATGCCGCTCCCTATTTCTGCAACAGCTGCGAGGATCCGAGCCCGATCCCCGGTCTGCCATCAAACCAGGCTCTGGGCGGACCGGTCAGTGTGCAGATTGCCGCAGGCCATATGTTGACCGTCAATTCGTTCACGCTGGCAGCGGCCGATGGCAGCCCGATTACCGTACACCTCAGCGACGGCCAGACTGATACGAGTGGATTTCTACCCGGCAACTTCGCTTTCATCATCCCCGAAGCACCGCTGAGTCCAGGGGGCACCTATACCGCCACGTTCAGCGGTTCGGACGGCTCAACCGCGCTCAGCAAGACGTGGTCGTTCACCACGCTCAGCAGCATCACGATCCTGACAGCAGCTCCCTATGTTGTGCACAACGGTGGTTCCTTGGCCATCGATGCCTTGGTACCGAGCGGACTTGCCCACTTTTCTTGGTCGACTTCGCTTTCTTCGAGCCAGTACAGCGACAGTGCATTGGGTTCCAGCTGGGTCATTTCTGTGCCTTCAGGGTCCGTGACCTCAGCGCAATCCATCCAATTGACCATTTCCGATGGAGCGCTGTCCGTCGCGTCAATGACCATTACGATTATGGTAGAGCCGTAACAACTCCGGACGGATGCTTCTTGCGTCCGGCACTGCCCGGGCTGTCGCTATGGGCTGGAGGCGCCGTCAGTGCGTGCGGTGCTGGGACTGCTCGCAGCAGCAGGCTGCTGCCGCTCTGCCGCCTTCTTGGACTGTTCGACCGACCATTTGTAGGCATCCCAGCCCAGCGCAAACAGCGCCACAACCATCGCGCCTGCTGTCCACCATTTTGTGGATCTCCCAGTCTTGTCCGCCTTTACGGCGACTTCCAATGCCTTCTTCGCCGTTTTATTGGCGTCATCGGAATGGCTATTGGCAACTCTTGTCAGCCCTTCCTGCGTGATTAGACGTTGTTCGGCGGCCGCTTGGGCATTAGCCGATTGAATGCTTTTATAAAGCACTTCGCACTGCTTGATTGCGCCAGTGCAGCCACTGGTTTGAGCCTGCCAGGTGGCCTCCAGTGTATGAACAGTGATGTTGGCAATGCCGCTACGCAACGTTCGCATTCGCACAGCCAGGCGGCTCAGCTCTGCCTCGCTTTCGGCGACCGATGGGTACATGTGACCGGGTGAAACGCGATCTAACAGCGCCAGCGTTTCTTTGAACTGAGGAAGGGCACGTTTGATGCGCTGGTCGATGCCGGCAAAAGCAATTGCAAACAGCTGGTGCAGTATTTCGATATAAGTCGTTTCGGCCTCTACACGTGATTGGCCGGCCGCTCGACGGGCCGCCAGGTCAAGCAGGAAGAGGTCCAGCGAACCGATATTCTCCGGCAATAACCACTGGAAGGTAATCGAGTGGCAGAGCTTGGCGGCGTTTTCAAGCCGCTGATGCTGTTTGACGAGATCGGCGCGCGAAGGAGCGTCGATGTTTCCGACCGTGCCCCTCGGGCCAGCCACCGGCTAGACCGACACGATTTCGGCGGATTCGTCGATCACTGCGTAGGCTTTCTCTACCTCAGCGCTGAACTGCTCGCGCGACATGGATTTGATGCCGAGTTTCGCGCGCCGAGCCTGTTCCGATTCAAGTCCCGCATCCGCGGCAAGTTTGAGGAATGCAGGTGTTATGAGGGCCGCATCGGCCAAACCGTGCGCTTCGACTATGGCATCCAGAGCCGGAATCAGGTCTGGAAACCGATCCGCCAGGTTTGCCGATTCTGAGACCACGTCAAATTCGACAAGGTGCTGCTCTTCGAAATCGGAACTCAGGCCTAACTCACTTTCCTGAAGTTCAATTTCCGCAATTGCGCTGTCCACCCCAGGCACGTTGTATTGGGGCAGGCCGGTCGGCATCTCCTCCGCACTTTCGACCTGGATGCCTTCAACCATAGGGGTTTCAGTTGGCATGTCGCGCAACTCCAATGGAACTCGTGGGCCGAGGATAGAGCATGCGGACAATTATCCCATAGCGAAGACCGGGTCGTCTGGTGGTCGCGTGCTGCCTGGGACGACTTAAAGAAATATCTGCAATGAAGTCTATAACTAATTGATTATATTGTGTTAGTTTGCGAGACAACGCACACTCATGATTCTCATACACTGCGCGTGGCTACCATCGGCGGGACTTTGCCTGCACGCAGCGCAGGGCCAAGTATCGCGATCTGTCCCAGACACCACAAAGCAATCGCGCCGATTGGTAAATAGAAAAGCGGCAGGCGCGCCGTCTGATTCAATTGCATGAGCTCCACGTTGATCGCGAATGCCAGCACTGTGCCCAGGGCGACGCCGATGCTGACGATGAGAAAATTCTCGGTCTGGAAGTAGCGCACGATGTCCCCGCGCGTCGCGCCCAGTGCGCGATGAATGCCGATTTGCTTGCGCCGCTGCGCCACCCAGAAGCTCGCGAGTCCGACGATGCCTAGAGCTGTGACGATCAGTAGCGCGATACAAGCGCCAACGAGAATGCCGGCCATGGAGCGATCGCTCTGGAAGAAGTCGTCGCGGACCTGATCGAAAGTGCGCTGCCGCAGCAAGACACGATTGGGATCGAGTTGCCTGAGTTTGGCGACCGCCGCTTTCACAACACGTGCGCGATCTTGTGATGCGCAGCGGATCAGGTAAAGACCACCCTCGCTCATGGCAATGCTGATCGGCAAGGCCATGGTGTATTCGGCGCCATCAGAGAACCCTCCCGCCGGGCGCGTCAACTGCGCCATGACGCCGATCACCTGCAGGGGAATATCCTTTCCAAAATATACTGTCCTTCCGAGCGCGTCCTGACCCGGCCAAAGTTTTTGCGCCACCGCTTGCGTGATGACCGTGACATGCGGCAGATTTTTCAAATCCCCATTCTCCAATGCGGTGGTGGCTACAGACAGCGCCGTGAATTCATCCGACCGGAATCCGCGTCCGGCTATCAGCCGTGTTCCAAAAGTTGGCAATAGGTTTTGCCCAAAGAACAATCCGACACTGAGTGACCGCTCCTGCTGTTGCGGTTGGAGTTTGATCTCCGTGTTAGAGCCGGAGGCGAACGGCGCACCATTGATGAGTGCCACCTGCTTTACGCCAGGAATCTGCTTCAGCGCCGCCAGGTCGCTTTGCGCACGCGCGTTCGCGTCGGTGCGGTCGCCGATATAGGCCATATCGACCAGCACCAGCTCGTGTTCAGCGATGCCGCTTGGTAACTGCATGCGTTGGAGGTGATGCGCAATCAGAAACACCGCATTGCATACGATTGCGCAGGTCGTCGCGATTTCAAGTACCAGCAGCCACATCACTAGCTTGTGTCGACGTAACGCCGAAAGGAGCGGTCCGATGCCCATCTCACTGACTCCTCAGCTGCAATGCGGGCGAGACGCGGCAGGCACGCCTTGCCGGCAGCAGGCCCGCCAGCAAGCTGGCGCCAATCGCCAGCAGGAAGGTGGTTAGCAGCATGGTCGGATCCAGATGTGCCAGTGAGGCGTACTGGGTCGGTCGATGCCGTATCGTCCAGAGGCCCAGGAGAGCCAGCAATAGACCGCCGAGTCCACCGCCCAGACCCACCATGCCGGATTCCACTATCAACTGCGCGAATAGTGCGTGGTGCGAGGCGCCCATGGCGCGACGAATGCTCAAATCACCTTGCTGGCGCATGAACTTGGCTAACATCAACCCCATCGTGTTGACCAGGCAGACCAACAGAAAGGCGAACGCCAGCCATGTCTGCAAGCGCACATCTCCGGGCACCACCTTGTTGTAGTCCAGCCATTGCATGACACCGCGCAGGCGTACGTTTGGCGGACGCTGGAAGCGCCCCAATGCTTTTTGCTCTTGTGAATAATCAACCAGGAACTGCTGATACGTTGCGGCCTTCGCAGGTGTATCAAGCTGCACCCAGAACTGCAACCACACGCAAGTATCGTTATGATTCGTGCGCAACGCCGTGCCACCCGCGCCGTTGCCCCAGCAATTGGTGTCGCCCTCGTGATCGAATCCGGCGTCCTGCGAAGTCGATAGCGGCAAGTAAACACCTTCGTCCGCGTTGTAGTTCTGACGATTCAGGTCGTAAAACTGCGGATTGGGGCGCCAGTCCCCGAGCACCCCGATGACCCGAAATGCGTACCCGCCCAGGCGCAATGTCTGTCCAGCGCTGTCTTCGCCGCCGAAAAGGATCTCGTTGAGTTTGTGGCTGAGAACTACGACACGATCCCGGCCTTCATCATTGCTCGCATTCCATGGACCACCGTATTGGAAGGGCACATTGAACAATGAGAAAAAGCCGGCGGTGGTGAAACGCGCGTGCTCGAATAGCGGCTCGTATGTGCGTCGTGTTGGCTGGATCGCGACGTTGCCGCCGGTCATCAGCGCTTGGCGATCGGCGCGCCCCGCACGCAGCAGGTTCATGCCATCGATCCATGTCACCTGCCTCGGCGGTTCCGCGCCAGGCGCGAAATCGAACAGGTCGCGTGGATCGATCTGTGGGTAATACAACTGCGAACTCTTCTCTGGAATCGGGTTGCCCGACAGCACATGCAACACCGTCAGAGTGGTCATCGACGCGCCGATCCCCAGCGCGAGCGCCAGTACCATCAGACCGGTGAGGATCGACGTGCGCTTCAGGCTGCGCACCGCCAGGTCGATGTAGTAGCCGAGCATAGCCTCGCCGTCCGCCGCATCATGTAAGCGTCGTCTGCCGAACATGCAACCGCGATGCCAATCGGCCGCATTGCAATGTCTATAGATTCCAGAAGCTTACAAATATGCCGACTGGCGTGAGGTGTCCGCGGACACTTTTGCGGACACCAACGGCGGACATTCCGAGCGCCCGGGGCGCTGGTCTAAACTTGGACGCACTCGTGTGTCAATCCATACGTTCGTGCCCGGGCTTGGGGCCGATTGCGTGTCACCAAGCCCAAGTTGCACTGCAAAGCGAACCTGCTCGGATCGAATGCTGCACTTCCTTCCAGCGTTCAACTGCGATGATTACTGTATGAGGTGATGCTCCTGCTGCGCGCGGGACGTCCGTCTGTGATGCAGATGACTAGTGATGGCCGAAATCACCGGGATTTTTCGGGTCTGAACCCGGCCTGGCCTCGGGCCCCGCATGATTGTCGCCGTGCGACTCACTCGCCTCGGTTCCGGTCCCTTTGGCTTTTCCGCCTTTGTGCTGGGTCTTGCTTGTCTTTTTCGGACCATCCGTGGAATTGCGCCTGTCTGCGGATCCGGGGCTCAAGTCACCTTGAGTCGGGTCGGTCGGTTGCTGATTGATCATGATCGATTCCTCTCGACTAACTCGAGTTGTCGAGGGCGCGGGCCACCGACCATCTACATGGTTTTGTGACCGACGCCCGCTGACTTTCAACTCAACGACTAACTCGACTGTTTTACGGTCAAGTCATTGTGTACGTCCGAGACGCCGTGGATGCGGCGAGCGTCCTGCCCCGCTTTGGCCTTCTCTGACTCAGACCTGGCAGTGCCCCTCAGCGAGACGACTCCGTTTATGGTCTTGACGTGAATGTCCTTGGCCTTGGTCTCTCTATCCTTTGTCAGGGCGGCTTTGACCTTCGTGGTTACATAGCTATCGCTGACAGGCTTGTTGCTGCCAACGTCTGCGCCTGCGCCGAAGGCGGCGCTGGTTCCTGCCATCATGCAGGCAAGAAAAGCGACTTTTGCCCAGTCCGCATTGTATTTCATAACAATCTCCTCACAGACTCCTACCAATAAGTTCGACAACTGCCATTGGAGAATGGTTTCGGAAAAATTGAGCTTCCGCCCGCCGCACCTGAGTCACAGGCGAGGCCATGAAAATCTCCGACTCCCTCTAAATCGCGACCGCCGGATGCGACTGACCCTATTCGCCAGATTCTTTTGCGCTGTCTTGCCAATCGCGCTCAGCTTGACGCTTGGCAGTCTCAACACTACCCATTCGTTTTGCTTCAGTGCCGGTCCCGGACCTCTCAACAGGATCATTCGCTGTTGGAGCGGATCTCTGTTTATCTTTCTCTTTCTCTTTCTCTTTCTCTTTATTTGGCTGTGTAGTCATGCGCATCTCCTTAGGTTGGCCGTCCACGAGGTTTGCGTCGTTTCGTATCGCCGCCTCTGGTCGTACTCAATGCCTTCGGCCGTTCGCGGATGATTTCGCGTGCAGGTTTGTCTTCCCGCAGTCCCTGGAAACTCGGGTGGCGCAGTCTGCCATCGGGTGTCCATTCGGTGAATTTGACGTGCGCAACGAGCCGAGGATTCACAAAACGCGCGCCGCGCCGCGCGTCAGGGGGCAAGGCTTCAAAGGGGGATGTCGTGGTGCCGACTGCCTTTAGCTCGCGAAGCAGGGCGGTCCCTTCTGTGACCGAGAATCCGGTCCCGACCTTGCCCGAAAATTGTAGCCGTGACTTGTCGTAGTAGCCGATCAGCAAGGCACCGAGTACTCCGGGATGCTTTGGCTGTTCGGTATAGCCCCCGATGACGAACTCCTGCTCCTTGACGCACTTCGATTTGAGCCACGAGCCTACGCGACCCGAGCGGTAGGAAGCATCGCCCTGTTTTGAGACGATGCCCTCAAGCCCCAGCGAACAGGCATGCCTGAGCATTTCATCGCCACGCCGCGTGAAATGCTGGCTGTACGCGAGGATCGGCGGCGCATTGCGTAGCACTTCCTGAAGGATCGCTTTGCGTTCGAGCAGTGGTCGTGGGCGAAGATCGACGCCGTTCAGATGCAGCAGATCAAACGCGTAGTACTGCAGGTGGTCGAACTTCCCGCTCGATAGTGCGTCCTGTAGAGCATGGAAGGAAAAGGTGCCTGAAGCGTCGGCGTGGACGGCCTCACCATCAATGACGGCGCTGGCTATCTTGAGCGCCGCAAACGCCGCGCAAAGCGGTGCGAACCTTGCGCTCCAATCATTGCCCGCGCGCGTGAACAGCAGAGGGTTAGGACTCTTCAGGACGGCCAGCAGTCGATAGCCATCGAACTTGATCTCATGCACCCATCCTTCCTCGCGGGGCGGGGCCGCTACCAGAGTCGCCAGCTGAGGGATGATGAATGCAGGTGCCTCACCACCCGTTCCCACCTGCGATATTTTTCGCGGCCCGTTACCCCGACGCAGTGCGCGTGACGCCGAACCTGCGCTTGCGGATCGCGCTCTTAATGATGTCCTCATTCGAGCCGCGGGAAGAGCAGGTTCACTGCGGCCTCGGTTGCGGCGGAGCGGACGGCTGCGGCGAGGATGGTTGCTCCGAAGCAGGGGGAGGAAGGATCCGGCCCACCGGTGCAGGCGGCGGAGCCTGACGGTTGCACGCGCCTAGGAGCATCAGTGTCGTGATACACAGCGTCGATTTGAATGGCATACCCATCAAGTATGATCATTGCCTCGGACGGTGTCGTTCCTCCGAAGCCCCCGGTGCTGTGTCAGATTTCGCTGCCTGGACAGGTTAGGGCTTATGCCCCCGCTTTCGGCGGAGGTTAGTGGCCGCCGGAGCCGTTCAAGTCCGCATCAGTCACGCTGTCGATCCAGGCGGCGTAGTACGAGATGCGCGTATTGGAAAACTTCTGTCCGCAAACTCCAGCACCCGGTGCCATTGAGAAAATCTCGCCGACCACCCTGGCTTCTTGGCGCACCGGATCCGAGATTTCCGGAGCTGTTTACAATTAGAAATATTTGCTACAGTAGCCACGCTTAAGCCTGGCAACGGACTAATTTCTGTACAGGGAGGTACACGTGAAACGCTTGGCCCACTTGGCCATCTTGCTCGCGGCTGCCTTGCTCGCGGCATGTGCCACCGCCAATTCCTCACGAGCACCGGATGCGGATCTTCACAGGCTGAAGACGGTTTACGTGGTGCGGGTGCCCGAAGATGAGCGCGGCATCGAGAAGCTGATATCCAAACGGCTGGTGACCCTCGGGTTTCAATGTACGTCCGGGGATGCGCCGACACCGGCGTTGCCGGTTGATGCCATCGTGACCTATGAGGACCGATGGATGTGGGACATCACGATGTACATGATCAAGCTGAGCATTCAAGTACATGACGGTGCGACCGGCGCGATTCTCGCCAACGGCGAAGTCATGCGCCCGTCGCTGCAGCGCAAATCGCCCGAGGGCATGGTCGAGGAAACACTGGGAGTCGTATTCAAATGAAGTTGAGCAAGCGCAGTATCGCCTTCGCCGCACCGATCGCCGCAGTCTGTCTGCTCGTTGGCTGCGCGACCGCCGCCAAGCCCGAAGCGATGGTGGCCGAGAAAGTCGCGGTGGCACATCGAAGCAGTAGTGATGTATCGGTCGTGGTCGCTGGCGGCAAGGAAACCTCCGCGGCAGGTGCCTCGCAGATCTCGAATGACGCCTTTGGGCAGGCCCTGCGCGATTCGATCAAGAATTCGGAGCTCTTCAGCACTGTCAGCGACAATGGTGGACGTTACAAGCTCACGGCGTTCATCGGCAAAGTCGACCAACCGATGATGGGTTTCTCGATGACGGTCAAGATGGAGGTGACTTACACGCTGGCCGATACCAACTCCAACAAGAGCGTCTGGACCAAGAACGTCGCCAGTGAATACACGGCCAAGGCAAGCGCTGCGTTCGCCGGCGTCGAGCGCCTGCGGCTCGCCAATGAGGGCGCCGCCAAGGCCAACATTCAGCAGGCGCTGACTGAAATGGCGGCGCTGCAACTTTGACCCACACGCGCAGCTAGGGCGTAAAGGTAGCCTGTCTTGAAGCCCTGGGCCGCCAGTACAGTTGCCGTGGCCGCCGGCTTTCTGGTTACGGCGGCCGCGTCCATTGCCACCGACGGCCTGATGCGGGCCACCGCGATATTCCCGAGCTCGCCGCACCGCATGTCGGACGCCTTGTACGTGGTTGCTTGGACCTATCGCGCAATCTTTACGGTCGCTGGAGGCTACGTCACCGTCCGTCTCGCCCCCAATCGTCCCTGGCGCCATGCCTGGATTCTGGCGGGCATCGGCATGGCGATAAGCCTTGCCGGCGTGGTCGGCTTCTATCTAAATGGTGGGCCGGAGCTAGGCCCGGCTTGGTATCCGCTCGCGGTCATGATCGCGGGCATACCCTGTGTCTGGGTGGGTGGCCGACTGGCTCTGCGGAGCGTTAGGTGAGAAGGGAGGTCATGAGGCGATAGAAAGGATGGCGTCTTATGGTTACGCCCCCAATTCCTCTTTATATACTTACCCCCTGCAAGAGTTGAGGCCGGGCGAAAATAACCAACATGAACACGTCGAATAGCGCGGCAGCCAGCCGTGCCACTGAATTGGCGTCGGGAATTGAGGGACTGGTACGTCCCCGGACCGTCGCGATCATCGGCATGTCATCCAAGCCGGGGTCTGCCGGACAGGTGGTACTGAATAACCTCCTTGCGGCCGGATACTCGGGGGTCATCTATCCGGTTGGGAGGTCGGGTGGCGAGGTGGCCGGTCGCCGTGTACTCACCAGCATCACCGATCTGCCCGCGGGCGTTGATCTCGCCATCCTGATGGTTCCGGCCGAGGCGTTGAAGGAGGCGTTGGTTCAATGCATTGAGCGCAAGGTGCACAGCGCCGTGTCCTTTGCATCAGGGTTCGCAGAAATGGGCGCCGCCGGGCGTGCGCAACAAGAGGAGCTGGCGCAGATCGCAAAAGAGGGGGGCGTGACGCTGCTCGGTCCCAACACCGTCGGATACTTCAATTTCGTCGACAGTTTTCATGTGATGTTGATCGATCTTAAGTCGGCACCGCAGCTGGCGGCAGATTCCGGACCGGCTTTGGCGATCGTGGCGCAAAGTGGCGGCATCGGTGCCCATATCAGCGCTTCGCTGCAGGCCCGATCGGTACCGATTTCATACATGTTGACGACCGGGAATGAGGCCTGCCTCAATCTCAGCGACGTCATGGTGTTTCTGGCGGATGACGCGCGGACCTTGGTGATCGTCGTTTACGCCGAACAGATCCTGTCCCCTGGCTCGTTTCTATATGCGGCGCAAAAGGCGCAGGCGAACGGCAAACGAATCGTGTTGCTGCACTCCGGAACGAGTGAGAAGGGTAAAGCCGCCACGAGTTCACACACGGGAGCCCTGGCAGGGAATCTGGCGGCCATGAGTGTCGCGGTCCAGCAGGCAGGCGTGGCGGTGGTCGAGACGCTGGAGGAACTGATGGACGTGGGACAGCTGCTGCTGCGATCTCCTTCACCCATCAGTGGCGGACTGGGTGTGCTGACGGCCTCGGGTGCACTGTGTGCATTGACTGAGGACTACATCGAGGATCTGGCCTTCGAAATTCCGGCGCTGTCCGCGGACACGGTGGCGCGGCTGCGCCCGGAATTGCCGGATTTTCTGCTGGTTCGAAATCCCCTCGATATCGGCACATTGATCGCCTGGAAGCCGCAGTTGGTCGGCAGCGCGGTGGGAGCGCTGCTTGCCGATCCGGCGGTGGGAAGTCTCGTCGTCTCGCTTCCGTTTGCGGATCCGGCGATGGGCTTTGACTGGATGGAGTCGTATCTGGCGGCCCGCCAGGATTGCAGAAAGCCGGCGATATATGTGATTCACGGCGAGGACCGGCCGCTAACGCCGCAGCTTCTGCAGCTTGCGAGTGCCGGCGACATCGTCCTGATGCGCTCCCACGAACGCGCGGTCCGTGCGCTGGCGCGCCTTGCACAGTGCTACGAGCAGTGGACCCGGCCGGTGTCCGTCGATGCGCCCGTCCGGTACACCGGGCTGCCGAAACTCGCGATGGGCACCCAGCCTGAATGGCTGGGCAAGCAGGTGTTGGCGGCAATCGGGATCAAAACGCCGGCCGGGGCCCTTGCCCGCAGCTGCGATGAGGCCGTGAGTATCGCGATCCGCATCGGATTTCCGGTAGTGCTCAAGGCCCAGGCGGCCGCTCTATCCCACAAGAGCGACGCCGGCGGTGTTGTGTTGAATCTTGCTGATGAACGAGCACTGCGCGTCGCGTGGGGCAGCATCGAAGCCAGCATTCATCGCGCGCACCCGTCATTGGTGCTGGACGGCATGCTGGTCGAGTCGATGTCACCGCGCGGTCTTGAACTGGTGGTCGGGGCCAGCCGGGATGCGAATTGGGGACCGACCGTCATGGTGGGTCTCGGGGGCATCTGGGTCGAGGCACTCGGGGATGTACGCATGCTCGCACCCAATCTGCAAAGACCGGCGATCATCAAGGAAATCTTGAAGCTCAAAGCACATAAGGTGTTGGAGGGGTTTCGAGGCCAGGAGGCCGTGGACCTGGAGGCCGTAGCGGCCGCCATACAGGCCGTCGGTCGGCTGATGTTGGCCCACCCGGAAGTCACCGAGCTTGATATCAATCCTCTGGTCGCCTTCTCCAGGGGCCAAGGCGTCGTAGCGCTCGATGCTCTGATCGTGACGCGTGCGCCGAGTTGACGAGAGCTAAGTCGAGGGGTTCCTGGCTGATGCGGTCCGGGTCATAGGCTCATGGCCTCAGAGCCTTTGCGGGCGAGCTGGCAAATGCCGAATTGACGGCCGTCCGAACCCGCCCCTATCCTGTGAGCCTCGGAACCGGCGACAGATCGGAACACTAAGGAGTATCGGGATGAAGACAGGACTCATTGCGGCCGGGTGCGCCTTGGTAGTGCTCGCCACGGCGAGCCAGGCGCAGGTTCCCGCCAACATCGCCGAGAAGGTGCGCGCCGCGGGTCAGGCCATGGACCCCAGCGTCAGCAAGCTCTACGCGCCGCTGTTTCCGAAGGAGGCCTGGGCCGGTGTGAGCATTGAGCGCGATATCGCCTACGGCTCCGACCCCCTGCAGAAGCTCGACGTGTTCGCATCCGACGGGGCCAAAGGCAAGAAGCTTCCGGTGCTCCTGTTCGTGCATGGCGGCGGCTTCACGCGCGGCGACAAGCACGGCGATTTCTATCCTGACAACATCACCCTTTGGGCCGCCAAGAACGGCATGGTCGGGGTCAATATCGACTACCGTCTGGCACCCAAGGACCCCTGGCCGGCAGGGGCCACCGACCTGGCCGCGGCGATCGCCTGGACCCATGCGAATATCGCACGCTACGGCGGCGATCCAAACCGTATCGTGCTGTTCGGCCACTCGGCTGGCGCCAACCATGTTGCCGACTACGCCGCCCATCCTGAGGTGCGGGGCGCGGAGGCGTCCTCGGTCAAAGGCGTGATCTTGCTTTCGCCGGCGTATTCCACGGCCCCGACCGCGCGACCGAACACCTACTATGGTCAGAATGCCGATCTCGGCTCGGCGCAGGGACAGATCACCCGCCTGACCGCCAGTCCCTACCCGCTGTTCTATGGTTATGCGCAGTTCGATCCGCCGCCGATGAAAGCCACGGCGAGCGCCCTGATCCAGGGCATTTGCCAGACCAAGAGTCGCTGCCCGACTTCGGTGGAGCTGAAGGACTCCAACCACTTCTCGGAGGGCATGGCGGTCGGCACATCTGATGAGCAGCTGACCGGACCGCTGCTGAAATGGCTCAAGGCATTGCCGAGGAAGGGCTAGAGCGACTCCCGGAACAGATGCGCGTGCGCTGCGCTCACAGGCAGCAGTTCGCCCCGGTCCTTGAGCTTCACTTCCAGCGACCCGCGGAATGAGCGGTAGATCCGATCGATGGCGCCGACATTGACCACCACGCTGCGATGGATCTGCCAGAACACCTGCGGATCGAGCTTCTCCTTCATTTGACGCAGCGACGGGCTCATCAGGAAGGAGCCAAAAGGCGTGACGACCGTGGTGTACTTGTTGTCGGCGCGCAGGTAGGAAATTTCACCGACGGCCACCACCCGCAGCTCCTGGCCCACCGGGACGGTGAGCCATTTCAGATACCTTGATTCGGCTGGAACCATATCCTTCAGCAGGCCCGCGATCCTGGTCAGATCCGCCGGCGGTTCCGACAGGCGAGCGCGCAAGCGCTCGATGGTAAGTTGCATGCGAAGCGCCGAAATTGGCTTCAACACGTAGTCGAGTGCGCCTTGTTCGAAGGCCGCGACGGCGTACTGGTCGAATGCGGTGACGAACACCACGTGCGCGTTGCCGTTCAGCCGCTGCGCGACATCCAGACCATTCAGCCCTGGCATCTGGATATCCAGGAACAGCACATCGGGGGAGAAGCGGGCCACGGCACTCAGGGCCTCCATTCCATCGGCCGCCTCCGCCACGATGCTCAGCTGTGGCCACATCTCGCCCAGCGTGTGGCGCAGTTCCTGACGGACCAGCGGCTCGTCTTCAGCAATCACCGCCGTCGCGGGTTTCATGGGACGCGGGCGCATTGCGCGACCCTTTCGCGCAAATCGTTGATCAGCGTTTCCAAGCCGTTTTCCGCGCTCGGATCGTCGGCAGCGTAGAGATTTCGCACCATCTGTAGCTGTCGCGATACTGCGGCGGGATCTATCTGTACCTCGACAGCCGCGATATCGGAGGCGATGAGACGCCGTTCGGCCTGTGCCCGGTCCAACTCGTCGCCGCGGACACTGGACAACAGGCGTGCGGCACTTTGCCGGTTGAGGTAGACCAGCAGCGCCATACCCCATATGGCGCCCACGTCGAAGAACGCCGTGACGGTATGCTGTAACTCCAGGTACGGATCGCGAAACAGCAGCGTCGGCTCGATGACCCAGCCGGCGAGGGCCGTCGCCGTGGATGCCGCGAGCAGGACTACGATGAAGGCGCGCCGCACCATCCAGCCCCGCCGTACGGCCTCATCCCCGGCAAAGGCGGCAAACATCAGAAAGGCTCCCGCCAGTGCCTCATGAATGAGTCCGTGTTGCAGAGTATTCGCCGGCGTGTGCGGCCAGTGCTCCAGCCAGGGCGTCAGTGCGAACAGTACACCGAGCGTTTGCGTTACCAGCACGGCCCGCCAGGTCACGCCGGATAACACGGCACGCAGGAAGGACCTCATGGCGCCGGCACCATGATGCTGGCTACGACTCCGTGGGGCTGCGCGCGCTGCAGCGACAGCGCGGCCTTCGGGCCGTACATCATGAGCAGTCGCTGCCGCACATTGGCCAGGCCAGATCCGTAGCCTTGGCGAAGATCCAGCCCGCGGCCAGAATCTGCAACCATCAGGCGCAGCCAATCGCCCCCGCGCATGCCGCTGATGCGAATGGATCCTCCCTCCAGGGTCGGCCCCACCCCATGTTTCAGCGAATTCTCGACTAACGTCAGCAGAATCATCGAGGGCACACGTATCCGCCCCCAGTCCTCGGCAAGCGAAATCTCGTACGTGAGCCGCGCTCCCATGCGCGCACGGTAAATCGACAGATATGCCTCGATAAGCTCGATCTCCTGGGAGAGTGACACTTCATCGCTGCTCCATCGCGGCAATGCCGCGGCGAAATAGTGGATGAGATTGTCGAGCATCTCCACGGTCGCCTTGCGATCGTTGCGCGCCAGGGCGCGCACCACTGAGAGAGTATTGAACAGGAAATGCGGCTCAATCTGCGCCCGCAGTAGCCGCAGCTGCGCGCGCTGCAGTTCTGAGCTCATCCGTGTGCGCCCGATCCGGGTGCGCAACAGGGAATCGGCCGCTTCGCGCGAATAGCCATGGTAGGCGCATACACCGGTCACGATGCCGGTGGTGAGCAGGCCATCCAGCGCATAGCCGGCGCTGGACCAGTTCCAGCCGAAATGAACCCCTTCAACCACAGCCAGGCACCACCAGGACATGGGCAGTACGGCCAGCAGCAGGAACCCGACGCGCACCGCGCCGCTGCGAGGTGCGAGATTCACCAGTGGCGGGATGACGAGCGGGCCAGGCACCATCGCGTACAGCGACATCAGGGAGTAGATCAGGAAATCGTGCGCAAACTGCCGTAGATGCCCGCCGAAGAGTTGCGGCAGGCAGGCCTGAATGGACCACCACACGTCCAGAATGATGCTCACTACCACCACATACCCGACACCGTTGTAGAGACCGCGCAGGCGGTCCCAATTCAGGAGTCGCGGTTGCGGCAGTGCGGTATCGATTGCCCGGGTGTTCACGTTCTGTCTCGTTATGTGCGCCAGCGCAGCGGCCCGATACTAGCCAACCCTTCGCGGCGACGCCAAGCCGCAAGCCGTCCAATTTGCCGCGCGCAAGGTGCTGTAAGGCGCCCTGGGGCGGCATCTCCCATTCATGCTCTGCATAACGCATTCACACCTGAATTGCCGCCATTCGTCGGATAGTCGCGGCGCGCGCACGTGCGGACCGTGATTCTTCCCCCCCGGGATGGTCCAACAAGGGAGAGATTCGATGAAACTTATGCTCAAATCCATGACCGCGGTCGTCACGTTCGCGGGCCTGCTGCTGTGTACCGACGCTGCCCTCGCGGGCTGTGGTCCGGAGAGTCTCGGCACCACGGGTATGAAACCGATGCTGTATCGCGGTGACAATGGCGGCCAACTGGTACGCACCAACTTTTTCGGCCCGTTCATTTCCGCCGGCATCACCGGGCTGTGGGAATTCAAGTTCACTGCGCTCGGCAACATGGGTCGTAACGCGCCTGCCGGTGCGCTGCCGCTGCCCGACGGTACCCCGGTCGATGCGGGCTATGCCACATGGCACGACGATGGCACTGAACTGATGAATTCGGGGCGCGCGCCGGCCAGTGGCGCCTTCTGCATGGGCGTGTGGAAACAGGTCGGCATCGAAAGCTACCGGCTGAATCACTGGGCGCTGTCGTGGATTCCGCAGTACCAGCCTGGCGTCACGCAGTCCTGGAGCGGGCTTGCCGGTGGTGTCGATGAGGCGTTCCAGGCCTTAGGACCCGCCAACATTCAAGAGACTGTGAACCTGACCAATCACGGAAACAGCTACAGCGGTGTATTCCGCCTCACTCAGTACGTCAACGACGGCACCAAGACATCGATCACGGACATCAGCGCGGCGCCGGTGGCCTTCGTCATTGTCGGCACGATCACGGCAACACGTATCACGCCTTAGACCGCAGCTCGGCTGGCGTCTGCGCTCCTGCAGGCGCCAGCGGGGCTCAATCGCCTACCTATTCAGCCGTATCCTCAGGACATACCGTCATACGCGGTTGTCTTGTAAGCATTTCACTCAGCTTCATAACTGGAACCCGCATCTCGTGATGAGGCGACGTTCCTGTGTGAGGAATCGCCAACGAAGCAGCATAGAAACCGCGCCCCGCCTGCGACTTGGGCTGTGCGTAAGAATATCTATCGCGATCTATCCAGGCGGCTTGATTCTGCAAGCCACCCGAGCACTTGTATAACTTGAAGTCCGCAATAGCCTGGTACAGGTCTGCGGTTAATGCAGGGCATGGGCAATCGCAAAAGCGTCTGGAGCAACTTGGTGAAAGCTAGAATGTCGGCTATTCACCCATGACAGAGCCGTCCTACCGGCTGGGAGTTGCACCATGGCTGCGATAGCACACTACGAAGTCCTCGTGATCGGCAGTGGGGAGGCGGGAAAGCACCTGGCCTGGAACATGGCCCAGGCGGACCGCCGGACGGCGGTGGTGGAGCGGAAATACATCGGCGGATCCTGTCCGAATATTGCCTGCCTGCCCAGCAAGAACGTGATTCGCAGTGCCAAAGCAAATTGGTTCGCCCGCCATGGCGCAGAGTACGGCATCCAATCCGGACCGGTAACCACGGATATGAGAGGTGTATTCAACCGTAAGCGCAAGATGGTGCAGGCGGAGGTTCAGTTTCATCTCGAGCGCTTCAAGCAGACGGGTGTGGAGGTGATCAAAGGTGAAGCCCGCTTTGTTGCTCCGAAAACGGTCGAGGTTCGACTTGGCGAGGGAGATTCGCAGATCATTACCGCCGATCAGCTCTTCCTCGACCTCGGGTCGCACTCTGTAATTCCCGATATCCCGGGCCTGAGGGCTGCGAAACCCATGACTCACGTCGAGGCGCTCGATCTTGAGCGTGTTCCGGAGCGCCTCGTCGTGCTTGGCGGCGGATACGTCGGCCTCGAATTGGCGCAGGCACTCGGCCGCTTCGGATCGGCCGTGACGGTGATCGAGCGTGGTAAGCAGATTGCTGCCGCCGAAGATGCCGATGTGGGTCAAGCCGTTCTGGAGAACTTCGAAAGCGAGGGAATTGAAGTGCTCCTCGATACCCGCATGCGAGAAGTGCAGGGCTTGTCCGGTCAGGAAGTGCGGGTCGTCGTCGAAGGGGGTAGCGGCGAACAAACGCTTCAGAAAACGGACCTGTTAGTCGCCACGGGACGAGTGCCGAATACTCAGGGAATCGGGTTGGAAACGGCGGGGATCGACCTCGACGCACGCGGCTATATCAAAGTCAACGACCGGCTGGCGACTTCGGCAGCGGACGTGTGGGCTATGGGGGACTGTGCGGGTAGCCCGCAGTTCACGCACGTTGCCTTCGATGATTTCCGCGTAGTCCGTGACAGTCTCAAGGGTGGCAATCGAAGCACGCAAGAACGGCTCATACCGTACTGCATGTTCACCGATCCGGAACTTGCGCGGGTTGGCTTGAATGAATCGGAGGCGAAGCGGCGTGAAATCGCATTCCGGGTCGCGAAGTTACCCATGGCGGCGGTATTACGGGCCATAACCCTCGGTGAGACGCGTGGTTTCGTCAAGATCCTGATCGAGGCCAAGACAGACCGCATCCTCGGGTTCACTGCGCTTGGCGCTGAAGCCAGTGAGATGATGGCTGCCGTTCAGACCGCTATGCTCGGCGGGTTGCCGTACACGGTGCTTCGCGACGCGATTTTCACCCATCCCACGGTTGCCGAAGGTCTGAACTTCTTGCTGGCGAACGTTCCGGCCGCGGCCTGATGGTCAACCAATGATCCGCCCGGACGACAGATTCAACAGGCAGGTATCGTCCGGCTGACTCGACTTTGGCTTCACACTGCGATAGTCGAATCGCAGGGTCGGGTGCCCGGTCCGAGGCTTCGTAACATTTGCCCGAACATAGCCGGACTCATTCACCACCGCGCCCAGGGGACTGCCTTCGCCTTGAGCGCCGATCTTCTGCATGTAGCTTTTGCCGACTTCCTCGGCCGGAGTAATGCCGTAGCCGCCGGCGCCGGACATCACATACGGAATATCCTGTTTGCCGTTGGGCCCCGCGCCCTGTCGAACGACTCGCTGATACAGGTGGGCATGGCCGCATATCACCGCGTCCGGCCAAAATCCGGCCTTCGCGTAGACCGCATCAAGGGCCTTGCTGTTCGGGTCGGGCTTTGATTGATCCGGGAACCAGCGCGGGAAATGGTGGATGGCCATGATGACGGCCGGGAGACCGTTGCGGCGCAGAGCCTTCAGGCGCATCAGCTCCTTATATAGAAAGGTCAGCTGCGGTTCGTCGAGCCA
Organism: Steroidobacteraceae bacterium; assembly: GCA_036498905.1. Classification (GTDB taxonomy): domain Bacteria; phylum Pseudomonadota; class Gammaproteobacteria; order Steroidobacterales; family Steroidobacteraceae; genus DAIDKA01. Next base: position 34,159 of record DASYER010000108.1, on the reverse strand, counting down.
TCCCATGCTCTCACCACAATTGCTGTACAGCCCGATGATCGAGAGCAGCGGGTGATTGAGCGTGAAGTACACGCCGGGCTGCGTCATGGTGCTACGTAATATTCCGGCTGAACCCGGCCAGCGCCCCGGAGTCTGCGCGCAGAACGCGCTTTGGAAGTCCGCCAGAGAGACTTGAGTGGATTCATAGATGACGCCGTCGTGATTTCCCGGAATGGCGAAGATCGGCGCAGGATAAGACCTGAACGGGTCATAGAATTGACTGTAGTAGTAGGCCCGCTCCCCATAAAAATACACAACGTCGCCTACGTGATACATGAAGGCCGGCGGGGACAGGGCTGCATCCCTTGTCAGCAGGTCGGCGACCTTGGACTCATAGCCTGCGAGCTTGCTTTGCGACGGTGCTCCGCTGTCCCCGATGATATCGAAAGCGAGAGTCTCGGTTCCGTTGCTGTCGAGGTATCCCGGCGGGTTGGTGCCAATCACACTGGCGAGCTCCATGAGCGGATCTTCTCGCGGTATGGGTACCGGCCCACGCGTGTGTCCCTTTGACTGGGATTGCACGATAGGAGTCTGATAGGTATCGGCATCGTTATCCGGAATGTATTCCCCGGAAGCATCCTCAGGATTGAAATCCGCGAAAACAAAGCCCTGGTCATTCGGCACACCGGGAGCAGGGCTCGTGTGGTGTGAGACGGCCGCGGCACTCACAGAACGCGGGCGCGGAATCTCTCTCAATGAGCGTGGAATGGGTGGCAGGAAGTGCTTGCGGATGCGATCCGGTACCTCATCGATTGAACTGATACCGGTGATTCTGGGGTGGCCCCTGTGGTCGGTATGGATGGTCTGGGAGCGGAACTTGATGAATATTCCGGTGGCTGCAGTCGCCCCAAGAATGATCAGCCCACCGTCCTGATCGCGCCCGTTCTCCAGATAGTGCAGGGTGCCATTGGTGCGATTGAACGCTCCCTGGTTCATGTGAACATTGTCGATTCCCGTGAAGCCCGTTGCCGGTGAGCTGCCGGTGCGATGATCCATCGGAGAGCCCGTGCCAAACACAGCGACCGTCTCTGCGCCTTTGGCGGCATGCTCCAGCACTCGATGCAGCGGGCCCAGAGCCTGGGGGCCGCCCCGTGATCCGACCTTCGCATCCTCACGATGTTCGGCGGGGAATTTCTTAGGGTCCACGACGTCGCCGCGCCCGAAATCCAGGCGCGGCAGGTCTAAGACCTCGCCGGCGATGAGAAAGCTCGGTGTTCCGATCTTGAACTTACGCAGTTTGCGGACCAAGGGATGATTGGTGAGATCCAGCACCTGGAACTCAATCTCAGAATTATCGCGCGGTTGCACCGCCGGCACGTTGACTGCAACGCGATAGGGCGGATGGCGCGGATTCGCCGGCTGCACCATCCACAGCCAGTGCGGCATCTGACCCTGTGGCGGCCGAAATCCGGTAATCCGGCCGATCAACAATCCGTATCCGTGCAGTGCCATGGGTGTCTCCCGGTGCATCCGTCACCTACACCTGACAATCACGATGCTCCGCAGGTGTGACGGTTCCGTGACCAATGACTTTGAACCCGTCGCTGGAGATCGGCAAGTCATGGGAGATGCTCGACTCGGCCCCTCAGTAAGGCGACGACCGGTTGAAAATGATCACCAGGCTTACGATCTTTCCGTCGATGACATGGAAGTAGTTCGACAGGACCACGACCTCGGGCAGCCTGGTCCTGTCGAAATTGCCGTCATAGGCCGCACGGACAATCGTCCCACCGTAGTGGTCGATGACCTCCTGTACCTCCATGGTGACCCGGTCGCCCACCAGTTCCTTTTCGACCCAACGCCGGATCGCGTTCTGGCCGCTGATTTCTCGGCGGTTGTCATTGACGTAGGCGTCGGGACTGAACGTTGCAACGATGGCTTCGGTGTCGAAGGCGTTGACGGCCCGGATGTGCTCGGAAATGACGGCGGGAAGCTTGACGTTCATGGGATGCTCCTGACCTTGGGTACGGCCGGGATTGGCCGTGAGAGCAAGGTTCACGGCTACGGCTGCCGGAGAGTCAAGGGGCAAGATGGTGCTTGACTCTCCCCCCGGGGGAGACATCACACTTTGGGTATGCCCGTATCGCTAGCCATAGGTGACTTTGCCAAAGCCACGCATCTCACCGTCAAGACGCTGCGTCACTACCAGGAAGCAGGACTGCTGCAGCCGGCGGATGTAGACCCGCATACCGGATACCGTCGATACTCTGCTGCGCAGATTCCGACCGCTCAGGTCATCCGGCGATTTCGGGCCCTCGACATGCCGCTCAAGGACATCCAGGCGGTCATCACCGCCCGAGATGTTCACACGCGCAATGAGCTGATTGCAGCACATATTGAGCGTTTGGAGGCCACCCTAGTTCAGGCACAGAGCGCAGTCGCCTCTCTGAAAGGATTGCTTCAGGGGCCTCCACCTGCGGTACAGATCACACACCGCAAGGTCGAGGCAACGCCCGCCGCGGCTATCCGCCAGGTCGTCGATATCAAGGACGCTTCCGTCTGGTTCCCGGGGGCGATGGGAGAGCTGAGCGCTACGCTACGTGCGCAGGGCATAGAAACCACGGGGCCCGCCGGCGGGATCTACTCGAATGATCTCTTCACCGAAGCGCGCGGCGAAGCAACGATCTTCCTACCTTGTGCGCGCCCCGTGCGCGCCATTGGACGAACAACTCCGTTCGTGGTGCCGGCCACGGAACTCGCCATCATCGAACATCCCGGCCCCCACACGAACATCGACATCGCTTACGGCGCGCTGGCCACTTATGTCTCCGGGCATGCGCTGGCTATTGACGGGCCGTTGCGCGAGTACTACCTCGTGGGGCGACTCGAGTCAGCCGATCAAAGTAAGTGGCGGACCGAAATCGGCTGGCCTATCTTCCAGGTAGGTCTGTAGTAGGAGACCCTCAATGTCGAGACTCTTCGTCACCGGCTCTTCGATGGGTCTGGGCCTCATGGCAGGCGAACTGCTCGTCGAGCAGGGTCATCAGGTCGTACTGCACGCCCGGAATGCGACCCGCGCGGCTGATGCCAGGCGCGCTCTGCCGCAGGCTGCGACCATCGTGGAGGGCGACCTGAGCACCATCGCCGGAACCAAGGACGTGGCCGCGCGGGTGAACGCGCTCGGGCGCTTTGATGCGGTGATACACAATGCTGCGGTGGGTTACCGTGAAGGGCAACACCTGACGGCTGATGGGTTGCCTCATGTATTCGCGATCAACACGCTATCCGTCTTCATTCTCACCGCCTTGATTGTTCGGCCACATCGGCTCGTCTATCTCAGCTCCGGTATGCACCATCACGCGGATGCCAATCTGGAGGACATTCTATGGCGCAAGCGCCGTTGGGACGGTTCGACGGCCTATGCCGAGAGCAAGCTGCACGACACGTTGCTGTGCTTTGCCGTCGCGCGCCGCTGGCCTGATGTGTTGTCAAACGCTCTTGAGCCTGGGTGGGTGCCAACCAAGATGGGGGGAGCCGCAGCGCCGGATGATCTGGATCAGGCACACCTGACTCAAGCATGGCTGGCCGCCAGTGATGAGCCGGGCGCCAACGTAAGCGGTCAGTATTTCTACCATCTGCGTCCGCGCGCGGCCAATCCGCAGGCGAAGAATCCTGCCCTTCAGGACCGACTGATCGAAATTTGCGCTGGGTTGTCTGGCGTTTCATTCCCGGCCTGACCGCGGAATGCAAATGCATCGGGCGGCCCGCTAGGCTCTCAGGGCGCTTTCGATGAATATTCGCTCTTCTCGGCGCGAATCGACTTGCAACTCACTTGTGGCATCAAGGGCCATGGTTTCTCGGCCACTTAGGGTATAGGGTCGCCACCGTTGCAGTCCCGAATTCGACGGGTTTCCCGTGCGCGCGAAGGCGGCCCAGGCGCCGAGCGTCTGTTTGACCAGCCGGAACCGGGCACCCTTCGGGTCGGCTGCTGCGCGTTCAGTACCTGTATCGTGTCCTCGTAATTGGTTCCGACCAATTGCGGTATGTGACGAGAGATTTCCGGTGCCGCACGCCGCGCTCCAAAACTGATCCATGCCGACATAGAAAGGACTCCTGCAAAAGCCCAAGGTCACGCTGCAGCCTACCTGCGAAGGAGGCGCTTAGCTGTATCGAGAGCTTCCGCCCCGATGTGGGGCTGCTCGATATCGGACTTGCAGAGATCAACGGTTACGAGCTTGCGAAGCGCCTGCACGAGATACCGCAGATGAATCGACTGCGCCTCATCGCACTGTCTGGCAATGGCCAGTTGGAAGATCAGCAACGAGCCCGCGCGTCGGGGTTCGACGCGCATCTGATCAAGCCCGTAGGCCTGTCTGCGCTTGAGCGCGCCCTGGCCGGCGAATCGACCGGGTAGGGGGCGGCTGCGTCTTCGACAACGTTGCGAAACGCGGCCATAAGGCCTGTCCTACCCGTATTCGAGTCGCGAGTGCGCACCAGTGGCCGTCACAGGGTACATACTAAGCGACTGACGCATGTCTCCTGAATGCATGAGGTAACTACTGTGTACATACGAAGAGTCTGGATCGCCATAATTCCGATGGCTGCACTGATGTCCATGAGCGCTTGGGGACAGGCTACCGCGCCGACGGGAGCCGCGACGACCCGAACGCCGGGCACGCCCGGCGCAGCGGACACCCCAGAAACCTCGCAGGGAAGCCCAATTGATAATTCAGTTACGGATGATTCAAGCCCCCGTAAGATTTCCGCACTGAAAAAGCAGGCGGCGAAGGACTCCAAGAAAAATGCCGCCACCGCGGCGAAGGCTGCATCATCGAGTGCGCCGAAGAAATAGCGCCAAAAGGCTGCCATGTTTCGATCCGTCGCGATAGCACTCTTGGTGGGCCTCATGGCTTGTAGCCAATCTCGGGCGGACACCAATCTTACTGCCGAACAGACTGCCTCACGCGCGCAGCTGTCCATCGGTTACAGCCTCCTTTACCAGGAGGCCGATGGGATTCCTAAGCTCAAATGGATCCTCATGTTCAAGGAAAAACCCGAGGAAATGAGCCGAGTCACCGATGACGTCGTTGATTACTATCAACAGCTCGCCGCCACCATGCGGCGGCTGTCCAAGCAGTATCCCGCCATGCGCATCGACGTGCCGCCAATGTCGGATATCGAGAGCGCCGCGCGGAAGGCCATTGGCGCAGATCAGGCCAAGGACTTCACCCCTGTCTTTGGAAAAGCCGGTGTCGAATTCGAACGTGAGGCGTTGCTCATGTTCTACAACGCCCTCGACGAACAACGTCATCTTGCGCAGGTGATGCTGGAGCGCGAAACCGATCCTGGCCTTGAGGAGTTCCTGGAGACGACCAAGGCGCAGTTGGATGCGCACTACACGGAAGTCGGCGCACTGCTTAAGCGCCGCTACTTCACTCATTGAGGGGCGACCGGGCGCGATTCCCACGATGCAAGACCGCTTCCTGGCCGACATTCTCAAAAACGACAACAACCGTGAAATCCTGGATCGCTGGAGCGGGCTTAGGCTGCGGGATGGCTGGCTGGTGGCCGGTTGCCTGTTCCAAACGGTCTGGAACCTACAGGCCGGGCGTGCGCCGGAATTGGATATCAAGGACTACGATTTGTTTTACTTCGATGCCAGCGACACGAGCGAGGTGGGTGAGCAGGCCGTGCAGGCGCACGTGGAGGCGGCACTCGGCGACCTTGGGATCACTGTTGAAGCCTCAAATCAGGCGCGCGTGCACCTTTGGTACGACGCCTACTTCGGGCACCCCTATGAGGAACTGCACAGCACCTGCGATGGCATCAATCGCTTCTTGATCGCGGCAACCTGCGTCGGTGTCAGGCCCGGTGAACTCTACGCACCGAACGGCCTGGGGCTGCTGTACGAGGGCATGCTTACAATGAATCCGCTGACACCTTACCGCGATCTGTTCTCACGCAAGGTTGAGTCATACCGCGCGCGCTGGCCATGGCTACGAGTACCGGGTTGGGAGCATACGCAGGTTGTCGGCCGTCCTTAGTCTACTTATGGGGATTCTTTTCGCCGAGCCCGGGATAGAACAGCGCCCGATTGGAGAGCGATTCGTTGTAGACCTTGCGCACCTTGAAAAGCCAGTGTCCGTTCACCTTCACGAGCTCGTCCTCATAGTGCCCGTAGTAGACCAGCTGAACATCCTTTTGTGGCGTGTTGTTCGTGATCTCGAACCAGTAGGCGATCGTTTTTGCGGTGTTGCCCTGCACATCGATCACGTGATTGAGGATGAAATGGCGTGAACGCGGCCAGGAGGTGGCCCCTTCCGGAACACTCTTTGCTCGGGCTTGTGAAAAACCCGTCATCGCCTTGCGGATGGCTTCCTTGCCATGCTCGGTACCGTCGGCCCACACGAGCACGCCGTCCGCGGCCCAGGTCGTCATCACCGTGTCGAGGTCTCCGGAGTCCACGGCGATCATGTAGCGATTCGAAAGGTTTTCGATTTCGGCCCGATCGTCCGCGTAGCCCGCCAGGCTGGTCGCTGACATCACGCAGGCAAGTAAGGCGCCGAGCAACAAGAGAGAGTGCTTCATAAGAACCTCCGGATGGCAGCTGCGACATTGTTGGACTCCAACAGCAGTTTTGCAAGTGCATCCGGCCGGCAGCGCTTGCTCGCCTATAATTGCGGCACCCATCAGTAGATATTGAAGACCGGGCTAATGCGAAGAAGTGGAATCGGCCTTTATATCGTGCTGCTCGGCCTCGCCGTTTCTGCTTGCGCGCACGCCGGTATCCTGCAGGCGCCCGGGCAGGATCTGGAGATTTCACTGGTCACGTACGGTCCTGGCGCGGTCTACTGGGAGCGCTTCGGGCACGACGCGATCCGAATCCGCGACCGCCTTTCCGGGGAGTCAGGAGACTTCAACTACGGGGTCTTTGATTTCGAAGACAGTGCCTTTATCTGGAATTTTGCGCGCGGCCATATGCGCTACATGATTGACGTCGGGTCCAGTGACATCAATCAGCAGGATTATATTGACGACGGTCGTTCTGTGCTCGAGCAGCGACTCGCGCTGTCGGCGGCCCAGGCGGCGAATCTGCGTGCGTTCCTGCTGTGGAACCTGCGCCCCGAGAACCTCAGCTATGACTACGACTATCTCACCAGCAACTGTTCGACTCGGATTCGCGATGCGTTGAATTCGGTGCTCGGTGGTGCGCTGCAACCGGCCTTGAGTTCACGTCCCGCACCAATGACCTACCGGCAGCAAATCGATCGCATGATGAGCGTTCAACCCTGGTTGATGTTGGGCATGGATCTCGGACTTGGTCCATCGGCTGACAAACCCTTGAACGAATGGCAGGAGAGCTTCCTGCCGGTGGTGTTGGCACGCGAAATACGGACGGTGCGCGTTCCGGACGGTCACGGAGGCCTCCAACCGTTGGTCGTCAGCGAGCGTGAAATCGCACCGAATCATCAGCAGCTACCCGGCAGATTGCCGCCGGACCTCAATTTGCCGCTGGGAATTGCCGGATTGATACTCGCCGTCCTAATGCTGGTCGCGAGAATCCGGTTTCCAGCACTTTATGGTTCTGTGTTGGTGGGCTTTCTCGTTTTGGCGGGAATTCTCGGCACGCTACTGCTTGCGCTGTGGACTCTCACGCTACATTACGCTGCCTGGAAGAATGCGAATCTGTTGGTGTTCAATCCGGTCGCATTTGTCCTGGTCCGGTCGGCGTGGCGCTCGCGCAATGGCCGCGCAGGTGATGACCTCGTGCGCGTCCTGATCGCAATACAGGTTTGTGCCGCATTGATTGGGCTACTGCTGCATTTTTTGCTTCCCGCGGCCCAGCAGAATTTACCCTGGCTGCTGTTCGCGATTCCGGTATGGCTTGCGGCGGCCGCTGGGTTTTGGCAGGAGCGTTCACCAACAATTCGTCGGCGAAGTCGCCGGCAGGCAAGCGCGGGCTCGGCTGGAAGGCCTGCGCAGGCGCCAGCACACTAAGGCGGCGGGGAAGGCGGGTAGCCAAGCCGCGCGTATCACAAGTAGAATTCATCGGGCGCTCCCGACCATAGACTCGTGCAGATTGGAGATGATCCGGTGTACAGTCGATCGATTTCGGGTCCACGTGGCATCGCGAAACTCTTCGGGGGCACTACCCTTTATTTTGTGCCGCGCGAAGATCCGCATCCGGAGACACCACGGGTGCCCGAGCCGCGCCGGGCTGCGGTGACGGGCCTGCTGATTACCTTGTTGCTGGTGCTGGGCGGAGTGCTCCTGGTGCACGTGCTGGGTCGTGCAGGACGGCTTCAGGATTGCGTGATGTCGGGTCGAACCAACTGCGCGCCGATCGATCCGCCTGCGAAACCCAACGGCTAGCAGCCGTCTGCATCTACAGACTCATTGCTCGCGACGAACCTCAGTCGATACCGGGGGAAGGTTCTCAAGGCCCTTGGTCAATTCGATAATTCGCCGCACGTTTGCACTTCTGTCAGAAATGATCATGGCATTGCGCTCGCTGGACGCGTTGATCTGACCGGTTGTCGGGACGAGCGGACGCAGGATGGTGATCAACTGCACCGCGCTCATTCCCTTCACCGGCACTATTACCGTCACCCATTCGTCATCGAGAGTCTTGAGGTTGTCGGCGGAGAGAAGCGGCTGCCCCACCCGACTGGCAAACGCATCCGGAATCACCTCAACGATGCTGTCATCTTGAATCACAGCGCAACTGTAGATTCGCAGCAGCGCAAGCAGCTGTCCGTAGGTGACATCCTGACGGTCCAGTGTTCCAAGATTGACTGTCTGCGGAATCCTGGGGTCCCATACAAAACGCTTGTGTATTCGGGCGCCGACTTCGCGGATGAGCGCTCGGGTATCGACGTCTCGGGAATCATGTGGCGCGTCACTTGCGATGAATTTGGACTCACTGTCCGCCGCCATGGTCGCAAGAGGTAGCGCAGACAGAATAGTTGTCAGGGTTAAAAGGAGCGTTTTCATGTTTCGAATTCCTCAGCGCGACAGGAGGTAGCCGAATTCATCGATATCCTGAGTATAGGCCGGACTCGGTTTGGGTCTCCGACCTTGATATCCTCAGGCGCTGGTCGTCGCGGTGCAGCAGTATTCGGGAGGAGTGAGTGGGCGACTGGTTGCAATCTGCGCATTCTCCGGTGTAATACGACAATGCCAACAGTCCTCGTTTCAACGTGGCGTGACGGGCTGTTCGCCATCGCGCCGGACACCATTCATGCGGAGTTCCCGGGTCAGGCAATCAGCGCTCTGGCGCGCGACAGCAGTGGCAACGCTTTGGCCATTGTTGATGGCAATTCACTGTGGCGGCGCACCTGTGAGGGTGAGTGGACCGCGCTGGCGCGCAGCAATGTGAGCCTTGCGTGTTGCGTGGCACTCGGTAACACCGTGTATGTGGGCACCGATGAAGCAACCGTGATGCGCGTCAGGGAGGATGGCAGTCTGGTGCAACTTAAAGGCTTCGATTCGATTCCGGGGCGAGATCGCTGGTACGCGGGGGCCGCTATCGTTGATGGCCGGCTTCTCGGCCCGCCGCTTGGCATACGCTCCATGGCCGCAACCTGCGACCACAGGACGCTGCTGGCGAACGTTCACGTCGGAGGAATTCCGCGCTCAACCGACGGCGGGGTCACCTGGCAACCGACGATTGAAGTGGATAGTGATGTGCATCAGGTCTGCACCCACCCCGAACGGCCGGAGATCGTCGTGGCGGCCACTGGCATTGGCCTTGGCATCAGTCGGGACGGCGGAATCTCATGGACTATCGAGCGCGAAGGACTGCACGCGTCGTACTGCTCAGCGGTCGCATTTGCCGGCAATGACATCCTGGTGGCAGCGTCCGCCGATCACTTCGCATCGCAAGGCGCCATCTACCGCAGACCCCTAGAGGGCGACGGACAGATAACGCCGCTGGGCGGCGGCCTGCCGCGGTGGATCGACGGAATCGCCGACACCAGCAACATCGCAGCACGGGGGCTGGCTGTTGCAATCGCGGATAGGGCAGGCAACCTATTCGTGTCCAATGATGCCGGTCGCACGTGGTCGCACCATGACCGGCAACTACCTACCCCCAGCAGCCTTTTGATTTCCTGAATGCACACTCGGGTCGATCGGTCGTAGCCGCCGCTACTGTGCGTTCGGCCGGGGGACCAGAACGCAGGTCGCGGCTACGGTGCCGCCGGGTGTTGCAAGCTGCACGGGGTCGCCGGCGGATTTCCCGGTGCAGGGGGAGTCGGCCGCCGGATGTTCGACGCTCTTTGGCGCGTGCGCGACGGATCCACTGCTGGCGGTGCCATGGAGGAGTCGGCCGAAGCCCTCCTCATCGGCGAGGAACTGCAGGGATTCCCGGAAGCGCAGCGCGTCGCGCGAATCTTCAAGGGAAGAGGGCGGCAATGCCTTGCCTGCCAAGGTATAGAGATGTTTATTGGCAAAGAATATCGCGATGACTGAGCGACTGCCGTCGGCGCCATCGATGCTCATTTCGCGCCCGAAGACCCCGTTGACGCGCGTGCCGGCATTCGCGGTCACTTTGCCCGAGGCGCTCAGGGACCTCGCGGTTTCGGCGATCGTGCTCAAGGGGTCGGCGTTGGTGCTTGCATAACTCACAACGCTCAATGTGTACAGGATGCGATCCTGGCGTAATTCGTAGCGCGTCGTCGGCAGCGACACGCCGGCTGTGTTCCTGATCTTGCTCGTTTGCACCGAAGGTGCGGCGGGGAACTGGATGGTGAACCCGGGGTCAGCGTAGGTGTACGCCTGCCATTCCCCGGCGACGGCGGCGACCGGTAGCAGCAGGCTTACCGTCAGCATGACGGTCATTCTCTTCATGGATCGGCCTACTGCGCAGGCTCGATTCGCAGGATCGCACCCTTGAGCTCATCGGTTGCGACATACAGGAGGCCGTCAGGTCCCTGCTTCACATCGCGGATGCGCTGATGCAGGTCTGCCAGCAGCGTTTCGCGCCGCAGTTCCTCCATATTCGGGTTCAGCAGCACGCGATCCAGGCGACCGGTACCCGGTATTTCGCCATAGCGCACGCCGGCGACGAATAGATCACCCTTCCATTTCGGCAGGCGATCCGCGGTGTAGAAGGTGAGTCCCGTTACCGAGATCGACGGCATCCAGTAGATGATCGGGGGCTCATAACCGGCGTGGGTCGGCTCGTTGACTTTGGCCTGCCATGGGCCCGGATAGGTGCGACCCAGGCTCACCAGTGGCCATCCGTAGTTGCGACCCGGCTTGATTACGTTGATCTCATCGCCGCCATTGGGGCCCATCTCCGTAATCCACATCTCGTGCGTGGCGGGATGTTGCGTGAAGCCCAGTACGCTGCGGTGCCCGAGCGAATACACTTCCGGTCTTGCGCCGGGCTTGCCGACGAAGGGGTTATCGGCGGGCACGCTGCCGTCGTCCTTCAGTCGCAGGACCTTGCCGCTCAGGGAATTGGGATTCTGCGCCTCGGCGTTTCCGGCCGTGGCGATCCACAGCATGCCATCGGGCGTCACCGTCATCGCCACCGCACCACGCGCCTCCGTTGAGACGAACACATCCTTCACATCGGTCAGCCGGTTACCTTCCAGGCGACCGCGGGCCACGGCGCCCGCCGTGCGCTTGTCGCCCATTGGTTTGGTATAGCTCAGATACAGCAGATGATTCTCGGCGAACTGCGGATGCACCGCGACGTTCATGTAGCCGTGTACCGCGCCGATCGCTCCTGACTCGCCCGCAAACACTGAGGCCGGTCCGCCCTCGATGGGTTTGGGATCCAGTACACCGTTGCGCACGATGCGCAACTGGCCGCGACGTTGCGTCAGGAGCATCTCGCCGGTGGGCAGCCATGCCATGGCATAGGGATATTCAATGTCGCGCAGCAGCACCGTCACGCGAATGTTCTGCTGCTCAGCGGTCTTGTACAGGAAGGGACCTTTGCCCAATGGCTGATGGGCAAGTCCGGTCGGGGCGACCGGTACGCCGCTGGCGAAGGGGACGGTCTGCTGCGCAGACAGTGGAACCGCAACGCCTGATGCGCACAGCAGCGCGGCGACCGAGAGCACCTGGCGAATCGTCATGGCCCAAACCCCCTGTGACCGCAGCACCATGACCGCGGATACGAAGAATAGACCACATTTTGGCCCATGTCTGGCGTCACCGGGGTTACGGGCGCTGACCCCAGGCCTTGATCGCCTCGGTAACATCCGCCTTGGGTCCCAGCGACTGCGATGCCGCGCTCATCTGCGCTGCGCTGAGCTGCAGCATCGGCGCCGTGACCTTCAGGGCCGCGGCCAACCCCGCGGCAATCCTCACATCCTTGGCGGCCAGGGCCAGCAGAAACCCCGCTGCATGGCGGCCGGCGATGACATGATCCTTCATTGACAATTCGCTGTGAAATGTGCGGCCGGTTGAGACGTTCAGGATGTCGATCAGTTGGGTAGGATCGATCCCGAAGGCCTTGCCGATCAGCAGCGCCTCCGATGTCGCCTCGAACGCCGCGGCTGACACATAGTTATTGAGCGCCTTCATGGCATGACCGGCTCCCAATGCGCCGATTTCAAACAGGCGCTTACCCAGCAGTTCGAGCACGGGCCGTGCGCGCACAATCGCGGCAGCCTCGCCGCCGATCATGATGGTCAGCGTCGCATCCGTCGCGCGCGGCACGCCGCCCGACACCGGAGCGTCGACTAGCGAGAGACCTGAGGCGGCCAGGGTAGCGCCGAGCTCTCGGGTCCCCTCGGGCTCGGACGAACTCATATCGATGACGAGGGCACCCGCGGGCAGCTCGCGGACGATTCCGTGGGGCCCCACCAATACGTCGCGCACGATTGCGCCGGTGGGCAGCATGGTCACGAGAATATCCGTGCCGCGAAAGTCCTCAGGCCCCCGGGCGATGCGCACCGTGGCATCGCCCGCCACCCGCTGCGCGGCGGCAACGTCAAGATCAAATACGGTCAGTGAATGACCCCCACGGGCAATATGGCCCGCCATGGGGCGTCCCATCGCTCCCAGACCGATAAATCCGATGTTAATGCTGCCTCCCGTGGTCCTTGAGGGCATTGGCCCGTGGACGCGCAATTGTCCCAGCATTGGATGTCTGGTAGAAGGGGTCGAATGAAACGGACCGTAGCGGGGGGCCTGGTTCTGGGTGCGGTGGCATGCCTCGGCCGGCCCGTTCAGGCCGCCGATTGCGACAAGGCCTGCCTCGAGCAGATCGCAAATGCCTATCGCGCCGCTTACCTCAAGCACGACGTGACTCTCGCGCCGTTCGCCCCGCATGTACGCTACTCGGAGAATAATGCCGAGATGGCCTTCCCGGATGGCACCTGGGATACCGTCACGCAGGAGGTCGACAGGCCATTGGTGCTGTCAGATCCCGCCACCGGCCAGATTGGCATCTATACCAGCGTCCTGCAGCGGCAGACGCAGGGCTTTCTGGCGGTGCGGCTGCGAGTGCGGGACCGTCACATCACCGAGGTCGAGCAGGTCATTGCCACCAAGCGCAACGTGAGCGCGCCGCCCGTGCCCATGGGCGATGCACTGCAGTACCACCGCGATCCGGCCATGGGTGCCGCGATCCCCGAGGCCCAGCGGCTGCCGCGGGCGCAGATCCGCAAACTCGCAGATGGATACTTCTCGACTCTGCAGTACAACACCGGAGAGATCCGCGGTACACGGTTTGCCGCCGGCGCGGTGCGCCATGAGAACGGGATGCCATACACCGACCTTGAAAAGGGCTTCAAGTCAGGCCGCTACCGCTATAACAATCGAGTGCGCGATCGGGACTGCTTCTTGGTGGACGAGGAGCGCGGTTTTACGATGTGCCGTGGCTTCATCGACCACAAGGGCGTGTTGGATGAATACCGAATGACCGACGGGACTCTCGCCAGGTCCAATTACCAGGAACCGCAATCCTGGGGGTTCCTGGAGGCGTTCAAGATCGACAAGGAGGGCATCGTCGCGGTGGAGTCGGTCTTCAGCGCCGTGCCGTACTATTTGCGTTCGGGCTGGACCCGGAAGCCCGATCCTACCTACGATGCGTCGAAATCCGCCGTTACGCAGGCCGCCGTGCCCGCGACAAACCCAGCATCGAAATGACGCAGATCACCGCGGGTGCGGCCAGACCCGCGATCACCCGGGTTGGAGCGACCCCTGCGGCAATCAGTGCCCCACCGATTAATGGACTCGCGACGGCGCCGATGCGGGCGATTGCGGACGCCCAGCCACTGCCCGTCGCGAGGATGCTCGAGGGATAAAGCGCTGCAGCCAGCGACACGATCGCGAATTGCGAACCACCGGTGCAGGCGCCGACCAGCAGCAGCAGGGCGCCCCAGGAAAGAAAGCCCGACGGCACGACCACAAAGAGGATCAGCGCCGCGGCGTTGACTGCGAACCCGGCGGCGAGCGTTCGTTCGGAACCGAACCGATCCATCAGCCAGGCGAGCGACAGCCCGCCGAGGATTCCCCCCAGCTGGTTGAACGCCATCGCGTGAATCGCCTGGGCCGGCAGCCAACCGGCGCCGGTCAGCAGCGTCGGCAGCCAGCTGACAAGCAGGTACAGGGTGAAGGAATTCATTGCATAGCCGAGCCACAACAGCAACGTCGGCGCCCGATACAGCGGTTTGAACAGGTCGCGTACCGAGCCTGCCAGAGCTTGGACAGCCGGCCTGAGGTAGACCGTCTCGGCGGCCACCCCCGGAGCGATGTTGCGCAGGATTGCGGCAATGGCCGGACTGCCGGGGCGGCGATGCAATAGGAACTTGATCGATTCCGGACCCGTCGTGAGCAGCGCGATGCTCAAAGCCAGCGGCAACGCACCCCCGATGACGAACGTCGCCGGCCATCCATAGCGGACGATCACGCCGGGCACCACCAGTCCGGCGATGAGCGCCCCGGTGGCCGTGTTGCAGTAGGCCAGCGTGATGAGGCTTGCGCGTCGGCGGCGCGGCATGAAGTCGGCGGTCAGTGAGTAGGCATTGGCGAGGCTCGCACCCAGCGCGGCGCCTGTGAACAGCCGACATAACGCCAGCTGCAGCGCGTTGTGTGCCAACGCCGTCGCCAAGGAGGAGACCCCTACGATTGCCAGCATCGCCGCCAGCACGGTTCGCCGACCGTAGCGATCGCCCAGCGGCGCCAGCAACGCCGCGCCCAGTCCCATGCCCAGCAGCGAGGCCGACAGCGCGAAACTCAAGGATGCCGGCGTAATGCTCCATGCCTTGGTGAGTGCCGGAACCGCGAGAGCGAGGACCTGAAGATCATAGCCATCGAACAGCACGGCAAGAGCACACAACACCAGTACATATTTCTGCAGTCCCGCCAGCGGATGGGAATCCATCAGATCGTCTATCTCGACATCTGAAACACCCAGATCGCGCACTGCAGAAATCTGTTCAAACATAAAGGGTGCACCACATTGCCGAGAGATTGCGCTCGGCGCCGGGCTAAAACAATGCCTTGACAACACACCTCGCGCAGAAGGGGTATTGGCAAAGAGCGATCCGGGAGGTGGGACAGAACCTACGTTTGGAACGGAAATTTGCGGGTTCAGGGCATGTTAACGTATCACGTATGGAACGTGAGACTCACGAAGCCGGCGCAGAATCGCAACAGAGCGAGGAGCGTTTCAGGCTCCTGGTCCAAAGCGTGCGCGACTACGCGATATTCATGCTGGACCCCAACGGCTACGTGCTGACATGGAATGCCGGCGCCGAGCGTTTCAAAGGCTATAAAGCCAGTGAGATCATCGGGCAGCATTTTTCCCGATTCTATCCCCCGGAAGCGCTGGCGCGCGGGCAGCCTGAGCACGAACTGCGGGTTGCAGGTGAGACCGGCAGATTCGAAGACGAGGGGTGGCGTGTCAGGAAGGATGGTTCAACGTTCTGGGCGAACGTGGTCATCACTGCCGTGCGCAATCCCGAAAATGAGCTCCTCGGGTTCGCGAAGGTCACGCGAGACCTGACTCGGCAACGTGCCCACGAGGAGGATCTGCGGCGCAGTGAAGAGCGTTTTCGACTCCTCGTGGAGGGTGTCAGTGAATACGCGATTTTCATGCTCGATCCCAACGGCAGGGTGAGCACGTGGAATGTCGGCGCCGAGCGGATCAAGGGCTACACAGCCAACGAGATCATCGGACAGCACTTCTCGATCTTCTATCCGGAGGAGGCAAAGGAGAGCGGCTGGCCCGAGCATGAGTTGCAAGTGGCGGCGGAGAAGGGCAGCTTTGTGGATAACGGGTGGCGCCTGCGACAGGACGGCACGAAGTTTTGGGCCAACGTCACCATCACGGCGCTGCGCGACGACACCGGCCTACTCCTGGGCTACGCGAAACTCACCCGTGATATGACCGAGAGCAAGCGGATCGAGGCGATTGAGGCCGTGAATTTGCAGCGCGAAGAGATGCTGGACGCAGAGCGCAGCGCGCGTATGGCTGCGCAGCGTGCCACACGCGTCAAGGACGAATTCCTGGCGACCCTGTCACACGAACTGCGCACACCGTTGAGCGCCATTCTGGGCTGGACTCAGATATTACTTCGCGGCGACACGCCCAAAGAACCGCAGGCGCAGCAGCGTGCCATAGAAGTCATAGACCGTAACGCGAGAGCACAGGTACAGCTCATCGATGACCTGCTGGACTTGAGCCGAATCATGACCGGGAAGATCCGGCTTGACCTGCATCAGATCTCCTTTACGAGCATTGTGCAGGCGGCCGTGGACTCGGCTACACCCGCGGCGAAGACCAAAGGCATCCGACTGACGGCCATCCTGGGCGCGACTCAGGATATCGTCAGCGCGGACGGCGCCCGCCTGCAGCAAGTGGTGTGGAATCTGCTGACCAACGCGATCAAATTCACGCCCAAGGGAGGCCAGGTACAGGTCCTGCTCCAACGCGTGAATTCTCATCTCGAATTGAGCGTCAGCGATACGGGCATCGGTATTCCCGAAAGCTATCTGCCGCACGTCTTTGATCGCTTCTCACAGAAGGACAGCTCAACCACCCGGGCCTTCGGTGGCTTGGGATTGGGGCTGGCGATCTGCAAGCAGCTGGTGGATCTGCACGGCGGCTCGATCCGGGCCGCAAGCCAGGGCGAAGGCATGGGCGCCACCTTCTTCGTGCAGTTGCCCCTATCGATCGTACAGGGGGAGGACAAGAGCGCGCCGCGCGTTCATCCCACGACAGAGACTCATCCCGGTGAAAAGCTCCCGCTTCCGAACCTCGAGGGCGTGCATGTCTTTGTCGTCGATGATGAACCGGATGCGCGCGAACTCATACGGACGGTGCTGGAGGATCAGGGAGCCCAGGTAACCTGCTTCAATTCGGCCCAGGAGGTCCTGGCGGCACTCACGACGGAGAAACCGACGGTTCTTGTCTGTGACGTTGGCATGCCGAAGGTGGACGGCTATCAGCTGATTCGGACATTGCGGGCCAAGGAGCCGCGCAGTGAGCGCATTCCGGCGTTGGCCCTCACCGCTTTTGCGCGTGCCGAAGATAGAAAGCGTTCCCTGATCGCCGGATTTCAGGCGCACCTGGCGAAACCATTTGATGTTGGTGAACTCGTCCTGATCGTGGCGGACCTGGTCGGCAGGTAGGTTATCGGCGGTGAATGGGCGCCATGATCGTCAGAGTCTGGATCACGCCCGTTCCATCGACGGCCTGCTGCGAAAGGCCGCGCACTTTCGCGCCTGGCTTCAGTGCCGAGGCGTCGCCGACGGTAACAATACTGATCCGGGTCAAAGAGGACACCGTCATCATCGTCCTTCCTTGCGGGTTCTCTACCTGAATCAGGAGACGCCGTCCTTTGCCCCCGACTCCTTGCGCGGTGTCCCGGACGTCGGTGATCGTACCGGTGGTTGTCGGGGTGCTTGACGCATCCGCAGTGTCGGGGCCCTCGGCCATGTCATGCGCGCCCCCGGCGAAAATGCGGCATTCGCCGGCCAACGCCTGGGTACCCTGGCTGAATATGCTGGTACAGCCGACCGACTTTCCGGAAGCCAGATCCGACATCAGTCCTGGCCGGCCTAGAAGCAAGTGAATGGACGGCGCGAGCTGATAGGTCTCGGTCGTGCCCCCCTTGACCCTTAACAGCAGTTCATTCCCGTCAACTCTTGCCACCGTGCCGTCGATACGTTTGATATTCGGCGTGTTGGGTGGTGCATGCGATGCCGTGCCCTGTCCGAAGCTGGCCGGCGGCAGAAAGGTGACCCAGACGGCCAGGAAGCCAAGTATGTGTCGCGTGCGAAGTCGAATCACATGTTCAGTATGGGAAAGCGTGCAGGGAGGCGCTGTAGGCTGATTCACTGACCGGTCGGGGCATTTGTCCCACAAGCGTGCTTCCCGATTAACGAAAGCGGCGCCCGGTCATGGCCGCTTCGCGGTCGATCAAGGCACGCTTGCGATCGACGCCCCAGGCGTAGCCCGACAGCGAGCCGTCCCGACGGACCACGCGATGGCAGGGGATGAGTACGGCAAGCTTATTGGCCGCACAGGCACCTGCAACTGCACGCATGGATTTCGGCGCGCCGATCTTGCGTGCAATGTGGGAATAGCTTGCAGTCTTTCCGGGTTCGATATTCCGCAGTGCCTTCCATACCCGCTGCTGGAATGCAGTTCCGCGCACATCCAGGGGCAGATCATGGCCGACCGCAGGCGCCTCGACCAGACCCACGATTCTCGCGACCAGCACCTCATAGTCGGCGTCCGCGCCGATCAGGTCTGCCTTGGGAAACTGATCCTGAAGGTCGCGCGCCAACTGGTCCGGATCATCGCCGAGCAGGACCGCGACGACGCCTTTCGTGCTTGAGGCAACGAGAATCGCGCCCAGCGAAGACTGGCCCACCGCAAAGTGGATTTCCTCGTGGGTTCCTCCCGCGCGGAACCGGCTTGGCGTCATGCCCAGCATCGCGGTGGATTTTTCATAGAAGCGCCCGCTGGAATTGAATCCCGCGTCATACATTGCCTGCGTCACCGAGTTGGCTTTCGCCAGGCCACCGCGGACCCTACCGGCACGATGAGCGGCGATATACTCTTTGGGCGTGAGCCCGGTGGAGCCTTTGAACATGCGATGGAAGTGACCGGCGCTCAGTCCGATCGCGTTGGAAAGGGCGCTCAGGGACAAAGCGGTCTCGCTGCGCTCGATCAACCGACATGCTCTGGCGACAAGCGCTGCATTGGTCGCCTCCCGGGAGGCACCTGCCGGATTGCAGCGCTTACACGCGCGATAACCGGTCGCTTGGGCGGACTGCAGAGTGTCATGCAGGGTGACGTTTTTCGGGTTTGCGTTTCGGGAAGGGCAGGAGGGACGGCAATAGATTCCGGTCGTCTTGACGCTGTACCAGAACGTTCCGTCCGCCGAGCGATCACGCGCCAAGATCCGTGCCCAGCGCGGATCCCGCGCAGTTTCGTGGGACTGCTTGGACTTCAGTGCTTGAGCTTTCATAGGCTGCATCCGGTGAATATCCTAAGAACCGATCATGCTCCTTGGGGAACTGATGTCTCACTCCGCTTCTTGCGATCAAATCGGGATTTGACAGCAAGACCCGGAGTGCGCGGGGGCAGGCGAGGGCACATGGTGCGGATTGTATTGAAATGGAGTTGCAACGTGAAAGTCGATTGGCAGCAGTTGGCGCTCGATCTGGATGCTCAGGGTTGGGCGGTGATCCCGCAACTGCTGGGGCAGCGGGAGTGCGAAGCCACGGCCGGGATGTATAAGCACAGCCAGGGATTTCGCAGCCACGTGGTAATGGAAAGGCATGGGTTCGGACAAGGCGAATACCGCTATTTCGGCTACCCGCTGCCGCCGCTGGTAGAGGAGCTGCGCACCACGCTCTATCCGAACCTGGCTCCTGTGGCCAATCGCTGGTACGAGCGGATGCGTAAGGCGGTGCGGTTTCCGGATGACCACGCCGAATTCCTTGAGCGTTGCCATCAGGCCGGGCAGACCCGACCGACGCCGTTGCTTCTGCAGTATGGGCCGGAGGACTATAACTGCCTGCATCAGGATCTGTATGGCGAGCATGTCTTTCCGCTGCAGGCAACGCTGCTGCTGTCGCAGCCCGGGGTCGACTTCGAGGGGGGAGAGTTCGTGATCACCGAACAGCGCCCACGGATGCAGACGAAGGCTTCAGTCGTCCCTCTGCACAGGGGGGATGCCGTCATCCTGGCGGTCCATAGTCGCCCGGTGAGAGGCACAAAGGGCGACTATCAGGTCAAGCTGCGTCACGGGGTGAGCCGCGTGCGCGCCGGTCATCGACACACTCTTGGCATAATCTTCCATGATGCGACCTGAAACACTATCACTGGGACTTGAGGAACCCGCGCGGGCAGCCGGGACCACCAGGCTTGGTCCGGCGGCGGTGGTGCTGACGGCATTCGCGCAAAGTTTTGCGACGGAGCTGCTCACAGGCATTTGCGGTATCTGCCGTAGATCACCGTTGCGGCACATGCTGACACCGGGCGGATGGAAGATGTCGGTCGCGATGACCAATTGCGGGGAGGCCGGCTGGGTCGCCGATCGAACGGGTTATCGGTATGACCGGATTGATCCGGAAACTGCAACGGCGTGGCCCGCCATGCCCGCATCGTTGCGGGCGTTTGCCACCGCAGCGGCTGCGGAGGCGGGATTTGCAGGGTTTATTCCCGATGCCTGCCTCATCAATCAATATCATCCGGGTGCGCGGTTGTCCTTGCATCAGGATCGCAACGAAGAAGATCTCACAGCTCCGATCGTGTCGGTGTCCCTCGGGTTGCCGGCCGTCTTTCTATGGGGAGGCCACAAGCGTGCGGATCGCAGCGTCCGCGTTCCTTTGATGCACGGCGATGTAGTCGTCTGGGGCGGCGTCGATCGGCTGCGATTTCACGGTGTTCATAGTCTGGGTGACGGCACTCATCCGCAAACTGGCGCGGTTCGCTATAACCTGACTTTCCGCAAAGCTCGCTGAGTCCTGCGGGTCGCACAGCCGGTAAACTAGGGAAGCTGCGCAAGACCAAGATCCAGCTGGAGAGTATTGGCATCCGCGCGCAGCAGTGCCAATACGTCTGACATTGCGGCAAGGGCGGCGCCCGGCCGATGGGCATTGGCCGCTCTCGCGAAGGGCAGCGGACTGCCGTTGAGCAGGATCTGCTTTATGCCGCAACCGGGATTCGCGATGCGGTATTCGATTTCGAGGGGGCGTTCGGCAAGTCGCATTGTCACCCGTAAGCCAGTGAGGCCCGCGGGTATGACCGGGTCCAGGTGCAGCATATCGCCCTCGCGGCTCACACCGAGAAAGCGGCGCACGATCAGGCCCAGGCTGATACCGGCACCGCTGGAATACACGCGCCAACCGCCATCGAGATCGATGGTGCCTTGCGCCACCCGCGCGTACTCCTCGCTGGCCTGATAACGATCCACGAACGCAGCATCGGAGCTTGAGTAGTAGCAATTGGCCTGCCGTAGGGTCGCGCGCGGCACGACCGACGCGATGGCGATGGGGTTGGCCTGGCACAGCGCGTGGAAGAACCCGTCTGCGTCTCCAACGTGGGCCAGGGCCTGGGCAAAACGCAAATGGGCGTGCGTGTACATCAGTCCGATTTCGCGCCCGAAGAAAGTGGCCGTCTCGGCGCGTTGAAACAGTCGCTGCTGTCCGCCGTGATAGGCCATGGGGCGATCGAACAGCCGCACGCCATCCGAGGCGCTCAGGTGGGTGCGGATCAAACCCAGGTGCTCGCGGGCCTGGGCGGGAGTGAGCAGATCCTCGAGAATGGCGTGGATCATGCCCAGGGAGCTGTAGTGGATACCGGTGGTGTCGTCGCGCGGATGAAGCAGGTAACGGATACTGCCGTCGTCTGTGAACTGCACGTACCCGGCCAGCACCCCATCGGGCAAGAGCAGCCGCTGGAAATCGCGCTGTACCGCCTGCGCCTGTTCTTCCAATGCGAGTGCTTCGGCGGCGCGGCCGAAGGGACGCAGCGCCCTCGCCAGGGTTTTCAGAGTCTGGTACTGCAGCGTCACCGTCCAGGAGCTGCACAGCTGGTGAGGCATGTTCGCATCGACGGGCTGCAGGGAGTCGTTCCAATCGCCGTGGCCATAGGCCGCCAGCGCGGTGTTGGGAATCACCCGCTTCTTCGTCAGTTCAAGCGCGCGCAGCACGTGCTCCCACACCGTCGCATCCTCGCCGTGGTCGGGCCCGCCCCCATCGAAGAACCGGACCCGCTCTTCGAGAATGCCGGGATCGCCGGAGGCGATCAGATACTGCGCGAGCACCAGTAGCGGCCAGAAGACGATATCGCCGTGCGAGTCACCCGGACGGATGTTGCGCTCGCGCTCGAAGAACATGAACCACTGCGGCCAGTCACCATCCGGATTCTGCTGTTTGAACACGCGCAGCAGCAGATCGTGGATGGGTGCCATCCGGTCCAACGCCAGCAGCATTTCCACCGGTCCCTGACACACATCGCGGGTTCCCCATCCGCCGCCGGAGTACTGCTCCAGGCCGCGAGGCGCCAGATAATGTATCCAGGCATTTTGGGCGTACCAGGGTGCCATTTCGGCGATGCGCGCTGCCGCAGCGCCCAGCGGGCTGGGCGCTGGAATGTCCATGGTCAGGGACGGCAGCAGTTCACTGCCGGCCGCGACGGTTTGCGGGAGCGGTGCGCTGCTGCTGAGCAGCCGGCCTTGGATGCGCAGGCCCGCCGTCGAAGTAGGGGCGGTCAGCAGGCACAGAAAAGGCTGCTGACGCGAGCGCCCATCAAGGAACAGCAGTGCATCGTCTGCGACCTTCTCAAATGTGGTTCCCGGCAGGGCGGCCACACTGAAACTGCCCGCGGGGAAACGCTGCGCCAACTCAGATCCCGGCGCGGGCGTCACGATGATCTCCTGCCCCTCCTGCCGCCACAGCGCGGCGCCAGGAGCGCTGCCATCGTCACCGTTCAAGGCCAGGTGGTGCGAGATCAGGAATCGCAGCGGCGCCCCGGAGGTCACACGCAGCACGACAGTCATGTCGTGCGCGTCGCTGCCTGCCTCAGAGCGCACCTGAATTTCGCCCTGAGCGTGACGGTAGACCCACAGGCAGGCCGTGGGCGACATCTCGAAGGCGGAAGGCAGCTCCAGCAGCTGCCAATGGCCGTCCAGCTCCACGAAGACCCGTTGACCATGCGAACGGAACAGGCCCAGGTAGCTGTGGACGGTCGAGAGCATCCGATTGATGCTGACGTGCCCCTGGGTGAGCATCGAGTGGAATACGCCGCTCATCCATGTCGTCGAGGTGAGGGAGGTCTCATCGGGCGTCGTATGACGGCCGGAGCGCAGCAGATGGCCATGGGGCCGCAGTACCCGCAGCTCCTTGACCCGCAACACGACGTGACGGTCCGCTCCCCAGAAAAACGACAGTGTCTCCCCTGACTCGCTGAGCTCCAGGTGCCGCCAGGGATCGGCAAACATTCCCCGCAGGGTGCTCGTGTCTAGATCCAGCACCGACAATGACTGACAAGTGCTGAACAGAGTCTGCGGGTCCTGCGGTCTTGTCGCAGGACTTGCCAGCCCTGTCAGCGGTGCCGCGGTCGCTGCGGGCAGCGCCAGAATCTGCTCGAGATGCCGCAAATCCGCAGGCGAGGAGGTCGGTTCGGGATGATCCTGGACATACAGGCCGAAGAAGCCGGCAGTGGTGCCCTCTCCGGGTTGAAGACGAATGATGGTGTCGCGCAGCACGGCCATGGAATGTTCGTGCTGCAGACGGCTGGCGGGCAGATCGGTGGTTAGGCCCGCGGGTGCCTGACCCGCGCGGCGGGTGAGGCCGTAGAACTGCAGGGCGTCCGTGGCGAATGAGGCGCCTTGGCCGAAGGAGCCGATCAAGGTCCAGGGGTGGCGTCCGTCCACCGCGAGATTCTGGCGCGAGGCGATCATGAAGCCCTGTTGGGGATGGGACAGTGCGGTGTGATCGAGATACTGGCTGACGTAATACTCGTTGAGGCGTACCGCGCCATAGGGCGCCAGAGCCAGATCCTGAGCGTAGGTGAGGTCCACCGCCTGCTGCATCGCGCCGCGATTCTCCAGTTGCACGCGCCACGACCATGCCGCCGCCTCAGCCGGCAACGTGAATTCGATCAGATAGCTGATGTCGCCCCAGCTGCCGCTTCCCCGCAGCGCGTTGCCCTGCGGATCGAGGCTGAAGCGGGTGGGGCTGGCGGGGCCGAGCAGGGGGATCCACTCGATGCGAGCGCCGAGGCGGCGCAGATAGAGATTGGCGGGGCCGCCTTCGATTTCGTTACCGACGAATAATGCCAGCGCGATTGCACCGCAATCCAGGCGGCGCAGCGAACCGTTGCCATTGAATGTGGCCCGCAGACCCGAGCGGCTGCTGAGCTGCAGTGTGTTTCGATCGGCGCCGTTCGTGGGCATGGTGCGGACCTCTTGTGTCATCCCGCTGACCCACGATGTTACGCACTAAGTCGCGCTTGCCAATTGATTTCCACGTACTCGAAGCCTAGGCAAGCGACGTCCCGAGTGCCGCGGCGATCAGCGCGGCAGCGATGATCTCCAGGATGATGGTTCCGGCACGACTCCTGCTGCGAACGAGCTTGGCGCCGTAAGAGATGCGGTCTTGCATGAGACCTCCCCGAGCATTCAGGTGGCTGGGACATCAATGTATTGGGCCGACGCGTCACTGACTGTCCGCAAATGGGCGTGAATCGTATCGGCCCCAGCCTACAGCCCAATGTTTCCCGTGCTGACGGCGTTAGCTCTTTCATGAGCGTAGCGTCCGGTCGATGGCGCAGGATCCCTATATTCAACTTCAACGGGCCATGGAGCGCGCCTTGCTCAGGCAGTATGTGCCGCCCTGGATCGTCGTGAACGAGGCCGGTGATATCGGTAATTTTGACGGCAATGTGGCGCCCTTCATCGCGCCCATCGACAAGGTCGGCAGCCACAACGTCTTTCAATTGGCCGAAGCCTATCTCCAGCATCCCCTTGGGGTTGTGATAGAACGGATGCGCGACAAGGCATACGTGTGGCCTGCGGAGGGACTGCGAGTGACCGTGCCTGATGCGCCGATGTCATTGGAGCTGAATGTGCTGCCCGTTGAAGGCAAGGAGCGCGCGACGAGGTGGTATTGCATTGTATTCGAGTCGATGGCTACGGACCCGTTCGTGCGCAACCGCCTGCCGGCGCAAATCCCCCAGACTGTGACGGGTTGCTGCGCCTGAGGAGCGGGCTTCAGCCCCTGAACCTTCACCGCCTGCGCTGCACCACGCATCCACGGACTGAGGCTGCGATTGTCGCGCGATGCGCGATGAGTGGATAATGGGGTATCGCTGGTGCTTAAGTTGCAAAAAAATGAAACGCGCCCTCGCCACCTCAGTGCTCAGACTCCTGGCCACGTGCGCGTTTGTGCTGCCGGCAATATCGGGCAGGGCCGCCGACGTTGCCACGGATGCGCACATTGACCATGTGACGGTCTATCGCCAGGGCGCGGTGGTGACCCGCGTAGCGCAAGTCACCGTACCTGCCGGATCGCAGCGACTGATCTTTCGTGGCCTGCCGGCCGATGTCGATGAGAAGACCCTGCAGGTGACGATGGGCGGTGCCGGCGTACAACTGGGCGACATCGACGTCGAGCGGATCAACGAGGCCAACTTCGTATCCGAACCGGAACGCGATCTGCGGCGTCGGATCGAGGAGGTGACCGACCAGCAGACGATGCTGAAGGATGAGATCGCCACGGCGCGGGATCAGCTCAAACTCCTCGACTCTCTGGCGGCGAATCCCGCCGGCAGCCCGAACAAGGCGATGGTCGATGCCACCAATCTCACTGCGGTGCTGGCCGCGATGGCGACCGGCGGAAGTGGTGCACGCAAGCGGGTTCGTGATGCCGATCTGCAGCTGCGCACCGTGGCGCGCCAATTGGCGCAACTCAACGCCGATCTGGCCAAGGTCGCGACAGCCAGGAAGCAAAGCACAGAAGTTCGGGTAGCGGTCACTGCCGCTGAAGCGGTGACGGCCAGCGCGGCGCTCTCCTACACAGTGCCTGATGCCGGTTGGGAGTGGGTCTATCAGGCAAGACTCGACACCGCGAAGAAACATCTCGTGCTCGACCGACAAGGATCGGTGGTGCAGGGAAGTGGCGAGGACTGGAAAAACGTCGAATTGACCCTGACGACGGCGCTGCCTGCCGCGGATCTGCAAACGCCCACTCTAGGATCCTTATTCGTGGATTTGCGGGCGCCCGAGCGGCCGGTCATTTCTGCGCAGCGCAGTTATGCCGCGGCGGCGGCCCCGCGCTCTGACGCGCTGGACGAGGTGGTCGTCACCGGCTCACGGCGCCGCAATGCTGATGTGGCCTCCACCGACTATGTCGCTGACTACCACGTACCGTCGCGCGTTTCGGTGCTGGCCGATCGTCAGGCCCGTTTGTTCCCGATCGGGCAGAATGAATTTGCGGTGGACCTTGTGGCCCGCGTGGTCCCGAGCGTCAGCCATGACGCGCATCTGGAGGCGGTCTTCAAATTCTCCGAATCCCTGCCGATCGAGGCCGGTCAATTGGAGTTGTATCGGGATGGCGCCTATGTGGGCGATGCGGCAACGCCGGCGTTTCTGCCGGGCGCGGATGTGCGCATGCCATTCGGTGCCGACGAGCGCGTCCGCGTGACCATCCGCGACGAAGCAACGCAATCCGGTCAGAAGGGACTGCTGAACCGGCAGAACGTCAAGGAAACACGGCAGCGCATCGATATCACGAATTACCACCCGACGGCGATTGCGGTCGAGGTGCTCGACCGGGTTCCGGTCAGCAAGAATGAGGATGTCCACGTCGAGACTCTGAAGGGCGCCACCGAACCAACCGTGAAGGACTTCGAGGGCAAGGCCGGAGTATGGCTTTGGAAACTTGAGCCCTCACCGCAGCAGACCGCGACCATTCATCAGGCGTACTCAGTCCAGTATCCGGCCGGCCGGCAATTGCAGGAAACGTCTGATTCCGGCGTTCAGTGAGCGCTCTTCTGCGCGCCCAGCCAGCGGTAGACGACCCCGGCGAGCGCCGCACCGATCAGGGGTGCGACCCAGAACAACCAAAGCTGGGATGCCGCCCAGCCGCCGACGAACAAGGCCGGACCGGTGCTGCGTGCCGGATTCACCGAAGTGTTGGTTACCGGAATGCTGATCAGATGGATCAGCGTCAATCCCAGACCGATCGCGATCGGCGCGAAGCCCTTCGGTGCCCGCGCATCGGTGGCGCCCAGGATGATGATGAGGAACATGAAGGTCATGACCACTTCGGAGACGGCGCAGGACAGCAGTGAGTAGCCACCCGGAGAGTGTGCTCCGTAGCCATTCGAGGCCAGTCCACCGCTGAGCTCGAAACCGCTCGCGCCGCTGGCGATGAGATACAGGATGCCCGCGCCGGCGATTGCGCCGAGGAGCTGCGCAACCCAGTAGGGCAGCAATTCCGCAGCCTTGAAGCGACCCCCGACGACCAGTCCCAGTGAAACGGCCGGATTCAGATGACACCCGGAAATATGGCCGATCGCGAACGCCATGGTCAGCACCGTCAGTCCGAAGGCCAGCGCGACTCCGACCAGGCCGATACCTACTTGCGGAAATTTCGCGGCCAGCACGGCGGCGCCGCAGCCACCGAGGACCAGCCATAAGGTTCCAAGGAATTCGGCGCCCAGCCGTTTGGACAGTGGCATCTGCTGCTCTCCCCTGAAGGTCTTGTAGGTTTTACTTGAGGGCCAGTTCGAGCCGCACCGTGTTGCCCGGTGGCGGCGGCGCTGTGCCATTGATCAGGAATATACGCGAGGGATCGATATCCGTGCCATGCAGAAGCACATCCTGCACGGCATGGGCCCGCTCGGTGCCGAGCTTCTGTAACTCCGTATCGGCCACGTTGACGCGCGCCAGCAGCGCTGCCGTCAGTTCGGTATTTGCCGGCGCATAGTCCGGCGTTTCGCCCTTGACCTTTTTGGCCGTGGTCAACGCCGCCGTCAGCGGTGGCAATGGCGCCTTTGCGCCCAGATCGGCGCGGAACTGCGCCAGCAGTAATTTGAACAGCGCGGCCGGATCAGTCGGCAAGGGCATGTCGTCGGCGATGGCGGCGCGCTGATGCAGCGCACTTTGCAGATGGCTCTGGGCCAGGGCCGGGGTATCAGTCACCACCGAGAAGGTGATGGGCACATCCAGTTCCAGGCCCGGACGCGCATCGAGTGCCTTGATGATGCTGTGCAGGCGCGTCGTGGCCGTCGCATCCAGCGCGGCGCTGCCGGGCGCAAATTCCACCACGTTCACCTGGTCGCCGCCCCCGAACAGATGACCGAGCAGCGAGAAGGGTGCGGTGACTGCCTTCTCGAGCAGGTTCACGAACACCTTCCAGATGATCGGACCGATCCGGAACTGCGGATCATCCAGGCTGCCGGTGACGGGCAGGTCGAGGTCGATGACGCCATTGCGGTCCTTCAGCAACGAGATCGCCAGTTTCAGGGGCAGCTTGACGGCATCGGGGCTGTCGACCTTGTCACCCAGTTGCAGCTGGTCGACCACGATGTGATGACTGGCGGTGAGTTTGCGGTCCTCGATGTGGTACTTCAGATCCACCGTCAGCTTGCCCTTCGCAATCTTGTAGCCCGCGAAATGTCCAGAGTAAGGCGTGACATCGGTGAGATCGATGCCGCGGTAGCTCATGCTGATATCGGTGTAAGTGGTCTGGGAGAGCAGATTGGTCTCACCCCATATGTGGGCTGGCGCGTAGCGGTCGACCGATCCGTTCAGATCGATCTTGGCGCGTGACCCGGCGGCGGAGGACAGTCCGTCGATGCTGCCGTTGAGCTGCTGGATACCGATCGCAAAGTGCGGCTGTATCCACTGGTCGGCGTAGTTCGCCGATCCATTCGTGATCACCACCGAGCCGATGGACAGTGGCATCGGGACGGCATGCGCCGGAGGCGCCAATTCAGCCGTGC
The DNA here is from genome assembly GCA_036498905.1 of Steroidobacteraceae bacterium. GTDB lineage: Bacteria > Pseudomonadota > Gammaproteobacteria > Steroidobacterales > Steroidobacteraceae > DAIDKA01. Next base: position 5,241 of record DASYER010000108.1, on the reverse strand, counting down.
GTGTGGTGTCCGATGCCTTCGGCTCTGACGGCTTCGGGTCCGGTAGTGGTTTGTCCTTGGCGCCAGCGGGCTTGAGCGCCTCGGTAATATTCAATTTGCGGTTCTGATCGATGATCACGCGGGCGTAGGGTGCCTGGGCGCGTACACTGTGGATGCTGAGCGATGCAGGGTCGCTGTGGTATTTGATGCCGGCGACGCTCAGGCGATCCCATTTGACGAAGTCCAAGCGCAGTTCATCATCGATGGTGCGAAAGCGGGCGATGTCCGTCTCTGCGGTGACGGTGAGGGCCCCCTTGGCATCGCGTTCGAGATCAGCCTTCACGCCCAGCTGACCGGTGAGCAAGGTGAGCGCGGTGTACTGCGCCAGATAGGGCTGCAGCGCCGGCAGATCGAATCCCGACAGCTCCACATGTCCCTTGATCACCGCATCCGGCAAACTGACCTGGGCCTGGGCGGCGAGGCTCCCCGATTTATCCAGCCCCGATTTCAGCTGTACCTGAATGGGAGGCCCGAAGGGCCATTGGAACTGCGCCACGCTGATCTGCAGCGGTGCGAGTGTGAAGGTCGGTGCCGTCTTGAGCGTGCGGTCCTGAAAATCCACGCTGAGACCGCTCAAATCAATCATCGGCACCTTGACCATCCAGGCCGGTGCCGGGGTGGTCCCAGACGGTGGCGGCGCCGGCGTAGCGGCGACCGGCTGCGGGGTGGCGCGCGGCGGTCCGCCCAGTTCGGTCAGATTGACGCTGTGGTTTGCATTCAGCCAGCCGTGAATCTGCCCGCCGGTGACTTTCACGGCATCGACCAGCACGCTGCGTTGCGTCAGATCGATATGTGTCCCGTCGATTTCGACCCGCGGCAGTTCGACATAGTCGGATAGACCATTGCTTGGACGCAGGCCCAAGTTGGTGATAGCCAGGGTATCCAGATTGACCTTAAGTCCGGCGGCCCCGTCGTGGATCACGAAGTCGTAGCCGCCTGCCAGCGCAATGATTCCGGAGGACACTGTCAGCGGCACGGAGGATCCAGCCAATTCGGTCAGGGTCGTGACGCGCAATGCCTTGATGTTGAACTTGCCCTTCGAGGCGACGGGTGCGATCTCGAGAGTGCCGGACCAGTTGAACTGTTCGCCTGCGGGTGTCGCGGCGGCGAGGGTATAGCCATTGCCGCCATTGCCGATGGTATTGAAGTCCCGCAATTCAAAATTTACCGGCCGCAGCTCGGCATGCAGCGTGCCCGGATGTCCCAGATCCACGAACGTGAACTCCCCGCCGATGACGGCCAGGCGAGTCAAGAACAATCGCGCCGGCGCGGAGGCGGGCGCGGGCGGCTCATTGGCGAACGGTTTTGCCAGATCGGCGAGATTGAGCGAACCATCGGCTCGCAGCACAGCGTTGACGGCCGGCTGTTCGAGCTGGATGTCCTGGAAGGTCGCGCCGCGGTTCCACACGCTCGCCAGCTGCAGGTTCACATACAGGCGCTGCGCCGCCAGCATCGGTTTGCCGTCGGCATCCGGAAAGACAAAGTTGCGAATATCCAGTTCCAGCGTGAACGGATTGAAGCGAATCTCACCCAGCTGCAGCGTTCGTTGGTACTTATGGGTGACGAAGGCGGTACCCTGCGAGCGAATCAGGGCCGGCACACCGTAGAAGCCAAAGACGGCGTAGATGGCGACCACCACCAAGGCAATCGCGCTCCAGAGGATAATCCGCCGCGTCGCGCCCGCTGACAGTGATCCGGCCAAGTTGAATCTCCCGCGTCTCAGGCATCGCCAGTATAGCGACACTGTTACCAGGAGAAGGTTTAATGCGCGCTGGCGGCCGCCGATGTGCCGGCCGAACCCGCGGACCCGGGACGGGCCGGGCGGGCCAGCCAGATCACCAGTATCAGCGCGAGGAATATCAGGCCGGAAATGTAGAAGAGATCATCAGCCGACAACATGAAGGCCTGAACATCAACTATACGGTTCAACGCGGCAGTGCCGGCCTGGCCGTTTATCCCATTGGCCTGCAGGCCTGCCAGCGCGGCGTTCGTGGCGGGATTGTCGCGCGCCAGATGCTCGATGAGCTGGCTATGGTGCAGTGTGGCACGACGATCCCAGAAGGTCGTGAAAATGGAGGTGCCGAAGGATCCGGCAGTGATGCGTGCAAAGTTGAACAGGCCCGAGGCATTCGGAATGCGGTCTGGGGACAGACCCGATACGCTCAAGGACACCAGCGGCACGAAGAAGCTCGCCATGGCTGCGCCCTGGATGATGGTCGGAATCAGCAGTGTCTTCACATCCACGTCGGTATTGAAATGCGAGCGCATGATCATCACCGAGGCGAAGATCGTGAACGACGCTGTAACAATCACCCGCACATCCACCCGGTTGATGAGTTTGGCAACAATGGGTGTGACGAACACCGCCAGCACACCGACGGGGGCAAGAATGATTCCGGCATTCGTGGCGGTGTAGCCCAGGTACTGCTGCAGCCACAGCGGCAGCAGCACGAGATTGCCGAAGAACACCCCGTAGGCCAGCAGCATGCACAGGGTGCCGACCCAGAAATTGCGCCCCTTGAACAAGGACAGGTCGACGATGGGATGCTCGGCGTGGATTTCCCAGATCAGGAAGTAGACGAAGGCGGCCACGGCCAGCAGTGCCATGGCGACGATCTGCGGTGAATTGAACCAGTCCAGATCCTTGCCCTTGTCGAGCATCACCTGCAGCGAGCCCACCCAGGTCATGAGCAATGCCAGGCCGACGGCATCGATGGGTACGCGCTGCGTGGCCGTTTCGCGCTTTCGATACAGGATCCAGGTCAGGGTACCGGCGAACAGGCCGACCGGTATGTTGATGTAGAAGATCCATGGCCAGGAGATGTTGTCCGTGATCCATCCGCCCAGCAGAGGCCCCGCGATGGGAGCCGTCAGGCTGGTGACCGACCACAGCCCCAGCGCGGTGCTTTGTTTGGAGACCGGATAACTGGACATCAGCAGCGACTGCGACAGCGGGATCATGGGTCCGGCCACAGCGCCTTGGATGACACGAAAGAAAATCAGCAGTCCGATGGAGGGTGCCAGGCCGCAAAGAAACGAGGAGATGACGAACAGGAAAATGGCGAGCGTGAACAGCCGCACCTGTCCGAAGCGACGCGTCAGCCAGCCGGTCAGGGGCACCGAAATCGCATTCGCGACGCCGAAGGAGGTGATGACCCAGGTGCCCTGGTCGGGCGATACGCCGAGGTCTCCCGAGATGGCCGGAATCGACACGTTCGCGATGGAAGTGTCCAGCACGTTCATGAAGATCGCGAGCGAGACGGCCAGGGTACCCAGTATCCGCGCCGCCCCCACCAGTGGTGGCAGTGGCGCTGATACGGCGGCCGCCGCTTTCATTTGTGAGGCAGGTCGGCTCATGTGGCGGGGCGAATGCGTACCTGGGCAATACGGTGCACAACACGGGCGTGCGCCGGGGCGGCCAGATTCGCGGCGATGATGGCCTCGACCCGCGCGCCGGCCTGCCGATCCGCGTCATCGAAGACGCTGGTGGCGTAGCTTGGAACATTGGCGGCGGCCTGGGGCAGACGCGCACCGTCGCGTTCGGCGGTGGACACCTCCACGCGCATGGACAGACCGACCTGCAGCGGATGCGCCGCCAGTTCCTTCGGATCGAGCATGATCCGCACCGGCAGACGCTGAACCACCTTGATCCAGTTGCCGGTGGCATTCTGCGCCGGCAGCAGCGCGAAGGAGGCCCCGGTGCCGGCGCTGAAGCCGACGACCTTGCCGTGGTATTTCACCGAGCCGCCATACAGGTCGGCAGTCAGCGTCGCCGGCTGCCCCATGCGGATGTTGGCGACTTGCAGTTCCTTGAAATTGGCATCGACCCAAACCTGGTTCAGCGGCACCACTGCCATCAGCACCGAGCCCGGGCTGACCCGCTGGCCGAGCTGAACATTGCGATGGGCCACGAAGCCGCCGATGGGCGCCGGCAACTGGGTGCGCGCCAGGTTCAGATAGGCGCTGTGAACCGCGCTTGCCGCGGCCTGCACTTCCGGGTGGTCCTCGATCTGCGTGCCATCGATGCGCGCGCGATTGGCCTGCGCCTGCTGCTGAGCTGCCAGCAGGGCGGACCTGGCGGCTGAGACGGCATCGCGTGCATGCTGCAGTTCCTCACCGGATATCGCACCGCTGCCGGCCAGCCGCTCACGGCGCGCCAGGTCCTTCTCGGCGGTGTCGAGGTCGGTGTGGCGAATGCCTTCGGCCGCGGCCAGCTGCGCCGTGGTGGCGAACAGACCGCGCACCGAACGTACCGTCAGCGCCAGATGAGCTTCGGACTCATCCAGTGCCACCTTGGCGTCGGCAGGATCCAGGCGCACCAGCGTCTGACCGGCGACCACGTTCTGCGTGTCGTCGGCATTGATACCGACCACGGTACCGGCAATCTGCGGAGTGATCTGCACGATGTTGCCATTCACATAGGCATCATCGGTGGTCTCGCGCAGCCGCAGCACGGTCTGCCAGTACACGCCATAGCCGATGGCCAGCACGAGGATGCCGAGGGAGACCAGCACGAGCATCCGATTGCGCTTGCCGTTGCCATTGCCGTTGCTTTGAGCATCGGCCTGTGGCGCGGCGGGGGTTTCTGTTTCGGTGTTCACGATTTGTTCTCCGGAATTGCGGGCGTGAGCATCTGCGGCACGAACCCGCCGCCAAGCGCCTGCACCAGGTCCACTGATAGATCAAGCGCGCGGGCCTGCAGCTGCGCCTGCAGACTGCGCTGCGCGAGCAGCTGCGATTCGGCGCTCAACACCTGCAGGTAATTTCCCAGCCCCTCGCGATAGCGCAGGACCGACAGGTCGTAGGCCTCCTGGGCATTGGCCAGCGCGTCACGTTCTTCGCCGCGCTGCCGGCCCAGGCTGTCCATCGAAGTCAGTGCATCAACGACTTCACGCAGGGCATCGGTCATGAGCTGGTTGTACTGCTCGACCGCCACATCGTATGCGGCATCCTGTGCTGCCAGCTTCGCGCGGCGCTTGCCGGCGTCGAACAACGGCAGGGTGAATGCGGGCGCCACGCCGTACTGACGGTTGGCGGCGCTGAACAGATTGGTCGAGCCGAGATTCTGTAGACCCACGAATGCCAGCAGATCCACGTTCGGGTAGAACTCGGCGGTCGCTTCGCGGATACCCTGCGAAGATGCTTCGACGCGCCAGCGCTGTGCGACGAGATCCGGACGGTGGCCGAGCAGTTCGGCGGGCA
>DASYER010000107.1:0-17080 GCA_036498905.1 Steroidobacteraceae bacterium | reverse complement strand
AGTGACCACTCATCGCGTCGCGGGCTCGTGAAGCTCGTCAATCAGCGCCGCAAGCTGCTCGATTATCTGAAGTCGACCCAGCCGCAGAAGTATCAGGAGCTCGTCGAGCGCCTGGGACTGCGCCGCTGAACATTCCGGGCGGCACCTGTTGTGACGCCCAATATTGCGGCCATTCCTGGCCGCAATTTCCATATACGAGGATAAAAGCGTGAGTGCTTTTGCAAAGTCATTTGCTTACGGCAGCCAGACCGTAACGATCGAGACCGGTGAACTTGCCCGCCAGGCCGATGCGTCGGTCAAGGTTTCCATGGGGGACACCGTCGTGCTGGTGACCTGCGTTGCCAAGACGCAGCCGGTTCCCGGCCGCGACTTCTTCCCCCTTACCGTCAACTACATCGAGAAGACCTACGCCGCGGGCAAAATCCCCGGCGGCTTCTTCAAGCGCGAGGGTCGTCCTTCCGAGAAGGAAACGCTCACCTCGCGGCTCATCGATCGCCCATTGCGACCGCTGTTCCCGGATGGTTTCTACAACGACGTGCAGGTGGTCGCGACCGTGCTGTCGCTGGATCCGGCCATCGATCCGGATATCCCCTCGCTGCTGGGCGCCTCGGCGGCCGTGGCGCTGTCGGGCATTCCTTTCAGCGGACCGATCGGCGCGGCCCGCGTGGGTTACAAGGATGGTCAGTACCTGCTGAATCCGACCGGCACTGAAATGGTCGGCTCGCAGCTGGACCTGGTCGTCGCCGGCACCCAGGGCGCCGTCATGATGGTCGAATCCGAAGCGCAGGGCCTCTCCGAAGAGGTGATGCTGGGCGCCGTGGTCTTCGGCCACAAAGCCATGCAGGTGGCCATCAGTGCGATCCGCGAACTGGTCACGCAGGCCGGCAAGCCGCGCTGGACCTGGACCGCGCCCGCCGCCAACCCCGAGCTGTCCGCGGCGCTCGCCAGCCAGGCGCAGGCTGCGCTGACCAAGGCGTTTGCGGTCACTGAAAAACTGCAGCGTCGCGATCGCGTGGCCGAAGTGAAGGCCGCCGCGGTCGCCGCACTGAGCGGCGGCGAGAGCCCCAAGTACACGGCCGATCAGGTCGATGATGAGTTCTTCAAGCTCGAAAGCAACATCGTCCGCCAGCGCATTCTCAATGGCGAGCCGCGCATCGACGGCCGCGATGTGAGCACGGTGCGTCCGATCACCGTGAAGACCAGCGTGTTGCCGCGAACCCACGGTTCGGCGCTGTTCACGCGCGGGGAGACGCAGGCTCTGGTGGCGGTGACGTTGGGCACAGGCCGTGACGCGCAGATCATTGACGCACTCGCGGGCGAACGCCGCGAGCCGTTCATGATGCATTACAACTTCCCGCCGTTCTCGGTCGGCGAGACCGGAATGATGGGCTCGCCGAAGCGCCGCGAAATCGGCCACGGCAACCTCGCACGCCGCGGTGTCTCAGCCGTGATGCCGGACATGGCCACTTTCCCGTACGTGATTCGCGTGGTCTCCGAAATCCTCGAGTCCAACGGCTCCAGCTCCATGGCCAGCGTGTGCGGCAGCAGCCTGGCGCTGATGGATGCCGGTGTGCCGCTAAAGGCGCCGGTCGCGGGTGTCGCGATGGGCCTGGTACTCGATGGCGGACGCTTCAAGGTGCTCACCGACATCCTCGGCGATGAGGATCATCTGGGCGACATGGACTTCAAGGTGGCCGGAACCAAGGACGGCGTCACGGCGCTGCAAATGGACATCAAGGTCGAGGGCGTCACGCCTGAGATCATGAAGGTCGCTCTGGATCAGGCCCGCACCGGGCGCCTGTTCATTCTCGGTGAAATGAACAAGGTCCTGAGCGAGCCGCGCGCGAAGATGTCCGAGTGGGCACCTTCGATCATCACGCTGAAGATCGATCCTGAGAAGATCCGCGATGTCATCGGCAAGGGTGGCGCGGTCATCCGCCAGATCACCGAAGAGACCGGCACCACCATCGACATCGAGAACGATGGCACGGTGAAGATCGCCTCGGTTAACGGCACGGCGGGCAAGGAGGCCCAGCGTCGCATCGAGCTGATCACGGCGGATGTGGAAGTGGGCCGTATCTATGAGGGACGCGTCGCGCGCCTGATGGACTTCGGCGCGTTCGTAACCATTCTGCCGGGCCGCGATGGCCTGGTGCACATTTCGCAGATTTCCGATGAGCGCGTCGAGCGCGTCAGCGACAAGCTCAAGGAAGGCGATGTGGTGCGCGTCAAGGTGCTCGAAGTCGACCGTCAGGGTCGCGTGCGCCTGTCGATGCGCAGCGTGGACGCCGCTTAAGACTTAACGCAATGAGCGAAAAGGGCGCGCTACCGCAAGGTAGCGCGCCCTTTTTTCATGCCTGGTCGGCCGGACTTTACTTGGCAGCTGCAGCTAACGCTGCATCGTCATCTGGTCCGCGCGTGCGCGCGGCACTGCCGATCAGGGTGCGGAATATCTCATCCTGCACCGTGCGCCAGCGCTGGAAGTTGCGCTGCGTCACCGCGGCCACCGCCCCGTCGGTGTCTCCGGCCGTGAAGCTCTGAGCCTTGTCGCGCACTTCGCGTTGCTGGGCTGCAAACAGCTTCAGACTCTGTTCCAGATAGGAGCCGACCACGCCTTGCATGATCCCGCCACCGTAGGAGCGAATGATGTGCTGCAGAAAGTCGCGACTCATCAGTGGTTCGCCGGCATGCTCCTGCTCGGCAATCACCTGCAGCAGAATGCTGCGCGTGATGTCCTCCTGACTCTTCTTGTCCACGACCATGAATTCGATACGTTCAACGACCAGTTTCCGTACATCAGCCAACGTGATGTAACGGCTCTCGACCGTGTCGTAAAGCCGACGATTCGGATACTTCTTGATGACCCTCGGTTCGCTCATTGCAAGCCCCCGTCATTAGTTATTCCCACTCCGCCTGCCGTATTAGGGCGGGCGGGCCGGTGTTTTCTGCCGTCCCTCAGCGGCTACCTTAGTACAACCGTGGAGCCAAGGGCAATTGTTGAATTGATTTGACAAGTGTTCCGGGCGGGGGCGGAAGCTTGTTAGAGCGCCGCGACACTTGCAATCCGGTGCAACTGGGACGGTTTCCAGTTCAAAATCGCCCATTCGAGGACTTCCCGGGGCGCCAGGTGCCGTAATTCCGGGGGAGGCCGTTGTTCTAGCAACACAAGCGTCTGCCACAGCACCTGAGCGGGGTTTGATAGATCCGGCGCCACTGAACAGCGGGATTTGGCGAGCTTCCCGCCTCCCGGGGCGGTTACGACGGGCAGGTGGGCGTAGGCCGGCGTCCTTAAGCCCAGTGCCCGCTGTAGCTCGATCTGCCATGCCGTGCTGTCCAGCAGATCGGCGCCGCGGACCACATCGGTGATGGCCTGCTCGGCATCGTCGATCACCACGGCCAGCTGATAGGCGAAGATGCCATCGCGCCGGCGAATGACGACATCGCCCAATGGGTCAAGGCGCAGCCTGCGCACTCCCTGCAAACGGTCAGTGAATTCAACCGTTTCACCGTCGTGGATGCGGAAGCGGGTGGCGGTGGGGCCGGGGCGGCGCGGGCCGGCCCGGCAGGTGCCGGGATAGCCTGAATCTGCCTGCACGGCCAAGGTCTGGCGCGAACAGCTGCACTCATAGGTTCGGCCGCAGGCCCGCAGCTGTTCAAGGCCGGCCTCGTAGAGGGCCAGGCGGGCGGACTGGTAGGTGACCTCCCCGTCCCAGAACAGGTTCAGGGTCTGAAGGGTCCGCAGAATCTCATCGGCGCTGCCCGCCACGACACGGGGGGTGTCGAGGTCTTCCATCCGCACCAGCCAGCGACCACCGCTGTGCCGGGCATCGAGGAAACTACCGACTGCAGCCAGCACCGAACCGGTGTGCAGTCGTCCGGTCGGCGAGGGGGCAAAACGGCCGGTATAGGGGATCAGCGGTAGCGGTCGTCGCGGTCGCCGTACTGGCGTTCACGGCGTTCGCGGCGCTCCTGCGCCTCGATGCTCAGGGTCGCGACCGGCCGGGCTTCGAGGCGCTTGATGCCGATTTCCTCGCCGGTCTCCAGGCAGTAGCCGTAGGAGCCGTCCTCGATGCGCTTGAGCGCCTCATCGATCTTGCGGATCAGTTTGCGTTCCCGATCGCGGGTGCGCAGCTCCAGGGAGAACTCCTCCTCCTGGGTCGCCCGGTCATTGGGATCGGGGAAGTTGGCCGCCTCGTCTTTCATATGTGTGACGGTGCGGTCCACTTCTTCCATCAGGTCGCGCTTCCAGGTCTGCAGGATCTGGCGGAAATGCTCCGCCTGCTCCTTGCTCATGTACTGTTCGCCACGCTTGACGATGTACGGCTGGACGTTGCGGGGCCCGGCGAGCAGGCTGCCCGGCTCCGGGGCATCGCCCTCGTCGGATTCGTTCGCAGCCGCTTGTGGGGCAGGTATTGCTGGTCGCGGTGTCGCGACGGGTTTGGTCTCCGGTGTCGGCTTCTTGGTCGAAGGGGTGTCGTTTCGCTCTGCTGCTGGTCGTCGCATCGTTTCTACGGGTTCCGCGCTGGTTGGAGTGCTTTTGGCGCCTGAGGCCGGCTTGCGGGTAACCGAAGCGGCCACGGGCGAACGTGGGTGGACAGTGGTCTTCACCCGTTCCGTGGGCTTGTTACGTATCGCCGCCTTGCGGGCGGCGGGGCGGCTTGCGGCCTTTTTGCCCTTGACAGGCTTGGCCGCGGTCTTCTTGGCCGGCATCAGTCATTCCTCAAAAGCAGCTGCCTTGGCGAAGGACGCGCGATTATACCGGCGCGCCCGGGCCTGTACAGGGGGGGCGGCCAAGGGGCGTCAGATAGGCTCAGGCGAGGTCGACGGCGGGAGCCGGCGCCCAATCCGGGAGGCGGTGTTCAACCACGACGGAGGTGTAAATTCCCCCGCGGACGTTGAATTTCGCGGTCAGCCGCAGGAATCGGGGAGAAATCGCGGCCACGATATGGTCGGCGATTTCATTGGTCACGGCCTCGTGGAACGTGCCACGGTCGCGGAAAGACCACATATACAGCTTCAGGGATTTGAGTTCCACGCACAGCTGGTCCGGAATGTATTCCAGCTCGAGAGTGGCGAAATCCGGTTGGCCGGTCATCGGACACAGGCAGGTGAACTCCGGCAGGGTCATGCGAATCGTGTAATCACGCGCAATGGCCGGATTCGGAAAGGTTGTCAGATCTGTTGTTGGACTTGAAGGCATAGTGTCTCCATATATTTTATCATGACTTCTTTCTCCTTAAACGGACCCCGAGTCTTAATACGATGCGGCTGACCAAGATAAAGCTCGCCGGCTTTAAATCATTTGTTGATCCGACTTCGGTCGGATTCCCCGGCAATCTCACCGGTGTCGTCGGTCCGAACGGTTGCGGCAAGTCGAATGTCATCGACGCGGTGCGCTGGGTGATGGGCGAACTGTCCGCCAAGCACCTGCGCGGCGACTCGATGGCCGATGTGGTGTTCAACGGTTCCAGCGCGCGCAAGCCCGTCGGCTCCGCCTCGGTCGAACTGGTGTTCGACAACAGCGACGGGCGCATCAGCGGCGCGTATGCCGGCTACAACGAAGTGTCGTTGAAGCGGCTCGTGTCGCGCGATGGCAGTTCCAACTACTACATCAATGGGGCGCGCTGCCGGCGCCGCGATATCACCCAGCTGTTCCTCGGGACAGGCCTGGGTTCGCGCAGCTATTCGATCATCGAGCAGGGGATGATTTCCCGGGTCATCGAGGCGAAGCCCGAGGATATGCGCGCCTTTATCGAGGAGGCCGCCGGCATTTCGCGTTACAAGGAGCGTCGGCGCGAGACCGAGGCGCGCGTCGCCGATACGCGTGAGAATCTGGAGCGCCTCCAGGACGTGCGCGACGAGGTCGACCGGCAGATCCGTCACCTGCAGCGCCAGGCGGGTGCGGCGCGACGCTACCAGGCCCTCAAGGAGCAGGAGCGCCGGGCGTTGGCCGAGCTGCTCGCACTGAAGATTCGGGATCTGGACAGCGGTGCTCAGATCCAGGATAGCGCCCTGCGCGAGCGTGATGTGGCCATGCAGGCGGCGCTCGCCGATCAGCGCGGCGCCGAGGCCGCCCTCGAAAAGCAGCGCGCCATCCAGGGCGATCATGCAGAAACGGTCGCCGCCGTTCAGGGCCGGCACTATGAGATCGGCGCCGATATCACCCGCACCGAGCAGTCGCTGCAGCACACCCGCGAAATGCGCGAGCGCCAGCGCAGCGACCTGGCGAAGGCACGCGAGCAGCTCGGTGAGCTGGCCACGCTCATCGAACGCGACGAGCAGCAGATCACCGCCCTGCGCAGTGAAATCGAGCTGCTGCAGCCCCAGTGTGCCGAGGCCGCGCGCCTCGAGCAGGTCGTGCTGGCGGATCAGGCGCAATGCGAACAGGAGCTGGCGCAGTGGCAGCAGCGCTGGGATCAGTTCATGCATTCGCTGGCCGCGGCCAATCAGACCGCGCAGGTCGAAACGGCGCGCATCGGTGAGCTGGAGAACCAGCTGGGTCGCTTGGGCGCACGCGGCGAACGCCTCAGCGTCGAGCAGGAACAGTTATCGGCTCAGGATCCGGGTGCGCAGCTGTCGGAACTGGTGGATCAGGAGGCGCAGGCCCGGACCCGCAGCGAAGAACTGGTCCGATCGCAGAAGTCTGCAGCCGAACGCGCCCAGGCACTGCGTCAGGAGCAGCACAGCGCGGAGAGTCGCCTCGAAGGCGCGCGCGCCGAGCGCGAGAAGGTGCGCGGCGAGCTCGTCGCCCTGGAGGCCGTGCAAAAGGCCGCCCTCAGCCACAATGCCCCTCGTGCCGGTGAGTGGCTCAATGCCAGCGGGCTGGCGACGCGCGAGCGGGTCGCCCAGCAGCTCGACGTATCCGGCGGCTGGGAGCGCGCCGTCGAAACCGCACTGGGCGACTATCTGGAGGCGGTGTGTGTCGAGCGGCTCGAAGACGTCGAGGCCGCCCTCGGCAACCTCGCGGCGGGTCGCATCGCGCTGGTGGAGCAGGGCGCGACCGATGCGGCCGCGTACGGCACCGAATCTTTGGCCGCGAAGATCATCAAGGGGCCCGCGGCAGTGGCCGCGCAGTTGGCCGGCGTGCTCGCCGGTGAGTCCCTGGCTGCTGCCCTGCGCTTGCGCGGCAGCCTTCAGCCCGGCCAATCGATCATCACCCGCGACGGTGAGTGGGTGGGCAGGGGCTGGATACGGCTCAGCCGCGGTCAGGACCCACATACCGGTGTGATCGAGCGCGAACAGCGCCTGAAGCTGCTGCGCGCCGACCTGGCGCGGGCCGAGGAGAATCTGCAGCGGGTCGATGGCAATCTGAGCGCGATCCGCCGTACCCAGACCGAGGCGGAGACCCAGCGCGATCAGCTGCAGTCGGCCATTCAGAACGGTCATCGGGAACACTCCGACGCCCGCAGCAAACTTGAGGCGGCGCGCGCGCGCGCGCAGGAACTGCAGGCGCGGCGCACGCGCCTTGAACACGAAGCGGCCGAAGTGGCCCGCGAGAGCGCAGTGGCCCGCGGGTCGGTCGACGGCGCACGTGCCGCATTGAGTGTCTCGCAGGGGGAGCTTGGTGAACTGGAATCACGCCGTCCGCAGCTGGAGGCCGAGCGTGACGAGCGGCGCGAGGCGCTCGCAAGCGCACGCCAGCGTGCCCAGAGTGCCCAGGTCACCGCACGCGATCTGATGATCCGCAGCGAGTCGCGCCGCTCGCAGGAAAGCTCGGTCGCAACCGGACTTGCGCGCATGGCCGACCAGCGTGGGCAATTGTCACGGCGCTGCGCAGAGCTCGATGCGGAGCTGGCCAGCGGCGACGCGCCGATCATCGAACTGCAGGGCAAACTGGATGACTTGCTGTCCCGGCGCCTGACCGTGGAAGCTGAGCTTGAAGCGGCGCGTCGGGCACTGGAGGAGGCCGAGGTCCAGATCCGTGATCTGGACCAGCAGCGCAGCGCCGCCGAGGCGCGCGTCGCCGAAGCACGCGATGCCATCGAGCAGGCGCGCCTGGCAGCCCAGGAGAGCCGCGTGCGGCGCGAGGCACTCGCCGAACAGTTCGCGGCGACTCAATATGAATTGTCGGAAATCGTCCAGGGCCTGGTGCCGGACGCTGATGTCGCGGCCTGGGAAGAGAAGGTCAATGAGTTACGCGCCGATGTGGCCCGGCTCGGACAGGTCAATCTGGCCGCCATCGATGAGCTCAAGGAGCAGACCGAGCGCAAGGAATATCTGGATCGGCAACATACCGACCTGACCGATGCATTGGCCACGCTCGAGGAGGCCATGCGCAAAATCGACAAGGAGACGCGCACGCGCTTCGAGGAGACCTTCGAGAAGATCAACACGGGTCTGAAGGAGAAGTTTCCGCGGCTGTTCGGTGGCGGGCACGCCTATCTCGAACTGGTGGGCGATGACATCCTGGCCGCGGGAGTTGCGATCATGGCGCGGCCCCCGGGCAAGCGCAACAGCACTATCCATCTGCTGTCGGGCGGTGAGAAGGCCCTCACCGCGGTGGCTCTCGTGTTCTCGATTTTCGACCTGAACCCCGCGCCGTTCTGCCTGCTCGATGAGGTGGATGCACCGCTGGATGAACACAACGTCGGGCGCTTCTGCGAGATCGTCAAGGAAATGTCCGAGCGCGTGCAGTTCATCTTCATTACCCACAACAAGGCGACCATGGAGCTGGCCTCGCAGCTGATCGGTGTGACCATGACCGAGCCGGGCGTTTCAAGGCTGGTTGCGGTGGATGTGGAAGAGGCGGTACGCCTCGCAGCGGTCTGATGCCGGAATTACGCATCACTTTGATGGTGGTGGGGGGGGGCTTTCTGATCGCCCTAGCCTGGTGGGAATTGCGGCGCTCCCGTCAGGTGCGGGGCAGCGATCTGCCGCGCCCGGCGGCGGAGCCTGCGGAACGCGCGCCCGAGCGCTCCGCGGAGTGGGATCTGCCGCCTTTGGATCTGCCGCGCATGAGCGCACGCGATCCGGAGGCCGAGCTGCCGGTCTTCGAAGTCGGCGTGGCCGACTTCGCCGCCCTGGAGGCAAGTGCTGAAGCGACCGCCGCCGCTCAAGCCGCCGAAGCATCGCATGCACCGGACTCCGCCTTGGGCATGGACGGCCTGTTGGCCGAAGTGGCGGCCAATCAGGCGCCTGACCCGCCCATGGGCGATGAGTCCTGGAGCGAGCCGCCGGATGCAGTCGCGCCGGACCCGGTGACGCTGGATCCGGAGCCGGCACCCGTTGCCGCGCCACTGAGCACTGCCGAAGTGCCTGCGGCACCGGTGGTTGTCGATTGGCCCGCGGTGCAGGACAGCAGGGTGCTCGCGGTACGAGTAGTCAGTATGGGAGAGAAATTCTCCGGCCGCGCTGTGCGCATGGCGCTGGCAGCTGAGGGGTTCGTACTCGGCAAATTCTCGATTTTCCACAAGCCGGCGCCCGACGGTCGTGCGCTGCTCAGCATCGCCAGTTTGAACAAGCCCGGCACCTTTGATCCGCATTCCATCGACCTGCAACGCTACGGTGGCCTGAATCTGTTCACGATCCTTCCCGGCCCGATGCCAGGTCCGGATGCCGTCGATGAACTTCTGGAGTGCGCACAGATCCTCTCACAGCGCCTGCGCGGCAGCTTGCAGGATGACACCGGCCAACCCTTGAGTCCCGCGCGGACCGCCGTCATGCGCAACGCGGCGGCCGCGGCGCGTCCATGAAGGACAAGGCCGCGCGTCCGCAGCGCGGCGGGCTCCCCGCCGCGCGCATTGCGGCACTGCGCGAGCAGCTGCTCGCGCATGATCATCGCTACCACGTACTGGATGATCCGAGCATCAGCGATTCCGAATACGACGGACTGATGCAGCAGCTGAAGCAGCTGGAAGCCGAACACCCGGAGCTGATCACTCCCGACTCACCCACGCAGCGCGTCGGCGGCGCGCCGGCTGCGGCATTCGCCGCGGTCCTGCATGCCGTACCGATGCTGTCCCTGGACAACGCCTTCAGCGAACCGGACGTGCGTGACTTTGATCGCCGTGTGCACGAGCGACTGAAACGGCAGACGCCCATCGGCTACTCGGCGGAGCCGAAGCTGGATGGTCTGGCGGTATCCCTGATCTATCGCAGCGGAATCTTGGAGCGGGCGGCCACCCGGGGCGATGGTGAGCACGGCGAGGATGTCACCGCGAATGTGCGCACCATCCGTGGCGTACCCCTGTCCCTGCGCGGCTCACCCCCCGGACTGATCGAAGTGCGCGGGGAGATCTTCATGCCGCTCGCAGGTTTCAGACAGATGAATCAACAGGCCCAGGCGCGCGGCGAGAAGGTGTTCGTGAATCCGCGCAATGCCGCGGCGGGGAGCCTGCGCCAGCTCGATCCGCGCATCACGGCAAGCCGCCCGCTGGATATCTTTCTGTATGCGGTCGGACTGGTCGAGGGGGGCGCGGTTCCGGACCATCACACCGCGCTGCTTGCGGCATTCCGGGACTGGGGCTTGAAAACCTGTCCGGAAGCGCGTGCCGTGGTGGGTATCGAGGGATGCCTCACGTACTACCGGGAAATCGGCGCGCGCCGCGATGCGCTGCCGTACCAGATCGACGGGGTGGTCTACAAGGTGGATGCCCGCGCCGACCAGGAGCGCCTGGGATTTGTGTCGCGCGCGCCGCGCTGGGCGCTTGCGCACAAGTTCCCGGCCGAGGAAGCCACGACGCTGCTGACGGCGATCGAATTTCAGGTGGGCCGCACCGGTGCCTTGACTCCGGTCGCACGCTTGGCGCCGGTGTTTGTCGGCGGCGTGACCGTCAGCAACGCCACGCTGCACAACATGGACGAAGTGGCGCGCAAGGACGTGCGTGCCGGTGATACCGTGGTGATCCGTCGTGCCGGTGATGTCATCCCGGAAGTCGTGCGCGTCGTGGTCGATGAAGCGCATGAAGCCCGCGCCAAGGTGGTCATGCCGGGCAGATGCCCGATCTGCGGCTCGCCGGTTGAGAAGGCTGAAGGCGAAGCCATCGCCCGCTGCAGCGGCGGCTTCACCTGCCGCGCGCAACGCCAGGAGGGCATCCTGCATTTCGCGAGCCGACGGGCCATGGACATCGAAGGTCTCGGCGACAAGCTCGTCGAGCAGCTGGTTGAAAATGAACGGGTGAAATCACCGGCCGATATTTTCAGCCTGAGCATCGAGCAGCTCGCGGGGCTTGAGCGCATGGGCGAGAAGTCCGCGGCAAATCTGCACGCGGCGATTGCGAAAAGCCGCGACACCACGCTGCCTCGCTTCCTGTTCGCCTTGGGCATTCGTGATGTGGGGGAAGCGACTGCGCTCGCTCTCGCACAGCACTTTGTGACGCTGGAGGCATTGGCCGCCGCGACGCCCGAACAGATCGAGGAGGTGCCGGATGTGGGTCCGGTCGTGGCGGGACACGTGGCGGTTTTCTTCGCCTCCAAGGCCCACGCCGCGGTGATCGCGCGACTGCGCGAACTGGGCGTCAACTGGCCGCCGATGCAGCCGCGGGCGAGCGGCGGACTGAAGCTGTCCGGCCAGACCTGGGTGGTGACCGGAACTTTGACGGCCATGACACGCGAGCAGGCGACCGCGGCGCTGGTGGAGCTGGGCGCCAAGGTCGCCGGGAGTGTGTCGAAGAAGACTGCCGGGGTTGTGGTCGGAACCGACGCCGGCTCGAAGCTCAAGAAGGCCCAGGAGCTCGGGGTTCCGGTGCTGGATGAGGCCGGATTCCTCGAGCTCCTGAAATCGCGCGACTAGACGCCCGCAGGCGTCTTACATCTTCTTGTCGATTTGCGACTTGGCGAGCAGGCCATCCACATAGGCCTTGAACTTCTCGCCCAGCACGATCTGCCCGACCCGATCCTTGACCGAATCGTACGCCGGCGGTGTCAGCGGGCGGGTATCAACCAGCTTGATGACATGCCAACCGTACTGGGTCTGTACCGGCACATGGGTGTATTCACCGGGCTTCAGTGCGACCATCGCATCGGCAAAGGGCTTGACCATGCGATCCGGCGTCGTCCAACCCAGGTCTCCGCCCTGATCCTTGGAGCTGTCGCTGGATTCCTTTTTGGCGAGATCTTCGAACTTTGCGCCCTTGCCCAGGTCGGCGATGACCTTGGTGGCCGCGTCATTGCTGGCGACCAGAATATGCGAGACGTGATATTCGGTGTGCGGCAAGCGCGCGACCTGCACGTCGTACTCCTTCTTCAGCTCCGCCTCGGTGGGCTTGTTCTCCTTCACGAAGTTCTCGCTGAAGGCCTGCTCGACCGCGTTGAGGCGCGCCAGTTCGAGAATATCTTGGGTCTGAGGCTCCTTGGTGAGGCCGTTCTTGTCCGCCTGCTGCACGACCAGTTCGGCACGCACCAGGTTGTCCAGGGCCTCATCCTTCTGCGCCTGCGTCAGGGTCGAGGGATCCTTGCCCTGCAGGGCTGCCTTGACGAAGTTGTTGTACAGATTGCGGCTGATGGGAGTGCCATTGACCGTCGCCACCGTATCGACCGGGGCGGCCGGTGCCGTGGCGGTTTTCGGCGTGCAGGCCGCGAGGCTCATCGCGCCCAGCATGAAGAGGAAGATTTTGATGAGTTTCATGTGATTTCTCAAATAGTTGAACGACTTTTGTAACCTGATCTATTCCTGCGGGGTCAAAGCCTGAATGCTCAACGCATGGATGTCCGTGCGCATCAGCTCCGCGACCGCCTCGTACACCAGCTGATGCCGTTGCATGCGCGTGCGCCCCGCGAACCGCTCTGACACCACGACGATGGAGAAATGGCCGCCCTCGCGCGCACCGGCATGTCCGGCGTGTTTGGCGCTGTCATCACGGATTTCGAGCGATACCGGGGCGAGGCGCGCCGTGAGCATCTGCCGCAGCTTCTCGACGCGCTCGGCGGCTGTCATGTGGACGGTTCAGGCTGCATGTGCCGCGACAGCCACGCCAGCTGCAGCGCCGCGAATATGACGGTGGCTGCGGTCAGGCCGAACAGCTTGAAATTCACCCAGGCGCGCTCGCTGGCGTTGAAGGCCACGAGCAGGTTCAGGCCACCCAGCAGGGCATAAAACACCACTGACAGGGCGTTGAGCCGGCGCCACTGGCGCTGGGGGATCACTACCGGTTCGCCCAATGCCGCACCCAGGAGCTGTTCGGTAAGGGTACGTTTGCCGATCCAGGAACTGCCGAGGAATGCCACGCTGATCAGCCAGAACAGCACCGTGGGCTTCCACTGGATGAAACGCTGGTTATGCAGAATGAGCGTGGCCGCGCCGAACACGAACACCAGCAGTGCCGATATCCCATGCATGGTGGGAATGCGCTTCAACCATAGGAAATCCACGATCAACAGCAGCGCCATCGAAATCATGAGGGCCGCAGTCGCGGTGTAAATGCCGTGGATGTAGTAGGTCACACCAAACACGACAACCGGGGCAAACTCCAGCACGGACAACATTTTAGGTATGAAACGGCCTCAGGACCGGCAGGTTTGAACAGCCGTGTATGATATCCCATGAGTCAGTATTTCGAGCTACATCCGGTCACGCCCCAGGCGCGACTGATCCGCCGCGGTGTCGAAATCATCCGCAGCGGCGGAGTCATTGCATATCCGACGGATTCTTGTTACGCACTGGGCTGTCATATCGGGGACAAGGATGCCCTGGAGCGGGTCCGGCGTATTCGCCAGGCGGACCGCAATCACCACTTCACACTGGTGTGCCGGGACGTAGGTGAGGCCGCACGTTTCGTCCGAATCGATACTCCGCACTTCCGCCTGCTCAAGGCCTGTACGCCCGGCCCGTTCACCTTCCTGCTGCCCGCGACCCGTGAGACGCCGCGCCGCCTGCAGCACGAGAAGCGCCGCACGGTCGGCATCCGTGTACCCGACCACCCGGTGCCGCAGCTGCTGCTTGCCGAACTCGGGGAGCCGATGATGAGCTCGACGCTCATGCTGCCCGGCGATGAGTTGCCCTTGACCGACGGGCAGGAAATTCGCGAGCGGCTGGAACACCAGATCGATGCGGTGCTGGATGGCGGCCACTGCGGCATCGAACCGACCACGGTCGTGGACCTGGCGGTGGACCCACCGGTGATTCTGCGGCGCGGGACCGGAGACCTGTCGCGCCTGGGGCTGTAGCCTTAAGCCCGACCCCCTTACGGTATACTGCAAAGCTTACAAATGAGTGCCAATCCGCAAACCCGCCGGGTACTTTCCGGCATGCGGCCTACGGGGCCGTTGCATCTGGGCAATTTTCACGGCGCACTGCGCAATTGGGTGGAATTGCAGTATCAGTATGAGTGCTACTTTTTCATCGCCGACTGGCATGCACTGACGACCGGTTACGAAGACACCGGACGACTGCAGGAGTATGTGCAGGCAGTCCTCATTGACTGGCTCGCCGCCGGTTTGAACCCGGGCGTGGCAACCCTGTTCGTACAGTCCCAGGTTCCCGAACACGCCGAACTGCATCTGCTGCTGTCGATGATCACCCCCCTGGGCTGGCTCGAACGGGTCCCGACGTACAAGGACCAGCAGGCGCAGCTGAAGGAAAAGGATCTGGCGACCTACGGCTTCCTCGGCTATCCGTTGCTGCAGAGCGCGGACATCCTGCTGTATCGGCCGGCCTTCGTGCCGGTCGGAGAGGACCAGGTCGCGCACGTTGAAATCACGCGCGAAATCGCCCGACGCTTCAACCATGTGTACGGCCGCGAACCGGATTTCGAAGTGCGTGTCCAAAAGGCGCTCAAGAGTCTGGGTGGCCGCAATGCCACGCGCTACCAGGAACTGCGCCGCAGCTACCAGGAAACCGGCGCGAGTGACGCGCTCGAACTGGCGCGCGCGCTCGTGCAGGGCAACAACCGCATCACCGTCGCGGACCGCGAGCGGCTGCTCGGCTATCTGGAAGGCGGCGCCATGAGCATCCTGCCGGAACCGCAGGTACTGCTGACGGCGGCGCCGCGCGTACCGGGAACCGACGGCCGCAAGATGTCGAAGTCCTATGGCAATACCATCGGCCTGCGCGAGGACCCCGATGCCGTGGCGCAGAAGCTGCGCACGATGCAGACCGATCCGGCGCGCGTTCGCCGCACCGATCCGGGCGATCCGGAGAAATGCCCGGTGTGGGACCTGCATAAAATCTATTCCGACGAGCCGACCCGGCAGTGGGTACAGGAAGGCTGCCGCAGCGCCGGAATCGGTTGCCTGGACTGCAAGAAGCCCGTCACTGAAAAGATCGTCGAGGAAATCCGCGGCATGCGCAGGCGTGCCCAGGAATTCGAAGGTCAACCCGAGCTGGTTCGCAGTATAGTCACCGAGGGCGCGGAGAAGGCTCGCGAAGCCGCCCGCCAGACGCTGGACGAAGTGCGACGCGTCATGCACCTGCGCGCAGACTGACTCCTGAAGCGGATTCGACACAGTGCAACCGGAGCTGAAGATCGTGGTGTCCAACGAGTCACCGGCGCCTGAGGCATTGCCCCTGGTGCCGCAGACAGTGCCCGAACAGGTCGAGATGCCCTTCGCCATGATCAATGGCGAGCCGCTCACGCAACTGCCCAAGGACCTGTACATACCGCCGCAGGCTCTGGAGGTATTCCTCGATGCCTTCGAGGGTCCGCTTGACCTGCTGCTGTACCTGATTAGGCGCCAGAATCTTGATGTGCTCGATATCCCGCTGGCGGAAATTACCCGGCAGTACATGAAGTACATCGAGCTGATGCAGGACCTGCAACTGGAGCTCGCCGGCGAATACCTGGTCATGGCCGCGACGTTGGCCGAGATCAAGTCACGGATGCTGTTACCGCGCGCCTCAAAGGAGGACGACTCGGAAGCGGATCCTCGAGCCGAACTGGTGCGCCGGCTGCAGGAGTATGAGCGCTTCAAGCGGGCCGCGGAGAACCTCGACATGATGCCGCGCATGGATCGCGACGTGTGGGGCGCGAGCGCGGAGCTCATGGACCGCAAGATCGTGCGGCTGGTGCCTCAGGTCACCCTGCAGGAAATGCTGCTGGCCTTCCGTGATGCCGTCGTGCGCAACGAGATGTTCGCGCACCACCATGTGCAGCGTGAGCGCCTGTCGGTTCGTGAACGCATGACGGATATCGTCGCGCGTCTGGGCAACGCCGGCTTTCTGGAGTTCATGCAACTGTTCCGCCCCGAGGAAGGTCGTATGGGTGTGGCGGTCACCTTCATCGCCATACTGGAGCTGGTGCGCGAGGGTCTGATTGATATCGTCCAACAGGAGCCGTTCGCGCCGCTTCATGTCCGGGCCGCAGCGGCGGGACGCAGGTTGCGCGTGGTGCCGGAGGATGCCGGGGCTGAGGATGTACTGGAGGCGCCGGCCACGCCCGCTGCCGAGCATGCCAGCGCGGACCATGCATTCGACGACCATGATGACGATGATGACGATGATGAGCCGGATCCGGGAGTTGAGCTTCAATGAGCGAGTCGTATCGCAGAAATGTAGTCGAGGCGGCACTGCTCGCCGCGGGCCGGTCGCTGCAACTGGCTGACCTGGCGCAGGTGTTCGCGCCAGAGGAGCGGCCGACCGAGGCTGCGCTGAGCGACATCCTCGCCGGGCTGCAGGCCGAATACGCAACGCGGGCACTTGAGCTGGCCCAAACGGCCAGCGGTTGGCGAGTCCAGGTACGCGGCGATTACGCAGCCGAGGTGTCCAGGCTCTGGCCCGAGCGGCCGGCGCGCTACTCACGTGCGCTGCTCGAGACCCTCGCCCTGATCGCCTATCGACAGCCCATTACCCGCGGCGAAATCGAGCTGGTGCGTGGCGTCGCGGTGAACCCCAACATCATCAAGACCCTGCTGGAGCGCAACTGGGTGCGGGTCATCGGCACGCGCGATGTGCCGGGCCGTCCCGAGATTCTGGGCACCACGGCCGAGTTCCTGGATTACTTTGGGCTGCGCAGGCTGGACGAGCTGCCGCCGCTGGCGGAACTGAAGGCGATGACGGAACTGAATGTGCAACTGGAATTCACGGGTGGCGCGGCCGCGATGCCGGCGTTGCCCGCCGCGCCGCCTGCGTCCGAATCCGCAGCGCAGATCGAGGCCGAGGAGATGAACTCGGAAGGCGATCCGCTGGTGGCAACCTTAGCCGATGACT
>DASYER010000106.1:0-3839 GCA_036498905.1 Steroidobacteraceae bacterium | reverse complement strand
CGGTGCGGCGCTCGCCATTCAGAACGCGGGCAACGGCCTCGTGTCCAATCCGGGCCCGCAGTTCCTGTTCGTCGCCACCGTGTCGATCACCACCGGCACGCTGTTCGTGATGTGGCTGGGCGAGCAGATCACCGAGCGCGGCATCGGCAACGGGATCACCATGATCATCGTCGCCGGGATCATCGCCGGGCTGCCGAGGGCCATCCTGAGCACTCTCGACTTGGTGCACTCAGGCGAGATGAGTCCGCTCGTGGTGCTGCTGATCGCTCTCGTCGTGCTCCTGGTGACGCTGTTCTGCGTGTTCGTCGAGCGCGCGCAGCGCAAGATCCAGGTGAACTACGCCAAGCGTCAGGTGGGCCGGCGCATGACGCAGGGTCAGAGCACGCACCTGCCGTTCAAGCTGAACATGGCCGGCGTGATCCCGCCGATCTTCGCCTCGAGCTTGCTGGTCTTCCCGGCGACCATCGCCCAATTCTTCGGCAACAGCCCGAACCCGAACGTCATCCAGCGGACCCTGCAGCGGGTCGCGGTGGTGCTCGGCTACGGCCAGCCCCTGCATGTGCTGCTGTTCGCGCTGCTCATCATCGGATTCGCATTCTTCTACGTCGCCCTGGTCTACGACGCCCGCGACACGGCGGACAACCTCAAGAAGGCGGGTGCCTTCATTCCGGGCATCCGGCCCGGTCAGCAGACCGGCGAATACCTGGACCGGGTCCTGACCCGCCTGACGCTCTGGGGCGGCCTGTACATCATGGCAGTGTGTCTCCTGCCCGAGATCGTGCGCATGGTCAATCCGGCCGTGCCCTTCCAGTTCGGCGGCACCTCGCTCCTCATCATCGTGGTCGGAGTCATGGACTTCGCCGCCCAGGCCAGCTCGCACATGATGTCGCACCAGTACGAGGGCCTGATGAAAAAAGCCAGCTTGCGCGGCATTGGAGCCAAGAAATGAAAGTTCGTCCTTCGGTGAAGAAGATCTGCAAGAACTGCAAGGTCGTGCGGCGGCGCGGCATCGTTTACATCATTTGCTCCTCGGACGCCCGCCACAAGCAGCGTCAGGGATAGTCTCGGTCGGGGTCGCTTCGACCCCGTTGAAAGGTGGCGCGAAGCGCCTGGGAAGTGGCGCGAAGCGCCTGGGAAGTGCTGAGTACCCTTGGAATCAGGGCGGTTTTCTTATATACTAGCGCGCTTTTTTTCAAGAGCGCGGGCGGAGATTTAGATGGCGCGTATCGCCGGCATCAACATACCGATGAACAAGCACGTGGTCATCGGACTGACTCACATTTACGGCATCGGCAAGAGCCGCTCGGAGCTCATCTGCGACACCGCCGGGGTCAAGCATTCGGTCAAGGTCAAGGACCTGACCGATGCCGAGGTGGCTTCGCTGCGCTCGCAGGTGGCGAAGTTCGCGGTCGAGGGCGACCTCCGCCGCGAAGTCTCGATGAACATCAAACGGCTCATGGATCTCGGCTGCTACCGCGGGATCCGCCATCGCAAGGGCCTGCCCCTGCGCGGCCAGCGTACGCGCACCAATGCGCGCACGCGCAAGGGTCCGCGCAAGCAGGCGGTCAAGATGAACGCGCCGCCGGGCAAGTTGTAAGGGTAATAGACACTCATGGCAGACCAGAAACCAGCTCAAGGTGCGGCGGCGGCGGGCGGCAAGCCGGTACGGAAAAAAGTCCGGAAGAACGTCCTGGACGCGATTGCGCACGTCCACGCGTCGTTCAACAACACCATCATCACCATCACCGATCGGCAGGGAAACACGCTCTCCTGGGCGACTTCCGGCGGCTGCGGATTCCGCGGCTCGCGCAAGTCGACGCCGTTTGCGGCCCAGGTGGCTGCGGAGCGCGCGGGCACCGCGGCGCAGGAGCACGGAGTCAAGAACGTCGAGGTTCGCGTCATGGGGCCGGGACCCGGCCGCGAGTCGGCGGTGCGCGCCCTGAACGGCTGCGGGCTCAAGATCACCAACATTGAAGACGTGACACCCATCCCCCATAACGGATGTCGTCCGCCGAAAAAGCGCCGCGTCTGACGGCTCAAACGCTCAAGGGTTTTTAATGGCCAAGTACACCGGTCCGAAATGCAAGCTGTCGCGTCGCGAGGGCACCGATCTGTTCCTGAAGAGCGGGTCCAAGCCGCTCGAGTCGAAGTGCAAGCTCGAGGTGCCGCCGGGCGGCGTCAAGAGCGAGCGCAAGCAGCGCTTGTCGGAGTATGGCCTGCAGCTGCGTGAGAAGCAGAAGCTGCGCCGGATGTACGGCGTGCTGGAGCGTCAGTTCCGCAATTACTACCAGAAGGCCGCGGGCCGTCCGGGCGCGACCGGCGAGACCCTGCTGCAGTTCCTGGAGCTGCGCCTGGACAACGTGGTCTACCGGATGGGGTTTGCGGTGACCCGCGCCGAGGCGCGCCAGCTCGTGAGCCACAAAGGCATCAGCGTCAACGACAAGCTGGTGAACATCGCGTCCTACCAGTGCAAGGCGGGCGATGTGATCAATCTGCGCGAGCGGGCCAAGAAGCAGATTCGCGTGACCGCGGCCCTGACCGTGGCCTCCCAGGTCGGTTTCCCCGACTGGGTGGAAGTGGACGACAAGAAATTCTCGGGTGTGCTCAAGTCGGTTCCGGAACGACAGGACATCCTGCCGGACATCAACGAGAGTCTGGTCGTCGAGTTGTACTCCAAGTAGTGCTGCGCAGCCTCTCGGGCTGCGTCGTACCCGATCGTTAGCGAGGTTTCCATGCAGGGATCCATCAATGAGTTCTTGAAGCCGCGAGTCGTCAAGGTGCAGCCCGTGTCGCCGCGCCACGCGCGGATCGTCATCGAGCCGTTCGAGCGCGGGTTCGGGCACACGCTGGGCAACGCGTTGCGCCGGGTGCTGCTGTCGTCCCTGCCGGGCGCCGCGATCACGGAGATCGAGATCGAGGGTGTGCTGCACGAGTACACCGCGATCGAGGGCGTGCAAGAGGACGTCGTCGACATCCTGCTGAACCTGAAGGCTGTCGCGATTCGCATGCATACCCGCGACGTGGCCGAGGTGCGCTTGCACAAGAAGGGCCCGGGCCCGGTGACCGCGGGAGACATCGCGGGCGACCATGACATCGAGATCCTGAATCCGGATCTGGTCATCGCGAACCTGACCAAGGCGGGCGAGCTGTCGATGTCGCTCAAGGTCGAGCGCGGTCGCGGCTACCGTCCCGCGGCGCAGCGCCTCGCGTTCGAGGAGCAGTCGCGCGCCATCGGCCGCCTGCAACTCGATGCCTCGTTCAGCCCGGTGCGAAAGGTGACCTACAACGTCGAGAGCGCGCGCGTCGAGCAGCGCACCGACCTGGACAAGCTGATCCTGGACATCGAGACCAACGGCACCATCGATCCGGAAGAGGCCATCCGCCGCGCGGGCGGCATCCTCAAGGATCAGCTGTCGGTGTTCGTCGATCTGCAGGGTCAGGATGAGGCCACCACCAAGGCGACCGAGACCCAGTTCGATCCGATCCTGCTGCGTCCGGTCGATGAGCTCGAGCTCACGGTGCGCAGCGCGAATTGCCTGAAGGCGGAGAACATCCACTACATCGGCGATCTCGTTCAGCGGACCGAAGTGGAGCTGCTGCGCACGCCGAATCTCGGCAAGAAGTCCCTCACCGAGATCAAGGAAGTGCTCGAGAGCCACGGCCTCACCCTGGGGATGCGCATCGACAACTGGCCGCCTCCGGGCTTGAAGCGCGACGACGAGCGCGAGGGCCTCTAGGCCCGCCGGCGCCGCTGCGGCACGGAGAAGCAGCGGCGCGAATCAGGATGGGCGCGGATTTCCGCGCGCCGGCAGTGTAAACATCGCGCTTGCGCGCGGGAT
>DASYER010000105.1:0-1821 GCA_036498905.1 Steroidobacteraceae bacterium | reverse complement strand
CGGGCAAGCAGCACATGCAGGCGATTTGGACCGATGTGGTGCACGGCACCGGAATTGAGCAGCAAAATCAGCGGCGCTCTCCGGTCCGCCTGGTTGACGGGTTCGGTAACGACGCCGAATAGTGTTTGGCTCGAGTGCGGGAACAGCGCCGATTCGCGCACCCTGGCAGATTTTCCGTTGGCGGAAAGTATGTCGAACTCCGCATCCGGTTGGGCGCGCAGCCGCGTCGGTCCGTTCGATGTCGGAGCTGCAAAAGGCGTATCGGCAAATGTGCCGAGCCACCCGAGGGTGCTGGCGATCATTGCTGTAGGGACTAAGGCCTCGTGCGAATCCAGCATCATCTCCGTGAATCCCGGGGCACGTACATGCTCAACCTCGGCGCCGGCGGTTCTGAGATGCTCGACCCATGCGCTGTTCGGGGGCATATCGTCGCGGTCAATGACCAGCATGCGACTTGCTTGCCGCGGCTGCTTCATCAGATCAACACTACCAAGGGCTGCACGAGTGGCCGCAGTCAGGGCAAAGCCTGCGGACTCCTGCAAATCCGGGATGAGTGTGGCCCATTCCGGCGGCTCCGATCGTTGACCGGCAAGCGCAAGCGCGCGCAGTTCCCGCATGTACGTGCGCACGTTAATGACTGGTGCTATGGCCGCGACGCCGATGACATCACTGCGTTCGCAACTTGCTAACGATGCCAATGTTGCGCCCAACCGAAGTCCTAGCAGGCAGACGTGCTGCACATTGGTCTGCGCTTTGAGCACTTCGATGGCGTCGTGGATGCTGCGGATCCAGCTTTGCAGTCGATCCGGGTCGAAGTCATCTCCCGCCGAATCCCCGGTGCCGTCGTAGTCGAAGCGTATTGCCGGAATGCCGGCAGTGGCGGCCGCCATGGCGAAATGCCGGATGGTACGATGGGCGCAGACGGCCTCGTATCCGAACGGATTGCAGATCACCAGTCCAATACGGGCGGGTGTCCTGGCAGTCGATCTATGTAGCCACCCGAACAGGGGGCGTTCGTCCGGGCCGAAAAATATCGGCTCCGCGCGCGATGGGGTCATTCAACAGTCTCAATCTTCTTTACAGCTTTGGCGTTCAGGGCCCTTATGGTGCCTTTGGGTCTGACACCCTCGCGCAGCGGCCGCAAACGAATAACCCGCTCATGATGGGGAGCGAGATGAAAATACTGGTCGTCGGCCAAGTAGCCGGGTGCATCGATCGTGACGCAGTGTGCGAAGCGGACAGTGCTCACGCTCAGCAATGCATCGCCGTTGGGTTGGACTTGCGCCCTGGCAGACAAGCCCACCTCGCCGAGGTGGGACGGTTGCATGCCGGCGGGAAAGAAAAAAGCGTCGGCGCACTGCACGTCATTAAGATTCAGTAACCTTGCCGCCATCGCATAGTAAGACGGCGGCCCGAAGCGAAACGCGTAGCTCAGGTCGGCGAAGGCGTCGAGCAGGTCCAGCGCCGGAATCCCGAGCGTTTGTCGCGCCGGGATACGCACGGGTCGTGAAGCGGAGCTGAGCGCGGTATCGCCATCGCCGTAGAGGGAAAGCTCAAGCACCCCTTCCAGGTCGATCGCTTTCTCGTTCACCAGTTGAATGGACAGGCCGTTCAGTCCTTCATCGCCGATGGAAATCGCGACTGGCTGCAAGGCACGGCGCAAGTAATGGTAGGCGGCCTTCGGCTGCTGGTCGGCATCGACGATGCCCCAGCCGGCGCCTGCCCAGAGATCCTTGAGAAACCAGACCAGGGCACCGCTGCATCGGGAATGGGCGCGGCGCCATTCTGCAAATGCCGCCGCCATCATTTCGCCGGAAACGA
>DASYER010000104.1:0-7135 GCA_036498905.1 Steroidobacteraceae bacterium | reverse complement strand
GTGAGGGTCGACGTGTCGCCATGGCGGAACTCACTTGTTTTCAGGTTAGGAAATCAAAAACTCGAGGGGAGTATGAAAAGGTTGGCTATGGTTCGCTGTAGGCTGAATTGCTTGCGTTTCGGGGAATTCGTCCCACACGACGGCGCGCTGGCAGCCATCGACGCAGGCAACGTGCCGTACGAAAATGCCTGCCCGAGGAGTTCCAATGAAGCTTGAGAATGTGCGCTTCGGGCGCGGCTTCAAGGTGCTACTGGGAAATAGACGGGGCCAGCCGGCGCAAATGGTCATTGCGCCCGGTGCTTCGGAGGATGGTCCTGCCAATAGGCATCGCGGCTCGGATCAATGGCTGTGTGTTCAGGCGGGAAGGGAGTGGCCATCATCAAGGGCCGTCACCACATGCTGGTGCGGCATGCTTTGGTTCTGGTCGAGCATGGTGAGCATCACGAAATCCGCTGTACCGGCCGTACCCCCTGAAGACGCTCAACTTCTATTCGCCGCCTGTCTATACGAAGGCCGGCAACGAGCTGCTGCCGGCAAAGGCTCGCTGACAAGCTGCCATGATGGGTTGCAGACCTAACCTTCGTTTGCCTCAGCGCCGCCGAGCGCCGTCAAACGGTCCGAGGGTGAGTCATCTTCGTTCACATCATCAGGTTCCACGTCATCCACAGGCCCGGTCCAATCCTCGGGTGCTGCGGCCGTCACCAGTGGCATCTGCTTCCAGTCATCCTCCTCGATGCTATCGAGTTCTCCGTCGAAGGATTGGATCTGCACAGTCCCCGATGCGGCGTCCACGCTCACGACTTGAAATAGCTCCTCGTTATCCTGGTTCTGATACCAGTCGCCAACCTGCGGCCTTCCCACTGAATTCATCTCTTGTCTCCTGCCGCCCCAATTGACTAGTTAATACATCCACCTCATTCACTTTGATGTCGGCACAAGCCCATAAAACATCTTCATCGGTTGCGAAGCCACGGACTGGGATGAGTCAGTGGATTCTTACACGGGGTCGCGCCGTACGCGCATGGAAATCGCGCAAGGGATGCGCCCCCTCGAAGCTCGTGTCAAAGCTGCGCGTGTGTGCCGCAACCACGATAATATAATTTGTATTGCTGCGGTTTGGCTCGGTCGTCGCAGCGCCGAAAACCTCAAGAATTACTCCAAGTCGCTTGCGAGAAACAGCGTATGGCCCACTCGGCTCATTCCGGTCCGCCTCTGCCTCCGTCTGTCCTGGTCGGATTTGCGACCGCCGTCATTGCGGTCGTTCTGATGGCGGGTGTGTCCTATCAGGCGCAGCAGCGCAGCACGGCAGCGGCAGATACCGTCACACAGGGCGTTGAGCGGATTGTTCAGGTTCAAAACGTGCTGTCGAGCACCAAGGATGCGGAGACCGGCCAGCGCGGCTTCCTGCTCACGGGCGATGAGACCTATCTTGAACCCTATGTTTCCGGGCGGGCAAAAATTGATGCGGAGCTTGCCAAGATACATGTCCTCACCGAGAACAACGCCGAGCAGCGGCAGCGGTTGGAACAGCTGCAGGGCCTGATCTCCGCAAAGCTGCAGGAAGTCCTCAGTACCATCACTCTGAAGCGGGCGGGCAAGTCGGAGCAGGCGGTCGAAGCCGTGAAGACTGACCGCGGCAAGGTTCTGATGGACCAGATTCGCACCCTGATCGGTGAAATGCAGGACACCGACCGCACGCAACTCACGCAGCGCCAGCAGGAGTGGGAGCGGACTGTGGGAGTCTCCACCGCTATCACCTGGATAGGTGCGGGCCTTCTTCTGGTGCTCATCGCCGCAGCGGCTGCCTTGGTCTCGCGCGACTACCGGGCGCGGCAGCTGCAGTCCTGGTTGCGCATCGGGCAAATGGGGCTCGGTGAGCGCATCCAAGGGGACCAGACTCTCGAGACCCTCGGCAACAATGTCGTGAGCTTCCTGGCGCAGTATCTGGGGGCGCAGGTTGGGGCGATCTATATCGCGGAAGGTCCAGGGCGCTTCAAGCGTTTCGCCGGCTACGCACTGCCTCCCGATTTGCCGCACGAGTCAATCCGGAATGGCGATACGCTCATCGGGCAAGCCGTAAAGGACAATCGACCCATACATCTGGTTGACGTGCCCCCCGATTACATGCTCCCCGTCGGTTCGGCGATCGGGAGTGGCGCGCCACGGGAAATTCTGATTGCGCCCGCGAGCATCGATGGGACCGTGCATGGCGCCGTCGAATTCGGGTTCCTCGGCTCCACGGACGAGTCGCAACAGCAATTGCTCGCGCTATTGTCGACGACGATCGCCGTAGCGGTACGTTCCTCGAAGGACCGCACGCGTCTCGAGGAATTGCTGGAGGAAACGCAGCGCCAGGCGGAGGAGTTGCAGACGCAGCAGGAGGAACTGCGCGTCAACAACGAGGAGCTGGAAGAACAGAGTCGCGCGCTGAAGGAATCCCACGCGCAGATGGAATCGCAGCAGGCGGAACTGGAGCAAACCAATGCACAGCTGGAAGAGCAGACCCAGTTGCTCGAACGCCAGAAAGACGCGCTTTCGACGCAGCAGAACTTATTGGCGGAGCGCGCGGCGGACCTGGAGCGGGCCAACCTCTACAAGAGTCAATTTCTGGCCAATATGAGCCATGAGCTGCGCACTCCGCTCAACTCCACACTGATCCTTGCCAAGATCCTCGCCGATAACAAGGATGGCAATCTCACCGAGCAGCAGATCAAGTTCGCGCGCACCATTTCGAGCGCCGGCAATGATCTGCTCGCGCTGATCAATGATGTGCTAGATCTTTCCAAGATCGAGGCTGGAAAGATCGATCTGAGACCGGAGGTGGTCCAGATTTCCAAGGCGATCGATGAACAGAGCAAGCTTTTTCAACCTCAGGCGGAGAAGCGCGGCATAAAGTTCGGCACGGCCATCCTGCCGGGAACTTCCGACACGATCACCACGGATCCGCAGCGTCTGGGGCAGATTCTCAAGAATCTGTGCTCGAACGCCGTGAAATTCACCGAGCAAGGCGAAGTCGCGCTCAAGGTCTCCTCCGACCCGGCCGCCATATACTTCGTCGTCAGCGACACCGGCGTGGGCATCCCCGAAGGACAGCACCGCAATATCTTTGAGGCATTCCAGCAGGCCGACGGCAGCATTCATCGCAAGTTCGGTGGAACCGGCCTCGGGCTGTCGATTTCCAGGGATCTTGCCCAGCGACTGGGCGGCGAGATCACATTGCAAAGCATTCCGGATAGGGGCAGTGTCTTCACACTGAAGCTGCCGCATGTCCTGCCCATAGAGCCCGTGGTCCCCGCGGTCGCGGTCCAATCTGCGATCATGCGCGGCTCCATCGATGCGGTTCCGGCACCCAAACCCCGACAGCCCGCTCCTGCGCAGATTGAAGACGATCGCGCACGGCTGCAGCCGCATTCACGATGCATCCTGATCATCGAGGATGACGCGGCCTTCGCGGCGATTCTGCGTGATCTCGCCCGTGAGATGAATTTTCAGGCCGTCGTCGCCCACTCGGCAAACGAAGGTCTGCTTGCTGCGAGCGAGTTTCGGCCGAGTGCCATCCTGCTCGACGTCCACCTTCCGGACTATTCCGGGCTGGGCGTCCTCGAACAACTGAAACGTAATTCGGCGACGCGGCACATCCCCGTGCACATCACTTCAGTCGCAGACCACACCCAGGGCGCGCTCGAGCTGGGTGCGATCGGCTATGCCTTGAAGCCGGTTACCCGCGAGCGGATCATCGACGCATTGCGACGTCTCGAAAGCAAGCTCTCCCAGGACGTGCGTCGGGTACTGGTGGTGGAGGACGACGAACGCCAGCGCGACAGTATCCGTGAGCTCCTCGCCATGGCAGATCTGCAGATCACTGCGGTGGAAACCGCGGGAAAGGCGCTCGAGGCCCTGCGCAGCACCACATTCGACTGCATGGTCATGGATCTGACCCTGCCGGACTTCAGCGGTTTCGAATTGCTCGAGCGCATGGCGGCCCAGGAGGAGGTCTCGGTTCCTCCGGTCATCGTCTACACCGGTCGCGCACTGAGCGCGGACGATGAACAGAAGCTGCAACGTTTCTCCAAGTCGATCATTCTCAAGGATGCCCGCTCGCCGGAGCGCCTGCTGGATGAGGTGACGCTGTTCCTGCACCAGGTCGTATCCACGTTGCCTGCAGATCGGCAGCGCATGCTCAAAATTTCCCGTGATCAGGAAGTTGCGTTCGAAGGTCGACGCATTCTCGTGGTCGAGGATGACGTTCGAAATGTGTTCGCGCTCACCAGCTTGCTTGAGCCCAAAGGTGTGCAGGTGCAAATCGCCCGCAATGGCCGAGAGGCGCTGGACGCGCTGGCGAAGGCGGCGGCACGAAGCGCGGACCGCATTGACCTGGTCCTGATGGATGTCATGATGCCGGAAATGGATGGCTTCACGGCGATGCGCGAGATCCGCAGGCGGCCGGAGTGCAAGAAACTTCCGATCATCGCGCTGACCGCGAAAGCGATGCAGGATGATCTTGAGGCCTGCATGGCGGCCGGCGCCAATGACTATATCGCCAAGCCCCTGGATGTCGAGAAGCTGTTATCGCTGAT
This sequence comes from Steroidobacteraceae bacterium, assembly GCA_036498905.1. Lineage (GTDB taxonomy): Bacteria > Pseudomonadota > Gammaproteobacteria > Steroidobacterales > Steroidobacteraceae > DAIDKA01. The sequence continues at coordinate 2,558 of DASYER010000104.1, read as the reverse complement.
ACGCGTATGGATGCCGAAATAGAACACGCCACCAACGCAGACGCGAGGCGCTGGGAAATCGAGTATCGACTGCTGCTCGATGCGATCTATCAGATGTATCACTACGACTTTCGAGGCTACGCCGTGGCCTCCCTGAAGCGGCGCCTGCGGACCGCGATGCTGCGCTTCGATTGCCGGACGCTCTCGCAGCTTCAGGACCGGCTGCTCAACGAGCCCGAGTTCTTCAGCTTGCTGCTGAACTTTCTGACCGTGCAGGTGAGCGAGATGTTCCGGGATCCGGAGTACTTCCGCGCCATTCGCGAGCAGGTGGTTCCGCTGCTGCGCACCTATCCATCTCTGAAGGTCTGGGTCGCCGGTTGCAGCAGCGGGGAGGAGGTCTACTCACTTGCGATCCTGCTGCGGGAAGAAGGGCTGTTGGAGCGCACTCTCATCTACGCAACGGATATCAATCCGCATTCGCTGCAGAAGGCCGAGGCGGGTGTCTACGATATCGACCGCATCGCTGCCTTCACCGACAACCACCAACGTTCCGGTGCGCGCTCCTCGCTCTCCGACTACTACGTCGCCGCCTATGGGCGCGCGGTGTTGGACAAATCCTTGCGGCGCCGGATCGTATTCTCCGATCACAGTCTGGCCACCGATAGCGTCTTCGCCGAGGTGCAACTGGTCTCCTGCCGCAACGTTCTGATTTACTTCAATCGCGATCTGCAGGATCGGGCACTGCGGCTGTTTCGTGAGGCGCTTTGCCGCAAGGGATTTTTGGGAATTGGCGCCAAGGAATCGCTGCGGTTTTCTGCGGAGGCCGACAATTTCGGTGATTTTATGCGCGCGGAGCGGATCTATCAAAAACAGGACGCGGCGTGAGTGCGCGGCTTTCCCTGACCGGACGGGTCGACGCGATAGTCGTGGGGGCATCTGCGGGCGGCATAGATGCCTTGTTATCACTCCTTCCCGCGCTGTCGGGGGCCTTTCGCATACCGATACTCATCGTTGTGCATCTGCCTCGCGATCGGCCGAGCCTGTTGGTCCGGATATTTCTACAAAAGTGTGCGTTGCCGGTCTGTGAGGCTGCGGACAAAGAGCCGGTGCGTCCCGGGACTGTATATTTCGCGCCACCCGATTACCATTTACTGATTGATGAGGGCCCCTGCCTGGCATTGTCGGCCGACGACCTGGTCAATTATTCGCGGCCCTCCATCGACGTACTTTTCGAGTCGGCCGCCGAAGTCTATGGAGCGCGCCTGCTGGGCATCATCCTGACCGGCGCGAATGACGACGGTGCGGAAGGCCTGGCGGCGGTTCAAGCGGCCGGCGGCATCGGGATCATTCAGCAGCCCCGCAGCGCCCAGGTCAAGCAGATGGTGGTGTCAGCCTTGAATCGTAATCCCGCAAGCTACGTTCTCGACCTGGAAGAGATCTTGGCAGTGCTGCGTACTTTGGATGGCGGGGTGACGACATGAGCGATGCCGTCAAATGCCTGCTGGTGGATGATCTGCCCGAAAACCTGCTCGCACTATCGGAACTTCTGCGTGAGGATGATGTGGAGATTCTCGAAGCCCGATCCGGGACCGAAGCGCTCGAGATCCTTCTTGTGCATGATGTCGCGCTTGCACTGCTCGACGTGCAGATGCCCGATATGGATGGCTTCCAGCTTGCTGAGCTGATGCGCGGAAGTGCGCGGATTCGCCGCGTGCCGATCATTTTCGTCACCGCCGGTGCGCGCGACCAGCATCGGATGTTCAGGGGCTATGAATCCGGAGCGGTCGATTTTCTCTACAAGCCCATCGAACCGCGCATCCTCAGAAACAAGGCCTCGGTATTCTTTCAGCTCGATCGTCAAAGACGGCAGCTAGATCGTCAGCTGCACGAACGCACCGAGACCTTGAGGCTGAACGAGATGTTCACGGCACTCCTGGCGCATGATCTGCGCAATCCGCTCAGTGCAGTGATGACGTCCGCACGTCTGATAGAGCGCATTGCGGCCGAACCGATCGCCAAGGATGCGGCAGCCCGGGTGCTCTCCAGCGGCCGGCGGATGGGCCGATTGATCGAGGACATGCTGGATCTAGCGCGCGTGCGTGTCGGCAATGGCATTGCCATCAAGCGCGAGGAGGGGGACCTTGGCGCCTTGATTGGCCCGGTGGTTCGCGAACATCAGGCCACTTCGCCGTCCCGTCACATCGAGGTAGTCTCAAAAGGCGGGCTCAAGGGCCAGTGGGACTCCGAACGCATTGCGCAGGTTGCCTCCAATCTCATCGGCAATGCGATAAAGCACGGCGACCCGGATGGACCGGTCGTGGTTTACCTTGATGGAACCGCCAGCAATACCGTTTCCTTCCACGTATCCAATGACGGCGTTATTCCGGCGCAACGGCATGCGGGACTGTTCGATCCATTCAAGGACGGTCAGCAGCGGGTGGGTCGCAGCGAAGGACTGGGTCTTGGGCTCTACATCGTCCAGCAGCTCGTCAGCGCGCATGCCGGCAGCATCGAGGTGCGCACCGAGGACGAGCGGCGCACTGTGTTTCAGGTGCTCCTGCCACGCGGCTCTGCGGGTG
>DASYER010000103.1:0-12595 GCA_036498905.1 Steroidobacteraceae bacterium | reverse complement strand
GTCCATCTCGGCCAGAAATTGCGCCCGGCGAGTGGTCTTGCCGTATTTCTCAAATCCCGTCAGTGTCTGCTGCTTCATCGATCAGGCCCTCCGTGCCTCGATTTTGCACCAGATGCGGCGGGTAAATCAGAGTCTCCCTAGATGTGGCGGACCATGCCAATATCGGTCACCCTGGGGAGTCCTCCCGACCTTTACCGAGATGGGGGAGACTGACCATTTTGATAGTCAGTCGCAGCTCACAGCAGCGCCGCAGGCCGTCGGTTGTGTACATTGCGTCATTGGATTGGAGGCGATACGCTCCGCAGTACGCCGAACTGCTGTCAAAGAAAAATCAACTGGCGGTTGGTGCTGATTCTGAGGCTAGTACTCATGCATTACTGCGCCATACGCTTCTTCCGATATCTTGCGTGCCTGGGCATTGTCGGCGCTGCCCTCTCCGGGTGTGGCGGGAGCGGCGATTCCGGCAATGCGGGTGGCGGGGTTACGCCACCTGCGCAATACAGCGTCGGCGGCACAGTATCCGGGTTGTCAGGATCTGGGCTGCAACTTCAGACGGGCTCAACGACCGTGAGTGTGTCGGCGAATGGCGCGTTTACCTTCTCGCCTGAGTTGGCAAGTGGGTCGGCTTACTCGGTCAGCGTCTCGGCTGCACCGGCGAATCCGACCCAAACTTGTACCGTCAGCAACGGGACGGGCACGCTGTCGGCGAACGTCACCAATATTGCGGTGCAGTGCGCGACTCGCAGCTTTCACATCACCGCCCTGGTCAGCGGACTTGTCGGCAGCGGGCTGGTCCTGCAAGACGATGGCGCTGACAATCTCACCGTCGCAACGATTGGACCCTTTGTCTTTGCGACTGCAGTGGCCAGCGGGGCGCAATATGCCGTCGCCGTAGCGACGCAACCCACACAGCCCTCCCAAAACTGCGCAGTCAGTAACGCAGCCGGGGTGGTGGGATCTGGCGATGTTACGGTGAATGTGGTCTGCACGACGATTGTCGTGACGAACAATGCGGCGAGCGTCGCCCAATTAGGCAATACGACCGGCGAAACGCTGATGCAGTTTGCGTCATTTATGGGCGAGCGGCTTCAGTATCTGAGTCAGCATCTGACCACACAGGTCACAGAGAACTGCTCCGATCCTTATCACGCGATAACGGCGGGCACGGCCACTTACCTCTTTACCGACAACGATGGCAGCGGCACGTTGACACCCGGTGACACCGTAGTGGTCAATCTGGCGGGCTGTCTGTCGCAGTCCTTGGCGGACTACGTCACCGGTGCAGTAACCCTGACTTTGATCACCCCGACCAACCCTGCGGCCGCCGGCGTTACCTTCGCCGCAAACGCGGCGATCACCCAGTTTCAGCTCACCGGACTGGCATTGACGGGCTCGCTCACCGCGCAGTATGGCGCCGCCGAAACCCTGTACACGGCGTTGGCGAACGTCGGTGCGACGCCGCTTACTTTCACGTATGCGAACGGGTGGGTCGCGGCAGACACCGTCCTAGTCAGCCATGCCCAGGTCTCAAAGGTCATTGACTACACCCAGGCCCGTTACACAGTGCAGATCGCGTCAACCTTCCAGAGCCAGGCATTGGGTGGGCAGTTCGCGGTAAGCACTCCAACGCCGCTGTCCGGACGGGTCAATGTCTATCCTGATACCGGCATGGAGGTCTTTACGGGCGGATCCAGCGTGCTTCGGTATGCGGCTCAGAATATCCTGTTGAATGAACCCGTGAGCGCGTCGCTCGATGAGACAGGTGGCGGGCAGTTCCTAGCGGTTCCCGGCCTGTTCTGGGAACAGGGCATCAACGGGTTTGCGTGGTGGGAGCCGCGCGCGTTCAGTATCGTGCAGCCCAACAGCAGGCCGTCTTATGGGACCATCCCGCTCGCACAGTGGAACATGCAGGTGCTGTTCACCGAGCCTCAGGCGGCTGACCCCGTCAACGGCATCTTGTCGACAGGCCTGGATGTGGCAACGCCGATCAAGCTCTTTTTCAACGCACCGGTTGATCCCAGCACCGATGCGTTCGTATTCAACACCGCCATCTACTATATTCCGGGGCAGGTGGCGGTCCCCGCTGCCGTGACGGCCAGCGGACCCATCCTCTCACTCACTGCGCAGTCTCAGCTGCAGCACGGTGAAGTCTACCGGCTCGCCTCCGTCAATCGCGTGGCAACCAGTTGGCCCACAACCGGTGCCGGAGCATTCGTGAACTATCAGCTGACTACGCTGAACAACCTAGTGGCAAACGCCGCGCCCAGCCCCGGCGTCGCCGCCGACAATCAGACCGTTCACCTGGCATCCGCCGGATCTATATCCACCAACAGCACCATCGTAGCCTATGCGTGGGCGCAAACCAGCGGAACCACCGTCACGTTGAGCGGGGCAAGTGCCGCGACCGCGAGTTTCGTTGTTCCCGCCGCCGCTCCGACGGGATCCTCGCTGCAGTTCACACTGACTGTCACGGACGCGAACGGTGAAACGGATTCGATCCCTGTCACAGTGTTTGTACTCAACAACCTGCTGCAGCCATTCGTCTACTATCATGCGCAGCAGATGCCCGGCGTCGGTCAGACGCCGGAAAATGCAACCTTTGAGAGCCCGCTCAATGGCACGGTATCCACTGAGTTCGATAACGTGTACAACTTGGTGAAGTTCACCTTCAACGGCGCGTCCCTTTTTGATCAGGTCCAGATCGGACCGGGGGGCGTGGCGATAGTGCCGGGAAACTACGGCAGCAGTGTCGGGAATCCGAACTTCTTCGATGTGACGAACTTGTTCTGCGGGTCCACGTATACCTGGACCCTTGCCATCCACGAGGCGTTGGCGGCTTCCGACGGGACCATACAGACCTTCTCCGCAGACTTTACGTATCAGTGCGGTAACCAACCCTCGTATTCTGGTTCGGTTCGAGTCGGCAGCAGCTGGCCGCTGCCGTGACGGTCAGCCGCCCCCGATTGGCGCAGCCTGGCATGATCGCCAGCGGTAGTGCACGGAAGCCGAGCGACGAGCATTCGGCACGCACCGCGGCGGTGAGCTTGTCACTGCCGTTCATGCTGGCACTGGCGCCGTCTGGGTCAATCGATCGGCCCATGTGGCGATTGTGAGCGCGGGATCGTACTGCTCATCCTTCTCATCCTGCTGCGCCGGGAACAGGTGCTCTTGAGGCTGCTGGAAGAGTGGCGGGCACTCAATCTCTCGGTCAACCGGATTGTGAAATGAGGTGGCATCATGCTTAAAGGTGCCTCGCAGCCGGAAACGCACATAACGGATGTGTTTGGCTTAAAGGATGAAGGGTATGAGTGCGGAAACTTGCCGTGCGTATGCCTGATACCCGACGCCGAACTGTTCGCGCATCCACTGCTCCTCGATTCGCAGCTTGCGCCAGAATGACCACAATGCAAGGGCCACAGCGACCGCCTCTTGCAACTCACCACGAGCTATCGCTTGCCCAACGAAGGCAAGTAGCAGTCCCGTGTAAATGGGATGCCTGACCGCGCGGTAGGGGCCGTCAGTGGTCAGTTCATGATCTTCCTTGATGGTGATCGTGGCGCTCCAGTTTCGACCTAAATGCGCTCGCGCCCATATTGCAAGCGAAAGACCAGTCGCGGTGAGCGTCGCACCGGCACCAGCCCAGAGGGGCCATTCAACGAGAGGCAGAAAGCGCTCCCTGAGGACCGGGATCGGAAGGCGTGGGAACCACAGGAGAGCGAAGGCAACCAGAAGCGGGGCCATGTAAGAGACCCGCGAGAACAGAGATTCCTGACGTGCCGTAGCTTTAGCACCGCGCGACTGCGCCCACCAGTAGGCACCCCAAATGAGCCACAGAGTCGGAAAAAGGGCCTGGTAGAAGAGAACCATCCCTACTGCCTCTCAGGGCTATTGGCCAATCGGCGGACGGCGCTGGTCACGCAATCTGAATATATCAAAGGCGTCCAAAGGCATCTAAGGAAACCGTCACAAACGGAATAGGAGCAAGGCGCCTCGGAAAGACCGCCACGGGGCATTTTGCATTCGTGCCCATCGGTGCTGCGCTGCACACGCGTCCGTAAGCTTTCATTGGTACGAAACAGATATTCTCAAAAGGAACTCACCCATCCCTCCATGAAACCATTTCACGATTGGCAGCAGTGAAAGGGTGCGCGGGGCCGTTTTAGGATAATCGCGCGAGACCTGCACGTAACCAAAAAAGGGCATGCACCGATGTATATCTCACTTTATGCGCCAGGCCGAGGGTCCCAGATGTGACTCGCCTGGCCATACTCGTCATGTCTGAATTCAGGCCGCGCGCGCACACCTCAGCGCAGCAGCGAATCCAAGTCACCCGGATCAAGTTCGCGGTTGATCAGCCTGATACCGGCGCCGGCGGTGTAACCGCCATTGGACAGAAGGATGGCTCCGCGATGATTTCGCCTTGAAAAGCCGATGAAGCTGCTGAAGCCACCGGTCAGTCCGGACTTCCACACAATCTCTTCAGTATTGTTCGAAGAAATGAACCAACCAAGACCAACCCGGGTGCCGGGGACGGTAGTGGGCCGGCGGGTCTGAAGCAGACGCGCGAACGCCGCATCGAGCGGTGATCGGATTAGCCCCATGCAAGCTTTCAGGAGCTTGGTCAGGTCACTTGCGGTTGAGAGAACTGCGCCCATTTCTGGCAAGGCAAGGCACTCCCATCGCGGTACTGATTTCAGCGAGTCCGGATTGTGCCCCTGCGCCAGATGCTCATGCATATCTTGGGTGGGCGTAATTCGCGTGTGGTTCAGTTGAAGCGGCTTGCAGAGCCTCTCGATGAGGAGTCGCTCGTAACTTTCACCGCGGTGCCGCGCGAGGGCAATACCCAACAGTGCAAAACCAAGATTCGCATATGCGTAGTGACGGCCCGGTTCATATGCGGGGGTAGAGTCTGACAAGAACGCGTACAGATTGTCCTTTGTGTAGTCAGCAAAAGGGCTCGGATTGGCCCACCACCGTGGCGGCAGATTGCCGGGCATGTTCGGCAGGCCGGAGCTGTATGTCGCCAGATCAAGCAGCGTAATCGGCCGGCCGCGCACATCGAGCTTCGCTGAGGGCGGCAAGTATTGAGCAACGGGGTCGTCGAGACCCACTTCGCCGCGGGCTGCCATGTCGGCGAGCAGAAGAGCGGTCAATATCTTTGTGATCGAGCCAATCTCGAAAACGGTGCCGCCATTCAGGCTCAAGCCTGGCACGCCGGAGCCACCGAAAGTGGCCGTAAATGCAGCGCCATCACGAATGAGGACTGCAATCAGGCCAAAGAATTTCGCGCCGGCACGGCCAGCGTCTTGCAGGGTCTCCTGAAGGGAATCCTCTGCGGCCGCCGCCCCCGACGGGGGCCTGTGGCGGCAATCCCCGCGCCAGCCGTGGCCAATAGAAAATCACGCCTGTGCAACATGACCAAGTTCCCTTTGCCGAACCGCGAGGTGAGCACCGCTTCATTCCCAGCGCAGTCTAGGGGAGTTTTGCGGCGTGTCCGATGCCGATAACGTTTATGGTGGTTGATCCGGCCTGGGTTTCAATTTCCGTGCCGGCAACCCGATCGAAATACCGCGTTTCCGACTCGGCAAGTAATTCGCGGGCACTGGCGTCCGGATATTTCATAAGGAGGTGCCCGTCCTTGAACGAAATCTCGAACTCCCCCACGCCGGGATCACCTTGATAGCGATAATGACCTGCGAGTCGTTCATACACGTATGGCGCCAGGTGAACGACAGTCTTCTCATTTTCTGGGAACCCACTCCAACCGTATTCGCGCGCAATGGTCAACATCAGTTCGTCGGCAAGCCGCAGTCCATTGCCGGAGTTGGTCAACACAACGGCTCCGGCGCCGCCTTGAAGATAGGCCGTCACGCTGGCCTGGAATCCCGCATCGACGCCGGTATGACCGAAGCGCTTGCCGTCGGGCGTTATCACGGGGCCCAGTCCGTGGTTGGCCATTCCGGGGGTAAGCATCAGGTGCGCCATCTTCGGTGACAGGATGCCCCCGGCGCCGCGATAGGCCCGCTCCACTGCGAGTGCATAGCGTGCAAGATCGCTGGCCGTCGTCCAAAGACCGGCTGCCGCCATCTCGGGGTAGATGCGCCAGCCGCCGAGAATCTTGACACCTGACTCGTCGTATCCGGAGGCTGCCCTGGCGCGCCAACCCTCCGGCAGCGGCTGTTCGTAGGTACTGCTGTTCATGTGTAGGGGCTTGAATACGGTGGCGCTCATCAATTCCGGAAATGTCTCCCCGGTTACGTCACATACCAGCTGCTGCATGATGGTGTAACCACCACCGGAATATCGCCAACTTTCACCCGGCACCTTCCAGACCCGAATCGCTGGCGTGTTACCTTTTCCGTCCAGAACCTCGATCGTTGATGGAATCTTGGCGGGTGGGGTGTAACCCACAAATCCCCAGACGGTCGTGCCTGCCGTGTGATTCAGAATATTCCGGAGCGTAACTTTGTGCTCGGTCGTGAACTCATTGTCCGGTAGCTTCCAGGTTTTGAGCTTGTCATTGACGTTTGCATCAAGCTCCAGCACCCCTTTATCCACAAGTTCAAGCGCCCCGAGCGCCGCGACAGGTTTGCTGATCGATCCGGCCAGGAACAGGGTTTCTGGCGTGGCGGCAACGCCGCGCTCCTTATCGGCAAAGCCATACGCCTTGGTCCACTCAATCTTGCCGCGGTTGAATACCGCGATACTCACACCGACAACATGTAGCTGCCGCATGCGCTCAGCCAGGCTTACCCGTGGCAAGGATTCACCCTTGATAGTCACCATTGGACTGACCGAGCGTTCCATGGCCCGAATCCGATTTTGCAGCGCTGCCGCGTGACTTGTATCACTTAGGCAAAGGGCGGCAATCGTTGCTAGTGTTCCCCATGTACGCATGACGTAAACCTCTTAGATTGTTTGATATAGATACGCTTGCCAGTAAGCATCGGGGTGCAAAGCGGGCGAATAGGGCAAACAGCAGACCGGACAAAGTCGCAGGTTTCAGTGTGGGAGGGGTTCTGCCTGATCTAGCCCGCCCTTCTTAGGGTAAAGTCGATCGGTCTGCCCATGTATTCCGTGTGTACCTTGATTTCGCTGCCGGAAACGATGCCTGTGTACTTGTAAGTTGTGGCCGGGGCGCTACCGAAAATGATGTCCAGGGCGAAAGAAATCCTGTTTCCGTCTATCTTGCCGTCCTTGAGCGGAATGGAGCTCCCGTCCGGCCCCGGTGCCGTCCCAGTTAGCGCTGTTTCGGTGGCCGTAAGGACGTAGTCAACCCGAACGGGCCCTGCAGCCGTCTGCACCGAACCGGTCCAATTGCCGTTCAGATCACCAGCAAATGCAGGAAGCGCGGCGAGCAACAGCGTTGCAGTCAATGCATGCAAATTCATACAGTCTCCTGGATCGATGAGGCACAGTGAGCCGCCCAATACCACGTCGGGTAATCTAAGATTGCAGCCAGCGGCCACAAGCTAGGTGCAGACTAGCGCAGCGAGACCTGTTACCTACAAATACAGGACCGACGGTCAAATAGAGCACGCGAGCGGCCAGAGTAGTGGCGGAGCGGTTGGGCGACGGAACGATGGGCCGTTGCGCACCCTTAAAGCGTAGCGAGACCAAGATTCCAGTGTTCTCCCGCGGGCGGTATAACGCTCGGACAGGTTTGTTCCATTGGTCCTAATAATTCGGGACAATGAAACGTCGCGCCACTCCCAGTGATCCATGCACAGCGCAGTAATCGCAATCGACGATCGAGCGGCTCCCAGCGTCCTGGCGCAAGATGACCTGCATCTGGCTCACATCGGCTATTGGGCAGTGCAGCTGTGCGCGTGGGGATGGTTATTCTGGCGACAAGCCACGGGCGAGGCGTTCTTCGCATCCGTTCCCTTAAGCACAGCGGCCACGCTGTGGGGCGTGATATGCCTCGCGAGCATAGTAACTACCGACACGCTGCGAAGACTCGGCAGGCGTTGGGCGTGGGTCGAGCTACCGACAAGTGATTTGCTTATCCGACTCGCTCTAAGCGTTGCAGCACTTACCGCAACGGGATTCGCAGTAGCCACCGGACTCTCATTTGTGGAATACGGAACTCCGGTGCCCGGAATAGACCGCGCCTTCTACCACAAGCTTGGTCTGCCGGGACAGCTGTTTAATGTGCTTTGGAGCCTGCTGTTACCCTATCTCACCTGGACCGCCGTCTATTTCAGCGCTGCACTAAGCCGTCACCGCAATCAAAGCGTGCTGCGACAGGCACGGCTCTCGGAGAGCTTACAGGCAGCGGAGTTGCGGCTTCTGAAGTCGCAACTCAATCCCCACTTTCTGTTCAATGCACTAAATGGGGTCCGGGCGCTCATCGCGGATGAACCCGCTCGGGCCCAGGACGCCGTCACCCAATTGGCACGCACCCTGAGGTATACGCTCGACTCAGGGCGGGAGGAATTTGTGAGCCTGGCCCGAGAGCTTGAAATGGTAGAAGACTACCTTGCACTTGAGTCCCTGCGACTCAATGCACGGCTGCGAATCGTCCGTGAGATCGACGCAGAGGCGACCGCTGCAAGGGTGCCCGTAATGCTGCTACAGGGTCTGGTCGAAAACGCCATCAAACATGGAATCGCGCCGCTGCGCGAGGGAGGAACGCTCCGCATGGCGGCCCGTCTAATCGACAAGGATCTTTATTTGGAAGTCGAGAATCCAAGGCCTACAGAGTTGAGGCCAGGACTATCGCCCGGCTTGGGACTCAAGAACGCCGCGCGTCGCCTGGATTTACTCTTTGGGTCTCGCGCGAGAATAGAGCTCGATTTGTCCGATCCGCGTCGCGCCAAGGCAAGCGCGCGTACGCCCTTATGAAAGTCCTTATCGTGGACGACGAACCTCTTGCGCGCCGTGAGTTACGGCGTCTCCTTTCCGCCTTTCCATCGGTAAGTGTTGTCGGTGAAGCAGCCGATATTGACGAGGCCCACGAGCGTATCGCGGCTTCGCATCCGACGCTGGTATTCCTTGACGTCCAGATGCCTGGAGGAACCGGTTTTGACTTGCTCGAACGCCTAGACTGTCCCCCACAGGTTGTTTTCACGACCGCCTATGACCGCTACGCCGTCCAGGCATTTGAAGTAAATGCTCTCGACTACCTTCTAAAGCCCATTGAGCCGGATAGGATGGGCGTGGCTCTGGAGAAGGCACGGAAGGCTACTCTGAATACTGTCCTGGGGCCCACTGGGGAAAGCTGGTTGGCCCAGATCTTTGTAAGGGATGGTCCGCGTTGCTGGTTCGTGCCGGTCAATGAGATCTCGCTCTTTAGTGCCGAAGGAAATTACGTCCGCATACATTGGGGGCAAGCCCGGCCCCTTTTGAATCGCAGTCTTGCTGCGATCGAGGCACGCCTTGACACTCATGGATTTTTCCGTGCGAACCGCCAACAGATTCTGAATCTGGAATTCGTGCAAAATGTGGAAGTCGGGCTTGGGGGCAGACTGCACGTGGAGCTTCGTGATGGAACAGAGGTGGAAGTGTCTCGAAGGCAGGCGCGCCTATTCCGAAATCGATCCACAGTCTAAGCTCACAATGCCGGGGTCGAGGGTTCGAGTCCCTCCCTTTCCACCGGAATCCTCAAAAAAGAGGGTTATCCGGCAACCAAGGCTCATGAACATACTGCCGCTTACTTTGCTATCACCGCAACTATCGTCGGTTGAACGCCGGGGGAAAGACCGAGTCGCCAACGTCTAGCGTTTCTCTAGTTTCCCGCCAAAATAGGTGATAATTGAGCGACGCCACCTGAGGCTATTGGGCGGTGCCGCACTCGTGACTAGTAGAGCAGCGGAATGAAGCGCCATGTGCGTTTACAGTAACTCACATATTCGGCGCCGAAGACTCTAAGGAGAAGAGCCTCTTCCGCTCGCGCGCGTAAATACCCCCCTGCGGCGACGAGGATGAAGGCGCCCCACACCATGGGAGTTGGGAGCCAGAGCGCCGAACCGAGCGCCAGGAGATCCAGTCCCACGTATATCGGATGCCGCAAGTAGCGAAACGGACCACCCGTTGTCAGTTCGTGGCCGATTCTCAATGTCGCACGGAACCGCCACGAGCGAAAGTACACGAGCGTCCATGAACACAAAACGGCACCACACTCAATGACGACACAGCCAATCCACTTTTGGCTGCCGAACAACGCAAGAGAATGGCCGCCAAAGACCGCAGTGCCGAGGCCGACGTACAGTAATGCAAACGCAAACGCGTGAAGGCTAATCAGCAGCCCTGGATTGGTTGCTGATGGTTCCTTCAGCGTACTCGTAGCCACTTCGGAGGTCATCTGAGGTTTGCCAGGCGAGATTCGGACAAATAGCCGCGCGATCGCGAAGGCGCCCCAGAATATGACGTGTGCGCCATATATTCCGGAGCCGGGAGGCAAGAGATGTCGCATTGGTACCAATTAATACCTCTGGCTCTTAGGCATGTTCTGCTCGGATAATTGTGAAGCTAATCGCAAGCTCTCGGTCACGGTTCATCACCGTCTCCATGTGAACATCGGCGGGACTGACCGCTTACGGTCTCATCCGCTTCAACGATCCTTTTATCGGGGGCGGCGCAGCGACTGCAACGCACAGCCGATGAAGGTCGCTGTAGGTCCCAGGACCAGCCAGGTGATCTGCCGCCACATCGGCCCGCCCCTCTGGACGGTCGCCGCCGTCGCGATCGTAATCAGAACACCCAGGATGACGGCGGCGCTTCGTCGATACCGTGCTGCGAAATAGACGATCAGCACGACGATCAGGGAAAACGGGATCATCCCTAACGATCTGATGGGCGCCGGTCCCCGCATGATCGCCCAACCGACGATAAAGTTGGAGGCGACGACACCTGCAAAACCCAGCACGGCCGCGATCAGGGCGGGGGTCCATGCGCCTCGCCTGAACCCGGCCAAAAGAAGCGCTGGCGTCGAACTGATTATCTGTTGCAGACACCATCTCGCGGCGATGGACGCGGAACCTGTGGTGGTGCGCAACGTGAATTCCTCGAATAGATCACCCACCATGGCTTCGCTCTCTTCCCGAGGAGCGAGCTGCGAAAAGATCCATGTCGCGGCGCGTAGGGAAAAGTTTACCGTCATGTGGGTTAAAGATCTTCCAGGCCGGCGCTCATCTTCAGAATGATCTCTTGTGTATTGCGCAGCGCTCTCTTGCCGTCGGCCGTGATGTCGAAATGCCGCTTTGCTCGGCCGCCACGCTCGGCGGTGGGTTCGCCGGCCCACGATTTGAGCAAGCCTTTCGCCTCCAATCGCGTGAGCGTCGCGTAGACGGCGCCAATCGAGATGTCGCGTCCGGCTGAGTTATCGATTTCTCGTCGCACGGTCATGCCGTATGCGCCCGAACCCAGACGCATGACGGCCAGCAGCACGATGTGCTCTAGCGAACCCAGAGGGTCTTGACTGCTTTTCATTTCCTCTATAGTTTAAAACAAATCGGGAAGGCGGGCAATTCGTTCGAGGGCAACCAGGCCTTTACCTCATCGCTGCCGCTGCTTCGAAAGGGTCAAGAGCCTGTCCTGATCGTCAATCCGCATCGAATGGAGAACTCTCATGTCATGCGTCTTGCTGGACCGGCCGACAGTCCCGCGCTCCCATGATCAACCCGGCGCGCCTGGATGGGCAGTCCCATTCCCGAGGGCCATATTGACCGCCATTTGCGGCTTGGTCATTGCCTCGGTCAGTCTGCCCGTGGCAGCTCAGATTAGTGGTCCCGCGCCGGCGCCCCGCGTCTTAGTTGCTGATCCGGACTGCGCCGCTCTGGTCGCGCCAGGCCTCTTCAAGGACATGACCGTCTCACATGCCGAGGGGGTGCAACTCGGCGCCGGCTCCTACTGTGAAGTGATCGCCATTCTCAGTCCCGTACCGGGTTCGAAGATCGGCGTGGTCTACCGTATGCCCAAGGGCTGGAACGGGCGGTTGGTTGGCTATGGTGGGAACGCCTGGATCGGCAACATCGCCTTGGACACGGTGCAAACGGACCTCGGCCGCGGCTACGCCACCATGCAGACCGATGGTGGGCACGGCATGCCGGCGATCCTCGACTTCAACACACTGTTCAACCCCACTTGGGTGGCGCCTGGTGGAAAGGCCGCCGCGACAGCCATTACGGATTTCTCGTGGCGCGCCGTGCACCAGATGACGGTCACCGGCAAGCAGGTCGCCGCCAAGTACTATGGCAAGCCTCAGGAGAAGGCCCTGTTCATCGGCTGCTCCACCGGCGGTCGTATGGCTATGATGGAAACCCAACGCTTCCCGGACGACTACGATGGCGTCGTGTCGGGCGCTCCTGTCTTCAGCCTGCGCGTGCAACTGGCCGAAATTTACCGCGATTGGGTGTTCAGCCGGCCGGGAGCCGCGCTCAAACCCGCCGATCTCGATCTGGTGCACCGGGCCGTCCTGGCTCGATGCGACGCCCAGGACGGCGTCAGGGACGGGATCGTCGGCGATCCCGCGGCCTGCCGCTTCGACCCGGGCGCTCTCCGCTGCAAGCCCGGCCAGACGTCGGGCTGCCTGGCCGAGGCCCAAGTGGTCGCCCTGAATCGGGTCTACGCCGAAGCCAAGGGACGAGACGGC
>DASYER010000102.1:0-64835 GCA_036498905.1 Steroidobacteraceae bacterium | reverse complement strand
TGAACTGACCCCCGGAAGTTGGACACAACTTTCGGGGGTTTCATGTCTTGGTACATCAGTGCGGCGTTCAAGATTCGAATAGCGAGGGCGTACCTGGCAGGCGGGATTGGCCATAGGGCCTTGGCGGCCAAGCACGGTATTGACTACGCCAAGGTGCGGCTATGGGCAAAGCTCTATAAGGCCCACGGGTCGAGAGGCCTTGCCCGCCAATACAGTCATTACAGCGCCGAATTCAAAGTAGCCGCCCTTCGGCGCATGTGGGCTGATGGGCTGTCTTACTATGATGCAGCCGCGCTCTTCAACATTCGTAGCCCTAGTTGCCTGGCCACCTGGGAGCGCTTATACCGTGAGGGGGGCGAAAGCGTCTTAGCGTCCCGAAGGAAAGGGAGGCAGAAGGTAGTGACCGAGCCGAAAGAGAAACCCCTTTCACGGCGGTCGGATGCGGAGCGATCCCAGGAAGAGCTGATCGCCGAGCTGAACCAGCTGCGGATGGAGAACGCTTACCTAAAAAAATTGGACGCCTTAGTTCGAGCTCGACGAACGCCGAAAGGGCGCAAGTAGTGCATGAGCTAAGGCGCAATTACCCAATGGAAGGCTTGCTCAAACAAGCAGCTCTGCCACGGAGTACTTTTTACTATCAACAGTGGAGACGGCATGCGCCGGACAAATACGCAGCATTGAAGATCAGAATCAAAGAGATCTACCACCTGCACAAGGGGCGCTACGGCTATCGGCGGGTCACGGCTGCACTGCGGCGTTTGGGGCATGTCGTGAACCACAAGCTCATACAGCGGCTGATGGGCATCCTTGGCCTCAAATCACTCGTAAGACCGAAGAAATACCGCTCCTACAAGGGCGAACTAGGCGCCATCGCTGCGAATGTTCTAAAGCGCCAGTTCAAAGCGAAATCACTCAATCAGAAATGGGTGACGGACGTAACGGAGTTCAGCGTCGCGGGCGAGAAACTATACCTATCGCCAATCATGGATCTGTTCAATCGAGAAATCATAGCCTACGAGACATCGAAGAAACCGGTTCACCTCGTCGATGAAATGCTGCAACAGGCCGTAGGACGACTGCGCCGCAAAGACAAGCCGGTATTGCACTCAGATCAGCGCTGGCAGTACCAAATGCGAAGTTATCAGCGGATGCTGCGCAAATATGGTCTTGTCCAAAGCATGTCAAGAAAGGGTAACTGTCTCGACAACGCGGTCATGGAAAGCTTTTTCGGGACGCTAAAGGCGGAGTTCTTCCATCTGCAACGATTTAACAGCATAGAGGAGCTTCGGACGGGCCTGAGAGCCTACATCGAGTACTACAACCACGATCGGATAACGCTAAAATTAAAAGGGCTGAGTCCTGTGGAATACAGAACCCAGCCCCTAAGTCCCTAGCCCTTAACCCGTCCAACCGACGGGGGTCACATCACTGGGGGGCGGCCGTTTGCTTCATTGCTGACTACTGCAGCTCGTGGCTACTTGAATTTCGCCGTCAGCTGTATGTACCACTCGGCTGGTTCGTTGTAGGTGCCGCCCAATTCACCCGCACCGATATTCGGTGATCCGGTGGTGATGAACCGGTCGTTGGTGATGTTGGTGCCGCCCAGGGCCAGATCATATTTCTCGTTGGCCGTGATGTAGTGGACCGACGCGTCCAACATGCGTGAGGCCGGCGCCCGCAGCTCGGGGGTGTTCAATGAGTCATTGAACATCTCGGCTGTGTAGGTGAAGTCAACCAGCATCCGCACGCTGGCCTGGTTCGGCAGCAGCATGGTGTATTCCGGATAGAAGGTGAACTTGTACTTCGGAGTCTTGGGCAACCTTGCATCCAGGGAATTGCCGCCGACGATATTGCAGATCGGGCCGCCCGTGGCCGGATTGATTCCGGTTGAGGGGCACTCGTTCAGTCCGATGGGCCCAAAGATCTCCTGCGGAATATTGGCCAGCGGATTGACGTACGTGTAGTAGGCGTCGATGTAGGACCCGGAGAAGTTCAGCGACAGGCCACCACCGACGACGGCCTGAAGATCCAGTTCCGCACCCCTGATCTTGGCATTGCCGGCGTTGGTGTACACCGGTGAGATGCCCTGCTGAATGTCCAACTGAATGCCGGTGTAGTCCGTGTAGAACACGGCCGCGTTGGCCTTCAGATGATGATTCAGCCACTCGGATTTCAATCCCAGTTCCCAGGTCTTGGTGTATTCGGGAGAGAACTGCGCATCGGTCGCACTGGGGACGTTGGCCGACAGTCGGGTGGTCCAGCCGCCCGCCTTGAAGCCCTTGCCCCAGCTCAGGTACGCCATCACGTCATCGTTGATGTGAAACTGGGCCGCCAGGGTCGGGTCGAACACATTCCACGTCTGGCGGTTGTCGCCAATCGGGAAGTAGCGATCAACCGTACCGCTGCCCAGCTGGTAGGCATAGCCCTGGGGACCGAGCACGGCGCCGCAGGCTGCCGAGCCGTACGGGAAGCAGTTCAGGTCGCCCTGGCCACCGATGAACTCTTCCGTGACACGGGTAAAGCGGCCGCCGGCCGTGAAACTCCACTGATCGGAGAGTTTGTAATCGGCATGGACGAACGCCGCTGCGTTCTTGTTGTTCGCATCGTTCTGGATGTCGTACACGTACAGAAGGCTCTCGAACGGCACATAGTCGTGCACGAACCCGGCCTCCTCGAAGTAGTACAGCCCCCCGACGTAGTTCAGGGCGCCGTTCAACGCCTTGCCGTTCAGCTGGAATTCCTGGGAAACCTGCCACTGATGCTGGTGGTCGGTCACTTCCTGCAGCGTCTCGGGCGTGCCGTCGAGATCCCCGCCGACGCGCCAGGAAATCTGGCGATAGCCGCTGATCGACTTCAACGACAGGTCGTCGTTGAACTGGTGCTGCCCGGTGAGCGAGAAGCCAAAGTAATCGTTATTCGCGAAGTCCGGCCCATTGGCATAGGTCGTGTCGATGTTGCCGGTCTGGTTCGCACCCGGATAGTCATACAGGCGCGGCTGATTCGAACCTTGATAGCCCGGGCTGCCGTACTGGTATGGCCCCGCGGGGCCGCCGACGTAGCCTGCGCCGAGCAGCGCCGCGCCACCGTTGGATATTCCCGGAACGCGTGCGCGCGCCTCCGAGCACAAACCGGCAAATCCGGCGTTGCCGGCCGAGCCGATCGGGAATGCGAAAATCCCCGGTCCGACCGCGGAGGCATTCTGCACGTTCGCATTGATATTGGTGGCATTGCTGCTGATGCAGGTGTTGTAAAGGGTCGAGAATGTCGAGGTCGTCAGATTGCCCTGGTAGGTGTTCAGGATCGTGTAGGGCAGGGCCTCCTGGCGCTGGCGGTTCAGGTCGGCGGTGAACGTCACGGTGTCCTTGTCCGAAGCCAGCCACAACAACTTGCCGCGGACGGTCTGTACGCCGTAGCTGCCGTACGCATCGCCGGTCTGGTAGCCCGCCTTCGGGTAGGCATCCTGGGGATCGACGACGAAGGGTCCCGACGCCTGCGGCGAGCCGCTGGGATACGGAATGACGTTCTGATAGCCATCCCGATCCTGGGTGGACACGGTGAGGGACGACAGCAGTGTGTCCTTGATCAGAGGGATGTCGGCAGTGAATCCGAAGTCGCGGCGGTTCAGGCTGCCAAGTGTGGCCTGCGCCGTGAATTTCTCCTCATTGCCGGGAGTGTGAGTGATGATGCTGATGGCGCCGCCTTCGGTGTTGGCACCGAACAAGGTGCCCTGCGGACCCTTGAGGATTTCGACGCGATCGACATCGAGCAGGCTCTGGTTGGCGCCGATGCTGCGGGCCAGGTATACGCCGTCAAGGTAGATGCCGACAGCGGGATTCAGGTTGAAGGCGAAATCGTCCTGGCCGACACCGCGAATGGACGCGGTGAGCACCGAGCGGTCACTGGAGAAGGGAGATCCAGCATCGAGCGTGACGCCCGGAGTCAGATCACCGAGGACCTGGATGCTGGTCAGATTGCGCTGCTGCAGCGAATCGGTGGTGAATGCCGTAATGGCGATCGGCACCGTCTGAATGTTTTCCGCGCGGCGCGTGGCCGTGACGACGACCTCCTGCAGGCCGCCTGAGGTGTCGGCAGTGGCCGATGGGTTCGGCGCAGCAGTCTGTGCGTAAACGCCACCTGAGCTGGCGGCCAGGCCGGCGATGGTCCAAAAGGCCAGTCTGCGGCTGCGCCGCGTTTGGGATCCCGTTGATCCTGCTACTGCATCTTTCATCCTGTGTTCCCCTGAAACAACAACTGAGTATGGGAAGGTGGATCGGGGGTTGAAGGGCGCGGCCCTTTTTGAACTTGATGCCCCCGATCGCCTGTTTTCTGCGGTTCCGACGCCTCCCAGCAACGCCGCAGCCTATCGCGGTGCTCTGTCATGGTGCGCGGACCACAGTGCAAAGATAAGCTGACAGCGCATCTGGCGCCGTAATAGTGTGGTAGCCAACTCACAACAGGCCCTGGAGGGTACGAATCCTCCTGCGGAAAACCGCCTAAGGTGTTGATAGCTCAATCACGCCTTGCATATATTTCACCCCTTGTGCCACATTCTGGAGGTTAAGTTGCCTGGGAATTTTGGAGACCGCGATGGAGGTTAGGCTGGACCAGCAGCGTCCCGGTCACTGGTCGACGGATGGCATCGACCAGCGCAGGGCGCTCGCCTACTGGGTGGATACGGTTTGCGACCGTTTCCTCGAGCTGGACATCGACACCCCCGTGCGCAGCCACTTCCGGGCCTGCCTGGATCAGATCGACTTTGGACCCACCACCTTGAGCTTCGTGGGTGCCGCCAGTCAGCGCATCCGCCGCACCCCGGCGAAGATTTCGCGCACGCGCTATCCGACGTTCTTCCTGGTGCAGTTCCGGATCGGCCATGGAACTCTGCGTCAACGCGGCCAGGAGTTGCAGGCGCACGCCGGTGAGTGCGTCTTGATCGATGGCACCGAACCCTACGACCTGGAGTGCCCCCAGGCCACCTCGGCGGCCATTCTGCGCATGCCGGAGGATTGGCTGCGACGCTGGCTGCCAAATCCGGAGTTTTCCTCGCCAACCCTGTTTGCGCGTGGTGACTGGAGTTCGGCCCTGTGCGCCGCCATGAGCAGTTTGCGGCTGGAAACGTGCACTGACCTCGCCCTGCCGCGCAGCACGGTGGCCGAGCAGATCGCATCGCTCCTCACGCTTGCATTGGGCAAGGGTGCCGACAGTGAAAACCCGCGTACGCTGCTGAGTGACCTGATCGCCACCCTGCGTGACCGTCTCGAGGAAACGGATCTGTCGCCCTTCGTGGTGGCGTCCCAGCACGATATTTCCAAGCGCACCCTGCACTACGCCTTTGCGGCGGCGGGGACGACCTTTGTCGAGCAATTGATGAAGCTGCGCCTGGAGCATGCGCGGGAAATACTCGCCGATCCGCGCCAGGCTGCTCCGCGGATCGAGGATGTCGCGACCCGCTGCGGCTTTACCGATCCCAGCCACTTTGCGCGCCGTTTCCGTCAGAAATTCGGCCATGCCCCCCTGCAGTACCGACGTGCAGTGCTCTAGAGCGCTCCCGCGTATCACTTAATTCCGACCGCTTGGCGCTGCCAGCGCAATTCGAGCAACTGCGAGCGCAACCTAAGCTCGCGACGATTGCACGCCAGGATCTGCTGCCGCATGCTTCGGTGATGGACATGACCACAAAGCCGAAGCAATTCCCGTTGCCCAGTTCCTTGAAAGTGTTGCCCGGGACCGAACGCGCACAGGCCGCGTATCCGTACTACACGCAGTTCGAAGCCGCGGACGACCAACGCTTCTGGTTCTACAATTCCATGCACTTCCCCGAGCCGATGTCGGCCTTCGACATGGTGACGGCGGAGGCCGCGTACTGCGCCCTGGGTGCCTCCAACACTCGCGTCCACTGCCTGCCTACGACGCTGGGCATCGATCACCGCATCATCAACGGTCGGGTATACATCGGCGGCAACGCAGTCACGGACCCGGCGGAAATCGCGCGCCGGCTCGAGGAATTCAAGCAGCGCGCGTTCTACTACTACGCCAACTGGGAGCGACTCTATGCCCAGTGGCGCGAGAAAATGACCGCACTGATCAGCTCGGCGCAGGCATTGCCGAAACCGCAGCTGCCGGACCTTGAGCCGCTGGCCAACGTGCATGCCGGACTGGGCATTGCCTCCAACCACCGCCTGCTGGATGTCTATCAGAAGACCCTCGAAGGGTACTTCCGGATGTGGCACCACCACTTCGAATTCCTGCTGCTCGGATATGGCGCGTACCTGACATTCTTCGATTTCTGCAAGAAGGCCTTCCCGGAAATCACCGATCAGACCATCGCGCGCATGGTGGCCGGCATAGAAGCGGAGATCTTTCGTCCCGATGACGAGCTGCGACGCCTGGCGCGCTGCGCGGTGGAGCTGGGAGTGGACTCGCACTTCGGCAAGCAGCTGTCCGCGACGCAGCTGCTTGAGACGCTGCAAACCTGCGGGGAACCCGGAGCGGCCTGGCTCAAGGAACTGGAAGTCGCGCGCCATCCCTGGTTCAACATCAATGTGGGTGATGGGTTCTACCACTATCACCGCGCCTGGAATGATGACCTGTCGATGCCGTTCGCGAGTCTTCCGGACTACATCGATCGGGTGAAGGCCGGAGAGTCCCTGCACCGTCCGGTCGAGAAGCTGCTGGCCGAGCGCAAGCAGTTGATCGAAGATTACCGTGAGTTACTGACGACCGATGACGAACGGGCGGCGTACGATCAGATGATCACGCTGGCGCACCGGGTGTTCCCCTATGTGGAGGGACACAAGTTCTACTGCGAGCACTGGTACACCAATCTGTTCTTCAACAAGATCCGGGAATTCGGCGCGCTGCTGGCCGAACATGGATTTTTCGCGGACGCCGAGGATGTCTTCCATCTGACTCACTACGAGCTCGAATCCGCGATCATCGATCTGATGACGGCATGGTCCAATGGGTCAGCGCCTCGCGGCCCGGGTCACTGGCCGGCGCTGGTCGCGGAGCGCCGTGCGGCCATTCGTGAATGGGCCAAGCATGAGACTCCTCCGGCGCTCGGAGTGGTCCCGGACATCATCGATGATCCGGCCATCGTGATGCTGTGGGGGATCACCCGCGAGAGTCTGGATGCGTGGCTGTCCACCGGTGAGGACTCCGATCCGAACGAACTGAAGGGCTTTGCAGCCTGTCGCGGCGTCATCGAAGGCACGGCGCGAATCGTGAAGAGCGTGGATGAAATCTCGCGTCTGCAGAAAGGTGACATCCTGGTATGCCAGGTCACCAATCCCACCTGGGCACCGATCTTCGGCAAGATCGCTGCGGCCGTCTCGGACATCGGCGGCTCGATGAGCCATGCAGCCATTGTCGCCCGTGAGTACGGCCTGCCGGCCGTCGTCGGCACGGGCAACGGCACGTCGCGGATCAAGGACGGACAGCGCATTCGCGTCGATGGTGGCCGCGGTATCGTCACCATCCTGCACTAGCCGAAGGCGGCAGGACGGAGCATGGCGGTGAGCGATTCGCAGTTCGTCGGCTGGTTTGCCGAACTGGGCATGGCCGACCGGCCGCAGGTCGGCGGCAAAGGCGGCAGTCTGGGCGAGCTGGAGCGCGCCGGTATCGCGGTGCCGCCCGGGTTCGTCGTCAAGACCGCCGCGTTCGAGCAGTTTCTCAGCGCGCAGGAAGCTGTCGCGCCCATCCGCGAGCGGGTCGCCGCGGTGGATGTGGAGGATCTGGCGCAAGTTACGGCTTTGTCGCGCGAGTTGCGCGCGCGAATCGATGCCGCGCCCCTACCGGCGCCGATCGTTGCGGCGATCGAGGGAGCCTACCGGCAACTGAATGCCGGCCATCAGGCCGCGGTCGCGGTGCGCTCATCCGCGACCACGGAGGATGCCGCCGATGCAAGCTTCGCCGGCCTGCAGGACACCTTCCTGTGGGTCCGCGATCTTCAACAGACCCTGGATAAAGTGCGCAGCTGCTGGGGCAGCCTGTACTCCGTCGAATCGATCATTTACCGGCGTCGGCATGCCTTTGCGGAATCCGATGTCGCGATGGCCGTGGTGGTGCAGACCATGGTTGATGCCCGCACCGCGGGGGTCATGTTCACGCGCAGCCCGCTGACCGGCGATCGTTCGGTGATGGCCATTGAGGGTTCCTGGGGGTTAGGTTCGGCCGTGGTCGGCGGGGAAGTGACGCCTGACCGCTGGGTCATCGGCAAAATCACCGGTGAGATTTCGGTGCGCGAGATTTCGGACAAGCACATCCGTCACGCGCCCCTCGACGAGGGCGGTATTGCAGCGGTCGAAGTGCCGCACTCGCAGCGGCAGATCGCCTGCATGAGCGATGAGGAATTACAGACCCTGCGCACCATCGGTCGCAAGGTCGAGCGGCATTACGGCCGGCCACAGGACATCGAGTGGGCGGTGGATCGGCACTCCGGTGCGCTGTTACTGCTGCAGAGCCGACCGGAAACGGTGTGGTCAACGCGCGAGTCTGCCCCGGTCGGGAGTGCCGTCGCTGACCCGTCGTTGCATGTATTGAAGATATTTGGGGGTAACCGATGACTTTGACGGCCGCGGACGTTGCGGAAATCATGCGGCTGGTGGAGCAATCCGGCTTCGATGAACTGAACCTCGAGATCGATGGCACGAAGATCAGCTTGCGGCGCGGCGCGGCCTCGAGCAGCACCACCGCAGCGGCACCGCTGGCCGCTGCCGCCCCGGTCACCGCGCAGACGCCTGCCGCGCCTGCCAGTGCGCCGGCTTCCCGGCCATCCGATCCTGGTGCGGCGGACCTTCCGTCACCATTGCTGGGCACGTTCTATCGGTCACCCAAGCCCGGTGCGCCGCCATTTGTGCAGGTTGGCTCGCAGGTGGAAACCGACACCATCATCGGCATCATCGAGGTCATGAAGCTGATGAATACCGTGCGTGCCGGCATGCGCGGCACTGTCGCCGAAATCATTGCCGCGGATGGCGCGCTCGTCGAATACGGCGAGACGCTGCTGCGCATTCGCAAAACCGACTGATCGGCACCTCGTGCGTCGCATTCTGATCGCCAATCGTGGAGAGATCGCCGTGCGGATCATCCGCACCTGTCGCAATCTTGGTATCGAATCGGTACTCGCGGCGTCGCAGGCAGATCTCGACAGTGTGCCGGCGCGACTGGCGGATCGGACCATATGCATCGGCGCAGCGCGCCCGGCGGAGAGCTATCTGAATGTCGAGGCCGTCGTGCACGCGGCGCGCGCGACCCG
Source organism: Steroidobacteraceae bacterium (assembly GCA_036498905.1). Taxonomy (GTDB): domain Bacteria; phylum Pseudomonadota; class Gammaproteobacteria; order Steroidobacterales; family Steroidobacteraceae; genus DAIDKA01. The sequence continues at coordinate 55,579 of DASYER010000102.1, read as the reverse complement.
GTCGGATGCCATTCATCCCGGTTACGGTTTTCTCTCCGAGCGCGCCGCGCTCGCGCGACTGTGTGAATCCTCGGATGTCGTGTTCATAGGTCCGACTGCGGCCCAGATTGAGGCCGTCGGCGACAAGCTGCGCGCACGCGCCGAAGCGCAGGACGCCAACGTTCCGGTGGTCCCGGGATGCGCGGTGACATCACTCGAAGCGGCGCTGGTCGCGGCCGAATCCATCGGGGCGCCGCTGCTCGTCAAAGCCGTCGGCGGCGGCGGCGGACGCGGTATGAAGCGCGTCGATGACCTGACCGAGCTTGCGGGGACCCTGGAGCTGGCCGCCGCGGAGGCCGGCGCCGCCTTTGGCGATGCGCGGGTTTACCTGGAACGCTATGTGGCGAGCGGACGGCATGTCGAAGTACAGGTGCTCGGTGATGGGGCCGGACAGGTGATCCATCTCGGGGAGCGCGACTGCTCGACCCAACGACGCTATCAGAAGCTCATCGAGGAGACCCCGGCGCCGGGACTGTCGCCGTCCTTGAGGCAAGCGCTGCATGCCGCCGCCGTGCGCTTCGCCCAGCGGCTCTCCTACCGTGGGGCGGGTACCGTCGAATTCCTGGTCGACAAGGAGCGCGAGAGCTTCCATTTTCTGGAAATGAATGCCCGCATCCAGGTGGAGCATCCCGTTACAGAAGCGGTGACGGGCGTGGATCTGATCGCCGAGCAGATCGCGATTGCCAGTGGCGCCGGCCTGCGCCTGGCCCAAAGCGACGTACACATCAATGGCTGCGCGATCGAGTGTCGGATCAACGCCGAGGATCCTGCCCATGATTTTCGTCCCAGTCCCGGACAGATCGTGGACGTAACCTGGCCCGTACAGGACGGCATACGCGTGGATACGCACATTGCCGCCGGTTCGCGTATCCCCCCGTACTATGATTCGCTCATGGCTAAAATCATTGCTCACGCGCCGGACCGGGCGACGGCTATCACGCGGCTGCGTCAGGCGCTCGCCGCGACGCGACTCTCGGGCGTGAATTCGAATCTTGAATTCCAGGAGCGGGTGCTTGCCGATCCGGAATTTCAGGCCGGTGGTTTCGACACAGGCTTCCTCGCGCGTTTGCTGGAGCGAGAACGATGAGCACCCTGCAACTGGTTGAGACTTCGCTGCGTGACGGCAATCAGTCGTTGTGGGCGGCGCTGGGAGTGGACACCGCCAATACTCTGACGATCGCCCCGGTGATGGACCGGGTGGGATTCAAGGCCATAGATTTCACGACCTCCACGCACATGGGTGTGGCGGTACGTTTCAAGAAGGAAGACCCCTGGGAGCGCATTCGCTTGATGGCGGCGGCGACCCCCAACACACCGCTGCAGTTCATGTCGACCGGATTTCGCTTCATCTCCTGGGAAACGGCGCATCCGGACTTCATGGCGCTGGTATTTCGCGTACTGGCGCGAAATGGCATCCGGCGCTTCTGTCTGGCCGATCCAATGAACGATGCGGACTCAAACATCGCCTGCGCGCGGCTGGTGAAGCAGGGCGGCGGCGAGTACGTAATAGCAGCGCTGGTCTTCACCTTAAGCCCGGTGCATGACGATGCCCATTACGTCGCGGCTGCCCGCAAGCTGGGAGACTGCGCCGATATCGACGCGATCTATATCAAGGACCCGGGCGGGTTGCTGTCCTCGAAACGGGCCCAGACACTGATCCCGGCCATCAAGGCCGTGATCGGGGCGAAGCCGCTGGAACTGCATGCTCATTGCACCATCAATCTGGCCGAACACACGTATCTGGAAGCTCCGGCATACGGGGTCAGTGTCCTGCAGTGCGCCTCCGGTGCCGCCGCGGATGGTACTTCGAACCCACCGGCAGAGCGTACCGTCGCCAACCTGCGCGCACTGGGCCATACGGTCGATGTGGATGATGAGGCACTGAAGCAAGTCAGTACCTACTTCACGCAACTGGCCGAAGCGGAGGGTCTGCCGATCGGTCGACCCCAGGGCTTTGATGCCGCGTACCTGCAGCATCAGTTGCCCGGCGGCATGGTCGGTACCATGCGCCGCCAGCTCGGCGAGCGCGGATTATCGGGCCTGGAAGGAGCCGTGATCGAGGAGATCGGACGCGTGCGCGAGGAGTTGGGGTGGCCGATCGTCATGACACCCTTTGCCCAGATCGTCATGACTCAGGCGGTCATGAACGTCACCACCAAGGAGCGCTACAAGGTGATTCCGGATGAGGCGATCCGCTATGCCATCGGCCGCTTCGGCCGGCCGAATGTGCCGATCGCCGCCGGCGTGATGAATCGCATCGAGTCGCTGCCGCGAACCGCCGAGCTGCGCAAGGAACAGGGCATGCCTTCCATCGCGGACCTGCGTCGGCGCCTCGGCGCGGAGTTGTCCGATGAGGAGTTCCTGCTGCGCGCCACGATGCCGGCCGGCCAGGTCGATGCGATGCTGGCGGCCGGGCCTGCTGCGCGCCACTACAATCCCGAGCTGAAGCCGGTCATGCACCTGATCCGGCAGCTGATGCAGCATCCCGAACTATCCGAAGTGTCAGTCACCAAGCCCGGATTCAAACTGCAGTTGCGGCGCGGCGCCGGGGTAAGCGCAGAGTGAACGCAGCAATCTCGCCGTCGACGATCAGCCCGATGCCGGTGATCAAAGGCTTCATGTTCGATCTGGATGGCACGCTGTTGCTGAGCGATCATGCGCTGGGCGGCTACGAGGTACTCCCCGGGGCCATTGAAGTGCTGTCGCATCTGGCCGCGAAATCCATTCCCTATCTGGTGTTCACCAACGGCAGCGCCTACCCGCCGCCCGAACAGGCCCAGCGTCTGCGCGGCCTGGGACTGCCGGTCGCGGATGAGCGCATGTTCACGCCCTCCAGTGTGGCTGCCGATGTGATGGGACGACACGGTATCCGCCGTACCCTGGTGCTGGGTAAACGCGGAGTCGGTTATGCGCTCGCCGCGGCCGGCATCGAAACCGTGTTCCCGGGGGAGCCGCACGCGCGCGAGGCGGATGCGGTGTACGTCGGATGGCATCCCGAATGCCATATGAAGGACATTGAGGCAGCCTGCCAGGCCATCTGGGCCGGCGCAAAACTGTACGTTGCCTCGGATGTGCCTTTTTTTGCGACCCGCGAGGGTCGATCCATGGGCTATTCGTACGCGATTGTCGGAGCGATCCGGCGCATGACCAAGGCGCCGATGATCCTCACCGGCAAGCCCTCATTGCATGCGATGCGTTTTATTGCGAAGAAACTTGGCGTCCCCGTGCGCGATGTGGGGGTGGTCGGGGATGACCCGGCCGTGGAAATCATCATGGCTCGACGCGGTGGCGCCACTGCCTTTGGCGTCACCACCGGGGTGATGAAACAGGCCGACTGGGAGCGCGAGACCGGCAAGCGTCAGCCGCACTACCTGCTCAATGATCTGGGCGAGCTGATGCGCAATGGCGCAATCCAGACGCGCTGATGCGCACCGGGCTGTTACCACGCTTCGCTGATACCGTCGTAGCGTAGGAAGCGCCCGGTATCGGCGATCGTCACCTTGCCGATGGTGTGAATCATGTTTTCAACAGTGAATGAGGTTTTCAGCATTCCCTGAAACTTGCCATCCAGATAGGCCTGGTGCTCGGTCAGAGTGGGGCCCGGATTGAACATGATGACTGTCACCGCGTCCTTGCGGGTTTCGGCTGCGACCACCTGCATCTCCCGATTCAATGCGGCCTTGCTCATCCGGTAGAACATCGCCCCGGCGCGCGGGTGCGCCTCACCCGTGAGCGTCCCGTTGCTGGAACTGATCGCGATGATTTTCTTCTGTTTGCCGGCCAGGACATTCTTGTAGAAGCTCTCCGACACAATCAGCGGGCCTTTGATGTTGACCGCCATGATGGTGTCCAGCAGCGAGTACTTGAATTTACCGAAGCTCTCCCCGGTGTAGTCTCCGGGACAGCCGTCATCTTCGGCGGCACACTTGGCGCGATCGTTGTAGACGCCGGCGTTGTTGATCAGCACGTCGATCGGCACTTCCGCGAGCTTCGCGGCCAGCTTCTGCGCCTGCTCCAGATTGGTGACATCCAGACTCTCGATCCGCACCTTGCTGTACTTGGCCTTAAGGTCCGTCAGCGATTTGGGCGGTTCGGCGCGCCTGTGTGTCGCGATCACGGTCCAGCCCAGCGCGGCGTACTGGCGGGCGAACTCCAGGCCGATGCCGGAATTCGCGCCGGTAATCATCACCGTGTCGGCTGCGGCCCTCATCGGAGTGCACAGTGCGGCAATGAACACCACTGCGGCAGCAACGTGCAGGACCAGGTTTCGAATCACTGAATTCACCATCTTTTCAGCTCCGTGGGGAAGTTTAATTTTTGACGATCAGCGAATGCAGGTGATCGGTCTCGTTGAATCCAGGCGCGCGAGCGCATTGCGCCCTAAGCCATAGCGCAGCAGTCGGGTTCTGCCCTGGGGGCGGCAAAGATACATAGCCCCAAATTGCGCGCGAGCGCATTTTTATTTCAGCACCCAGAAATTCGGGCCCAGCCTTGCTTCGAGCCTGCCCAGTTGCTCACGATGGATCTCGCGCACTCTTGCGGGAGTGATGGCATCGCGCCTGTCCACTTCCTCAATCTGCAGGCTGGTCTTGTCCTCGTACAGATGCTCCCCGGCCAGGCGGGCCTTGGCGTCGTAGGGCCAGATGAAGGCCTGGCGGCTGGAAACGTGGTAGAGCCGGTCGGTGTGTTCGACCGCATAACCGAGCTTCTTGAGAATCGCGCCCTCGGCCAGCTGATGGAAGGTGATTTCATCGCAGACCCCCCAGTCGGCGACGGCCAGCCGATCATCCGAGTGCCACAGCACCGCTTCGCCGACGCTATTGTAAAACGCCAGCACGCCGGCCTTGCCCTCGATGACGCCGGGATTGGCGCCCCAGGTCACCCGGTACACGGGGTGGTCGACTTCCATGTCGGGGGCCAGGATCTCGTCGTACTCCCCGGCACCCTCCAGGTGCACATGGCGCCAGAAGTTCAGCAGAATGGCGCGATGCAGTGGATTGGTGGTCTTCTGCAACAGCTGTTCGGTGGGATGCATGCACTCATACACCTGCTTTTCGAAGCGATTCATCGACAATCCCTCACGAGTTTCGTTTTGCCAGCATAGCAGCGCTATATCATGATTCGTGCCCGATCAACCTGTATTCGTCGCCGGCCTAGCGCGCGGCGCGGCTGCCGGGTATACCAAGCGTAGTGTCGGAGGAAACGTGGCAACGACTTTTGATCTTTCCGGTAAATCCATTTTGATCACCGGCGCAGGCCGTGGTCTGGGTCGGGCGTTGGCCATCGGCGCGGCGCAGGCCGGGGCCCGGGTCACCGCGTTTGACGTGGACGCCCAGTCGCTGGCGCAGCTGACGAAGACCTCGCCGGCGATTGCGACCCAGGTGGTGGATGTCGCCGATCGGGGTGCCTACCTGGCCGCCGCCGGCCGCATCGGCAGAATCGACGGCGTCGTCAACAACGCCATGCTGATCCGCTACGACGCCATCGAGGCCGTGGACGATGAGATCCTCGACCGGATGCTCGCGATCGGCATCAAAGGAGCCGTGTGGGGCGTACAAGCGCTGCTGCGTCATATGGATCCGCAAGTCGGTGGTGTCGTACTGAACCTGGCCTCACCGGTTGCAGAGCGGGGTTTTCCAAAGACCGCGATCTACAGCATGGTGAAGGGCGCGATGGGCACTCTCACCCGCACTCTGGCCGCGGAGCTTGGGCCCCGCAAGGTGCGCGTCAATGCGCTCGCGCCCGGTTCCATTCCGACTCCCGGGGCCGTGGCCATTACGCCGCAGGCCGAATACGAGCGCCGCGCGGTGAGTATTCCGCTGCGCCGCATCGGCCGCGACGAGGACGCCACCAACGCCTCGCTGTTCCTGCTGAGCGATGCAGCATCATTCATCAGCGGCGACATCCTGCATGTCGACGGCGGCTTCCTGGCCTCGGCCTGAAGCCGCACGCGCAAACACCGCCATGAGCAATCGTATTTACGCCGTGCGTTACGGGCACCTCGATCGGCTCAGCGATCTGAATTTCATCGGCGGTGACGATCATGCGCAGCGCATGCCCCTGGACTATTTCGTCTGGGTGATCAAGTCCGAGGCGCGCACGATCCTCGTCGATACGGGTTTTGATGCGGCCGGCGCGGCGAAGCGCGGTCGCACGCTGCTGCGGCCGATCAGTGCCGGGCTTGCGGCCATCGGCGTGGATCCGGCGCAGGTGCAGGATGTGGTGATCACCCACATGCACTACGATCATGCGGGCAACGTGCCGCTGTTTCCCAATGCCCGCTTCCATGTGCAGGATGCAGAAATGGCCTACTGCACCGGTCGCGCAATGACTCACGAGCATCTGGCCGCGCCTTTTGATGTGCAGAATGTCGTGGAGATGGTGCGGCGTACGTTTGACGGACGCGTGGTGTTTCATGCCGGCGATGACGAGTTGTATCCGGGTGTGACACTGCATCATCTTCCGGGACATACCCTGGGGCTGCAGGCGGTACGCGTACAGACGGCGCGCGGCCCGGTGGTGCTGGCCTCGGATGCCATCCACTTCTGGGCCAATCTGACCCGCGCGATTCCGTTTCCGGTCGTGGCCGATGTCGTCGCATACCTTGAGGCGCTGCGCAAACTGCAAACGCTCGCCCCCTCGATCGATCACATCATTCCCGGGCATGATCCTGAAGTGCTGCAACGATTTACGGCTGAACCGGGCACCGCGGACATCGTGCGCCTGGATCTGGCGCCCACGGCGCGAGGAGTTTCATGAGCGAATGTGGATTCATTGGCCTGGGGCGGATGGGCGGGGCAATGGCGCGACGGCTGCTGGATGCCGGTCACCAGGTTACGGTGTACGACCCCAGCGCCGCCGCGGGTGCGGCCCTGGCGGCGCATGGCGCCAGCATCGCGCCCAGTGCGCAGGCAGTCGCCGATGCGGCCCCGGTGGTGTTTCTGAGCCTGCCCAATCCGCAGATCGTGGCGGAAGTGGTGCTGGGCACTCAGGGGATCCGCGACGGCAAACATCTGGAGGTGTGCGTAGACCTGTCGACCTCGGGGCCTGACACGGCCGTGAAACTCGCCAGCGGGCTGGCCGAGCGCAATATCGCCTCGCTGGAAGCTCCGGTCTCCGGCGGCATCAAGGGCGCACGCGAGGGCACCTTGTCATTGATGGTTGCCGGACCGCCAGCGGTGTGGGAGCGGATCCAGCCTTTGCTGCAGGTATTCGGCAAGCCGTTTTTCATGGGCGCGAACCCCGGTGCCGGCCAGACCATGAAGCTGGTCAATAACCTCCTCGGCGCCTGCGCCATTGCCATCACGGCCGAAGGCATGACCCTGGGCGCGAAGGCCGGCCTGGACCCGGCGCGCATGATCGAGGTGCTGAATGTCTCGAGCGGCCGCAGCAGCGCGACGCAGGACAAATGGCCGCGTTCGGTACTGCCCCGGACCTTCGATTTCGGCTTTGCATCGGGCCTGTGCCTGAAGGATGTGCGGCTGTGTCTGGCGGCAGCCGAGTCCTTGGGCGTGCCGCTGGGCGTCGGGTCCGCCGTCTGTGATTTGTTGCAACGCACCGTCAGCAGCCTGGGTCCGGAATCGGACTTCACCGCGATGGCTAAAACCGTCGAATCCGACTCGGGGCTGGATCCGAACCGGCGGGCCTGAGCGAAATTGTTCTTTACGAGGTCAATATGAGCAGCGAGCTTTTTGAAAAAGGTCTGAAGATCCGTACCGAAGTACTGGGAGAGTCTTACGTCAAGAAGGCCCTGGCCAGCATGGATGATTTCAACAAGCCGCTGCAGGAGCTTGTGACCGAGTATTGCTGGGGAGCCGTATGGGGTCGCGAAGGCCTCAAGCGCAGCGAGCGCAGCATGCTCAATCTGGCCATGATCAGCATTCTGAACCGACCGCACGAGCTGAAGGCGCACATTCGCGGCGCGCTGACGAACGGTCTAACCCGTGAACAGATCTGCGAAGTATTCCTGCAGGTTGCCATCTACGCGGGGGTGCCGGCCGCCGTCGACAGCTTCCGTATAGCCCGGGAAACGTTCGCCGAAATCGACGCCGCCTGAGCCGCCGGACTGCGGTCCGGCCGTGTTGCAATAGCAGGGGGCCCGGCATACCCTCACGCCATGCATCGAGTAGAGACCTTCTCGACGGCCGGCTACGCGCGGGCGGATCGAATCGCCTATTGGAATGATGTGGCCGCCTCCACTATCGGGCCACTGGTGATCGAGGCACTGGACGATGACAGCTTCAGTGCGAGCATGAAGCGGGTGTGCCTGCGCAACTGCGAAATCCTCGCGCCGACCTCCAATCCGGCTTCGATCCGTACCGAGCCGACGGGCATTGAATCCGGCATCCTCAATCTGCAGGTTCAGCTGCGGGGCCGCACCTCGACGCACTACAGTGATCGGGTTTGCACGCTCGAGTCCGGCGACTTCATGCTCTTTGATCCCTCCTGTGCATCGCTGCTGGAGTTTTCCGAGGCCACCCAGGTCATCGTGATCCGCTTGCCGATCGCCGAATCCGAGGCTCATGTGCCGGGGCTGCGCCGGCTTGCGGGCATTCCGGTGCGTGGTAACCGTGGCGCCGGTGCACTGCTGTCCGAGTTTGTTCGCATGGCCTGGTCCCAGCTCGAAGTCGAGGACGATCTGGGTTGGGCAGACTCCCTTTGCGAAGTCATCTGGCCGCTGGTGGACATGGCCTATTCGGATGCGCGCGCCGCGCGCCCGCTCACGGTGCGTGAGCGCCGCCGCGGCGAAGTGATGACGCATATCGACGCGCATCTGCTGGAAGCAAATCTGACGGCCCGGCGCATTGCCGATGATCTGGGCATCAATGCCCGCTCCGTCCAGATCATTTTCGCCGGCATGGGGACGACCCCGTCAGCCTATATCCAGTCGCGGCGGCTGGATCATGCTGCCGCGCAGCTGGTGCGCCTGCGGCGCGACGCCCCGATCACCCAGATCGCCTTTGATTCGGGGTTCAATGACCTGAGCACCTTCTGTCGGTTGTTTCGGCGTAGATTCGGTGTGGCGCCGCGCGACTATCGCGCCGGGGTCCGCCGCGCGGTGGCCTGATCGGGCGAGAGGCTCGGCCATGCAGGCATTCGCACGGCGACAACTGCCATTCGCGCCGGGCCAAGACGGGGCCGCAGCAGCTCAATAGGCTCAGGGCTCTATGTTCTCCAAATTCAAGAAGTTAAGGTGTTTATCGTGACAGCTCATCCCGGGTTCGATGCCAAGCGGCTTGACTATCTGACGGCTGCGGTCGAACGCGACATTGCCGCAGGCCTGTACTTCGGCGGTGTCATCAGCGTCAAGCGTGGCGGTCAGCCCGCTTACCACAAGGTGTTTGGACACAGCAGTGAGAGCAAGCAGCGCGCGGTCGCCGACGATTCGGTGTTCAGCCTGTTCTCGGTCACCAAGGCATTTACCAATATTCTGGTGTTCCAGGCCATCGAGCGCGGCCTGATGACCCTGACCACCCCGCTGTGCAAGATCATCCCGGAGTTTTCCGGCGGTTTGCGCGACCGGATCACGATATTCCATCTGCTTACCCACAGTACCGGCCTGCCGACCATGTTCGAGGCGAGCCCCGGCATGTACATCGATGTGCTGGCCGATACGATCGCCGCCATCGTCAAGGTGGCATTGCCGGTGGAACCCGCGGGGCAGAGTGTCGCCTACGCACCGCTCTTCAATCATGCGCTGCTGGGCGAGGCCGTGCGGCGCGTGGATCCGAAGAAGCGCTCGTACAAGGACATCCTGCACCAGGACCTGTTCGAGCCCATGGGCATGAAGGACACCGCAATGGGGGTGCGCCGGGATCTGAAGACACGCCACCTGATACCGGAATTCCGCAACAACTATCCGATCAAGCATCTGGGTCACGGCAACCTCGGACCCAATGGTGCATTCGAGGAAGAGAACGTCGAGATGCCCTGGGTGGGTGGTATCTCCACCGCACACGACATGATGCGCTTCGCGGAAATGCTGCGCTGTGGCGGCACGATCGACGGGCGCAGCATTGTCTCCAGTGCAATGGTCAGGCATGCACGCACGATCTGGACCGGTGACAAGCCCAACGAGTTCTATGCCAGTGGCATTCGCGCGGCGGGCGGCATCGCGCCGCCGGCCAATATCGGCCTGGGGTTCTCGATCCGCGGTCCGCAGATGGGTACCAGCATGTTCGGCACGCTGGGTTCTCCCGGCACTTTCGGTGCACATGGCGCCGGCACCACGCTTTTCTGGATTGATCCGGAGCGCGACATCAGTTTCGTCGGCCTGATGACCGGCCTGATGAAGACCATCGACAATCTGTGGCGTTGGCAGAATCTCGCGGACATCCTGCTCGCCGCCGCGCTGTAAGCATGAACGGGTCTGCGAGCGCCAAATTTGACTACGTCATCGTTGGCGCGGGTACTGCCGGGTGTGCTCTCGCCGGGCGACTCGCGGAAGACCCGGGCACGCGGGTGTGTCTGATCGAGGCCGGCGGCAGTGATCAGCGCGTGGTCGTGCGCACGCCGGCGCTGGTCGCCGCGGCCATCGGCACGCACAGTCTGAACTGGCGCTTCGAGACCGTGCCGCAGGCGCACCTGCTCGGTCGGCGCGTCCCGCAACCTCGAGGCAAGGTGGTGGGCGGCTCCGGGTCCATCAATGGCATGGTCTATTCGCGCGGCAATCCGCGTGACTACGCGGACTGGGTGAGTGCCGGTGCCACCGGCTGGGGCTATGGGCAGGTGCTGCCGTATTTCCTGCGCAGTGAGAACAACCAGGACCTGCCGGTCTCGCGCTACCACGCTCACGGCGGGCCGATGAACGTGATGCGACCGCGGCGTCCGAATCAGCTCAACAGTGATTTCATCGGCGCAACGCATGGTCTCGGATTTCCCCGCACCGAGGATTTCACGGCGCAGACCAATGAGGGCGTCGGCTTTCGTCAGGGAACGATCCGCGGCGGCAAGCGTGAGACGACGGCCCGCGCTTTTCTGCGCCCTGCGCTGGCGCGTGGCAATGTCACCCTCTACAGCGACGCACTGGTGCTGCGGATCATCATCGAGCAGGGTCGCGCCGTCGGAGTCGTCTATGAACGCGGCGGGCAGCAGCACGAAGTGCGCGCCGGTCGCGAAGTGGTCCTCAGCGCCGGAAGCATTCAATCGCCGCAGATATTACAGCTCTCCGGCATTGGTCCGGCCGCGCAACTGCAGGCCGCTGGCATCAAGCCGCTGCTTGATCTGCCCGGAGTGGGCCGAAATCTTCAGGATCATCTGGCCTGCCCGGTGCTGATGCGCACCACGAACTCCACGTCATACGGCATATCCGCCCGGGCTCTGCCGCGTGGCATCTGGAACGTCGGGCAGTATCTGCTGGGGCGAACCGGGCCATTCGCCAGCAATGTCTTCGAGTCGGTGGGGTTTCTGAAAACCCTCCCGACGCTTGATCGGCCGGATGTGCAGTTCGTGTTTCAGCCGGCGGCGCGGCCGCGGCCGACTTTTCCGCTACCGATCGGACATGGCTATGCGATCAGCCCGGTGTCCCTGTATCCGAAGAGTCGCGGCACGGTCACGCTGGCGAGTCCGGATCCGCATCTGGCCCCGGCGATTGATCCGGCCTTGCTGAGCGTCGAGGAGGATATCCAGCCCCTCATTCGCGCCATCAGGCTGGCGCGGCGCATTCTGGCCGCACCGAATTTTGCCCACTACCATGCCAGCGAGCTTGCGCCCGGTGTCGCGGTGCAGAGCGATGCTGAGATCGCACAGTTCATTCGCGCCAGCTCCTACACCGTCCATCATCAGGTGGGTACCTGCCGCATGGGCGAGCACCCGGAAGCCGTCGTGGATTCGCAGCTGCGTCTGCGCGGTATTGAGGGACTGCGGGTCGTCGACGCCTCGGTGATGCCGCGCATCATTGGTGGCAACACCAACGCCGTGGTCGTGATGATTGCGGAGAAGGCCGCCGATCTGATTCGCCAGCGACCCTTGCTCGCACCGGCCGAGGAGCCCACATGGCAATAGAACACATGAAGACCTGGAAGGTCGGTCAGGTCGAAATCACCCGCCTGGTCGAGGTCTGGAAGTGGGAAGACGATATCTGGATGGTGCTGGAGGACAGCAAGCCGCCGATCGTGCATACGCAGCCATGGCTGCTGCCGGACCATGCGACACCGCAGGGGCGGATGTTCATCAATTTCCAGGCATTCGTGGTCAAGGCGGGCAACCGGCGCATCATGATCGACACCTGCATCGGTGCCGATAGAGAGCGACAGTTCCCGGTCTTCACCAAGATGCGCACGACTTTCATGCAGGACCTGGCTTCGCTCGGGATCGCGCCCGAGGATATCGACACCGTGCTGTGTACGCATCTGCACTTCGATCATGTCGGGTGGAACACGCATCTGGTCGATGGTCGCTGGATACCAACCTTTCCCAAAGCGCGCTACCTATTCAGCCGCAAGGAATACGATCACTGGCAGATGCTGCGGGATACTGGGGGGTATCACGGCATCAACCATCTCAGCGATGCCGTCGATCCGGTGATCGAGGCGGGCCTGGTGGATTTCATTCCTCATGATCATGCGATCAGCGAGGAGATCCGCCTGTTTCCCACGCCCGGCCACACTCCGGGGCATGTCAGCGTACATATCGCCTCGCAGGGCCAGGAGGCCGTGATCACCGGCGACATGATGCATCACCCCATCCAGGTCGCGATGCCGGAGCATCCGGCAACGTTCGACATGGACAAACCGGCGGGCGCAAAGACCCGCGTCGAATTCATCAAGCGCTTCCAGGAGAAGCCGGTGCTGGTCATCGGCAGTCATTTTGCCGACCCGGGCGCCGGCTACATCGTGCGCAACGGCGCCTCCTGCAAATTGAAATCGTAAGGATTGAGGATCAACCATGGGTCAGCCAATTCCCGACTACCCGCTTGATTTGTTCAGCCACGAGTCCGTGCGCAACGCGCGCGCGGTCGATGACACTCTGCGCGAATTCTCGCCGGTCGTGCGCCTCACCGACGGCACGGTGATGATAACCCGGCATGCAGATGTGACGATGGGCCTGCAGGATTGGCAGACCTTTTCGAACAAGTCGCGCCCCTGGCATGACCCCAATTCACTGCGGCCCGAAATCCTGCTGACGGATGATCCGCCGCGCCACACGCACGTCCGGCAGGCTATCGCCAAGGCTCTGTCCACGCAGGTGCTCGGCAATCTGCGCCCGTCGTTCGAACGCGATGCGGCGGCACTCTTCGATGGCCTGATGTCACGGCAGGGTGAAGTGGTCGATGCCGTCGGGGAGATCACCCAACGCTTTGTGTACAAGGCCTTGCCGGATGCCATCGGCCTGCGCGTCGAAGGGCGCGAACACATGTACGCCTTCAGCCACATGGTGTGGGCGACCATGGGGCCCGAAAACGAGTTGTTTCGCGAGGCCATGGTGAATATCGAGCCGGTGCTGGCATGGCTCGAACAGTGCTGCGACCGGGACAACCTGTCCGAGGGTGGCATCGGCATGGTGCTGTACGGGATGGCCGATGATGGCGTCATCACTCAGGCCGAGGCCAAACTGCTGCTGCAGACCGTCCTGGCTGCCGGAGCGGATACGACCATCCTGACCATGGCCAATGCCATGTATGCCTTTGCAAAATTTCCGGATCAGTATCAGAAGCTGCGCGCCGACCCGACCCTGGTGCGCTCGGCATTCGATGAAAGTCTGCGCTGGGACTCCCCGTCACGGATGGCCGGCCGCATCACGACTCGCGACGTCGATATCGGGGGCTACACCGTGCCCGCCGGACAGCGGGTCGGCCTGATGTTTGCCGCGGCGAACCGCGACCCCCGCGCCTGGCAGCAGCCCGATCAGTACGATATGGGCCGCGACCTTAAGAAGCAGGTGGGCTGGGGATACGGGATTCACGCCTGCGTCGGTCGCGTGCTGGCGCAGCTGGAGGCGCACGTGCTCCTGACCGAAGTGGCGCGTCGCGTCGCGCGCTTCGAGTTGGCGGGAGAGCCCACGCCTTGGATGACTACCATCGGCCACGGTCCGGCCAGACTGCCGGTCCGTCTGTACGCCAATTGACCGCCATGCGCCGTTCAGGTCGCGCCGAACAGACGCACGATGTAGTAGCTGTCGAGATACTCGCGCAGCACCGCGATCTTCTCGCCGCGCAGTTCGAATGCCCAGGCATAGCGATTGTCGTAGGTACGCCCGTCCTGCAGGTGGCCGGTACCATGGGTCTCGGCCAGGACCAGCGAACCGTTTGATGCCATGGACAGGATGCGATTCGATGGACTGCCCTTCGCGAACATGCCGCGGATCGGTTTGAGGAACTCATCGACTATGACGTTGCGCCCCCGGTATTCACCGGCGCCGGGCATGTCGCGGGCCTGGGGCAGCCAGGCGGCATCTTCGGTCAACAGCGCGCGGACACCTTCGAGATCTTCCGCATTCAGCAGCTCAAAGAATTTCCTAACGATCGCTTCGCCCTGCGCATTGGACTGACTCATGAACATGCCCCTTCCGAACTGTTGTACATCGATCCTATGATCAGCCAAAAAGACTTCGATGTCATTGCCGTCGGCAGCGGCCATAACGGACTGGTTGCGGCCGCGTACCTGGCCAAGGCCGGCAAACGCGTACTGGTCCTGGAGCGCAACGGCTGGTTGGGTGGAGGCGTGGTGTCGCGAGAGCTGACGCGTCCGGGATACCGTCACGACCAGCATTCCATGACGCATATCTTCATCCAGGCCAATCCGCTGCTGCAGCGTGATGAGCTGGGATTGAAGGGCCGCTACGGTCTGCGCTATCTGTTTCCCGAGTCACCGATGATGTCGGTGTTCGAAGATGGCTCGACCCTGGCGCTGTATCGGGATCCGGCCAAATCCGCAGCGCAGATCGCCAAATTCTCGAAACGCGATGCGGAGGCCTTCCTGCGGCTGTCGGCGCAGGCGGCCACCTGGCTGCCGATGCTGGTATCGACGCTGTATACGCCACCCGCGCCTCAGGGTGCGAGTTTCGCCTTCCTCGACCAAAGCCGCGAGGGTCGGGAGTTCTGGCGCGCCATGCAAATGAGCAGTCACGATGTGCTGGCCGACTATTTCGAACACGATCGGGTGCGGGCACATTTCGCCCGCGTCGCCGGTGAGAATCTGGTGTCCCCGGATGAGAAGGCGACCGGCCTGGGTGTATTCGTATTCCTGGGTTTCCTCGAAGCCTACGGTTTTGGAGTGCCGGTGGGCGGCAGCGGCAAGCTCACCGAGGCGCTGACCCGATGCATTGAAGATCGCGGCGGCACCGTGCTCGCCAGCCAGGACGTTCGCGAGGTCGTCGTCGCCAACGGCCGTGCCTCGGGCGTGATCACGGCCGATGGTAGCCGCTACTCGGCGCGCGAAGCCGTCATTGGCGCGATCCATCCGCACAAGCTGTCATCCATGGTTCCAGGTCTTGATCCGCAGGTGCGCCAGGCGGCCGAAGCCACCCACATCACCGAGGCGGCCTGCGTCACGGTCCATGCGGCATTGGATGGACCGCTGCGCTTCCGGACCGCAGATCCGGTGCAGTCGGTGATGATCGAACTGATGCCGCCGACCTATCGGGAACTGCGGGAATGCTTTGACGATCTGCGCTACGGCGGGTTCATGCGTACGCACCTTTTGGGCTTGGGATCCCTGTCGATGTTTGATGACACCCGCACGCCTCCCGGCAAAGGCATCGCGCATCTGTGGGACTACGCCCCCTACATGCGACCTGATGGCAAATCCTGGGATGAATCCAAGGACGCCTTTGCGCGCAGCATGCTCGATCGCTTGCGTCTCTACGTATCGAACCTGGATGAAGTGCTGCTCGATTTCCACTGTGACAGTCCGGTCGACATGGAACGTACTTCACCGAGTTTCATGCGTGGGGACCTGCACGGCATCGCCACCACCAGTTATCAAAGTGGGGCGCATCGCCCGACGCCGGACCTGGGCCAGTACAAAGTGCCGGGCGTCGAGCGGCTGTACCTCGTCGGCCCATTCCAGTATCCGGGCGGTGGTGTGTTCGGCGCCGGGCGGGCGACGGCGCAGGTGATGTGTGAAGACCTCAAGATTGATTTTGAGAAACTGGAAAAGCCGGCATGAAGGTCTATGGGCCCGATCGGCGCGAACTCATGACTGTCAGCCGCATTGAGCGTGACGGCAATCAACTGCTCATCAAGGCCAAGGTGTTCGGGACGATGCCGATGACCGCAAGCCTGACCCCTGCGGATCTGCGCGAGGGTCTGAAGCTGCTGGGGCTGCGTGGTCTGCTGTTCGTGATGACAATGCCCTTTCGCGGGTCCGGACTATCAAAGGAAACGGGTAAATGACCTCATCCATGCAAGACAAGGTCGTGGTGATCACCGGGGGTGCCGGAATGATCGGCCACGCGGCGGCGATGAGCCTTGCCGGGGCCGGTGCCGATGTGATGCTGGTCGATATCAATGGCGCCGCGCTGGCCGCGCGCCGCGGTGCCGTGGAGGCACTGGGTCGGCGCGTCGAGACCGTGGTGGCCGATGTCAGCAAGTCAGCCGATGTTCAGGCATATGTGGCACGGGCACTCGAGGTGTTCGGTCGTATCGATGGTTTCTTCAACAATGCCGGCATGGAAGGCAAGCTGGGTCCGATCTACGAATACGACGAGGCGGAGTTCGACCGGATTGTTGCGGTAAACCAGAAGGGCATATTCCTGGGGATGCGTCATGTGCTGCCGGTGATGCTCAAACAGGGCCACGGCGCGGTGGTGAATACCGGTTCGATCGCCAGCGAGCGTGGTCTGGCGGGGGCCTGTGCCTACAACTCCACCAAGCATGCGGTCATTGGCCTGACGCGAACCGCCGCGAGTGAAGTGGGTGCAAAAGGTGTGCGGGTCAATGCCGTAATGCCCGGCGTCATCGACACGCCGTTGCTGGAGGCCATGCTGCGCATGATGTTCAACGGCGATGTCACCGCGGGCAAGAAGGTATTGGGCAAGGTCGCGACGATGGACCGGATCGGCACGCCCGAGGAGGTCGGCGAAGTCGTGACCTTCCTGCTATCCGATGCAGCGAGCTTCGTGAACGGCGCCGCGTGGGCAGTCGACGGCGGGGCGCTGGCGACTATCCGGCACTGACCCCGCGCGGGCGCTTCGGCACGAATGCCAGAAAGCGCAGCGGATTCTCCACGGTGATTCGATGCAGCGTTGCCTCGTCGACACCCGCGGCCTTGAGCTTGGGCACGAACACCGTGATGGGTCGCGCGTAGCTGCGAAATGCATCGCCTGAGATCAGGATGTGATCGGCAAATCCAGCCTCGATCAAACCCATGACGAGCGGCACCACGGATGCATCGCGCGGGCTGCCCTGACGGTCGAAGCCGACATAGGCGCCGCGGCGGCACACGGCCTTGTGCACGTAGAGGTTGGGATCGTTCAGATTGCCGAGGTGGCCGATCGCGACCCGGCGCGGATCCACGCCCGCATCCTCCAGGATGTCCAGTTGCTCCAGGGCGGACTTTCCGGGGATGCCGGTGTGCGTGAAGATCGACAGATTGGTCGCCAGGTGCGCCTTGCCGACCGCCCGGAACACGCGTCGCTCCAGCGCCGTGATGTCATCCCAGGAGCCGATTTCGCCGAATGCGCCTGCCGGATATTCATCGGCCTGCCGGATCAACGCCTGGGTGATCTGCGCCTCGCTCATGCTGGCGAGCGCCTTGGGGTAAAACGGCTGCGTATAGAAACCTGCGCCCTTGACGACCGGCAACCCGGACATTCTGGCTGCATCACGGATGAATCTGAGGTCCATGCCGGCCCCTTCCAGGCTGGCATCCACGATGCACGCCACGCCGTCGTGCTGCGCATCGCGTAGTTCCTGGGCCATGAGCGCGACATCGCGCATCGGATCAGGACCCGGGGGAGCGCTCGGCGGTGCAGTGCCTGCGGCCGGTACCTTGATACCCTGCGCGGCGAGCACTGCCTGTGAGGCGGCACGGAAGCGCTCGCTGAAATCCTCACCCAGCGACAGATGCTCATGAAAGAGCGTCGCACCACCGGTAAGTTCGCCCGGTGCGTAATCCTTGAACAAGGTGCGGATGACCGCGCCCTTGGGAAAATTCAATTGCTGGGCCCGGGCAGCCAGGGGACCAAGACCAAGGGCAACGGCTCCCATGCCTGCAAACTGCAACGCATCACGACGGGTTATATTTGCCATCGGCGCATGATGCCACTTTGGGGGGGATTTCACGATGATCGATCTTTACACGGCCGAGACGCCCAATGGCTGGAAGATTTCCATCACTCTCGAGGAGCTGGGTATTCCCTACACGGTGCACGCCCTGGCGCTGTCGAAGAACGAGCAGAAGGCGCCGGCCTACCTGCAAATCAACCCGAACGGGCGAATCCCGACCATCGTGGATCGCGATAACGGCGACTTCGCGGTGTTCGAGTCCGGCGCGATCATGATTTACCTCGCCGAACGTGCCGGGAGGCTGCTGCCGAGGGACGTGAAGGGCCGCTCACTGGTCATCCAGTGGCTGATGTTCCAGATGGGCGGCATCGGCCCGATGATGGGTCAGGCCAATGTCTTTTTCCGCTATGCCCCCGAGAAGATTCCCTACGCCATCGAGCGTTATCAGCGTGAGGTGCGCCGGCTGCTCGAAGTGCTCGATCTGCGGCTGGCGGCCCATGAATACCTGGCCGGGGACTACTCGATTGCCGATATCGCCAACTGGTCCTGGGTAAGCGGCCATGCCTGGTCCGGCGTGACCCTTGACGGCCTTGCACATGTGCAGCGCTGGATCGACAGCATCGGCGCACGCCCGGCGGTGCTGCGTGGCCGTGCGGTTCCCCCGCCGGCTGACTTAGGCACTGGCGATGCCAAGACGGTGGAGGGCGCGCGTAAATTCCTGGCCTGAAGTGCCGCCATCATTGAATCTCGCCCGTGAAGGTGCGCAGCTTGGGGTTAGTGCGATCCGGCATCGCAAAGGCCGCTTTGACACCGGGCCGATCAAACATGCGGGCTACCCAATCGCTCAGGTGAGGCGCGCGGGTGCCCACCTGCATCGTTGGAAACAGACGGTCGAGCGCCACGCCGCCGATGGCAAAGAAGTTGATGTCGGCAAGCGTGAAGGTATCCCCTGCCAGCCATGGCGATTTGCACAGTTGCTGCTCGACTTTGTCCACGGCGACCTCGATCTTGCGGGTGGCATTGGCCAGATCCGCTTCGCTGAAGCCGGAGCGCGCGGTGCGCCACTTCTCGCGCTGTTCGTGCAGCGGAATGCGTTCCATCAGCCGCGCAAACTCTCCGGCCTCCACCGAGCGGGCGATGGTCGTGACCAGCCGATGCCAGCCATGCATGGAGACGAAGTTCACGACATGCTCGTCGCAGAATTTGTTCCAATAGCGCATGCGTGCCTTGCCCAAGGCATCCGCTGGGCGCAGGGGCGGGGTGCCCGGAAACGCATCCTCAAGGTATTCACCGATCACTGTCGTGTGCGTGATGATGTGCCCATCATGGTCGAGTACGGGTACCTGGCCTTCGGGATTGATCGCGACAAAGGCCGGCTCGTGCTGCTCGAAGCGGTGCAGATCGATATAGATGCTCTCGAATTCGAGTCCCTTTTCCTTCAGATTGATGAGGGTCTTCAGGGAATTCGCGACGGGCTCGGCGTGGTACAGCTTCAGCATGATCAGCATCTCTCCAGCATGTCGACCGGAACGCCCGCGCATTATTGCGCGGCCCCGCCGGGCAGGCGCTACAATTCACGCACACATTGTCTTGACCGGAGGGGAATACATCATGTCGGACGTTCTGAGCCCCATCGAGCGAATGGAAATAGAGCGGGCCTGCGAACGACTTACCTTTGCCTACGGCCGGGCATTGGATTTGGGCGATATGAACGCCGCTGCGGACTGCTTCGCCGAAAACGGCTCCTTTGCGCGTCCGATGAATCCCGGCCAGCTGATCCAGGGACGTGAGGCAATCCGTACCTCGCTGCTGACCCGCCCGAAAACGCTATTGACGAAGCATCTGACCACGAGCGTCATGATCGATGTCGAGAGCCGGGACGCGGCGCGCGGGCTGTCCTATCTCACCATGATTGCGACCACCCCTCCTGAGGGTGCCGCGCCGCCGTTCATTTCCACTGGGCCTATGTATTTCGGCGAAATGCAGGATCGTTTCGTGCGCGAGAAGGGCGTGTGGAAGTTCCTGGAGCGCCGCGGGTCAATCCAGATGAAGTTCGCCGGGGCCGGCCCGCAGGCCTGAGCGCTTCTCCATCGCGAGCAGCCGCGCCTTGACATCAAGGCCGCCGGCGAAGCCGGTCAGTTTGCCGTTCGCCCCGATGACCCGGTGGCAGGGCACGATGATGGACAGGGGATTTGCGCCGTTGGCCGCGCCCACGGCGCGGACGGCCTTGCGGTTGCCGATCTGATCAGCGATCTGCCCGTAGCTGCGGGTTTCACCAAATGGAATGGTGCGCAGCGCGTTCCATACCCGGTTCTGGAATTCGGTGCCGGCGGGGTCAAGCTTTACCGTGAACGTGCGCCGCTCCTCGGTAAAGTATTCCTCAAGTTCCTGTTGCGCCCGCGTCAGTAACGGGTGGGCTGCGTCTTCCTTGCGCTCTCCCAGCCGCACCCGTGACGGATCATCATCCTCCCACAGCACAGCGGCGAGGCCCCGATCACTGCCGACAAGCGTGAGCTGCCCGACCGGCGAGGGCATGGTCTTGTACAGATAGCTCATGGTGGGCACCTCAAAGATTGGCGGCACGTGGCGGGCCGATGGGAGCGATTCTGGCCATCTCAGGTCCGGTCCGCTGGCGGATTTCGGACATGAATATATCCTCAGGGGTGCGATCACATTGGTGTCCGAAAACCGCTAGTCCGAATCGCCCATCGGTGCGAACATCACGCTCTATGGACCTGGACCACGACGCCTGTTACCGGGTGGTAAAGCTTCGCGATGTGCGCTTCGACGGGCGCTTTTTCACGGCCGTGAAGACCACCGGGATCTACTGTCGCCCGATCTGTCCGGCACGCACGCCGCAATCCCGGAACGTCATATTCTTTCCGACTGCGGCCGCTGCACACGAGGCCGGGTTCCGTCCCTGTCTGCGCTGCCGACCCGAGACTGCGCCCGACATGCCGGCGTGGCGCGGCACCTCCAATACGGTATCGCGCGGCCTGGCGTTGATCGAACTCGGCGCTCTGGACAACGGCAACGTCGATGCCCTCGCCGAGCGACTCGGAGTAGGGGAGAGGCAAATGCGGCGACTGTTTCGCCAGCACCTCGGGGCCTCTCCCATCGGGGTCGCCCAAACCCGCCGTATCCTGCTCGCCAAGCAGCTGATCCATGAGACTCATCTGCCGATGACCGAGATCGCATTTGCGGCCGGGTTCGGCAGTATCCGTCGCTTCAATGAAATCTTTCTCGCCCTGTTCGGTCGACCGCCGGGCGCACTGCGTCGTCTGGACGGCCCGGATGTCGCCGTCGCGGATCAAGGCGAGTTCAGTCTGCTGCTGCGATACAAGCCGCCCTATGACTGGCCGGCCATGCTCGGGTTTCTCAGGCAGCGCGCCATTGCCGGCGTTGAATGGGTGGCCGACTCAAGCTATTCACGTACCATTGCGCTGGGCGGTGTCCAGGGTCGGATCAGTGTGCAGCCGGCGGCCGGCAATGCCCTGCGGGCCAGTATTCGCATACCGAGGCTTGCGATGCTGCCCAATATCATCGCAAGGCTGCGGCGGCAGTTTGATCTGGCGGCCGACCCGCTGAGCATTGCGGCCCATCTGGGAACAGACCCGGTCCTGGCGCCGCTGTTGAAACAGCGTCCGGGATTGCGGGTGCCCGGCGCCTGGGATGGCTTTGAGCTGGCCATCCGCGCCGTGCTGGGCCAGCAGATCACGGTCTCGGCCGCCATCCGGCTGGCCGGAAGACTGGTCGCCGCGTACGGAGCGCCGCTCACCGACCCGGATCAGCACCTGACGCACGTTTTTCCGACCCCAGCAGCGCTGGCCGAGGCGGATCTGAGGACGCTCGGCATGCCGCGCAGCCGCGCGGCCACGCTCAGCGGCGTCGCCGCGGCTGCCCTCGCTAATCCGGAGCTGTTTGGTACCCACTGCGAACTCGACGAGGCAATTGCGCGCCTTCGCTCCATCCGCGGAGTGGGGGAATGGACGGCGCAGTACATCGCGCTGCGACAGCTGCGCGAGCCCGACGCCTTTCCGGCTGCTGATGTCGGCCTGATGCGCGCCTTGACCGACGCCACGGGACTGCGTCCGTCGGCGCCGCAAATGCTGCTGCGTGCGCAGGCGTGGCGCCCCTGGCGCGCGTACGCAGCCCAGCACCTGTGGGCCAGCGCCTAGGCAGTCGCCGCGACTTCGGGCTCCTTGACCCGCAACAACAGCACCATTCCGACCAGTAGGAAGGCGATACCGCTGGCAATTCCGATGCGTTGGCTTTGGGAAATTGAGGTCACAAGGCCGATCACCAGCGGTCCGACGAAGGATGTGGCCGTGCCCGACATCGCATAGACGCCAAAGAACTCATTCAGCATGGCGGGCGGCGCGAGTTTGCCCATGAGCGCGCGGCTGGAGGACAGACCTCCGGTGACAAAGGTCGCCGCGAGAACTTGCGCGACGCAGAACACGATGTCAGGGATGGTCGGGAAGACGCCGCCAAAATGCTGCAAGGGCTGCGCCAGCTTGATGAACAGCGCCGTGTCGGGGCTCGTCGAACACACGATCACGATTGCGAGCAGCGAGCCGGCGACGAAAATCATCGCGCTGCGGCGCGAACCGATCTTCAGGTCCATCCAGCCGGCCAGGGCGCCGGCCAATGCGGCCGCGACACTGTTCAACAGTCCCTGCACGATCAGCGCATCGGCGCTCCAGCGCAGCACACCGGCCGCGTAGATGCCGCTGAAACTCATCAGAACGACAAAGCCTTCGTTGTAGGTCATGCGCGCAATCAGAAAGATGCCGACGTTGCGGAACTGGCGCACTCGAGACAGGGTTTCAAGGAGACTGCTCAGACCCTTGCGAACCGCCTCGCCCGCGCTCAGCTTCGTTCCCGGGGAGTCGGGAGTAAACAAAAACAGCGGCAGCCCGAAGATCAGCATCCACACGCCCGCCAGGATACCGACGGCACGCTCGGGCTGATGCATGGCCTTGTCGAGGCCAAACAGCGGGTTTGCATTCCAGCTCCAGGCAAACAAAAAGAACAGGAACAGAACGACACCAAAAGCATTGCCCAGCGCAAATCCCATGCCGCTCCAGAACCCGATGCTCTTTGGCGCGATGTTCGGCAGCATTGCATTGCAGAAGACCGCGGAGTACTCGTAAAAAAGCATGCTCCCGACAATGGCAGCCATGATCCAAACCAGCCCTTCGTTCATGTTGGGGGTCGCATACCACAACGCCATCATGGACGGAACGCCGACCGCAATGCAGCCCACCAGCCAGGGTTTGCGCCGTCCGCCCGCATCGGCGATGGCGCCGAGAATCGGCGCGCCGATGGCGACCAGGATGGCGCCGACCGCGCTGGTGTAGCTCCAGACCACCTGGCCGTGCACCGGATCGGAAATCACGACGGTGCTGAAATACGCTGAAAATACGAAGATATTGACCAGCACATTGTCGGGAATGCGTGCGCCGTCAAAGAGCGCCCACGACCAGCGGCCGAGCAGGGTATTTCGTGCCGCCGGAATCACACCGGCGGTCGCCACATTCGATTCCATCCGATCCCCCTAAAAGCGTCCGTTGTTGTTCTTGCTGCTGCTGCTGCTGGTCACCGGCTGCATCACGTCCCAGTGTTCGACAATCTTGCCATGGGCGATGCGAAAGATATCCACCACCGCGAAGCCGTCATCGCCCGGATGGAAAATGACATGGACATGCGCGGCTACCAGGTCCCCGTCGACGAGCAGGCGCTTGACCCGGTGTTCGGCCTTCGGGTATTTGACCTTGGCCCGATCCAACATTTCCTTCAGACCCTGCGAACCAGTGGCGGCATTGGGGTTGTGCTGGATGTAGCCCGGATCAAAGAGGGCATCGACGGCACCGGAGTCGATCGGCCCCAGTACTTCCTCGTATATGCGCTTCACGAGGCGCAGATTCGCCTTGTCCTGTCTACTTCGGGTGGTCACTCTGCCTCCCTGGCCAGTGTTGCCGTGCCGGGCTTGCCATGCGCTGCGAATACTGCCATTTTCTGCGTCTTCGCGCCGGTCCACAGGATAAGGTGAATACCAATGAAACGAATCAATTTCGCATGGCTTTACCTCGCGGTCGGCGGCGCACTGCTGATTCCCGCGCTCAGCGAGGCCGAAGTGTCCTGCACTCGCGGCGGCCTGCAGCAGGCGGTCGACTTGTACATCGCGGCTCAGACCAAGGGCGATGTGTCCGGCTTGCCGCTGTCGAAGGGAGTGGGGTATTGGGAGAACACGGCCGCGGCCGACATGCAGACGGGTCTGATCACCAAGGCGATGAAGATCGATCATCATCGCAGCTTCTTCGACACCGACACCTGCCAGTCGATCACCGAGGTGATCGTGACAGACAAGGCCGCCCCTTATGTCCTGAGCACTCGCCTGCGCGTTAATCACGACAAGATCGTGGAGATCGAGATCCTGTGGACGACGACGGGCTACTGGCTCTTCAACGCCGATTCGTATCTGAAGTACTCGGCGGCAGAGGATTGGGGCCCGATTCCTGCACAGAAGCGTAGTTCGCGCGGCACCCTGGTCGCGGCGGCCAATGCCTACCTTGATGCCTTCCTGGAGAAGAAGATCGATCGGGTACCGTGGGGTTTCCCCTGCGTGCGCGTCGAGGGGGGTGCCGGATATACCGGCAAGGGGTCCCCGTCGGACAGCTGCGAGGTCGGCGTCCCGGCCGGCGTCAACATCGCCAACCGGCGCTTCGTCGTCGACGAGGTGCTTGGGACGGTTTCGGTGTACTGCACTTTCGGCGCCGGAGGTCCCAATGGAGGCAGCGGCTCGCCCGACAGTCATCTGTTCAGGGTGGAAAACGGCAAGTTGCGCTATGTGCATACCCTGACGCACCTGCTGCAGGCCAATTTCAAGGGCACCCCGCCAAAGTCCTGAAGTGCTATCCGGGGCGAGGAGATCGGTGATGAAAGCTTCCTGGGGTCTGATGGCTTTGGCTTTGCTCAGCGTGGACGGTACCTCCTACGCCCAGCTTGCCGGGGTCACGCCTGAAATGATCGCCTCGGCGCTTCCGGAAGAGGGGGCGCCGAAGGCGCAGCCCGGGCCCTACGCGGTCAGCGCTGAACCCGCCTTTGGTGCGCCCGGCCTGAAGACCTTCCGACCGACGAGCCTCGATCGCTTTCCGAAGCGCGACACCCTGCCGTTGGTGGTATGGGGCAATGGCGGCTGCGCCATCGACAGCCCGCGCTACGCCGGATTCCTCTCCACGATCGCCTCGCACGGATTCCTGGTCGTTACCACCGCCGGTGCGGCTCAGGCGGGCGCGCCGCGCCGTCAGGCCAACGCCGATGACCTCAGGGCGGCGATCGGCTGGGCCGAGCAGGAAAATGCGCGTGCCGGCTCGCCGTTGCAGGGGAAGATTCAGACCAAGGAAGTTGCGGTGATGGGTCAGTCGTGCGGCGGAGTACTGGCGATCACACTCGGCGCCGATCCACGGGTCGGCACCATCGGCGTATTCAATTCAGGCGTTGAGGGGACTGATCCCCTGACCAAATTGCACGGTCCGGTGCTGCTGATCAACGGCCATGAGCGCGATTTCATGATGGGGCGCTCCAGGGCAACCTACGACGCCATCGAAGGGCTGCCGGCCTTCTACGGTTCGCGGCACGGCGCCGGGCATACGGCAACCATGTTTCACCCGGGTGGTGGTGAATTCGCCAATGTCGCCTCGAACTGGGTGTTGTGGCAGTTCAAGGGGGACAGCAAGGCACGCGCAATGTTCTTCGGCGCCAAGTGCGATCTTTGCGTGAACGCCAACTGGGACACGCAGTCGAAGCACCTGACGAAGTGAGCCAGCCGGCTCATTGCTGACCGCCCGGACCCTCCAGAAGGCCCGGCGCCTTCAGCGCAATGGCGTAGATGAACTCACAGGCCGTGATGTACAGGGTCTTTGCATCATCGCCGCCAAACGCGACACTTGATGCGCAGGTTGTCTTGCGCGGCTCGGCATCGCCCGGTGTAGGCAAGTGCAACAGGCCCAGGAGCCGCCCGCTGGGTGCGGTGATGCGTACGGTGCCCGGCAGCGCGTCTGTCGACCACAGATTCCCGGCGCCATCCGTCTTCATGCCATCGCCGATGCCGCTGCCATGGGTGAAGATCTCACCCGCTCCCACGCTGCCGTCCGCATTGACGGGATAGCGCATCACCTTCGGGTCCGGGGAGATCGTTCCGGCGGACAGGTACAGATATTTGTCGTCCGGGGACAATGCGATGCCATTGGGTTCGGCGCCGAGCGTTTCACGGCTGACCACCAGCGCGACTTTCCCGGATTTCCATCTCCACACCGAGTCGGGCATCTGTGCGAGCGGGCCGCGAATGCCGCCTCGAAGTCCGACGTCAGAATCGGTGAAATAGATGGCACCGTCCGTAGCAATCGCAACATCATTCGGACCATTGAAATGTTTTCCGTCGAAGCCCGCCGCCAGTACCGTGCGCGTACCGTCCTTTTCCAGACGCTTGATGGCAAGATCCTGGCCCGCACACCATATCAGTCGTCCCTGTCCGTCGATCCCGGTGCAGCCCGGTCCCATCAACAGCACATGGGCCCGTCCGATCTGCGCGAACTTGCCGACGTTGGCGAAGTCCTCGCCACTGTAACCGGCGCGGTCCAGGTATACCGATACCTTCCCGGCCGTGGTCACTTTGTATATGACGTTGTCGATGATGCTGCTCGCCAGCAGATAGCCTGCGGCGCCGTGCTGACCTGCGACCCACACCGGCCCATCGATGAAACCAAATCCGGCGGCAACCATTTTGAGTTTGGCATCGGGTGCGATGAGGGCATCAAGAGCCGGGTCGGATCTGGTGATGCTGAAAGGGTGTGAGACCGCGCTCCCGGGCGCCGGCTGCGCGACCGCAACGCGGATTCCGAGGCACATCAGCAGCGCGCAACGACCGACGAGGCGGTGAACTTGCGGCACGGGCTTCAGGCCGATTCGGCGGTCTTTGTCACGGGCCGCAATGACTGCAGCAGGGATTCCAGGGCATCGGTCGAAATGGGCTTGGTCAGGTGATAGTCGAAGCCGGCACGGAACGCGCGCTCCCGGTCTGTCTCCTGGCCCCAACCGGTGACCGCAATCAGAATCGTTTCGTGACCCCACGGCATGGAGCGAATTGCGCCAGCGAGGTCATAGCCGCTCATGTCCGGCAGGCCGATGTCCAGCAGCATGACCTGGGGTTGGAGCTCTTGCGCCAATTCGAGCCCCTGATGGCCGGTATAGGCCGCGCGCACCCGGTGTCCGGAAAGCTCCAATAAAGTCGCGCAGCTGTCGGCGGCATCCTGATTGTCATCGATGATCAGGACCTCCAGGCCGCCATTGCAAGCCCGCGCCTTGGCGGCAACTTCGGCATCCACGGGTGCCGATACCGTCGTGCCTACCGGCAAGCGCACAATGAACTCACTGCCCAGATTGAGCCCCGCACTGCGGGCCTCGACGCTTCCGCCGTGCAGCGTGACCAGGCCGCGCACCAGGGCGAGACCCACGCCCAGGCCGCCTTCGGAGCGCTCCATGGCCGAGCGCGCCTGGCTGAATAGCGTAAAGAGCCGCGGCAGCATCTCCGGTGCAATGCCAATGCCGTTGTCGCGGATTGAAATGACGAGCTCGTGGTCCGCGCACACCGCCTGCACGCGGATCGTGCCCTTCGGGTCGGTATATTTCGCGGCGTTGATGAGCAGGTTGGAGAAAACCTGTGTCAGCCGCACGGCGTCCGCCTCCAGGTGCACGGGCTGCGCAGGCAGCTCCACCGAAAGCTGGTGCTGTTTGCCGTCAATGACGGGTCGCGCTGCGTCGATGGCCGAGCCGAGCACCAGCGCCAGTTCGGTGCTGCTCGTCTTGAGCGCAATCGATCCGCGTGTGATACGTGAAACGTCCAGCAGGTCGTCGAGCAGATGAGTCATGTGAACCACTTGTCGCTCAATAACTTCGTTTGCACGTACGCGTTGCTCCGGCGTGAGACCCGGTTTGCGCATGGTCGCCAGAGCGTAGCGGACCGGCGCGAGCGGATTGCGCAGCTCGTGTGCCAGCAATGCCAAAAATTCGTCCTTGCGACGATCACCTTCGCGCAAAGACTCCTCACGTACCCGCAGCGCCTGCTCCATCGTGCAACGCCGGATGAAGTCGCAAGCATGTCGCACGAACAGATCCATTGTCCGCAATTGCTGGTCGGTCGGTCTGTGGACGCACTTGAAGTAAATCGACAGCATGCCCACCAGGATGCCATCGGGGCCGATCAGAGGCGTCGACACTTCAGTGCGATAGTCGGCTGCGCGTGCGATGGGCCGCAGCGTCTCGTAGAGTGAGTCCGTTTCGATATCTTCAACAACAATGCGGGTGCGTGATCGCAACGCCCGGCCGGAAGCCGACTTGTGCTCCGTGGTGATAGCGCGGAAGGCGGCGAGGAAGTCCCGTTCAAATCCCCGTTGCGCAGCAATGTGCAGCACGCCGCGGCCCTCGTCCAGCAACTGCAAGTGGCCTTGGTCGGCCCCGAGCAGATCCACCACCGAATTCAAAACTCCTCCCAGGCCGTCCTCGGGAGTGTGGCAGCTCCACAGTCGCGCCGTGCACTCGTTGAGTTCGGCGAGTGCGTCCGCATGGGCCTTCAGCTCCCCTTGCGTGAGGCGCAGCTCGCGTTCGGAGCGGTGGCGTTCGGAAACGTCGCGGGCAATCTTTGAGGCGCCGATGATGACGCCTTGCGGGTCCCGCACCGGCGAGACCGTCAGCGAAATCGGCACACGACGACCATCCTTGGTGAGACGCACGGTCTCAAAGTGCTCGACGCGTTCGCCCCGCTTCAATCGTTCCAGGATCTGACGCTCTTCAGCCTGCAGCTCCGGAGGCACGATTATCATGATGGGCTTGCCGATGATCTCGGCTGCGGTGTAGCCGAACAGCCGTTCGGCCGCGGCATTCCAGCTTTGAATGCGCCCCTCGAGGGTCTTGCTGACGATCGCATCGTCAGAAGAGTCGACCACCGCAGCCAGTCGCGCCTGTACAATGAAGTTCGACTCGGAAACGGCATCCGCCGGCGCCTGCGCTCCGGCCTCCGTGATGCTCTTCGTCGTTCCCATTCCAGTCCTCGGCCTGCGGTTGAACACCGCAGCCAATAATTATAGTTCAGCCCCTTTGCAGGCTGAACGAATTGTCATGTTGGCAAACGCCTATATTCCTTCTTCGTTTGTCAGTCCTGTCCTACAATTCCGGCCTGCATGTATCACGCTATGATACAGTTGCAGCTATCCCCGCCTTGAAGAACCCCGAGAATCAGCACGTGATATCCGCGATCGAGCCCAATTCAGATGAAGATTTGCCCCGTGGCAGTGATTTTGCCACCGGCAATCGACTGCTCATGCTTTCCGCGTTCGCGCTGGTGATCGGGGGCATCAGCACCGTGGGTGCGGCGGTGCTGCTGGCGGCGATCCGCCTGTTCACCAATATTTTCTTCTACCAGACGGTCTCGCTGGCCGACCGCTCCCCGGCCCTCAATCATCTGGGACTGCTGGTCATTCTCATACCCGCGATCGGCGGCCTCATGGTCGGCCTCATCGCCCGCTACGGCAGCGAGAAGATCCGCGGCCATGGAATACCCGAGGCAATCGAGGCCATTCTGTTCGGCAAAAGCCGTATGTCGCCGAAGATTGCGATTCTCAAGCCGCTCTCATCGGGCATCGCGATCGGCAGCGGCGGCCCGTTCGGAGCGGAAGGGCCAATCATCATGACGGGCGGTGCGGCGGCCTCGCTGCTGGCGCAGGCCTTCCACCTGACAGCCTCGGAGCGCAAGGCGCTCCTGGTGGCCGGCGCCTGCGCCGGCATGACCGCAGTGTTTGGAACGCCCCTTGCGGCGATTCTGCTCGCGGTTGAATTGCTGCTATTCGAGCTGCGGCCGCGCAGTCTGCTGCCCGTGGCCATCAGTTGCGCCGTTGCCGGTTTCCTGCGGCCGCTGTGGGCCGTGCCGGGTCCGTTGTTTGCATTGCAGACGCCCGCACCCACCATGATTGCGATGCTCTCATGCGTGATCGCGGGGCTGGCAAGCGGCGTGCTGTCGGCGCTGATGACCAATTTCGTATATTTCGTGGAAGACTTTTTCGGTCATCTGAAACTACATTGGATGTGGTGGCCTGCCATCGGCGGTCTCGTTGTCGGAATCGGCGGGTTCATGCAGCCGCGGGCGCTGGGCGTGGGCTACGATGTGATCGGTGATCTGCTGCAGAATCATGTGCTGCTGGCCGCCGCGCTCGGCCTGCTCGCGGTCAAGACCTGCATCTGGGTCGTCGCTCTGGGTTCCGGAACTTCCGGCGGCGTGCTCGCGCCACTGCTCACGATCGGAGCGGGATTGGGTACGGTGCTCGGACCGTGGCTGCCGGGAGGCAGTCCGGAGCTGTGGGCGCTGGTGTGCATGGCTTCCATCCTGGGCGGTACCATGCGCGCGCCGCTCACCGCGGTGGTCTTTGCATTCGGTCTGACGCATGACGTCAACGCATTCCTGCCCACGATACTGGGCTGCGTGGTTGCCTATGGCTTTACCGTCATCGTCATGCCGCGTTCGATTCTCACTGAAAAGATCGCCCGCCGCGGGCGGCATGTGTATCGGGAATATGGCGTCGATCCACTGGATCGGCACTTTGTCGATGAGGTGATGACGCGCTCGGTTGTGACCATCGAGGGATCCATGGCCGCCGGTGAGGTGTTGCGCAAGCACTTTGGACCCGATCAGCTGCACCGCGCCTATCCGGTGGTGCTGGAACAAAGGCTGATCGGGATGCTGGATCGGGCCAAGTTGCAGGCGTGGTTGCCGGATGGGCTCGAGCGTCCCGTGTCCGACCTGCTCCTGGGGCAGCCCATCGAGGTGTTCGCAACCCCGGCGGATACCTGCCGGAT
Source organism: Steroidobacteraceae bacterium (assembly GCA_036498905.1). GTDB lineage: Bacteria > Pseudomonadota > Gammaproteobacteria > Steroidobacterales > Steroidobacteraceae > DAIDKA01. The sequence continues at coordinate 24,465 of DASYER010000102.1, read as the reverse complement.
GGTGGCGTCGCAGCTGGCCGCCGGTGGTATCGAACGGGTACCCATCGTGGACAATGCCGCTTCCCTGCAGGTCATCGGCATCGTCAGCCGCAGTGATCTTCTCAAGCCCTCGCGAGTCGTGCACGATGAGGACAGCCAGCGCGAGCGGCATTTTGATTTTCTTGGCCGCAATGTCCCGTGATGCCTGCCGCAGGCTACGAGGCAATGGCTTTGAGAGTGGGCACGAACTGACCCTGCAGCGTCTGCAACTCCTCGAGCTGCACTTGGGCGATTCGCAGTAGCAACTTTTTGCCCTTCGGCGTCAAGCGGACTTCGACACTGCGCCGATCTGAGACACTGGCGTTGCGTGCGAGCAGACCGCGTTTTGCACAGCGGGTGAGCAGGGCGACGACGCCGTGATGCTTCGCCTGCAGGCGTTCGGCCAACTCGGTGACCGTTGCCCAGTCGCGCCCCGGGTATCCCTCCACCTGCAGCATGAGTTGATACTGAAGCGGTGTGATGCCTTGTGAGCGCGTCACGCGCTCGCTGTAGCGAAGAAACCGCCGCAACTGATAGCGGAAGTCGGCAAGCATCTCGTACTGCCGCTTCGTTACCGTCGCTGTTTCGAGAATCATGGTGGGCAGGGCAGGCGCAATGAACAGTGGCCGCTTTCGAAGCCGGTGTTCATCGCGCCCTTGTCTGCTGGAGTGCGCCGGACCCTAGTGCGCCATGGAGGCGAGCGCGGCCGCATTCAGGTGGGCGATGGAGCGGGTATCCTGAAAGGCACGCACTCCTTCGATGCCCTGCTCGCGACCGATCCCCGAGGCCTTCATGCCGCCGAAGGGCGCCCGCAGGTCGAGGCGGGTGGCGCCGTGATCATTGACCCAGACGTAGCCACAGACCATCTGACCGCCGACGCGATTGGCCGTCTTGGGGTCGGCCGTCCAGACCGAACCGCTCAATCCCGCCCAGCTGTCATTGGCCATGCGCACCGCATCCTCCTCGGTCTCGAAGGGGATGATCGGAATCACCGGGCCGAATTGCTCTTCGGTCACGACGCGCAGTTTGAGGCTGGGATCGACGACAATCGCCGGGCGCACGAAGTTGCCGCCCTTCATGTCGCCGCCCGGCAGCTCGCCGAATTCCAGCACTTTCGCGCCGGCATCCTTGGCCTCCTTGATGAGACTGTCGACGAAGGCCTTCTGCGCCGGCGAATGCAGGGGGCCCATCGTCGTGGCCTTGTCGAGGCCATAGCCGAGTTTGACCTTCTCCAGACGCGCGGACAGACCCTTGACCATTTCATCGACACGCGACTTGTGCACGAACAGGCGCTTGGCGTTCATGCAGATCTGGCCGGTGCTGTCGTAGATGGCGGCGAACAGCCGGTCCAGGTGTGCGTCGTCGAGGATCGCGTCTTTCAGCACGATGGCGGCATCGTTGCCGCCCAGTTCCAGCGTGACGCGGGTGAGACTGTGCGAGGCCAGCTCCATCATCTTCTTGCCGCCATTGACCGAGCCGGTGAAACACACCTTGGCCACGTCGGGATTGCGGATCAGTGCGGTCATGTTGGCATCCGGGCCCGTTATGACGTTGAGCACGCCGGCGGGCAGCTGTTCGGCGATGCGCTGCACAATGCGCGCGGTGGCCAGCGGCGCCGTCAGCGGCGGTTTCACGATGACCGTATTGCCGGCCAGAAGTGCATGCGGCAGTGCGGCGCCGAGAATGGCGACCGGCCAGTTGAACGGCACGATGATGGTGACGACGCCCAGCGGCTGGTAGGCCACCGTGGTTTCCACCGGAATAGCCCCGTGAATGGGGGGCAGCACCTTCGAGGCGTTGACTTCGTCGGCGTGACTGAGCGCAAGCTTCCAGCGCAGTTCCAGTACCAGCGAATCGATCCAGGCTTCAAAGCGGATCTTGCCGTTCTCCTGCGAAAGGATGGCCGCATCGGCATCTCGATTCTCGCCAATACCCTTCAGCGCCGCGAGCATCTTCTCGGCGCGCTGCTGAGGCGAGAGAGCCGACCAGGCCGGGTAGGCGGCCTTCGCGGCACCGACGGCATCGCTGACGTCCTGGGTGGAGGCGGCGGCAGCATGGCCCACGACTACACCCGGTTTGGCCGGGTCGGCAATCGCCATCTTGTCCGCGGTCTGTCGTTCCTTGCCCCCGATGTACAAGGGAGTGGTTACTGAATTTGTCATTGATTGCTACCTCGTTATGGTTCTCGGAACTGCCGCGTCCGGAATTGTGGCAGGTTACCTTAGATTTCCAAGCGCAGGAAAACGCTGCGTCAGCGAACTGAATGGACCTTTTCCCCCGTGAACGTGACGAAGTCCGTCACCGCCTGCGGAATCTGGTGACGGCTCCCATACACGGCGTAGAGGTCCGCACCGTCGCGGCGATAGCGGGGCAGGACACGAACGAGGTGACCGGCCGCAATGTCAGGTGCCGTGACGGAATCCGGCAGCAGCGCGATGCCCAGCCCCGCCAGGGCCGCCTGCAGCACCACCCGCGAGGCGTTAGCGCGAAAGCGTCCCGTGACCTCTATGCCGTGGGGACCCTCCGGGCCCTGCAGCTGCCAGGTCACCGGTCCGGGGCGACTGGATTGCGCGAGGCAGTCGTGCGCCGCCAGGGCCTGTGGGGTGGCGGGCGTGCCGCGACTGGCGATATAGGACGGGCTTGCGACCAGCGCGAAATAACTGTCAATGAGCTTGTGGCCCACATGCCAGGCCTCCACGAGGTGTTTCGCCCGAAACGCCACGTCGATGCTCGCGGCGATCAGGTCCGCCTTGGCATCGTCGAGCAGAAACTCCATTCGCAGCCGCGGATGAGTGCTCAGAAAGTCGGCGATCCACTCGAGGCGAAAGACATCGAAGAAATCGGTGGGCGCGGCCACGCGGATCACGCTGCCGGTCGGAGGGTCGCCGTCGCTCCATTCCTTGCAGGCCAGGACCAGGGTGGAAACAGATGGTTCGCAGCGATCGAAGAAATCGCGACCCGCGGCCGTGAGACTCAATTTGCGCGTGGAGCGGTGGATGAGTCGGCTGCCGAGCTGCGTTTCCAGCTGCCGAATCTTGCGGCTGACGGAGTTCGCCGGCATTCCCAATCTGTTTCCGGCCTGCGCGAAGCTGCCTGCGCGCACGACTTCCACAAACAATAGGGTGTGATTGAGGTCGATCACATTACGTGTGTTTTTGGATGACACCCGTCCTATTATGCCATCTAGTCGACTAATCAGCTCGAGCCTATTCTCAAAGGCTGTTCCGCCCGGCCCCGAACTGCCCGAAGGAATCCTGAATGGCTAAAGTACTGGTGCTCTACTACTCCTCTTATGGCCACATCGAAACGATGGCCAATGCCGTCGCGGAAGGCGCGCGCTCGAGCGGCGCTTCGGTGGACGTAAAACGGGTCCCCGAGACCGCCCCCCCGGAGGTCGCCAAGGCCTCCTACTTCAAGCTGGACCAGACTGCACCGGTTGCGACCATCGAGGATCTGCGCAACTACGATGCGATCATCGTGGGTTGTCCCACCCGCTTCGGACGCATGGCGTCGCAGATGGCGGCCTTCCTGGATCAGGCTGGTGGCCTGTGGGCCAGTGGGGCACTGAACGGCAAGATCGGCGGCGCCTTTACCTCCACCGCCGCCCAGCACGGGGGTCAGGAGACGACTCTATTTTCGCTCATCACCAACCTGCTGCATTTTGGGCTGGCGGTCGTTGGATTGCCGTACAGCTTCCAGGGACAAATGACGCTCGATGAGATTGTTGGCGGCAGCCCCTACGGCGCGACCACCATCGCCGGCAGCCAGGGCCAGCGGCAGCCGAGCAAGATTGAACTCGATGGCGCGCGCTTCCAGGGCAAGCACATCGCCACCATGGCGGCGAAACTCGCAAGCTGAAGTGGCATGGTCGAACCGGATGCGAATGCGAAGGATGAGGCACCGGTACTGATCGCCGGCGGCGGCCTCGTGGGCCTGTGCGCGGCCGCCTTTCTCGCCCAGCGCGGCATTCGCTCCATCGCCATCGACCGGCTGAAGGAAAGCTCACCCCTTCCCCGTGCGGCATTCTTTCATATGCGCACGCTCGAGATGTTTCGCTCCTTGGGTATCGAAGACTCGGTCCGGGAAGGCTCGGCGAAGGATTTTGTGCCCGAGGGGGCCATCGTCGCGCTGGAGTCCCTGGCGGGCCGCAAGCTCGCCGACATCATGGCCAGTCTCAACGAAGGCGTTGAGGCACTCAGTCCGTGCCGCAGGCTGTACCTGAATCAGCCGAATCTTGAACCCATTCTGCGTGCACGCGCCCGTGAAGCCGGGGCGACCGTGATTCAAGGGGCACAGATTACCGATGTGAAGCAGGACTCCGCGGGCGTCAGCGTCGTCATCAAGGACGTGGAAGGCGGCGCCGAGCGCGTGCTGCGGGGACGTTATCTCATCGCAGCCGACGGCGGCCACTCGAAAGCGCGCGAGGTCCTGGGCATCGGTTACGAGGGGCGCGGCGCTTTCTCCAATTCGCTCACCATCTATTTCACGGCGGATTTTTCCCCCTGGCTGGCCGATAAGGCCTGGTCAATCATCTACGTGAGCAATCCGGTCGTGGGCGGATTCTTCCGGATGAATCGCACGGCCCAGGCCGGCTTTTTTGCCGTGAATATCGTGGGTGACCCGAAGGTTGATCCTCAGGCAGCGGCGAATGCCTCGGCCGATGTGAGTGATGCGCGACTCGTGGAACTCGTCCGCGCCGGAGCAGGGGTGGCGGATCTTCCGGTCAGAATCGACGGCGTGACCCGCTGGCGAGCGACCGCGTGCGTCGCGGAGAGATTTCAGGACAAGCGCATTTTCATTGTGGGTGATGCCGCGCACCTCATGCCGCCAAACGGCGGTTTCGGCGGCAACACCGGGATTCATGATGCGCACAATCTGGCGTGGAAACTGGCGCTCGTCCTGAAGGGTTGCGCCCACGAGCACCTGCTCGACAGCTACGCGCGCGAACGCAAGCCGGTTGCGCAATTTACGGTGGAGCAGGCATTTTCGCGGTACGTGACCCGCACGGCGCCGTGGCTGCAGTCCACCCAGAACATCGATCCGGTGGTGGCCGACGTTGAGATCGAGATTGGCTACCTCTACGGATCGGATGAGGGCGTACATGCCGATCCGCGCGCGACGCACGGAAGGCCTGGTTCGCGCGCGCCGCATCTGTGGATGATGCATGCGGGCAGGCGTGTTTCGACTTTGGATCTGATCGGCAACTTCGTGTTGTTCGCAGGACCCGACGGCGAGGAGTGGCTGCAGGCGGCAGCCGCTTTGCCCCAGGATTTCGCCGGCCTGCCGTTGGACGCCTATCGCGTGGAACACGATCTCATCGACGCCAGCGGCAAGTTCTGCGATAGCTACGGAATCACCCGTGCGGGTGCATCCCTCGTGCGGCCCGATGGCTTCGTCGCATGGCGTAGCCCGGCCGGTGTCACCCGACCACAGAGCGTCCTGCGCGAGGCGCTGACCCGAGCCCTGGGTAGCTAGAACCGCTGACTCGGATTCACCCCCCGAAGCCGGCTTTTCCCCTCGACTGCCTCGCCTTGGAACGTTCACTTCCAGGCAAGGATGTCGTGCCCTCCCACACCGGATCAATCGCACAGCGACGCGCGCCCATGCGCGGGGAGACCCTTCAGGCTCTTGCGAAAGCGGTCGCGGCAGGCGACCCTGTCGTCTCGCCGGGGGGCGAATACAATCCACAACGGGCCGCTCGCGAAGGATCAAGGGGCGGTACGGGAGAAGTCACGATGAAGGCTCGATACATTCCTGGCAAAGGTGCGGCGCTGTTCGTGGCCGCCTTTGCCGGCATCGCATTGGCTCAGGCGCCGGTCCAGCAGTCGGCCGCACCCGCCGCCACCAATGGCAATCCTGTGTTGACCGGCCAGCCCGAGCCGCCGCCGACGATCCTGACGCCGCAGCAGCGTGGCGACCCGGAAGTGTTCCCCAGGGGTGTCGCGGGCGTCGTTTTTGGTCCACGCCAACCCCCCAAGCCGGTGAGTGAGCCCCCGGCGCCGGGCGTCAAACCCCTGCCGATCGACATGTTCACGAGCAAGAATTTCTACAAGGACAAAGCCTTGTGGTCGGATCCGCGCTACTACCGCTGCAACACGCCCCGGGCAATGATCGAAGCGATGTGGGAGAACGGCCGGATCGGGCCCAATCCGCCGACCTCGGCTTCCTGGGGAGACTGCAAGATTGACTATCCGCGTGCGCGGATGGTGAGCCCGTATCCCTACAAGACCGCCAAGGAACACTATGAGGCGCTGATGGCCAAAGCCAAGGCCCACGGCGGTCCGACGGTCTACACCAAGGCCACGACACCGGACTGGGATGGCTTCTACATTCGCGATCCGAATGGCACCGACTCGCCCGGCTTCACCGGTCCGGATCGGCGGGTCGCCGGTCCCGGTCGAGGCGAGCGCTGGCAGTGGGGCGGGATCGAGCAGGCCTCGACCGTGGTCTCACTGCTCACGCCCGAGTATCAGAAACGCTACGTCCAGATGCTCTATCACGAGACGGTCGACAACTCGAAGCAGTGGAATGCTTCGTTCTGTCTGCCCGAAGGCTTCATCCGCTGGTGGGCAAACTCCTCACGCGGCGGCAACTTTGAACTGACCATTACGCCGACGCGGGTCGAGTTCCTCTCGGGAATCGCCGCAAACTTTCTGCGCGAGGTACTGATCGGGCGCGAGCATGTCCAGAAGGTGCCCCAGTGGTACGGCGAGACGGTGGGCTTCTGGGATGGTGAGACCCTCATCACCTGGACCGCCAATGTCCAGGGCTGGAACCAGCACACCATGTTTGAATTCTCGAACAAGATGGAGACCGTCGAGACCTTCAAGCCACTTTATGACGCGGACCACAAATTCCTCGGCATTGATCATGAGGCCGTCTGGTATGACCCGGACGCCTACGTCGTGCCGCTGCGGGTCAATGACCGCTTTTTGCGGCGTGCACCGGCGGGTGATCCGCAGGCCCGCTATACGTTCATCGAATGCCTTTCGAACATCAAGAATGTGAAGGGCCGGCCGCAGCAGCTCACCAAGGATGATCCGAACTTCGAGGACTACTATGGTCGTCCCTGGGCCGAGAATTGGGAAAAGTGGTTCGAACAGGGCTGGGACAAGCCTGCCGACGGGGGACCTCCGAAGGATGTGCTGGACTTGTTCAAATAGGCCGTATCAAGGGGTAGGTTCTCACCATGCGGCTCATTGCGATAGCTTCGGCTTTGCTCGTCACGGGATTCGGCGCCGGCACGGCGGCGGCGCAGAACCTCGTGATCTCCAATGCGCGCATCATCGTCGGTGATGGCCAGGTGATCGAGAAGGGCGCAGTGGTGGTGAAGGACGGCAGGATCGCAGCGGTGACGCCGGGTGAGACCTCCACGGCGGCCAAGGGCAGCGTGCGGATCAATGCAACCGGCATGACGGTGATGGCGGGCTTCATCGACGTCCATCGGCACCTGATATACGGTCCTCCAGATCGCTACTTCACCGAACAGGCCGTCGATCGGATGCGCGAGCTGCTCGAGGCCGGATTCACGACCGTGCAGGCCGGTGGCGACGACAACACTGCCATTCTGGAGCTGAAGCGTCGTGTCGAGCGCGGCGAAATCCGTGGCCCGCACATTCTTGCCGCGGACCGGATCCCGATTGGTCGGATGAACAGCGATGAGGAGGTGCGCAGCGCCATCCGTGCCGCCAAGGCCGCCGGCTATGATTCGATTGCCGAGGTCATCTACCCCCAAAATCCACCGCCGGCACCCCCTACGCTGAAGGAGACGCACAACCTGACTGTCGCGCTCGATGAGGCGGCGAAGAGCAGTTTCCCGGTGCAGATTCATGCCGTCAGCCCGGTAAACATGATTGCTGCGGTGTCCATCGGTGGCAAGAAGCTGATCCACACGCCCCATTTCGAATGGTTGACCGAGGCGCAGGCGGATGACGTCAAGGCAGCCGGGGCCATGGTGTCCTCGTGTACGGGCTTCGGACCGCCCGTATTCGATGTCTTCAACCATGACAACAAGCCGACCTTTCGTGACGGCAAGCCTTGGCCACAAGGCATCGTCAGCAACGAGGGTCAGGGTCGCGAGGGCGGCCTGCTGCCGATCAATGGCCGCACGCTGTTCGATCACGGTGTCACATACGGCTACTGCACCGATACCAACTTCAATGCCACGGCTGCCCTGAACCAGGAGCTGAAGACGCTCAACGTGGCCTTCTCCCCCTTGGACATCATCCAGATCATGGGCCGCAACTCGGCCGAGTTCATTGATCGGGGCAAGGACCTCGGCACGATCCAGCCGGGCAAAATCGCCGACATCATTGTGCTTGGGGGCAATCCCCTGGTGGGCTACTGGAATTTCATGACCACCGAAGTGGTGATCAAGGACGGCGTAGTTGTTCTGGATAAGCGCGGTAAGCCTAATGCCGGTAAGCCGATGGACAAGCCGCAGACCTAGCCGGATGTCTGCCATGGCGCCCATCTTGCATCGCTGTCGTCGGTTCACCGTGGTGCTCACTGCGCTCATCGCCTGCACCCGGGTCGCGGCTGCCGCATCACCCGAGACGCCCTTGGCCGACTGGCCCGCGTACAACCGGACGCTCGCGGGCGATCGGTACTCGCCGCTGGCGGAAATCACCACGACGAATGTCGGTCAGCTCGCATTGCGCTGCGTATTCACTCTTCCGGAAGTGGTCGCCTTCCAGACCGGGCCGCTGGTCGTCGGCGGGACCATGTACTTCACGACATTCGAGGGCTCGTACGCCATCGACGCATCAACCTGCCGCGAGAAATGGAGCCACCACACCAAGAGTGCCGGGCCACCGGGCCTCGCGGTCAACCGCGGCTTTGCCTACCTCGACGGGCGTCTGTACCGCGGCACCGCCGATGCGCATGTGATCGCCCTTGATGCCGCGGACGGTCACGTTCTTTGGGACCGAGCCCTTCCGGTGCAGGGACCCGGCATCTCCATCCCGATGGCGCCGATCGCCGCAAACGGCCGGATATACATCGGCAACGCCGGGGGCGATACCGTCGGTGTCACCGGACATGCCTACGCACTCGATGCCCGTGATGGGCATCTGATCTGGAGTTTTGACGTAGTGCCCAAGCAAGGGCCTGCACGCGGCACCTGGACCAATGCGCATCTGCCGGTCTCCGGCGGTGCCTTCTGGACCTCCTTTGCGCTCGATACGGCGCAGGGCATTCTCTACGTACCGGCGGGGAATCCCGCGCCGGATTTCGACACGCTCGATCGCACCGGCGAGGACCTGTACGCGGACTCGGTGATCGCGCTCGATGCCGCCAGCGGCCGCATGCTCGGCTACAATCAGCTGGTCAAGCACGACAGCCACGATTGGGATGTCGACAGTGCGCCGACGCTGGTCACCACCCGCTCAGGGCGCAAGATTATCGCCTCGGCGAACAAGGATGGACTGCTGTCGATTCTCGACCGCTCGCGAATCGGGCGCTCGGCGCCCCCGCCGGGCGATAAGGCGCCGCTCATTCCGCTGCTGTCGCAGACCGCGACGACCACGCGCGAGAACGCGGATGTGCCGCTCTCGCGCGATCAGCCGGTGCATTTCTGTCCGGGCATGGGCGGAGGCGTCGAATGGAACGGCGCGGCCTTCAGTCCCACGAGCAATTCACTCTTTGTCGGCGCGGTCGACCAGTGTGCGCACGTGCAGCTGGTGCGCGAGCTTACCGTGCCGGCCACCGGGGAGGTTTGGTTCGGCAGCTCCGGTGCGATGCAGGAGATGATCGACCCCGCGGCCTCGGCGCGCGGATGGCTCACCGCGTTCAATGCCGAAAATGGCCGCGTGCGCTGGAAATTCAAGGCGCCTCATCCGATTCTTGCCGGCGTCACGCCGACCGGCGGTGATCTGGTTTTCACCGCGGACCTGGGCGGAGATGTCTTTGCGCTCGATCAGCACAGCGGCCTTGTGCTGTGGCAGATCAGCACCGACCAGTCGATCGGCGGCGGACTGGTGGTGTACCGTGCGGGCGGCCACGAACTGCTGGGCATTGCGTCCGGCATGAAGTCATTGGCGTGGGCGGGGTCAGCCGACCACAGCCGCATCCTCATCTACGGCCTGCCATAACGGCAGGCCCCCGGTAGCGCTATTTCGCGCGGCCCGCGTAGCCCCGCGCAATCATCCGGATCGCGATCAGTTCGCCGCCCTGACCGCCCATTACATGGTCGCTCGGCAGCCCGGAGCCGCCCTTGGCGTATTTGTGATTGAGCGCCACCCCATACAACGTGTGCTTGCCGGGACCGCCGAAGCTCAGGCTGATCACATCGTCACCCTTAGGCACAGGGATGACGCCGAGGAGGTGACCGTCCTCAGGTGAGATCACATTGATCACCGTACTGCTGCTGACATAAATGCGGCCCTGGGAGTCGACCGCGCTGCCATCGCCCCCGCCGGTAAGATGCGCAAAGGTCCTCTGGTTCATCAGCATGCCATCGGGCTGAACGTCGAAGACCACGAGGGTGCCAGGTTTGCCGAAGCCTCCGCTGGTCACGTACAAATGCTTCTCATCGGGACTGAGGATGATGCCGTTGGTACCGCTGACATCGCCCTGGCGAGTGATGGTGCCGCGCGGCGAAACGTAATATAGATCCCCAAGGGTGAAGTACACGCCGCCGTTGGCCGCGGCCGTCACATCATTGAGGCCACCGCTACCAAGACAATCGAGCGAGTCGCCGTCGATCGTGTCGGCGAGCATTTTGTGCTCGGGCGCGAGTTCCCAGATCGACTGATGCAGGCCGCGCTCGACGATGAAGGTCTGACCCCGTTTGTCGATCGACACCGCCCCGCCGGTATTCGTATCCTTATAGGCAACTTTCGCATGCCCGGAATCATTGACGAGCACAACGTCGCTGCTGTCCTGCTGCGCGACCAACACCCCATCGGCGGTACCGACGATGCCATCGGCGTTGTTGCCCGTTTCGTTCCACACCGAGCGCCACTGCTCGCCCGCCGCAATGACATCGGGGATGGCCTGCACATGCGCGGGTGCCTCGTAGGGCGCAGGACCTGCCGGTGCGGCGGGAGTCGGCGCGGCGGCGGGGGCACGGATGGCCGGGTGATGCTTCATGCACATGGCGATCTCGGCCTTGTAGCGCGAGTCCTCCTGTGCCTTCAATCCTGGACCCTCGGTCCTCTGGGGTGCCTGTGCCAGTGCCACGGTGGCACCTGCCAGATACAGCGAGATCGCTATCAAGTATGAAGATCGCATGTCCTTGGTCTCCCTCAATCCCAGCGTTTATTTTTCGATCAACCTGCCGTGGGGCGTCCAATCTACTCGAAAGCAGCGCAAGCGGACAGTCGCCGGTGCAATTGGTGCCGAATCAGATGCGCGGAACGCGATGGAGAGGCCACGCCGAAGGTGTAGATTCAGCACAAAATACCGTGTTTGCCGAAACTTACGGTGTCGTGCCTGTGCGCAAAAAGTGTTTATAGGCACCGGCGCACGTTATCGTGGCAGAATTTCCGGTGCAGAGTTTTGTGGCGATCTTCGCTCTATGGAGATGCCTGATGAACGTAGCACAAGTTGCCGCCGAAATTATCAAGCGCGAAGGTAACGACTACCTTCTTGCCTATCCACTCAATCCGCTTACCGAGTCGTGCGCTGCGATCGGGGTTCGCCCGATCATCGTACGGCAGGAGCGCATCGGTCTGCACATGGCCGATTGCATCAGCCGGCAGACTTCAGGCGAGAAGGTTGGAGTCTTCTGCATGCAGGTGGGTCCCGGATGCGAGAACTCCTTCGGCGCCGTGGCCCAAGCATGGTCGGAGGGCGTGCCGCTCGTCGTGATGCCCGGCGGCTATCCGCGCGAGACCAGCTTCGTGAGGCCGAATTTCAACGCGACCCTGAACTATCAGCACATCACCAAGACCTGCGAGCTGATCATGACGCCGGAGCTGATTGTTCCTGCCATGCGCCGCGCGTTCACCATGGCGCGCAACGGCCGGCCCGGACCTGTGCTTCTGGAGGTCCCCGGGGATATGTGGAATCAGGAGGTTCCAGGGCAGCTTGACTACAAGCCCGTCAAACGGGCTCGTTTTGCGCCGGATGCCGCCGCGATCGATGCCGCTGCCGAGGTGCTCATCAACGCCAAGCGGCCGCTCATATACGCCGGCCAGGGCGTTCACTACGCCAAGGGTTGGGATGAACTGCGCCAAGTCGTGGATCTGCTCGAGGCTCCGATCTGCACCAGTCTCGAGGGCAAGAGCAGCATCCCCGAGACCCATCCGCTCGCGCTCGGCTCGGGCGGCGTATCAATGCCGCGGCCGGTGTTCCAGCACGTCCAGGACGCGGATGTCGTGTTTGGCGTCGGCGTGAGTTTCACGGCGACCGGCTTCGGCATCCACTTCCCGACGAAGGACAAGGTATTTATCCACAACACCGTCGACCCGATGGAGATCAACAAGAACATTCCGACCGATCATCCTCTGGTCGGCGATGCGAAACTCACCCTCGCCATGCTGCACGAGGCGATCAAGGACCGGCTGGGAGGCAAGCCGCGCGGCCTGCTCCAGGCACGCGCCGCGCAGCTGAAGCAACAGCACGAGGCCTGGCTTGCCGAGTGGATGCCACTGTTGACCAGCGACGACAAGCCGCTCTCACCGTATCGGGTGATCTGGGATTTGATGCAGACCGTGGATATGGACAACACCATCATCACACACGATGCGGGCAGTCCGCGCGATGAGCTCTCACCGTTCTGGAAGCCCACGGCACCGCTGGGCTACATCGGCTGGGGCAAGACCACGCAGCTGGGCTATGGTCTCGGCCTCGCACTGGGCGCGAAGCTCGCGCACCCGCAGAAACTGTGCATCCACGTCTGGGGTGATGCCGCGATCGGCATGACGGGCATGGACTGCGAGACAGCCGTACGCAATCGCATTCCCATCCTGACAATCCTCTTCAACAATCACGCCATGGCCATGGAGATCCCGCATATGGAGATCTCCACGCAGAAGTATCATTCAACGGACATCTCCGGCCACTACGCGGACTGGGCAACTGCACTGGGCGCTCACGCGGAGCGGGTCACCGACGCGGATCAGGTGACCCATGCGCTGGTGCGGGCGATCGATGCAACCAGGAAGGGTCAGCCGGCCTTCCTCGAGTTCATTACCACCCGGCACAAGGTCTATTCGACCTTCCAGGCCGGGTATCAGAGCGCAAAGAAGGCCTGAAACTGCGCAATACGTAGCTGGCAGGAACGTCCGCTAGTGAGGCTCCTGCACATCGTAGCCGGCCGCGCGAAGAGCCGCCAGCCAACCGTCAGGTGCAAAAATCTCATCGGTCGGCACCAGCGCAAACGTCGAGTTGCGGGTCTTCAGGGCGGCCTCGGCTGCCGCCAGCCACTGCGCGGTATGGTGGGCAGTCGCGTCCTGCGCTTGCGCGTCGTTGTCGAACAGATCTAGCACGCACGCATCCGGTTTGCGTACAACCTGCCGCAGCGTTTCCAAATCACCAACGGCCCAGGCATGCCCGAGTCTGTGCCAATCGTCACGATCCGTCTCAAGCTCCGCTACGATTTCCTCCAGGCAGGACACCGTTTGGCCGCTCTTGCTGTTCCTCTCAAACACCGCGTAATCGGCATACGTATACAGGGTGATTACCGTCGCCCTCCAGCCAAAACGCACGACCGCCTCCGAAACCGTAGTGTCGGAAAGCCTCAGAGTCTTCATCACGTGCCGGCGCAACTCAAATCCGGCAGCCCAGGGGCGTAGTTGCTCCATCGAGTCATAGTTTGCGGCCAGCGCATCCTTCAATGTCTCGAAGCGGCGGTATAGGTCCGCGGACACCACGTCCTGCAACGAGTTTTGCTGACCAGGAATCATCCGCATGTCCTGATACGCTGTGGCGGACAGTGGTATGGCGGATTTTATCGAATTGAAGGTGATACCACCGTCCAGAATCACTTCCTGCGCGCCGGCCAGTGCAGCCTCGACTTCATTCGTTCGCCAGTCAAAATCGGCGGGCAGCGGCGTTGGCGGCGCAGCGAGGATCCACAGCAAATGCGGCCCCGATGTGACTTTCCACAGTGCCGGACCGGCATGGTCAGAGGAGATGAGCACCTCCTGGACGCCCCTTTCAGACGGGATTCGCGGCGGCGCGGCTCGCATCGGCACCTCGTTCGCCACATTGGTGCCGACACGTAGCAGGGCAATGAGCAGGAAAATCTGAGTCAGGCGCATCTGCTTGCTCCTCTCATCGCTTGTGCGCGTCGGGCCCGCCGTCCAGGATATAGGGATCCAGGGCCAGGGCCCGTTCCTGGTCCAGCGCCGCATCGTGTCTGTGTCCGAGGCGTGCGGCGGCAATTGAGCGGTTCAGCAGTACTACCGCCTGATTAGGATCGATCTTGAGACTCTCCGAATAGTCACTGAGAGCGGGGCCGAACTCCTTCAGGTCGAGGTGAATGTTGCCGCGCTTGAAATAATTCAAAGCACCATGCGGGTCCAAGGCGATGACACGAGTGTAGTCTTCGAGGCTGGCAGCAAGCCGCCGGCTTGCATAGTTTGCATTCGCCCGGCCTAAAAGAGCCGGGAGATCCCCTGGATCCATCTGCAGTGCCATATCGAAATCGGCGAGCGCCTCAGCGTCGCGATGCAAGGTTGCATACGCATTCCCCCGGTTGACTCGATTCAATACCGTCGGAGCAAGCTCTATGGCACGGCTGCAGTCGGCGATCGCGCCCGCCACATCTCCCAGCCTCGACTTTGCGACGCCGCGGTTCGCCCACGCAATGGCATCAGAGCCGTCGTTCGTGATCACCCGATCGAGATCGGGCAGTGCCCGTTCTGGCTGCGCGAGCGACAGGTACAGGAGAGCTCGAGCTCTGAGTGCCGGAGACTTCGGATCAAGCCGAATAGCCGCGCCGAATTCTGCCAGCGCAAGTTCAGGATCATCCTTGGAATCGAGTCTGCCGAGGGCCGCGGTCGCCGGCGCAAAGGATGGCATCCGGCGCACCGTTTCCCGATAGTCGGCCTTTGCCTTCTCGAGGTCGCCACTGAGTTCGTAGGCCGTCCCGCGGTCGTAGTAGGCCTGACCGCTGGAGGAATCGGCGCGAATGACCTCTGTGAGATCCGCAATCGCCAGATCCTCGCGCTGTGAGGTGCGATAGACCGTTGCACGGTTCGAGTACGCGGAAAGATCCTTCGGATCAAGGCGGATGGCACGACTGAAAGAGGCCAGCGCCTCATCGTGGTGCCCAAGTCTTTCCAGAGCAGCTCCGCGATTATCGAAAATGACCGGATCGTCCGGCGCGATTGTCACGGCACGGTCGTAGCTGCTCAACGCGTGCGAATAGTCGCCCCTTGCCGCATAGAGATTTCCCAGGCCGAGCCAGGGTCGCGGACTTGATGGATCAAGCTTGGCGGCCGCTTTATAGTCGTCGATCGCCGCCGGGTCATTGCCACTTTGCTGACGTGCACCAGCACGTGCCACGTAAATCGTTGCGAGCTCCCTGTTTTCCATCGAGGCGCCGCGTAACTTCCAGATCGCCATATCGCAACTTGAGAGTCGCTTGGGCATCGGCAGGTTTTCGTCCGCGCACACCCTGCCGGTTGCAATGGCCATGTTTACCTCCATCGCGTCGGGAATCTGTGTCTCGATGTAGAAGCGCGTGCCCTCGCGGACCGATATCGGCCGATGTCCATTGACCGTGACCTCTTCTGTCTCTGACCCGGTGGCAGCAGGCTGCGACCCGGCTGTCGGCTCAGAGGAGGGTGCCGAGGCAGAGGCCGTTGGCCCCTTGAATGCGGGCCGCCCAGGGGAGAAGGTGTCCTGCGACGGATCGCTCGAAGGTGACGGAGTCTGCGCGCGTGCTGTGCATACGGCGACACCGACGGCGCACGACAAAATGATGAAGGCTCCAGCCCTTGTCATCATCTGAGACCTCTCATTGGATGTGACCCGCGCCGTACTGCACAGTGATCTGATGGTCTTGCTCCAGAACTTCGATTCCCGGCTGGCGGCGCAGATAGAGCGCAAAGTCTTCTAGGGAGTCCGGATCAAGCGCGCGGAAGGCCCCTGTCACAGGAAAATCAGCCAGCGCCGGGCTCGCGATCTGAAGTCGACGAGAACTGAAACGATTGAATTCTTCGGCGGCTACGGTCAGGGGCGTTGAGGTAAAAATGAGAAGCCCCCGTGTCCACCCGGTTGCGGCTGCCGTGTCTACCGACTGCGGTACCGTGATCCTGTGGCGCACGATCATCGCCTGTTGTCCGGCATCGACGAGGACGTGAGAGTCGCCCGAGTCAGTGCCTGACAAGAGTGCCGCGACGCGGCCTTCCAGTACCGTAAGAACGGTCCCCACCCCGGTTCGGTTCACGTCGAATAGCGTGCCGACGGCGCGAAAGCGCGCTCCGTCCGTGCGAACCACGAACGGGCGTTTGGAGTCTTTTGTCACACGGAAGAGTGCCTCGCCAGAGAGCAGTTCCACCGTGCGTTCGTGGCTGGTGAAGTGCACATGCAGCTTGGAGAGCGCATCAAGGTCAACGTGCGACCCGTCCGACAATACGACCGATCGTTGCTCGGCAATCTGGGTCGTGTAGTCACTGCTTCTCGAGTCAATTGCAATCCACCACAGTCCACAGTTGATTGCGAGGCTCAGTAGTACAGCTACAGTGGTGCGGGGCGACAGCAGGCGTCGCGGCAGGAACTTCCGGGGGTGCGTCGCATGTGGCCCGCGCGGTGCGGGCATCAGAGAATCAGTTTCGATACGCGGGAAATCCGGCATCCGTATCTCAGCGATAACGTGCTCGGCCCGTGCGAGAGCGATCAATGCATCAATATCGAGCCGATGTTCTTGATCGTAGCGACCCGCTTCTTCCCACAGCGCCAGCATATCCAGGTACGATCTGATGTGCTCGGGGGAGGTACGCAACCAGGCCACAAATTCGCCTCTGACGGCTGCGCTCGGTTTGTCCGTGCGGAACTCGATGAGCCACTGAGCAGCGGCCTCGCTGATGGTTGCGTTCATTGGCTTTCCTGGGATGGCTCTTGCAGCTGGCGGCTGCAGTGGGCAAGGGCTTTTGCCAGATGCTTCTTGACGGCGCCTCGAGAGATTCCTAATCGCGCGCTGATTTCCTCAAGCGTGCATCCGTCGCGGCGTTGCAGCACGAACACTGCTCGCGTGCGTGGCGGGAGGCGCGCGAGGGCCCGGTCGAGCGCATCCAGACGCCGTTGTAGATGGACGTGAGCCACCGGATCGGAGTCGATCGCCAGATGCTCATCGGCGAGCGCATCGAAGGCATCTGAGGTTGCCGGGGCATTCGCATTCGTCAGACCGTGTTGATGGATGACGTGGCTGGCAATCGTAAGTAGATAGGCCTCCGGGCTGCGGATCTGCTCGAATCGTTCGACGCGCAGAAGGCGCAGGAACACTTCCTGGGAGAGATCTGCCGTGTCAGCGGTGTTTCGCAGGCGCGCTGCGGGAAAGCGCCGCAATCGTTGCCCGTGTTTTGCGGCAACGTCAGCGACAAAAGTCCTTTGGGTCTTGGGGTGCAATGCGGTTCCGGCAGCGTTTTCTCATGCATTAGAGCGACGGGCACTCAATACCGGCCACTGGATGTTTGTCCAGTACTCCCGGACGTCCGGGCCTGATTGTGCCGAAACGATCGCGCAAGTGATGGACGCATGCATGAGCCTCCCGCCGAACTCGCGGCTATGGAAGGTGGAAGGCATTCCGGTCGCCGAAATCAGGTGTGACCATCAAGGTTGGGAAGCATTGCCATTCGACACGCCCAGTCCGTACCCGTTCTCCCGGTTTGCGCTGATTAGCCGCGCGAGTAACCACGATTCAGAATGCGTGATGTACTGATTGAGGCGGAATAAAAGAAGAAAGACGCGTCACGGGAGATCTGGTGTTCTCTGATATTCGCGGCGCGCTTGCGCCTGCACCAGATGAGGCGCGGGCGATCATGCAGGCAACGATTGGGGCCGTGCCGGCGCTTGTGAATGGCCGTTCATTCGTGGCCGCCGGCCGCGATTCGCTGGTCCTGCTTCGAGACGCACCTGCTCGGGCAATTGGACTGAGTCTCGGATACAGCGCCGTATGTTGGGTCGTCGGAATCGCGGCGTATGTGGCCGGATACTTCATTCCATGGGATGCACTGGGCATCCGATCCGGAGCACATGAGGTTTTTCGCGTCTATTTTAGGATGGCCTTACCTATCTGCCTCGCGGTGGCGACCATCTCGCTGTTGGTGCGGCCAGTTTACGTGCTTGCTGCGGCGGCACTGTACAGTGAGAAAATCGACGTAGCAGAGGAGGTCGAGCGCGATGTCGAGTATGTGCGTCCTTGGGAACAACAACTGCTCGGCGCTCGCTCATGGGTTTTCCTCGGACTTTTGGCGGTACTGCTCATCGCCTGCTTTTTCGGCGGCCGAATCGGTTTGTCGGAGTGGATCGCCCACTTGGGCCGGCTTGATTTGGCTCGTTTCCGAGGCTAGGTCCGGTTGGCAACTGCCCGCAAACTAATACAGTCCGGGGATCAAACGCCTTGTTCGGGCCATGTACTCACGGTATGTCGGGCCGAGGGCAGCGCAGAGCACTTTCTCCTCGATGCGCACACGGTTGCCGATGGCCGCTACCACTGGCACCAGGAGCGCGAGGAAGCTGAGTGCATTGCCGAAGCACAGCCCCGCGCCGATGTGAAAAAGCAGGATGGCGCTGTACGAGGGATGCCTGACGTATCGGTAGGGTCCGGATTCGACCAATCGGTGCCCGGCACGGATGGCCACGTTGATCGTGAAGAATCGACCCAGTGTCGCGATGGACCACCAGCGCAAGAGCTGCCCGGCGAGCATTAGGAGCAGTCCGACGCGGAACGTTGCGATGGTGCCGAAGGCCATGCCGGGCACGTTCAGGAGTGCGAAGGCGCCTATCCATGCGAGGGGAAAGCCGATGGCGAACCAGCGGTACGAGCCCTGGTCCTCGATACGATCCTGGCTTCGGGCGGTCAGTCGCGGAGCGAGCAGCCACTCGCAGCCCCAGAAAATTGCACAAAACACGCCGAAGACGTAGTGCGCATCGAACCCAAGAAGCGTTCCGGCAGGTGCTGTCACGGACGGTAGCAAGCCGGACCACGGCGCAGGCAAGACACAAGCGCTGAGATGACGCGTGCGTCGCAATGAAACTCGCTGCGCCGCGGATGCTCTGCTCCAGCCGGGCGGTGATGCGCCGCGCCAGTCTTCGGTCCGCTAGGTAGCATCCCAGACTCCCCATCCTGGTTAACACTCACACACTAGCCCAACGTGCGTTGCCGTGTATAGGCGCGGACTCGCCCGGCGGGTGAGCGTGAATGGTTGACATAGGTCATTTATTCATCAATACCATAGCGTCGACTCAACGCAGAGCTGGGGAGGGCGGGTATGCGATCTGCAGTGCATGTAGTGCTCTGCGTCATGGCAGGATTCGCTGCAACGTCGCCTCGTTGGGCCTGCGCGGACGAGGCGGTAGAAAAGCTGCCCGTGACGATTCGCAGCCTGGCGCTCAAAGAGACCGCGGACGGTTATGGCTGGGCATTGACGCGTGCTGCGATGCCGGCGATCGGCGAGCATCAGATCCTCGTTCACGTTCGAGCCGTAGCGCTCAACCGCGACGACCTCCCGCCACAACGCCGGATTCCGAACGTCAATCTCACCGGCGTGCAGATAGGGTCGGACGCGGCCGGCGACATCGTCGCAATGGGAAGGGCGGTCAGAGGTTTTCGCGTTGGCGAGCGCGTCACGAACACTTACTTTCGTAACTGGACGCAAGGAACCCCCGCGCGCGCGCAGCTACACCGCGCAAAAGTATCGGGGGTGGCAGCCGACTACGTCGCGCTCGACGATACGGCCGTTGTTGCGATACCGGACGGCTACAGCGTGGAGGAGGCGGCGACGTGGCCGACGGCCGGTGTAACAGCCTGGGTGGCGACTGCCGGGCGAAACCCGTTAGGCCCAGGCAAGGTCGTGCTCATCGAGGGGACTGGCGGAGTGTCGACCTTCGCCATGCAATTTGCCGGGGCCACAGGCGCACGGATTATCCTCACGAGTAGTTCGCAGGAGAAGCTGCAGCGCACGCTCAAGATCGCTCCGCACGAGAGCATCAACTACCAGTCCGTCCCGATGTGGGGTCAACGCGTACTGGATTTGACCGGCGGGCGAGGCGCCGATCTGGTCGTGGATGTCGGAGGCAAGAGTACGCTACCCGAAGCGGCGCGCGGTCTTGCTCCCGGCGGGACATTGTCAATCGTCGGTGGCCTCACGGGCTACGACGGGGAGATTCCGGCGAGCGCTCTGCTCGGGAACGTTGCGAAGGCGCAGGGTGTCTTCGTCGGGTCACGCGCTGATTTTGAGAACATGATTGTATTCATACGGGCCCATCGTTTGCATCCCGTGATCGAACGGGTGCTTCCATTCGAACAGTACGACCAGGCGAAGATGCTGCTGGAGTCCGATCTGTTCGTCGGAAAAATCGTACTCCGGCTGGACGAACCCGTGATCCCCGCTCGATGAGCGAGCAGTAAACTGGAGCCGAGCCCGCTACCATGAAGTACTTTTTGCCAATGTCGCGTCTGGCTAGAATCAGCCTGCTCGCGGTCATCGTCTTCGTGGTGCTGGCGGTGATCAGCCGCTTCCTGCCTCCGGTAATGAAGTGACCGCAAGGACCCGGCGCTGCAGGTCGCGACCGGTTGCGAGGTGTTAGAGCACGAGCTCCCAGTAGGCGACGTTGATCCAGTGTCCGAACTTGAAGCCGACTTCCTGAAACTCTGCGACTTTCGTAAATCCCAGTTTTTCGTGCAGCGCCACACTGCCGGGGTTGGGAAGCGCCGCACCACCGATGACGCAGTGGAAGCCGCGTCGACGAAGTCCCGCGATCAAAGCTGCATAGAGTTGCGTTCCCAGTCCTTGGCCGATTGCCTGGGGCGAGAGGTACACGCTGGCTTCTACGGAATGTCGGTAGGCTGCCCGAGACTTCCATGGAGTCGCATAAGCGTAGCCGAGAATCCCGGCATTTGTCTCCCACACCAGCCAGGGATGGTGTGAAATGACGCCGTCAATGCGGCTTGCCATTTCCGTCGCCGCAACGGGGGATTCCTCGAATGTGATTGTCGTTTCGCGCACATAGTGATTGTAGATGGTGCAGATCTGAACGGCATCTTGTGGTGTGCAGTCGCGAATCACGGAGATATCGTACTTGATGGCCTGATTTTTCAGCAAGGCAGTGAGGGATGGCAGCGCGTGTACGGCGTGCGCATCAAGGTCCGACCGGATCGACAGGCCAGATGACGGCATCGTAGACGGCAGTGCCAACGGCGGCGCCTTGCGGCGGCCAGTTCGGCATCTTGGCCAGTTCCACCTTCGCACCCCAGCCGCGCAGAAGATCTGCAAGATCTTTGCGCGGGGCCTGTGGCAACTGCAGGAACGGCACGTAGCCGCGACCCTCCGCGTAGTCGAGCGCGGTGAGTCCGTCTTCATCCTTCGCATTGATGTCGATGCCGAGGTCGACGAGCGCCGCCATCACTTCCTTGTTGCCGGCTCGGGTGGCGTAATGCAGTGCCGAGCCGCCGCGCGTGCGCTGCAGAAAGTGGCGCTTTGACATGAGATTGATGTTGGCACCGTTAGCGGCAAGCAGCTTGATGAGTTCGACTGTGGGATTAACCCGTGGACCCTTGCCGTCTTTGTGCCCGTCCATGCCATCATCGACGATCTCGCGCGGCCCTGCCGCGACGCCTGCGATGCGCGCATTGGGGAAGCCGGTTCCGCCGGTGCGCGAGGCGGTCGCGAGGATGATGGGGCCCTGGCCATCGGAGGTGGCGAGCCTTGGATTGGCGCCGTGGGTAAGCAGCAGCTTCACGGAATCGATGTCCCCGTTGGCGCAGGCCGTGAGGAACGGGGTGGTGCCGCGGCCTATATCAGCACCCAGGAGTGTGCGCGCCGCCGCGTGGTAGTAGATCTGCTGATTCGGATTCGCGCCGTGTTCCACCAGCATCTTCACCACCTCGTGTGGGGTGGTCCGCTCCGGCGTATCCCGGTCGAGCGGGTCGCCGTTGCCGCGCACGGTGATGTTGGCAACAGCCACATTCAGTGGCCCCTGCCCGTAGATATCCCACTCGTTGACGTCAGCGCCCGCTTCGATCAGGTCCTTGGCGATGTCCCAGGTGCCGTTCAATAGGGCGATGGACAGTGCCGGCATGCCGCCGGGATCGGCCTCAGACATATCGGCGTGGTACTTCAGCAGGATCGGCACACATTCGCGGCAGTTCTCGCGCGCCGCGTACATCAGCGGCGTGAAACCGCCCCAGTCGAGGTGCTTGGCGCGGCTCTCGGCCGTGGCCACCCGACGGTAGTCGCGCGCGGCCGAGTGCGCATTCACGTCCGCCCCTTTTGAGGCGAGGAACTGCACCAGGTCGGGATGGCGCCGGGCCGTGGCCCACATCAAAGGAGTCTGTCCGCCGAAGCGCTCACGCGCATTGACCTGCGCGCCCGCACTGACAAGCAGCTTTGCGGCGTCAAGATTGCCGCTGCGTGCCACCAGATGCAGCACGGTCTCGCCGTCCGGATTCACAGAGTTCGGATTCGCGCCGCCCTTCAGTAGCACCCGAATCAGCTCAGTGTTGCTCGCGTCCGCAGCAAGCTGGATCGCGTCGACGCCATATGCATTTGCCACGCTCGGATCGGCACCCGCCGCGAGCAGGCGCTTCACTTCGGGGACCTTCCCTTCGAACACCGCCCACTGCAGCGGCGTGCTGCCATCCGGGTGCAATGCCGGTGCGCCCGCTGCGGCGGCGACACCAGCCGACATCAGCATAACTGCGGCCGTGGCGGCGGCTGCCAGCTTGCGTGTCAGGACCATAACCCCATTCCTTGATGCTCCATGTAGTCTCGTGCTCGAACTTCAGATCGTATCAGACGAATTGTGGGGCGCGGCGAAGCAGCACCAAGAGGCCCAAGGCGGCTTGCGCGCATCCTGGTCGACGGCAGGATGGAGGTACTATTGCCGAGGCGTTGCGACAAGCGTGATGAGTCGCTGCTGTTCAGGCAAGCGTGGCGGGGAGTGTCACTGAAGCGCGGTCGATGGCAGCGATCGACGCCGCGCCGCACTGTCGCATGGTGAGCGCGAGCTCGCCGTTCATGATCTCGAGTACACGTTCGACACCCGCTTGCCCGAAGGCGCTCAATCCATAGATGTACGGACGGCCAATGCCTACGGCCTTCGCGCCCAGCGCAAGCGCCTTATAGACATCGGCGCCACGACGGAAACCGCCATCGACGAAAACCGGAATCTTACCGCGCACGGCATCCAGCACTTCCGGTAAGCACTCGATCGTCGGGCGCAACGTCTCCGTCGCGCGGCCACCATGATTCGAAACCACGATACCATCGGCCCCGTGCTCGACGGCCAGTCTCGCGTCCTCCCGGGTGTCCAGCCCTTTGAGGATTACCTTCATACGGGTCATTTTCTTGAGCTTGCCGACATAATCCCAGGTCGCTCCGGCCGGATTGGTGCGGCCCTCTACCATCGGCATTTTTCGGTTCGTGTGGCAGGCCGGACAGTTACGCGTATCGGTCCTGGCCAGTCGAGTGGCCGTTTCAGTGTTGCGGCCCGCCAAAATGTCCACTGTCCACATGAGAACCGTGCACCCCGCAGCTTCCACCCGCCGCACAAGACTTGCTGTCTCCTGCCACTCGGTGGGCATGTAGAGCTGATACCAGGGGGCAGCACCGAGCGCGCCGGCAACGTCCTCGACGGGAATCGAAGTCATCGTGGAGAGCATCTGTGCAGTGTGTTTTGCCTTGGCCGCGCGGGCCGTCGCCAATTCACCGTCGGGATGAAACATCCGCTGGGCACCGACGGCCGAGAGGTAGAGCGGGCTTGCGTAACGAGTGCCGAATAGCTCAACGGAGGTATCGGTTTTCGCCACACCGCTGAGCCGCTTCGGGCGCAGGCCTATGTGTTTGAACGCCCCGATGTTGGCCTGGAGCGTGTAGTCATCATCCACGCCCGAGGCGAGGTAGCCCCAGTGCGCGGGCGGCAGGGCCTGGTGGGCCAATGACTCCAGCTCCCGCACGTCCAGAACATCGCCAGGAGGTGCAGGCTTGGCCGCGCTGGGGCCGGGACTCAAGCCGGAGTTGGAATCCTGGGCGAATGCCCGTGCAAGAAACGGACTTCCTGCCAGGAACCGAAGGAATTGACGGCGATGATAGGGAAACGTCACGGCGGCGAAACAATATAGCGTCGTCTCTGGCAAGGCAATGAGGGGGAGGCCTTGATTTTGGAGCGGAATTTGAGACGCCGGGCCGAGAGCTAAGGAGACTCTGATTTACCCGCCGCATCTGGTGCAAAATCGAGGCACGGAGGGCCTGATCGATGAAGCAGCAGACACTGACGGGATTTGAGAAATACGGCAAGACCACTCGCCGGGCGCAATTTCTGGCCGAGATGGAC
>DASYER010000101.1:0-63857 GCA_036498905.1 Steroidobacteraceae bacterium | reverse complement strand
CGCCCGGAATGTTCAGCGGCGCAGTCCCAGGCGCTCGACGAGCTCCTGATACTTCTGCGGCTGGGTCGACTTCAGATAATCGAGCAGCTTGCGGCGCTGATTGACGAGCTTCACGAGCCCGCGACGCGATGAGTGGTCACTCTTGTGAGCGTTGAAGTGCTCACCCAGTCCGTTGATGCGCTCGGAGAGCAATGCGATCTGGACTTCGGGTGAACCGGTGTCTTTGGCATCACGACGGAACTGCGCGACGATTCCGTCCTTCTGTTCGGCTGATAGGGTCATTTGCGCGAATATTCCTAAGAACTAGTGTTGATTGGGTCCGATTTTGAAGCGCGGCATTCTACCCGTACGCCCTTGAGGTCTCAAGGAAAAGTGCTTATGAGGAGGTAAACAGCCGCCGCGGCCGAACCTGGCCACCAAGCTGCGCTTCCCCTAAGCCCATGAACCGGCCCTGAGCGTCGTACAGGCGTACCTTGCCCTGCACCGTACCCCCCGCCACCGTGACGGTCTGGCCATGGGCGAGCCGTGCGGCGAGGTCGGAGGACAGGTGCACCGAGGCCATGCCCGGCAGCGCCTCGTCGGGGGCGATGATCGGCAGGGCAGTATCGCCCTGGCAGGATGCTTCGACCTCGGCGAGGGTATGCATCGGCGCATGATCGAAGGGCTCAACGTACAGTCGGCGCAACGCGCTCACATGCCCGCAGGTCCCGAGATCGCGGGCGATATCCTCGGCCAGGACCCTGATATAGGTGCCCTTGGAGCACAACGCCGTCAGTTCGAGCTGGTCGCGTGCAAGACCCAGCACCGACAGTTCGCTGATCTCGATATGCCGCGGCGCGCGCTCCACGGTGACGCCGGCGCGCGCCAGCTTGTACAGCGGCTGACCGTCACGCTTCAGGGCCGAGAACATCGGCGGCACCTGCGACTGGCTGCCCCGGAAGCCGTTCAGGGCAAGCTCCACCTGGGCCATGGTCAAGGGCGGAACGGGCGCCTCCTCGACCACTTCGCCTTCCAGATCACCGGTGGCGGTGCGCGTCCCGAAAGCAATCGTGAACTGGTAGCGCTTGCGCGCGGCGGTGATATCACCGGCGACCTTGGTCGCTTCCCCGAGGCAAATCGGCAGCATGCCGGTGGCCAGTGGATCGAGGCTGCCGACATGACCGGCCTTATCCGCCCCCATCAGTCGCCGGACCCGCTGCAAGGCCGCGTTGGATGACAGCCCACTGGGCTTATCCAGCAGCAGGATGCCGTTCACGTCTCCTCGGGCTTTGCAGAGGCATCGGAGGCGACGGCGCGATCAATCAGTTCGGTGAGGTGCAGGGCCTTGTCCAGCGAGTCATCGAAGACAAACGACAGACGCGGTGCATGCCGCAGGCCGAGCTGGCGCCCGACCGCACCGCGCAGGAACCCTCCGGCACGGGCCAGCCCCTCGGCCACCTGTTCGGGGTCATGGCCACCGGCAAAGGGCACGAAGAAGATCCGCGCCGTTGCCAGATCCTGCGCAACCTCTACCGCCGTGATCGTGACGTTGCCGACGCGCGGATCCTTTACTTCACGGCTGATCAGGTCGGCGAGCACCCGCTGCATCTGTGATTCGATGCGGCTGTGACGGCCACCGGTGGGTTGGTGCTTGCTGGGCATCGTTTGCTTTAAGGCTCCTACACCGTGCGCGCGACTTCGGTACGAGTGAAGCACTCGATCTGGTCGCCGACGCGAACGTCCTGGTAGTTCTTCACGCCGATGCCGCACTCGGTGCCGGCACGCACTTCACCCACGTCGTCCTTGAAGCGCCGCAGCGATTCAAGCGCACCTTCGAATATCACCACGCTCTCACGCAGCACCCGAATCGGATTGTTGCGCTTGACCGCCCCTTCGGTGACCAGACATCCGGCCACGACACCGAACTTGCTGGAGCGGAACACGTCACGTACCTGGGCGACACCGACGATCGTCTCCTTGACCTCCGGCGCGAGCATGCCGCTCATCATCGCCTTCACGTCATCGATCGCCTCGTAGATGATGCTGTAGTAACGCACATCGACGCCCAGTTCCTTGATCGCTTCGCGGGCGCCCGAATCGGCGCGCACGTTGAAGCCAATGATGAGGGCCTTGGAGGCACCGGCCAGCTGTACGTCCGAGGCGGTGATGCCACCGACTCCGCTGGAGATGACCTTCACCCCGACTTCCGAAGTCGACAGTTTGGTCAGGGCCTCACGCAAGGCCTCCTGACTGCCCTGCACGTCGGCCTTCAGCAATACCACCACGACGCCGGCTTTCTCCGACTCCAGCTGCGAGAACGCGTCTTCGGCACGCGTGGCCGTCTTGGCCAGCTTCACATCGCGGAACTTACCCTGGCGATACAGCGCCACTTCACGGGCCTTGCGCTCGCTTTCGACCACCAGCAGGTCATCGCCCGCCTTGGGCGCGCCGGACAGACCCAGCACGGCCACCGGAGTGGACGGACCGGCCTCCTGCACCGCCGCACCGGTTTCATCAAACATTGCGCGGACGCGGCCAAACTCAGTTCCGGCGAGAATGAAATCGCCCATGTGCAGCGTGCCCTTCTTCACCAGCACCGTCGCGACCGGACCACGGCCCTTCTCGATGCTCGATTCGATGACGATGCCCGCGGCCGGGCCGGTGAGAGTGCTGGACAGCTCGAGCACTTCGGCCTGCAGCAGGATCGATTCAAGCAGCTGATCGATACCCTCGCCCGTGCGCGCCGAGACATTGGCGAAAATGTTCTGGCCGCCCCAGGCCTCCGGGATCACATCGTACTTGGCCAGTTCATTGCGCACCCGTTCCGGGTCCGCGTCCGGCTTGTCGATCTTGTTGATGGCCACCACGATCGGCACGTTGGCGGCACGCGCATGCTCGATGGCCTCGATGGTCTGGGGCATCACGCCATCGTCGGCCGCGACAACCAGGATCACGACGTCCGTAGCCTTCGCACCGCGGGCACGCATGGCCGTGAACGCCGCATGGCCCGGTGTATCCAGGAATGTGATCACGCCCTTGGGCGTCTGCACCCGATAGGCGCCGATATGCTGGGTGATGCCACCCGCCTCGCCGGCCGCGACCTTGGCGCGGCGGATGTGATCCAGCAAGGAAGTCTTGCCATGGTCAACGTGACCCATGACGGTCACGACCGGAGGACGTGGCACCGAGGTATCTTCGCCGCTACCGGCACCCTGCAGGTCATCCTCGATCTGGTCTTCGCGCTGCAACTTCGGCGTATGACCCAGTTCCTCGACCACCAGTACGGCGGTCTCCTGGTCCAGCGGCTGATTGATCGTGGCCATGATGCCGATATTCATCAGCACCTTGATCACCTCAGTCGCCTTGATGGCCATCTTCGCGGCAAGTTCCGCCACCGTGATGGTCTCACCCAGCGCCACTTCGCGCTTCTGCGGCGTGGTCGGCATTTCGAAGGCATGACGGGCATCGCTGCCCATGGACACCGGGCGTCCCTTGACGCGCCGCTTCTTCTTGTAACGGTTGCTGACATCACCGGCGACGTGCAGCTCAGCACGTCCATAGCGCGTCGGCTGCGCACGGTCGGCAGCCGGCGGCGGGGTGGGCGCTGCAGCCGCAGGTCGTTGGGCGACCTCGGGGCGTTCGCGTGCAGGAGCGGCCTGCTTCGGCTGCGGCGGCACGATCTTCTGCGCCAGTTCGCGCGGCTCGGTCGGGACATGCCGTTGCTGCTCGCGCTCGCGCCTTTCGGCATCCTCGCGCGCCTGCTGCTCGGCCGCACGGCGCGCATCCTCCTGCGCCTTCTTGCGGTTCTGTTCTTCCTCGATGCGACGGCGATTCTCGGCCTCGACCCGCTCGTTCTCGGTGCGCTCGGCTTCGAGTCGTTCCCGCTCGCGGCGTTCGGCCTCCTCGGCTTCGCGGCGCTTGCTGTCGCCATCCTCCGAATTGAGGCGGTTCTGCTCCTCGAGCACGTCACGCTTAACGTAGGTGCGGCTGCGCCGCACCTCGACGTTGACGGTGCGGGCGCGCCCCTGCGTGCTCGCCAGCTTCAATTCGCTCTGGGTCTTGCGCTTAAGGGTGATCTTGTTGGGCGAGCCGCCGACCTGATCCTCACTGCCGTGCGATTTGCGCAGATGCGAGAGCAGTTCCAGCTTGGCCTCATCGCTGATGCGATCGTCGGGCCCTTCGACCTTGATGCCTGCCTGATCGAGCTGCACGATCAGACGGTCCACAGGCACTTTCAGTACCTGGGCAAATTGGGAAACGGTTACATCAGCCATCAGTGAATTCCTTAGCGTCCAGCTTCAAACCATGGCTCACGTGCGGTCATGATCAGCTTGCCGGCCTCTTCGCCGGTCAGCCCATCAATGTCGGACAGGTCGTCAATCGCCTGCTCGGCCAGATCCTCGCGGGTGCGCACGCCGCGGCGTGCGAGCGCGAGGGCCAGGTCCGGGCTCATGCCGGTCATGGTCAACAGATCATCGGCGGGCATCGCCTGATCGAGGGTTTCTTCGCTCGCGATCGCCTGCGTCAGCAGCACGTCACGGGCGCGATTGCGCAGCTCCTTGACAATGGTTTCATCGAATTCGGCAATCGCCATGAGTTCCGCCTGAGGTACGTAGGCGACTTCCTCCACCGTGGAGAAGCCTTCCTGCACCAGGATCGTCGCGACATCTTCGCCGACATCCAGCTGCTTCATGAAGGTCTGCACCAGGTCGCGTGATTCGGTGTCGCTCTTGGCTTCCGCATCCGATTCGGTCATGACGTTCAGTTCCCAGCCGGTGAGCTGGCTGGCGAGGCGGATGTTCTGCCCGCCGCGGCCGATGGCCTGCGACAGCTTGTCCTCGGCGACCGCGATGTCGATGCTGTGCGACTCCTCGTCGACGACAATGGACATCACCTCGGCCGGTGACATCGCATTGATCACGAACTGCGCCGGATTCGCATCAAAGGGAATGATGTCGACGCGCTCGCCGGAGACCTCATTGGATACCGCCTGCACACGCGAACCGCGCATGCCGACGCATGCACCCACCGGATCGATGCGCGGATCATTGCTGCGTACTGCGATTTTCGCGCGCACACCCGGATCGCGGGCGGCGCCGAGAATCTCGATCAGACCCTGGCCGACTTCGGGCACTTCCAGCTTGAACAGCTCGATCAGGAACTCCGGCGCGGTGCGCGTCAGGAACAGCTGCGGACCCCGCGGCTCGGAGCGCACTTCCTTCAGGAACGCCTTGACGCGATCCTGCGGCTTGGCCTGCTCGCGCGGAATCATATCGGTGCGCGGCACGAAGCCCTCGGCATTGCTGCCCAGATCGATGTACAGGCCGTTGCGATCGACGCGCTTGACCAGCCCGCTCACCATGGTGCCGACACGATCCTGATAGAGATCCACTACCTGCTTGCGCTCGGCTTCGCGCACTTTCTGCACGATCACCTGCTTGGCCTGCTGGGCCGCGATTCGGCCGAAGCCCACCGACTCCATCGGCTCCTCGACAAAGCCACCCGGCTCGGTTGCCGGATCCAGGTCGCGCGCGTCATCCATGCGCAGTTCCCGCTCCGGTACCTCAAGTTCCGTGGACTCGTCGGCAAAGACCTTCCAGCGGCGGAACGTCACGTAGTCCCCGCTCTTGCGATCTATCGCGACGCGTACGTCCCACTCTTCGCCATGCTTTTTGCGGGTAGCGGAAGCGAGCGCGGCCTCGAGCGCATCGAAGATGACCTCTTTGTCCACGCCCTTCTCGTTCGAGACGGCGTCGACGACCATCAGGATTTCCTTGTTCATCTCTTATAGCTCCTCACATCCCGCACGCCGTTCCCTCAAGTCAAAGGGGCCAGTCGCGCCTTCGCAATCTCGCCAAATGGCACTTCCACGCGCTGGCGGTCGACCTCCAGGGCCACTCCAGTCGCGGACACTTCCTGCAACATTCCCGTATAGCGCCGCCGCCCGTCGCGTGGCGCATTCAACTCAACCAGCACCCGCGAGCCCTTGAACCGCTCGTAGTGCGCGTGCGTACGCAGCACCCGGTCATCACCCGGCGAGGACACCTCCAGCGAATAGGCTGTCGCGATCGGATCCTCGACATCCATCAACGCCGACACCTCGCGGCTCACCCGCTCACAGTCGCCGATACCGATGCCCTCCGGACGGTCGATGAAGATCCGCAACGAGGCACCGCGGTGCCCGGGCGCGAATTCCAGCTCCACGAGTTCGTAACCCAATTGAATGAGCAGCGGCTCGATCAAGGAGATGAGGCGCTCACGCAGTGCCGCCATCTGCCACTCCTCCTCAACTGCCCGTGGACAAACCGTCAGAAACAAAAATGGGCCCTACGGCCCACTTCCCACACACGGCGCCAAACGCCTGCGTACGTGGTGCCCCCTTACATTGGGGGGCCCCAAAAAAACGAAAAGCCCCTCGGGGGGCTTTACCATCAAGCAATGCGGCTGATTCCAACCACACATGCAGGTACGGACAAATTCCGTCCGGACCCACCGAGGCCGCGCATTCTACGGCAGCCGGGGCAAGGCGTAAACATTAATACGGCCGGGGTACCACCCCGGCCGTATTAAACACGCGGCGCCGCAGCAAGCTGATGCACTAGCGGAAGAGAGATCCGTAACCGATTGACAAATTGAAATTTTTCCTTTGCGGTCAGTGCATGCGCTGACGGCGAACACCGCCATCGCCACTGCCACCCTGCCCCGAGTGCTGACCGGCGCCGCCACGGCCGCGCCCGCCGCGACCGCCACCGTCGCGGCGCTGACCCTGCGGGCGATTTGGCCGTGCCGCGCTCTGTAGCCGCCGCGGGTCGGCCGACGGACCGCGATCCGTTACCGGTCCGAGATTCATGTTGATCTCGAACTTCGGTACCTCCGTTACCTGCACCGGGCGCTTGAGCAACCGCTCAATGTCGCGCAGCAGCGGTGCCTCATCCGGCGACACCAGCGACACGGCCTGGCCGGTCATGCCCGCGCGCGCCGTGCGACCGATGCGGTGGACATAGTCCTCCGGCACGTTCGGCAGTTCATAGTTGACGACATGCGGCAGCTCCTTGATGTCGAGGCCGCGCGCCGCCACTTCCGTCGCCACCAGCGCAGTGATGCGATTGTCTTTGAAATCCGCGAGCGCCCGCGTACGCGCGCCCTGACTCTTGTTGCCGTGAATGGCCGCCGCCTTGATCCCCGCGCCTTCCAGCTGCTGGGTGAGACGGTTGGCACCGTGCTTGGTGCGCGTGAAGACCAGGACCTGGAACCAGTTGCCGTCCTTGATCAGGTGCGCCAACAGGTGTCGCTTGTGATCCTTGGGCACTTTGTAGACCGATTGATCGACACGGTCGGCCGTGGCGTTGCGCGCGGCGACCTCAACCGTGACCGGATCGTGGAGCAGGCCGCTGGCGAGCTGACGCATGTCCTCGCTGTAGGTCGCCGAGAACAGCAGGTTCTGGCGACGCGTCGGCAGCAGCTTGATGATGCGGCGGATGTCACGGATGAAACCCATATCCAGCATGCGATCGGCCTCATCGAGAACCAGTACCTGCACGTTGCGCAGATTCACCGCGCCCTGCTGCGACAGATCCAGCAGACGGCCGGGCGTGGCGATAAGCAGATCGCAGCCGCTGCGCAGGCCGCTGATCTGCGGATTGATATTTACGCCGCCGAAGACGACCTGAGTGCGTACCGGCGCGTACTTGCCGTAGGTGCGCGCACTTTCGGCGATCTGCGCGGCAAGTTCACGCGTCGGGGTCAGCACCAGGGCGCGGGGTGCGCGACGGTCCGGATTCACCCCGCCGATCGGCGTGGTATTGGCGCCCAGGCCGGCCAGTTTCTGCAGGATGGGCAGTACGAAAGCGGCCGTTTTACCGGTGCCCGTCTGGGCACCCGCGAGAACATCACGACCTTCCAGCACGGCTGGAATGGCGCGGGTCTGGATGGGAGTCGGTTCGGTGTAGGCGTTCTCGGAAACGGCGCGAAGCAGCTCGGGAGCAAGCCCGAGATCGGAAAATGACATGTTTGAAGGAAACCTTGAGTAAGACTCGCACGGGGCCATTGGCGCCGCGGTCAGAAGCGAGGGGAAAAATTGAAGATATCGCTTAGGTCTCACGGAAGGAGACCGGACGAGCAAGACGGGACGCTGACCGCGCAACCCACTTCAAGCGGGGGGTACTTTACAGAAAATGCTGCCCTGCGTCCAATCGGGGTTGTTCAAACCGCCGACCAGGTCCGCTTCTTCTACACTACGGCGCATGACATTACTGACTCTTCGCGACGCGCAGCTCGCTTATGGCGACTTTCCCCTTCTGAATCATGCCGAGTTGTCCGTGCAGGACGGCGAGCGTATCGGCCTCATCGGCCGCAATGGCACCGGCAAGTCGACGCTGCTGAAAGTGCTGACCGGCGCGGCGCTCCTGGATGACGGTGCGATCGAACGCCAGGATGGCCTGCGCATCACACTGGTTGAGCAGGAGCCGGTGCTGCCCGCGCCGCCCGATGAGCACGACTGGAAGCTTGAGATGTACCTGGAGCGATTCGGGGTGGACCTGGAGCGTGCGGCCGCGACCGGATCCGGCGGAGAACGCAAGCGTGCAGCCCTGGCCGCGGCCTTCGCCTCGCAGCCGGAGCTGCTGCTGCTGGATGAACCGACGAATCACCTGGACATCGGGGCCATCGAGACACTGCAGGACCTGATCCCGGAATCACGCGCGGCGCTCATCATCACTCACGATCGCGAATTCCTCGACCGGATCGCGACCCGGATCGTGGAACTGGATCGCGGCGTGTTGCGCTCCTATCAGGGGAATTTTGCGCGCTATCAGGAGATCAAGGAAGCGGAGCTGGCTTCCGAGAGCGCCTCGAACGCTCGCTTCGACAAGCGACTCGCGCAGGAGGAAGTGTGGATTCGCAAGGGCGTGGAAGCGCGGCGCACCCGCAACGAGGGCCGGGTCGTGCGCCTGGAGCAGTTGCGTCGCGAACGCGCGGCGCGGCGCGAACGGGTCGGCCGGGTCAACCTGCAGGTGGATGCCGGGGAGCGCTCGGGCAAACTGGTCGCAGAGCTCGAGGATGTTTCCTTGAGCTTCGATGATCGCAAGCTCATCGACCGGCTATCGGCGCGCGTGATGCGCGGCGACCGAGTCGGACTGATCGGCGCCAACGGCGTGGGCAAGTCGACCCTGATCCGCCTGATCCTCGGCACCCAGGCGCCCGACTCGGGCACCGTGCGCCTCGGCACCAATCTCAACATTGCCTACTTCGATCAGATGCGCGCGGCATTGGATCCGGAACGCACCGTGGCCGACACCATCAGCCCCGGATCCGACTGGGTCGAGATCGCCGGCCAGCGCAAACATATCGCCACCTACCTGCAGGACTTCCTGTTCTCCCCCCGGCGCGCCCAATCACCGGTGCGCATGCTCTCCGGCGGGGAGCGCAACCGGCTGCTGCTGGCGCGATTGTTCGCGCGGCCGGCGAACCTGCTGGTTCTTGATGAACCCACCAACGATCTGGACATCGACTCACTGGAACTGCTCGAACAGACCCTCGCCGAGTATCCCGGTACCGTGCTGCTGGTGAGCCATGACCGTCGCTTCCTGGACAATATCGTCACCCAGACGATTGCCGCAGAAGGAAGCGGGCGCTGGCGCGAGTATGTCGGCGGGTATTCGGACTGGCTGGTGCAAAGAGCCGCCTCGGCGGCTGCGCGTGCCGGCGGTGCAGCTCCGGCGCAAGTAGCGCCGGTGGCGGCGGCTGCGACGCCGACGCCGACGCCACGCACAAAATCCAGACTCGGTTACAAGGACCAACGCGAACTTGAGGTGCTGCCCAAGCAGATCGAAATGCTGGAAGCCGAGCAGGCCGCGCTGCTGGCACGGATGAGTTCGGCGCAGTACCACCAGTCCGGCGCCGAGGCGATGCGAAGCGACAGCGCCCGCGCCGGTGAAATCGAGCAGGACATGGCGCGCAAATTTGCCCGCTGGGAGCAGCTGGAGCAGGCGCGCCTGAAGTCCGGCTAACGCTCGATTTTCAGTTCACCGAAGTCGATACCCAGGCTCCAGCCGTGTCCCTTGCCGGTGACGGCAAGGGACACTTCGCCCTTGGTCATCACCTGGGCCTGCACCGAGTTGACCGCTCCGGCGTGCGCCTGCGCCGCCGCGTAGCCGCCCAGCAGATCATCGATTTGACCAACCGGCGAGAAATCCCCATGGCCCTGCTCTACGGACTTCCCGGCCGTCAGGCCGCCGCCCTGGGCCCGCAACTTGACGTGCAGCGACTGCCCGTTTGAGCAACGGATGGTGCCGGTGCCGGTCGAGGACTTGTAGATGATCGACCAGGTCGCCATCCGAAAATCAAGGGTGCACTGCAAATCATGGTTCGCGGCCTTGACGCCGCCGGCCGCCAGCAGCGCCGCAATCATGGCGGCCGAACGTACGATGTGACGCGATACTTTCATTGCGCTCTCCTCAACAAAGCTTGCGACTGCAAGCATCAGCCCACTACCGGCGTCGGTCAATTCATGACGCCCCGGGGCGACAGCGTTGCGGCGAATGGGCTCCTTCCGGCCGCCGCGTATGGCATAGAATGCGTGACCGCACGGCAGCATGCCTGTTGCAATCAACTGGAACACCGATCACCCCATGCGACTTCGCCTGACCGCATTGCCGCCTGCCCTTGGCCTCGCACTGGCCGGCCTATTCGCGGCCGGATGCTCCCCGACCACGACGACTTCAGCGCCCCAGACCCCGCAGGTCAGCGTCATGCGTGCAAGGTCGCAGATCGTGCCCCTGACCCGGGATCTGGTCGGGCGGGTGTCGGCGCTGCGTACTGCGGACGTGCGCGCGCGCGTGCCCGGGATTCTGCTCAAGCGCCTGTACCGTGAGGGCTCCGAAGTGCACGCCGGCGAGGCGTTGTTCCAGATCGATCCGAAGCCTTATCAGGCCGCGCTGGATGCGGCCCTGGCTTCGCTGGCCCAGGCGCAGGCCACCTCCACCAACGCCGCCGTCAATGCCAAGCGTACCCGCGACCTGCTGCCCAGCGGCCTGGTGTCCCGATCCGATGTGGACAACAACAACGCCACCGAGCGCTCCTCGCAGGCGCAGGTCAAGCAGGCCGAGGCGAATGTGGAAACCGCCCGCATCAATCTCGGCTATGCCACGGTGACGGCGCCGATCTCGGGTCGCTCCGGGCAGCAGCATGTCACCGAAGGTGCGCTGGTGGGGCAAAGCGAAGCCACGCTGCTCACGACGGTCGATCAGATCGACAACCTGTACGTGAATTTCGATCGGCCGGCCGATGAAATCCTGAAGCTGCGCGCCGCGCAGACCCGCGGGGATGTGACCTTGTTTGATCACGACAAGGCCACCTTGCAGGTGATCCTGCCGGATGGCACGCCCTACACGCCGCAGGGCACGCTGGATTTTGATGACATGACCGTCGATCCAACCAATGCCGCGCTGGCCTTTCGCGGCACGGTGGCCAATCCGCAGCGCCGGCTGCTGCCGGGAATGTTCGTGACCGTGCACCTCACGCTCGGCACGCTCAACCGGGCCTTCCTGGTGCCGCAGGCCATCGTGCGCCGCGATGGCAACGGGGCCTTCGTTGAAATCGCAGGTCCCGATGACAAGGTCGTGCAGAAGCACATTCAGGCCGACACCACCATGGGTATCAACTGGCTGGTCACCGGCGGACTCAGCGAAGGCGACCGGATCATCGCCACCAGCGTCGACAAGGTCCACGCGGGCATGCAGGTCAAGGTGCTCCCCGACAACGTTCCGGGAAGCTGAGCGGCCATGGCGCGTTTCTTCATTGATCACCCGGTTTTCGCCTGGGTCATTGCCATCCTCATCACGATGGCGGGCATTTTGTCGATCACGCGCCTGCCCATCGAGGCCTATCCGGATATCGCGCCCCCGCAGGTGCAGGTGTCGGCCAACTACCCCGGCGCCGATGCCGAAGTCATCGAGCACACCGTCACTCAGATCATCGAGCAGCAGCTCACCGGCATCGACCACCTGCTCTACTTCACCTCCAGCTCCAACTCCAAGGGTAACGCGAACGTCACGCTGACCTTCGATTCCGGCACGGATCCGGACACCGCGCTGGTGCAGACGCAGAACCGCATGGCGCTGGCAACGCCACGCCTGCCGGCGGAGGTGAATGCACTGGGACTTAGCGTGCAGAAGGCCTCCAACAGCAATGTCATCGTGCTGGCACTGCAGTCGACCGACGGCAGCATGAACTCCTTCGAGTTGAGCAACCTGCTCGCCACGCGGGTGCTGGATCAGATCGAACGCATCAATGGCGTTGCCAACGTGCAGCAGTTCGGCTCCGAGTACGCCATGCGCATCTGGCTGAACCCCGATCGACTGCATGCGTACGGGATTTCCCCTGCGCAGGTGCTGGCCACCGTGCAGGGTCAGAACGTGCAGGTGGCCACCGGCTCCGTGGGCGCCGCGCCGACGGTGCCCAATCAGCAGATGTCGGTCAACGTCAGTGTCCCGGGCCGATTTACCTCCCAGGAGCAGTTCGAGAACATCATCCTGCGCACCGATCCGAACGGCACCACCGTGCGCTTGCGCGATGTCGCGCGCCTGGAGATCGCGCCCTACGCCTATGGCCTGGATGACAAGGTCGATGGCAAGCCCATTGCCGGCTGCGGCATCGCGGTACTGCCGGGTGCGGATGTCCTCAAGGTGGTGCAGGCCATCCGTGATCGCATGGACGAGCTGAAGCGTAGTTTTCCGCCCGGCGTCACCTGGATCACCCCCTTCGATGCCACCAAGTTCATTTCGGTATCGATCCGCGAGGTCGTGTACACCCTCGGCGGCTCGGTGTTCCTGGTATTTCTGGTGATGCTGGTGTTCCTGCAGAACATCCGCGCCACGCTCATTCCGACTTTGGTGATGCCGGTCGCCTTGCTGGGTGCGTTCGTCGGCATCTACGCGGTCGGGTTTTCCGTCAATACCTTAAGTCTGTTCGGGGTGGCTTTGGCCATCGGCATTGTGGTGGACGATGCCATTGTGGTCATCGAGTCGGTCGAGCGCATCATGCGCGAAGAGCATCTGCCGCCCAAGGAAGCCACCCGCAAGGCCATGGGGCAGATTACCGGCGCCATTGTCGCCATCACCGTGGTGCTGGCCGCGGTATTCGTACCCAGCGCCCTGCAGACCGGCAGCGTGGGTGCCATCTACCGCCAGTTTGCGCTCACCATCGCCATCTCCATGCTGTTCTCGGCATTTCTGGCGTTGAGCTTCACACCGGCGCTGTGCGCGACGCTGCTGCGACCGGGGCACCTGAATCCGAACCTGCTGTTCCGTGGCTTCAATCGCGCGTTTGAATGGAGCCTGGCCGCCTACATGCGCCGCGTGTTCCAGTCGGTGCGTCACGCGCCGCGCTGGATGATCGCCTTTCTGGTGCTGGTGGTGGTGGGCGCATGGCTGTTTGAGCGCATGCCGGGGGGCTTTCTGCCCGAGGAAGACCAGGGCTACGCGTATGTGATCGTGCAGACACCACCCGGCACGACTCTGGATCGGACCATGAAAGTGATGGAGCAGGTCGGCACCCTCATGCACCAAAGCCCCGACGTCGATGCCGTCATGGAGATCGCAGGCTTCAGTTTCGTCGGTCAGGGTGAGAACGTCGGTCTGGGCTTCGTGAGACTGAAGCCGTGGGAGAAACGCAAAGACACTGCGGCGACCTTCATCAGCTGGGCGAATCGCACCCTGGGACGCAACATCCACGACGCCCAGGCGTATTCGGTGAATCTGCCGACGGTGCGCGGACTGGGCCAGTTCGGCGGGTTCGACCTGTACCTGCAGGATCGCGCGGGCCTGGGGCGCGAGGCGCTCAATGCCGCCTTGAAGACCCTGACCGGCAATGCCAACAAGTCACCGATTCTCACCAATGTCCGGGCCAACACGCTGGAGGATGCGCCGCGCCTGGATCTGGATGTCGATCGAGTGCAGGCAGAGACCATGGGGCTGTCACCCATCGATGTCTACGGATCGCTGCAGCTGATGATGGCACCCGTCTATGCCAATGACTTCTACTATCAGGGCCGGGTGCTGCGCGTCATGCTCGAGGCCGATGCACCCTTCCGCATGGGACCCGAAGGGCTGGACCATTTCTATCTGCCCAGCACGCTCGCAGCCGGAGCGGCCCCTGCCACCGGCAGCAACTCCGGTGGACTGCCCTCAATGATCCCGCTCTCGAGCGTCGTGCATCCGCATTGGACCGTCGCCTCGCCGAATCTCACCCGCTACAACGGCTACGCGGCGGTGGAGATCAACGGCTCCAATGCGCCCGGTCGCAGCACCGGTGAGGCGATGACCGAAATGCAAAGGCAGGTCGATCAATTGCCCGATGGAATCGGCTCCGACTGGGCCGGACAGTCGCTGCAGGAGCGGCTCTCCGGAGCGCAGGCGCCGATGCTGTTCGGGCTGTCGATCCTGGTGGTGTACCTGTGTTTGGCGGCGCTGTACGAAAGCTGGTCCGTACCGGTGTCGGTGCTGCTGGTCGTACCGCTCGGCGTCATCGGCGCGATCGCCTCGGCGCAGCTGCGCGGATTGTCCAACGACGTGTTCTTCAAGGTCGGCTTGCTCACCATCATCGGACTGGCCGCCAAGAATGCCATCCTGATCGTGGAATTCGCGGTCACCGAACACGCCGCCGGCAAGACCCTGCATGATGCGGTGGTGGAAGCCGCGCGCCTGCGGTTCCGACCGATTCTCATGACGTCATTCGCGTTCATCCTTGGTGTCATGCCGCTGGTGCTCTCCAGTGGCGCCGGCGCCAACGCGCGTCACGCCATCGGGACGGGCGTCGCCGGCGGCATGCTCACCGCGGCCGTGATGGGGGTGCTGTTCGTGCCCGTGTTCTTCGTCAGCGTGCGGCGCCTGCTGGGGGATCCGCTGGATGGTCCGCGACCGAAGCCGAAGAACGCCCTGCCCTCATCCCCGATGCCCGGCGGCATGGAGTAGCACCAGATCCAGCAGCGCGACACCGTAGCGCGCGAGCTTGGCCTCCCCGACTCCGGCAATGCCGCGCAGCTGCAGCGGCGATTGCGGCAGCTGCCGGGCGATTTCTGCCAGCGTGCTGTCGTGAAATACCGTGTAGGCGGGCACATTGTGTTCGCGCGCCGTGGCCCGGCGCCATTCACGCAGCGCCTCGAAGAGCACGGTGTTGGCACCCGCGGCCATCACCGATCCCTTGCCCGGACCGGGCACGGCTGCGGCTCGAAGCCGCCCGCGCCGCCGTGCCGGCGCGGCGCTGAGACGCAGGATCAGCTGCCGTTCGCCCTTGAGTACATCCCGGCTGGCCGGCAGCAATCTCAGGACGTTGAAGTGGTCATGATCCACCTGCAGCAACCGATGCATGACCAGCTGCCGCACCACCGCCCGCCACTGGATTTCGGGAATCTCCGCCCCGATTCCAAAGGTGCTGAGACGTTCATGACCATATTCGCGAACCCGCGGCGTGGCCTTGCCGCGCAGTACATCAATGAGATGTTGGGCACCGAAACTGATGCCGCTGGCCTGACCGATCCGGTAGATGCACGAGAGCAGCATCTGTGCGGCACGGGTGCCGTCCCACTGCGCCGGGGGCTGCAGGCAGTTGTCGCAGTTGCCGCAGGCCGCGGCGGCTTCGCCAAAGTAATCCAGCACCCGTACGCGCCGGCAGCCTACCCCTTCACACAGCCCGACCATGGCATCGAGTTTGGTCGAGCTGACACGCCTGAAGCTTTCGGCCCCTTCCGACTGCTCGATCATGCGCCGCAGCTGCACGATGTCTGACAGGCCATAGACCAGCCAGGCATCGGCCGGCAGTCCATCGCGGCCTGCGCGCCCAGTCTCCTGGTAGTAGCCCTCGATGCTCTTGGGCAGATCCAGGTGCGCGACGAAACGCACATCGGGCTTGTCGATACCCATGCCGAAGGCGATCGTCGCGACCATCACGATGCCCTCCTCGCGGATGAAGCGGCGCTGGTGCTGCTCGCGCGTGCGCGCATCGAGGCCGGCGTGATAGGGCAGCGCTCGCACGCCGTGTTCGAGGAGCCATACGGCGGTTTCATCGACTGAGGCGCGCGACAGGCAGTAGACGATACCCGCATCGCCGTCGTGCTCCGTTTTCAAGAACTCCAGCAGCTGGCGGCGTGGATTGTCCTTTTCAGCGATGCGGTAGCGGATATTCGGGCGATCAAAGCTGGAAATGAAAATCCGCGCCGCCCCCAGCTCCAGGCGCGACACGATTTCTGCCCGCGTCTGCTCGTCCGCTGTCGCGGTGAGCGCCACGCGCGGCACGCCCGCAAAACGCCGCGCGAGTACCGACAGCTGGATATATTCGGGTCGGAAATCATGGCCCCACTGCGAAACACAGTGGGCTTCGTCGATCGCGAACAGACTCAAGGGAACCGATGCGAGCAGCTCCAGACACCGTTCGGTCAGCAGCCGCTCCGGCGCCAGGTACAGCAGGTCCAGATCCCCACTGCGTACCAGCTGCTCGATACGCTGTGCTTCCTGCCAGTCCAGCGAGGAATTCAGCGCCTCGGCCCGCACCCCGGCCTCCTTCAGGCCCGCGACCTGGTCCTGCATCAGCGCGATCAGGGGCGAGACCACCACGGCGACGCCCGGCCGCACCAGGGCCGGAATCTGGTAACACAGCGACTTGCCGCTCCCCGTCGGCATGAGAACCAGTGCATCGCCGCCGCGGGCGACATGGTCGATGATCTCACCCTGCGGCGCGCGGAATTGCGGGTAACCGAACACCTCGCGCAAAATGCGCCCAGGACTTGCAGCATCAAAACTCATGAATCCGTAAAGTGTACATGACACGTTACTTCCTCATGCCCTTCCATGCGGCGCCGCTGATCCTGATGATCGTCCTCACGATCATGTGGACGGTCATGATCAAGTTCGGGCGCTTCTTCGGTATCCCGGGCGACTTCCTGCTGCTGTCGTGGTTCTTCAAGTACTGCTTCGCCATGCTCGATGCGGTCGTCGCGGGCCACAAGGAAATGCCGGTCATGTCGGTGGAAATGCTCAATCCTGTCGATGAGCAGCGGCCGCTCCTTCAGGCGATGATCGTGTCCATTGGCTTCATTGCGAGCTGGTGGGTGTACCACTCGGTGGGTCCCGTCCCGGGCCTGGCATTGGGGGCATTGCTGGTCGTGGCGCTGCCGGCGAATGTGGCCCTGCTGGCCATCAGCGACAGCTGGGTGCACGCGCTGTCGCCGCTGGCGATCGGGCGGATCATGAAGGGTCTGGGAGTGACCTATGCCGGGTTGCTCGTCGTCACGCTCGGCGGCCTGAGTGTGATCCTCACACTCGCCCTTACGCTCGATTCGCTGATGCTGGTGCTGGCGCTCGCGCAGCTGCTGTTCCTCACCATGTTCTGCTATATCGGCGGCGCGGTTTTCGAAAGCCGGGTGGACCTGCAGCTGAACACGCGCACCTTCGATGAACGCCTGGCCGAACGCGACGAGCGCCACCATGCCGCGGAACGTGCTGCGATCCTGGACCGCACCTACTCCCTGCTGCGACTGAAGCGTCGCATTGAGGCCTGGGCCCATATTGAGGGTTGGATGCGCAAACACTGTCCGGACACGCATCCGTTTACCGAATATCACGCCCTGCAGGAGGCGACCTGCTCCTGGGATGAACCGA
Organism: Steroidobacteraceae bacterium; assembly: GCA_036498905.1. Taxonomy (GTDB): domain Bacteria; phylum Pseudomonadota; class Gammaproteobacteria; order Steroidobacterales; family Steroidobacteraceae; genus DAIDKA01. The sequence continues at coordinate 46,227 of DASYER010000101.1, read as the reverse complement.
TCATTGGCGACAAGGTCACTAACGAGTACCTGGGCAAGCTGCTCGCGAATGGTGAGACCGGCATGGCGCTTGAGGCGCTGCAGATCCGTTTGAATTCCAACCCCAGCTACTACCCGCAGGGCCAGGCGTATGCTACGCGTCTGGGGGAGCTGGCGACCCTGTCCGGACGCAAAGCCCTGACCCGCCAGCTGCTCGCGAACGCTCAGGCCCAAAAGGATTGATTCGAAGGAGCCGCGCATGCCGACTTCGACCCGCCTGATGCCACTTGTTTTCGTGGCGGTGCTGCTGGCAGCCTGCACCGCGCCGGCGCCGAGAAAGGAAGATGCCGCCACCGAGGCGAAGCTGCTGAAATACGCCGGCCCACCGATCGAGAGCTTCACCTACCTGGGGCGCTATGACGGCTTTCGGACCCTGGGCGACAAGGAAGTGGTGATTTTCGCGACGGTCAGTGACGCATACCTGATCCGGGTACGCGATCCGTGCATCAATCTGCAGTTTGCCAATCGGGTCGGACTGACCTCCTCGAACCGGACGGTGAACCGCGCGTTCGACTTCGTCATCTCGGAGCACGAACGTTGCCGGATCGACACCATCCGGCATATCGACTACGCGGCCTACAAGCACGATCGGGACGCGCCAAAATGAAAAAAGGCCCGTCCGGATTCCATTCCGGGCGGGCCTTTTAAGTCGCCTCGCGAGGCGCGAACCCTTACGTCGACTTCAGCAGCGTCGTATCAATCGGCAACTTGCGGATGCGCGTGCCCGTCGCCGCGAAAATGGCATTGCACAGGGCCGGGATCACCGGCGGCAGGGCCGGTTCGCCCAGTCCCGTCGGTGAGTTTGGCGTCAGCTTGAAGTCAACCTGAACCGGTGCCGCCTGGAACATGCGGAACAGCTGGTACTCCGGGAAGGTCTGCGCAATCCGCCCCCGGTCGATGGTGACCTGCAGACCCAGCGCCTGGCCGATACCGTCCAGCGCCGCGCCCTGGCATTGATTGATTGCGCCGAAGGGATTGATGATGGTGCTGCCGACATCTCCCACCACCCACACCTTGTCGACCTTGATGTTGCCATCCGAAGGCCGCACCGAGGCCTGCACCACCTCGGCAAAATAGCCGATGTGGCTGTAGTAGAACGCGACGCCCATGCCGGTGCCCTTCGGCAACTGGCGCTTGCCCCACCCCGACTTCTCGCGAACCATTTCGAGTACGCCCTGAGCGCGCTTCGCACTGAAGGGCGCCCCCATCGGGAAGCCACCGCCACGTCCCCCGCGCGGCGGACCCGCGCCCGGTGGTGGCGGCGGAGGCGGCGCGGCGCGCTCCTTCTCAAACAGATCGATCCGGTACTGCAGCGGATCCTTACCCGCGGCATGCGCAACTTCATCTATGAACGACTGGAACACGAAGGCGTGGGCATTGCTGCCCGGCGCGCGCATCGGTCCGGTCGGCACTCCCAGCTGCATCGTGGAGGTGGCGAATTCGAGGTCCTTCACGTACTTGGCCGGGAATTCGGTCGCCGACAGATCCGCGCTGTTCGAAGGCTTGCCGTTGTTCTCATAGCCGACGTAGTGATCGGTGAAGGCGACCAGTTCGCCCTGCGCGTCGATTCCAGCCTTGAAGTAGTGGAAGCCACCGGGACGATAGAAGTCGTGCTGAATGTCCTGGTTGCGGTTCCACAGCAGCTTGACCGGCTCGCCCTGCAACTTGGCAATCATGGCGGCTTCCACCATGAAATCACTGCCCAGGCGCCGGCCAAAGCCGCCGCCGCAGCGAGTCATGTGCACCGTCACCGCATCATCCGCAAGGCCCAATGTCTTGGCGATCAGGGTTTTGCCGGCGGCAGGATTCTGGGTCGGCGACCAGATCTCCAGCTTCCCGTCCTTGAAGGTCGCCGTCGAATTGTGCGGCTCGAGCGCACAGTGGTAGACGAACGGATAGGAATACGCCGCCTCAAGGGTCTTCGCGGCGCCGCTCAGTGCCGCCTTGGCGTTACCGTCCTTATGGATGACCCGGTGCGGGGTCTTGGTGGACAGTTCGAGCGCTTTTGCGGCAAAGCCTGCGGAGCTCTGGCTTGCCACCGGACCTTCGTCCCAGACTACCTTGAGGGAGTCGAGCGCCTTGTTAGCCTGCCACCAGCTGCTGCCGACAATGGCCACGCCGCTTTGCATGCCCATGGCCATGCCATCCGGCAGGCCCGTCGGGCCTTCCGGCTGGATGACGAAGACATTCAGGATGCCCGGCAGCGCCTTGATCTCATCGACATTGGCACTGACGACCTTGCCGCCAAATACCGGACACTTCTGGAAGACCGCGTAGCGCATGCCCGTCACGGTCACATCGATGCCGAACAGGGGCTGGCCGGTCACTACCTTCAGGTTATCAACCCCGCTGATGGAGCGGCCGATGATGGTGTAGTTCTTCGGATCCTTGAGCACGACCGTCTTCAGGTCCGGCGGGGTGAGCTTCGCCGCCTTCGCGGCCAACTGTCCGTAGGTGAGCGACTTGCCCGCGGAGTGCTGCACTTTGCCGAAGGAGGTGGTGCACTCGCTCTCGGGCACACGCCAGGTCTTGGCCGCCGCCGTCACCAGCATGGCGCGGGCCGCCGCACCGGCACGCCGCAGCGGATCCCAGTTCAACGGCGTGGAAAAACTGCCTCCGGCGAATTGCGCGCCGTACAGCTTTCCGTCCAGGGGCGCCTGCACGATGTGCACGGTGTTCCAATCGGCATCCAGTTCCTCGGCGATGATCATGGGCAACGAGGTCTTGATGCCCTGGCCGATCTCCGGACACTTGGAGGTGATGACAATCTTGTTGTCCGCAGAGATGTTCACATAGGCGTTCATGTCGGCCGTGTTGTCGGCGCGCGGAACATCCGTCAGCCCCAGCGGCACCGAGGCATCGGCCAGCTGCGGAATGGTCAAGGACAGCAGCATGCCGCCGCCGGCAACGGCGCTGACCGAGAGGAAGGCGCGCCGCGATACGGTTTCATCGTACTGTGCGATTGACATGATCAGATCTCCCGCGAATCGGTGGTGGGGAGCCCCGCGGCCTGCTTGATGGCCGCGCGGATGCGCGTATACGTGGCGCAGCGACAGAAATTTCCGCTCATCGCATTGTCGATGTCCTGGTCCGTCGGCTTGTGGTTGGCGGTCAGCAGCGCCGTGGCGGCCATGATCTGGCCCGCCTGACAATACCCGCATTGGGGGACGTCGATGCTGATCCACGCATCCTGAACCTTGCGGCCGGTATCGGTGCTGCCGATACCCTCGATGGTGGTGATCTGTGCCGTGCCGACCGTGCTGATGGGCGTGATGCACGAGCGCGTCGGGGCGCCGTTGATGTGGACCGTGCAGGCGCCACACAGGCCCATGCCGCAGCCGAACTTGCTGCCTTTCATGTCCAGGGTGTCCCGCAACACCCACAGTAGCGGGGTGTCACCGTCGATGTCGACGGTGTGAGGCGTACCGTTCACATTGATTGTGTAGCTCATTGGTGTATCCTGACGTAACGCTGTATTTGAGCGTGCATAACGCGCACCCGTCTGCAACGGGTGAACCAACACCGATCGTATCAGACCTGCTCATCGCGTGATCGTGATGACTTGTCAAAGCTCGCATTCGCGGACGCGCAGCGACCCACCCGTTGAATCATTGAGCGTTGCGCACCCCGCGTACGCCGGTCGTCGAGTGAGCGTGTCGTTCATGGCGAGCGCGTGCACGACAGGCGCCGCCACGCAGTCCCGGAGGGGGCGCGGCGTACCAAGTGAGCGGCCCGTTAGCTTTTGATGCGTTGCATCTACGCATCAAATGCTCTGATAAACTCCTTCGCCTACCCAGGCTGCGCACCATTGCGGTGCCAGGGCATCTCGGACTGTTTCATTCCGGTGCATGCCGGATAGATAGGCCTGGGCCTGGAGCCGCTAACTTATTGTAATTGAATGACAAGTTTCTTTGGCATACCGATTGCAACCGTCGCGTCAGGCAGGAAATCCTGTGAATCAGATCCGCTTCCGTTCCATCCACGAGGACCACGACAATCATGCGAAATACGACTCGCGCTATCGCCGCCGCCGTCATTGTTGCGATCGCACCACGGCTAGTTCTGGCTGCCGATGCGCCCGCCGCTCCCGCCGCGCCGCCTGTTCCGGCCCTGTCCGACCTGCTTACCGGCTGGGGGTTGACCGTCAGTGGTGATCTCGCCGCCTCTTATTACCACTCCAATGGCTATCCGAATGCAGACAACGATGGTTGGCGGGCCTTCGACGGAAATCATGACTCCTTCCAGCTGGATGAGGCCGGATTGCAGGTCGGCTATCAGCCCAAGAGCGGTGTCGGCGGATATGTTGACGTCATTGCCGGCACTGATGCCCAGGTTCTGAGCGGGGCCGAAGGCGGCAACGGGGACAGTGTCGATGTTCGCCAAGCCTACCTGCAATACGCGGCCGGGCCGCTGACCGTCATCGCGGGTAAGTACGTGACGCTGGCCGGAGCGGAGGTCATCAACCCTTCACAAAATACGAACTTCTCCAGATCCTTGCTGTTCCAGGTTCTGGAACCCCTGGATCACACCGGCGTACGCGCGACCTATGCGGCCACTGACAGCCTCAACATCATCGTTGGCGTGAATAATGGCTGGAACAGCACCAATACCGACTTCGGATCGAAGACCGGCGAATTCGGCGCCACCTTGGCCATCGGCAAGATGTTCTCACTCGCCGCGACGGGTTATTTCGGCAAGATTGCCGATGGCGAAGATCTGTCCCTGATGGACTTCGTCGGCACGTACAACGTGACCTCGCAGCTGTCGTTGGTACTGAACGCCGATGCCTACCAGCTCTCCGGTGAGAACTCGGGCCACGTTCACGTCAATGGATTCGCGGCTTACGTCAATTACGCCATCAGCGACCCGTTCCGCGTGTCGGTGCGTACCGAGTACCTGAACTATCTGGATGCGGGCCATGCCGTCGAAGGCACGCTCACCTTCGGCTACTCGCCGGTGAAGAACTTCGAGGTGCGGGCCGAACTGCGTTACGACAAGCTGTCGGAAGGCCTGTTCAATTCCGGCTTCTCGTACACACGCGCCTTCACCAATGATGAGGACGGGGAGATCCTCGCGAACAACAATACCGAGTTCGCACTGCAGGGCGTCTATAAGTTCAGCCTGCCGTAAAGCGAAAAAAGCGGGCCGCAATCTTGCGATTGCGGCCCGTTTGCATGAGCGGGTCTTTCTAGAAGTTCAGGCGGAAGCCCACGCGATACGACAGTCCGATCTGGTCATAGAGAATGTTGTAGGTAGTGGTGTTGTTCGCGAACGGCGGAGCCTTGTTGAACAGGTTGTCGCCCTGCACGTACAACTGCAGTCCCTTGATGCCGGGAATATTCTCGAAGTTGTACGCCGCATTCAGCCCGAACAGGAAGTAGGCCGGTACGCGGTTGGCGACGTTTGCAGGCAGCAGCGCGTAACCCAGTGCCTTGGCATTGACCTGTGCCGCGTGGTCCGCCGCAGCCGGATTCGCCGCATCCGGGTAGCCGGTCAGAATCCAGGTGGCCAGGGTCGAAGGGCTGCTGGGATTGTATTCAACGCCATAGTTATTGATCGTACCCTCGCCAATGAAGGTCAGGTTCGGCGTCAGACTGAATCCGCCGAGCTGCCAGGTGAGGGACATGTTGCCGCGCCAGCGCGGCGCATTGGTGTAGTCGGTCAGGAAGCCTGTTCCGGCCGTGTTCTGTCCCACCAGATCGTAGGTCGGGCCGCCCGCGTAGTTCTGGTACACCTGTTCACCCACCCAGGTGCCGAGCGCACGGGCGGACAGCGTGCTGCCTCCCGGCAGCGCGACCACATAGCTCAAGGACAGGTCGACTCCACGTTCATCGTAGAAGGCGCCGTTATAGGCAGGACCGACCTGCGCCGTGACGTTCGAGGCTCCCGGGTTCTGTTGATACGCGGCCACTCCCGTCTTGGTGGGCATGCCGGTGCAGTCCACACCTCCGGAGGGAATCAAGGCTCCCGAGACGCCCGCGTTGCAGGGCTGGCCCAGCCCATTGTACGAATAGGAGTTGAACGTCAGGTTGTCGCAGGCCGCCACCGCTCCCGGTCCACCCTGGGCGCAGGTATCCTCGGCAGTAATCGTGCTGCCGCCGTTGATACCGTCCTTGATGTGGATATGGAACCAGTCGGCCGAAGCCTGCAGGCCCCGTACCTGTGGCGGGCTGAAGACAATGCCCAGCGTCGTCGTGTCCGAAGTTTCCGGCTTCAGATCCGGATTGCCGATCAGGCTGGTGTAGCACGGCGGCGCGGCGGCACCCGGAGGCGCATTCGGATTGGAGCAGTTGCTGAAGAAGCTGCCTGGCACGAAGGTCTGCGAGTAGTACAGATCACGCGGCGATGGCGCACGCGAGTCGCGCGATTGGCTGGCGCGGAAACGCACGCCTTCCACCGGCTCGTACAGCATCGAGGCCTTCCAGGTGGTCAGATCGTGTGCGTCGGTCGTGCCCGGATCGATGCCCACGGCATAGTAGGCCTTGTTGGCGTAGCGTGACTCGCGGGCGGCCAGATCCAGCTCCAGGGCGTGAGCCCACGGTTGGTCCTTGAGCAGCGGCAGATTGAATTCCGTGAAGACTTCGTCGACGTTCACGATGCCGCCGTAGGCGTTGCCGAACTGGTACTGGAAGTCGGTCGTGCGTGCCAGGCACAGCTCCTGATCGGCAGCCGAACCTTCTCCGGGCGGGCAGGATGAGAAGTCGTTGTGCACGACTTCCTGACGCCACTCGTAGCCGGCGGCCATTTCGAATGCGCCGGCACCGATGCCCTTCCACAGATCACCCGAAGTGCTCAAGGCGAAGTCCGTCTGGGTGTAGCGCAGGGTCAAAGACAACGGACCGGTGGCGTAGGCCGCCGCGGATGAACCCAGCTGCTGGGTGCCGAAAGGATTCAGAGGAACGCAATTCTGCGCCAGCAGGCCCAGGGTCTGCAGACCCGTCAGCCCCGTAACGGGGTTGATGACGGCGCCCACAGCGGGCTGGGTGACGAACAGATTGTAGGCATTCAGATAGGACGGAAACGCATTGCTCGCACCGAAGGGATCGAACGGCGGAGCGCCACCGAAGGCCGCTGAAGCACTGGCATACGCGTTCGCGAATGAGCCACCGTTCGCGGTGATTCGGCACTCCGGCTGGCCATTCGCGCCTTTCACCGTGTCGAGCGCCATCGAGGTCGAGTTGAAGGTGAACTCGTTAGGTGATCCCTCGACGTTCTCCGTAAGACCGTATTCGCCATAGGCGTTCCAGGTCCAGGAGGTCTGGCCGATCTTGCCGTCAACGCCCAAGGAGATGCGCTTCAATGTGGTGTCATTGAACTGGGTATTGCCGATCTGCGAGGTCCAGTCCTTGCCGACGTAGTATCCGGCACCGCCGGGGGTCCCCGTCGCTGCGGCCCCGACTGCCGCGGCGCTGCCAACCGGCAGGAACGGATCATCCGGGGCCAGGAAGAAACTGGCGACGTTCGAACCGGGGTTCAAGGCGTTGACCTTGCCCCAATTAAGATCCAGTGATGCGGTGATGTCCTGGGTGACCTCGGCGGTGAACAGCCCCGTCAGCACGCTGCGCTGGTAGCCGGTGATGAGGTTGGTGTACTGGTTGCTCGGCAGTCCCTGTCCGCCAGGAGCCGCCGATCCTGCCCCGCCCACGGCATTGTTTCCGGTGTAGTTGATCGTGCCGAGTCCGTCGGGCGAGGCCTGCGCCAAAGGCTGGCCCGGCGCAATGCTATAACCGAAGGCCGGAAGGTAGAACGATGCGGCACCGAAGGCGCCCGTGGGGCTGACGACGTTGGTGCGCAGGTTGGTGCCGACCGCCGACTCGGTCGCAAACGCGGGCGACTGAGCGACGGTGTAGGGACCGCGGTTCTCGCTGCACCAGGAACGGCCTGAGGTCTGGCATTCGGCCGGATCCTGCTTCTCGTACTCGCCGCCGAGTACGAAGTGGATACGATTGTCGAACAGGCCATGACCGTAGGCGGCGCCGACGTGGTTGTCCTTGGCGTCGTTGTAGTGCGAGTCTTTGGTGTCGGCCGTGAACTTGCCACCCTCGAGCTTGTTATTGAGAATGATGTTGAGCACACCGCCCTCAGCGCCCGAGCCGTAGGCGGCCGATGCACCGCCCGTCACGGTGTCGATACGCTCCACCAGCAGCTGGGGAATGAAGTTCAGATCGAAACTGTCGCCCGTGCTGGTCGGCACGGCGCGGTGCGAGTCGATCATGGTCAGCGTGCGGCTGGTGAAGAAGCCGTTCAGACCGCGCAAGTCCGGGATGAACTGGCCGGTGAAGAAACTCGAACCGCCGGTAGTCTGTGGCGTATAGGCCGAGACGTTGGAGGGCGTCATCTGCAACGCCTCACCGATATTCACGATACCCATATTGTCCAGGGTCGTGGCATCAAGGACCGTCGTAGGCGTCGGCGTCGTGTAGTCGGTGGTGCGCCGGATGCGTGAACCGGTAACCGTCACCTCTTCGAGCGGCGCGGTGCCCTGATCCGCAGCCGGTGCCTGCTGGGCTGACGCATGGGGGGCCCAGCTAAGGGATGCGGTGAGGAGGTACAGCATGCTGGCGGTACCTGAAAGAGAGGCCCGACGTGCGGACCTTAGAATTGCTGCCACGGCTTGACGGGTTGGGACCATTGAACTTCTCCCTGCCTTGAATGGTGGTGGGGACCTTTTGCATGGCCCCCTCGCTTGCGATTTGTCGTTCTGATGCCACAAATAGGAACTGTGGCTCTAATTCGATGAACGGCGTGAATCTAATGCGGAATTTTTGTGGCTGCAATGGGCATGAGACACTTTTTCGCTACAAGAATCGTGCATGCGCAGCAAATGTATCCAATTGAATATTACGATTGCCAATTCAGGTACTTATATGATCAAAAGCAATTGTTCATGAGAACCATTGCAAATCATTGCTGCGGGATCCCAACATAATTTTGCCCGGTTGATGCCGCTGATTTGATCCAGAAATTTGACCAGCAATGTTGCCTGTCTGCGACGACGGAACCGGCTATCCTTCCTTAGGTCTATACCTCGATGGACAGGACCCTGTACCCGAGCCCCGCCATCCGCCGCACTCGCCTGTGGCTGCTGTTGCCCCTATTGCTGGTGCTCGCGCAGCAGGGCGCATGGCTGCATGCGCTCAGCCACGCGGTCTATGCCGCCACCCCGCACCGCGTCGCGGTCGAACAGGCACATGGCGCCTTTGAGAATGGGGTTTGCCCGAGCTGCCAGTCCTTTGGTCAATTGGGCACCGCGCTTTCCAGTTCGCTGGCCGCCCTGCCCCTGCCCGCCATCGCGCTGCGCCCGCAAACGGCGCCGCACTATTCACAGCCCGCCGCACCGCTTCCCGCTCCCCGCAATCGCGGACCGCCACAGCTGAGCTGAACGCCAGTCGTGTCGCCCGTACCTTTCGGATCAATCCGGAAGTTACGGGTCGTAGTCCTTGATCCATTGCGGATGAACTACCCATGGTTATTTCCACACGTACGCGCGCGCTCGCGGCTGCGATCTCTTTCGTGCTGCCCGGCGCCCTGCCTCTTGCTTCAGCCCAGGTCGCCGACTCCTCCAGTAACCCGATGCAGACCGTGGTCGTCACGGCGCAGCACCTCAACGAGGAACGCTCTCATATCCAAACCCAGGTGGGCGCCTCCACCTACACCATCGATTCGGCCGCGATCGACGCGGCACCGGGCGGTGACAATGTGCTCATGAACCAGGTGATGCTGCAGGTGCCGGATGCCGCGCAGGACTCCTTTGGCCAGCTGCATATCCGCGGCGACCATAACGGACTGCAGTTCCGACTTAACGGCATCATCCTTCCCGATGGCATCAGTGTTTTTGGCCAGACACTGCCCCCGCGGCTGATCGAGTCGATGCAGATGATCATGGGCAGTCTTCCCGCCCAGTACGGACTGCGCAGTGCCGGCATCATTGACCTCACCACCAAGAGCGGCTCACTGGAACCGGGCGGGAGCGTGACGCTATACGGCGGCAGTCACGGTGAGCTGGAGCCGAGCGTCGACTACGGAGGTTCGAGCGGACCGTACACCTATTTCGTCACCGGCGACTTCCTGCGCAGCGACCTGGGCATCGAATCGCCCGACGGGAGCAGCGATCCGCTGCACGATCACACCAAGCAGCACCACGGCTTTGGTTATGCCGAAGATGTACTCGATGCGAACAACCGCGTCAGCGTGATCCTCGGCATCTCCGATGCGGACTTCCAGATTCCGAATCTGCGCGGCGAACAGCCATCGCTGGGTTTGACGGTTGATGGACAAAGCGCATATCCCAGCCAATTCCTCAATGAAAGCCAGCGCGAGGTCACCCAGTTCGGCATCCTCAGCCTGCAGCATTCGAGCGGACCGCTGACCGTGCAGACCTCCTTCATCGCACGCAACTCCACCCTGGGGTTCATTCCTGATCCTCAGGGTGATCTGCTCTTCAATGGGATTGCGCAGAATGCCTACAAGCAGGACGTGGCTTACGGGCTGCAGAGCGATGGCGCCTATAAACTGAATGAGGCGCATACGCTGCGGGCCGGCGTCTATTTCCAGTACGACCGTCTGCAAAGCGACGCGACATCGCAGGTGCTGAACGTGGATGCCGTGACCGGCGCACCCCTCAATGATGTGCCGGTCTCCATCATCCAGAACAGCAATGACGGCCAGATGATCGAAAGTGCCTACATACAGGATGAGTGGCACATCATTCCCGTGCTGACCATGAACTACGGGCTGCGCTTCGATCACTACAATGCCTTCAGCAGCGGCAGCCAGTTAAGCCCGCGCGTGAACTTCGTGTGGCAGCCCATCGTGGCCACCACGATCCATGCGGGCTATTCGAAGTACTTCTCCCCTCCGCCCTTCGAACTGGTCGGAAGCGAGGCGCTCGCTCAATTCGCCCACACGACCGCGGCACCGGAGGTGCTTCAGGATGACCCGGTCAAGGCCGAACGTTCCAACTACTACGACTTCGGGATCGAACAGACCATCACGAAGGGTCTCACGGTCGGCGTGGACAGCTACTACAAGCAGGCGACCGATCTCGTGGATGAGGGCCAGTTCGGCGCTCCGATCATCCTGACCCCGTTCAACTATGCCCACGGGCAGGTGTACGGCGTGGAGTTGACCGGCTCATACCACATCGGCGGCCTCTCGGCCTACGCCAATCTTGCCTCCCAGCGCGCCATCGGCAAGGACATCGTTTCCAGCCAGTTCAATTTCGGCGCCGACGATCTGGCGTACATCACTGATCACTACATCCACCTGGACCATGAACAGCAGGTCACCGCCTCGGCGGGAGTGTCCTATGTGTGGCGCGGTACGCGCTTCAGCACCGACATGCTGCTCGGATCCGGACTGCGCTCCGATCTGACACTGCCGGATGGCAGTTCCATCCCGAACGGCGATCGGCTGCCCTACTACACCCAGGTCAACTTCGGGGTCGAGCACGACTTCGAGCGTCAGGGACTACGCGGACTGACGGCGCGCATCGACGTCATCAATCTGCTCGACAAGGAGTACGAAATACGCGACGGCACGGGCGTCGGAGTCGGGGCGCCCCAGTACGGTCCGCGCCGCGGGGTGTTCCTGGGGGTAACGCAGGCCTTCTGAAGCCTCCTTGGTTCAAACACGCGCCCAAAGCTGCTAGCCTCGCGCATCACTTCCAACCATCGGCGGATGCCGAGGACCTGCACATGGGCTGGCATCGCCGTCGATATTCGGGGCGCAATCTTGAGCGCGCAGTGACCATCGCGGATCTGCGCGAGCGAGCGTTGCGGCGGGTACCTGGATTCGTCTTCGAATATGTCGAAGGCGGCTCCGATGATGAATTCGCCTTGCGCAACAATCGTGAGGCGTTCGAGGCCTTGCAGTTCGTGCCCACGACGCTGGTGAACACCGCGTCGCGGCATCAGCGTGTCACGCTCTTCGGCAAGGAGATTGCCTCGCCCCTCATTGTCGGACCCACGGGCGGCAATGGGGTGCTGCAACCCCAGGGTGACCGGTCGCTGGCGCGGGCGGCGGCGGCGGCCGGAGTGCCGTTCTGCCTGAGCACCATGGCATCGATGCGGCTGGAAAGCGCACCTCAGGAGGCGGGCGGGCGGCTTTGGATGCAGCTGTACGTGACCCACAACCGTCAGTCCGCCGAGGACATCGTCGCGCGCGCGGATGCCGCCGGGTACGAAGCCCTGGTATTCACCACCGACGCCAATGTCTTTGGGCTGCGTGAGTGGGACCGGCGCAACTATTCGCGGCCCGGTGTGCCGACCTGGCGCAATCGGTTCGAAGTGCTGCGCCACCCGCAGTGGGCGTGGGAGGTTCTGCTGCGCAACGGGGTGCCGAAGCTGGAAAACCTGGCAGCCTATCTGCCACCCGGGGCCGCCAGTGCGATCGGCGGCAGCACCGTGATTCCCAAACTCTTCTCCGGCCGGATCACCTGGGAGGATGTGGACTGGCTGCGGCGCGTATGGCCGCGCAAACTCATCATCAAAGGCGTGCTGTCGGTTGCGGATGCGCAGCGCGCCGCGGACCACGGCTGCGATGGCATCGTCCTCACGAACCACGGCGGGCGGCAGATGGACCACTGTGTCTCCGGTTTGGATGTCCTCCCCGAAATCGCGCAGGCAGTCGGGGAGCGGCTCACCCTCATCCTCGACGGCGGCATCCGGCGCGGGACCGATGTGATCAAGGCCGTGGCGCTCGGGGCGGACGCGGTAATCCTGGGTCGGGCCCCGCTGTACGGATTGGCGGCGGGCGGCGAGGCGGGCGTGCGGCGCGCGCTCGAGATCCTGACCTCGGAAATCGACCGGGCGCTGGGCCATCTGGGATGCAACAGCATGAGTGAACTGAGTCCCGCAATTTTGCGGCGCCGTCATGGTTGAATTCGTCCGCGCACTGAACCGCGTGGATGCGACGGCGCTGGTGGCCGGCTCCATGATCGGCTCCGGAGTGTTCATCGTTTCCGCCGACATCGCGCGCCAGGTCGGCTCCCCGGGCATGCTGCTGCTGGTGTGGCTGATCGCCGGCGTCACCACGGTGATCGGCGCCCTCACCTACAGCGAACTGGCCTCGCTGTTCCCCAAAGCCGGCGGCCAGTATGTGTACCTGCGCGAAGGAGTCTCGCCCCTGTTCGGCTATCTGTATGGCTGGACGCTGTTCACGGTCATTCAGACCGGCACGATTGCAGCGGTCGCCGTCGCGTTTGCGCGCTTCACATCGGTTTTCATTCCGGCCCTCACGCCCGATGTATTCATGGGTTGGACCGCGCACCTGCCCAGTGGCGACATCCAGATCGGACTGTCGCCGCAGCGATTGCTGGCCATCATCTCGGTGATCGCTCTGACCTGGATCAACGTCCGCGGCGTGCGCACGGCAGCGGCCATCCAAACGGCGCTGACCGGCATCAAGATTGCCTCCCTCGGCGCATTGGTAGTACTCGGACTGACCCTGGGGCGCAATCACCTGGCACTGAGCAGCAATTTTGGGCCCGGATTGTGGGGTCATACCACCTTCATGCACCTGCTGCCGAGCATCGGCGCGGCCATGATCGGCGCGCTGTTCGCCATGGATGCCTGGAACAATGTCGGCTTCGCAGCCGGTGAGCTCAAGGATCCGAAACGCGATCTGGCCTTCGCGATGGTCACGGGCGTATGCATCGTCGTGGTGCTGTACCTGCTGGCGAATCTGGCTTACCTGTCCTCGCTGACGCTCCCCGGTATCGCCAATGCCCCGCAGGATCGGGTGGCCACCGCGGCACTGCAGGCCATGTTTGGTGATGCCGGGCTGACCGTGATGGCCGCGGCAATCATGATTTCCACCTTCGGCTGCAACAACGGCCTGATCCTGGCCGGCGCGCGCGTATTCTATGCCATGGCCCGTGATGGCCTGTTCCTGAAGCGCGCGGCATTGCTGCACCGGCGCTACCAGACGCCGTCCTTTGCGCTGTGGATACAGGCGGCCTGGACCTGTGCGCTGTGTCTGTCAGGCACCTACAGTCAGTTGCTGGACTACGTGATGTTCGCCGCGGTGCTCTTCTATCTGCTCACCGCCATCGGCCTGTTCGTGCTGCGCGTGCGGCGCAAGGATGCAGCGCGTCCGGTGAAAGTACCGCTCTACCCATTTTTGCCCGCGCTGTACGTACTGCTCACGGCGGGGATCTGCGCGAATCTGCTCATCCAGCGACCTCAGTACACCTGGCCCGGCCTATGCATCGTGGTGCTCGGCGTGCCGGTGTACCTGCTGTGGCGAAAGTATGGCGCACGCCCCGTGGCCGCGCTGCTGACGGCCGCCGTCTTCCTGTGCGGCGTCTCAACCCAGGCTGCGCATGCACAGGCCCCGCCAGCCGAGCGCCACGACATCACGATCGAGAATTCCAAACTCGCGCTGCTGATTCCCCCCCAGCTGTCTCAATCCGCCACCTTGCTGACCCGCTGGACACAGCGTTCCGCCACCATCGTCGCCCATTACTTCGGGCGCTTTCCGGTACCCGAAGCACGAATCGCCGTGATTGCGGTGAACGGATCGCGAGTCGCGGGAGGCACGACATTCGGAACTCCGGCGCCGCTGATCCGGGTGCGCGTAGGCAGTGAGGTGGATGATGCGGCGCTGCTGAACGACTGGGTGCTGGTGCACGAAATGACCCACCTGGCGCTGCCGGATGTGGGCGAGGAGCACGCCTGGCTCTCCGAGGGCCTGGCGGTCTATATCGAGGGTGTCGCGCGGGTGCAGGCGGGAAATCGCAGCATTGAGGATGTGTTCACGGAGGAGATGCATTCAATGCCGCGCGGCATGCCCGGAACGCGAGATGCCGGGCTTGATCATGATCAATCCTGGGGCCGCACCTATTGGGGCGGGGCGATGTTCTGCCTGATGGCCGATGTCGCGATTCACCAGCGCACCGGCAACCGTCACGGCCTGCAGGATGCGATGCGTGCAGTGCTGAGTGCCAGTGGCGGCCTCATCAGCGACTGGGACATCAACAAGGTATTTGCCACCGCCGATGCCGCGGTCGGGGTACCGGTATTGAGTGAGCTGTATGCACAGATGAAGGACAAGCCGGTTGCGCCGGATCTGGTGGCGCTGTGGCACAGCCTCGGCGTCGATGCAGACGGCAACAGCGTCCGCTTGAACGATACCGCCCCGCTCGCATCCATCCGCAGAGCCATTTTCAAATCCACTTAAGGTCCGTAGGGTTTCGCGCTCACGCCACTGATCAGGCCGGCGTTGAACCAACTGTGCAGCATCGCGGCCGCGCCGGCGGGCGTCGACAGCTCCTCGCACAACTGACCGAATGTGGCACCGGCGCGGCCCGCATCCACTGCCCGACTCTCCGCCGCGGACAAGCGGCGGTAGAACACGCTCAGCTCCTGTCGCCACACCAGCCATTGCTGCGTGCCGGTCAATCGCCAGCGGCTCGGCCGGGATTGTCCGGCACAGGCGAATGCCCACCAGGGCACGCAATTGCTGGTCACGCTCAGGCGTTGCAGGGTTGGCGAAAAAGCAAAGCGCAACTGCGGCCATAGCGAGGGTGCCAGACCCGCAAGGCCCGCCGCACTGAGAGCCTCCTCATCGGCCGCATCGAAGGCCGCCGCCACCGCCCATTCAAATTGCGCCAGGTCGGCAATGCCCCGCGCCCGCGGTCCGCGAAGCCGCGTCGCCAACCACTGCGACAGCTGCCCGCCATAGGCCCGAGCCGAACGGAAGCGGCTGGGGTGCTGACGGACGAACTCACCGGCCAGGCGCCCGAACTGCCCCTGACCCAGCACCGCGTGCACGGCCGGGAAGGTCTCGGCCAGCACTTCGATCAAGCGCGCGACGTAGGCGTCGGTATAGACGCTCAGGCGCATCGGCACTGAAAACCGCGCATCACCACTGATTTCGTGCGTGATCTGCGTGTCATCGCGCAGCACGTGATCCTGAAAGGAGCGTTGCAGCTGCGCCAATTTCATCAGGCCGCCTGTACGGCGGCGGGGGATGCGATCCGGCGCGCCGACTGCAGTTCGTCCACCAGCTCCGCCAGTGCCGGGATGTTCGCATCGCGCTCGATCATGGTCGGCACCTGCCCGAACCGCTGCAGCGCATGGCGATACAGATCCCACACCGCCTGGGGTACCGCCGTGTCATGAGTGTCGATGAGAAAATCGCCGCGGTGGCTGTGACCCGCGAGGTGAATCTGTCGCACGCGCGAGGTTGGAATCGCCTCCAGGAAGGCGCGCGCATCGAAGCCGTGATTGACGCTGCTGACGTACACATTGTTGACATCGAGCAGCAGATCGCAGTCGGCCTGCGCGGTGAGCGCGGCGATGAATTCCCACTCGGTCATTTCCGATGACCGGTAGGTGACGTAGCTTGAGACGTTTTCAATGACGATGCGCTGGCCCAGAAAATCCTGGACCTGGGCGATGCGCGCGGCAACATGGTGCAGCGCTTCGGATGTATACGGCAGGGGCATCAGATCATGCAGATTGGTCTCGCCCACTCCGGTCCAGCACAGATGATCGGAAATCCAGCCCGGCCGCACCCGCCTGGCCAGACTCTTCAGTTGCGCGAGATACTCGAAATCCAGCGGGGCGGTGCTGCCGATGGACAGCGACACGCCGTGCATGACCATCGGGTATAACTCGCGAATCCGATCCAGAAAATAAAGTGGCTTGCCGCCCGCCACCAGGTAGTTCTCGCTGATGATTTCGAGCCAGTCCAGCGCGGGTCGGCTTTCGAGCACTTCGGCGTAGTGCTGCGGCCGCAATCCCAATCCGAATCCGCGAATCATGATCGGCTGATCGCAAGGAACGTGATCGGGCGGCCACGGTGTGTCCGTGGCCGCCTCGTCACGCTGGCCTGCGGATAATCAGCCGGCCTTTGCCTTGACCTTGGCTGCGGCGCAATCAGACTTCGTCATTTCCACAAAGCCCTTGCCCTTGCACGAGTTCAGACCCTTGCAGGAATTCTTCGCGGACTTGCACGAGGACTGGCCCTTGCACGAGTTCACGCCAGTACATTTGATCTTCGCTTCATCCGCGCTGGCCGTGGAAACCGCGAAGGTTCCAAACAGCAGTGCCGCCGCCGTCGCAATTGCCACTCCACCTGCTTTCGTCGTCTTCATCACTCGCTCCTTGATTGATCACTGATTCGATTATGGCGCCTGGGGCGACGCCGGCCGCTAAAAAAGCGTACCTGTGAACGCAGACCGGGCTACCGGCCGGAGTATTGCAGCAGAACACGGGTCAGATGCTTCCGGCTATGATCCAGCTTCGGCATGCGTAATATTCCCCCCGAAACCCCGGTCCCCTTAGGCGATAGCCTTAAACCCGGTGCAGACAGTGCGCCCATGGCGCTGGAGCAGCTGTTCGCGACCTTGCGGCCCGAACTGTTGCGTTTTGCCTGGTGGCTGGCCCGCGACCGTGCGATTGCCGAGGATGTGGTTCAGGAGGCAATGCTCCGCGCCTGGCGCTCCCGGGATGCCTTGAATGACCCGGCGGCGGCTCGCGGCTGGCTACTGACCATTGTGCGCCGGGAACATGCCCGCATCTACGAGCGTAAGCGCCTGGAGATAGTCGATTTGGACGAGGTCATCGCAGCCGAGGACACCCAGCTGGCCACCGAGGGTGACGAGCTGGTGGGGCTGCGCCTGGCGATGACGCAGCTGCCGGATGACTATCGCATCCCGCTGGTCATGCAGGTACTCGGTGGCTTCACCACCGAGGAGATCGCCCGGGAGCTGGCCCTGTCGACAGCCGCCGTCCTGACGCGGCTGTTCCGGGCCCGCAACCGCCTGCGAAGTATCTATGGATTGCTGCCCGCCCCCGATGCATTGAATGAGCCTGCCCTATGACCCATGACGAAGCCCGACTGCTGATCGGCGCCGCGCCCGGTACGGTGTCCCCGCTGCTTGCCGCCCACCTTGGCGAGTGCGCCGAGTGCCAGCTGTTCCAACGACAGATGCAGCAGATGGACCATGACCTGACTCGCCTGTTCGCCGCGCCGGTTCGGGCACGCGAAACGGCCCGCATTGTGAAACTGCCGGTGCAGCCTCGTGTCCGGCCCGCCGCGCCGCGTCCCAGCCATACGGGGTGGATGGCGCTCGCCGCCAGCCTGGTCCTCTCCGTCGGGATGGGCATTGTGTTCTGGACCCTGCGGCCCGAGCCGAGCCTGGCCGCCGGTGTCCTGGACCATGTGTCGCATGAATCGGCGAGCTGGTCCGAAGTCACGCCGATGACGGCGACAGCCACGACCGCGGTGCTCAGCGGTGCAGGCGTCTCCCTTGATCCTACGGACACGACGGTAACCTACGCCCGCAGCTGTCTGTTCAACGGCCATTGGGTACCGCATCTTGTGGTGCGCACGGCCGCCGGTCCGGTCACCGTCATGGTGCTGAACCAGGAACATGTCGCCTCGCGGCAATCGTTTCGCCAGAACGGCTACTCCGGCATCCTGGTTCCCGCGCCGGGCGGTGGCACGCTCGCCGTCATCGCGCAGGGTGATCCGGATATGGACACGCTCTCGCGTGCCCTCGGCCCGCACCTGCATTGGACGCACTAGGCACATGCAATCCCTGACACTGCTGCTGGTACTGGCCGTCGCGGTCGGTACCGCGACCCGCCTGTGGCTGGCTAATCGGCAGATCAGCACCGTAATCGGGCACCGCAGCCAGGTACCCGAGCCTTTTGCGAACAGCATCGCGCCCGGGGACCATCACAAGGCCGCCGACTACGCCGTCGCCCGCACTCGCCTGGGTCGACTTGATACCGTCATCGATGCAATCGTGCTGCTGGCGCTGACACTGGGCGGCGGCATCGAGGCCATCGACCAGCTCTGGAGGCGCGCGCCATTCGGGGAGCCCTGGCATGGCGCCCTCGTCATCCTCAGCATCATGCTGATCGTGGCGCTGATCGGCCTGCCCTTGTCGCTGTGGAGCACCTTCAGGCTCGAGGCTCGTTTTGGTTTCAATCGCACCACGCCGGCACTGTTCTTCCTGGACCGCTTGAAAGGTCTGCTGCTGGGCCTGTTGATCGGCGGACCCTTGCTGCTGGCCGCCCTGGAACTGATGCAGCACGCCGGCGCACTGTGGTGGCTGTATGTGTGGGCGCTGTGGCTCACCGTGTCGCTGGGCATGACCTGGGCTTACCCGGCGCTCATCGCACCGCTGTTCAATCGCTTCAGTCCGCTGACCGACGAGGCGCTGCGGACCCGCATCGAGACCCTGCTGAGCCGCTGCGGCTTTGCATCACGGGGCGTGTTCGTGGTCGATGGCTCGCGCCGTTCGGCGCATGGCAACGCGTACTTCACCGGGGTCGGGCGCAATAAGCGCATCGTGTTTTTCGACACCTTGATCAGCACCCTCGAGCCCGGCGAGATCGAGGCGGTACTCGCCCATGAGCTCGGGCATTTCAAGTTGCACCATATCCGCCGGCGCCTGATCGTGTCGGCGGCCGTCGGGCTCGCCGCGCTTGCGCTGCTGGGCTGGTTGGCTGCCCAACCATGGTTTTACACGCAGCTGGGGCTCTCGGGCGCATCCAACTACGGCGCCCTGCTGCTGTTCATGTTCGTCGCACCCGCCTTCACGTTCTTCGTGACCCCGCTGGCCGCAAGCTGGTCACGTCGTGATGAGTTCGCGGCCGATGAATTCGCGGCCCAGCACACGCCGGCCGTCGCACTGATGGCGGCGCTGGTGAAGCTGTACCGCGATAACGCCACCACCCTCACACCCGATCCGGTGCACTCGCGCTTTTACGACTCACATCCGCCGGCGCTGGCGCGGATCGCGCGGCTGCGGGAGCGCTGAAGCCTTTGCTGTAGAACCCGGACCGATCGAAGCAGCAGACGCGCCGCTTTCCGGTCGCGAGCATTGCACAGGCATTCTCGACACGACGCGCGCGAGTCGTCAGCTGCTTGGCGGAGGTAATCCAGAAAATCCAGTCTCTGCGCGCCACCGGGGTGATCTGCATCCACTCTGCGTGAGCCTTCGCAACGCAGGCGAGCGCCCTGCGTAGATCTGCCGGCATCCGTACCTGCAGCGGCTGCGCGCGCGCCGTCATCTCAAGCGTGAGGACTTCGCCCACCTCCGCGCCCGCGGCGGCCCGCAGTGGTCGATTCACTTTCAGCCAATGACTCTTTTGACCGTCGGGATGGAGGGTAGCCCGAAAGGGGGCGCCATTGAGCATCCCTTCGACTGCGTTCAGACCCCGCGAGGGGAGCTTGGCGCTGGCGCTTTTTGGCAGGACCAGAAATGTCCAGGTGCCGGGTTTCGCGCTCTGCGGGCGCAGCAGTTTGGCTTTGAACCGGATGATGGGGCTGTCCAACTCGCCCCGTGCGCCTAGTGCGAGCGAATGAATTTCAGCACGGGCCCCGACACCGAATCATCGGCCGTGCCGATTGCATAAGCCTCGGACAGATGCGAGTGCCCCGGCACATGCAGTCGCTCGACCGGGTTCCCGGCCTTCTTGCGCGCCTGCGTCAGTGCATCGGCCTGCGCCTGGAAATTTGGCGGATCAAGTTCCGCATCGGTGACCAAAAGCGGTATCCGGGACTTCGCCAATCCGGCCAGCGACGACTCGGCCGCATATTTGTTCACGTCTTCCCCGTAGTAGGCCTTCCAGACGGACACCTCATGCCCCAGATCGTAGACCGCCGCGGACATCAGGATCGCGCCGGCCACATGCGCATCCTGGTGAGTGACTTCGCTGCGCGCGAGGTAGTCGGCCACGTGGGCACCGCCGGAGGAGTGCCCCCATAGAAAAATATGCTGCGGATCGCCGCCATATTCGCTGATGTGCTTGCGCAACCATGCCACCAGCTCCGTCATGTCCTGCACGCCGGAGGGCCACTGCGCCTTCGGTGCCAGACGGTAGTTGGCGGTGACGCCCACCAGATCATGGGCCGCGGCCCAGCGACCGATATTGTCGTAGAACGGGGAGCCGGGAGCATGCTTGGCGCCGCCGGCAAACCCGCCTCCATAGACGAACACCACCACGGGCCTGTGCACGCCGCGCTGCAGTGGCATGAAGACATCTGCGGTGTTGCGCGGATCCGGACCGTAGGCCAGATCGCGGGTCACCACCGCGTCGGTATACGGTTCGCGCTGCTGGAGCGGTTCGTACAGCTTGGCGGTGCGTGCAGCTTCAACCTTGGGTCCGATTTCGCGCAGCACCGCCGCCGTGGCATCGGGCATCCCCGCCGGATGACCCAAACCATTGATGACCGATGGCAGGACCTTGTTACCCGTAACGGGGTTCGCGTAGTGGAACGGAAGGTCATACACCACCGGGAACATCTGGAATTTCAGGGACGGCGGACGATCGGGTGTCAGCTCCTTGTCCGGTCCGGGAACGCCGGGGTTCGCGGCACGCACCCAACCGCCCACATAGTTGGCGGCGAGGGTGTTGTAGGTGTGATCATCGCGCAGCCTCCACTTCCCATCCTCCAGCACCGCCGTGTTCTCGTACACGGCCGCACCGACGGAGGCGCGCGAACCGAAGCTCATCTGCTGGAACATGCGGATGCGGATCTTGGCGGATTTGCCATCCGGGGCCACATCGATCACCGGCTGCAGCTGCATGTGATTGCCCAGGCGGTTGGCCACCGGCCCTTCGCTGCCGCGGCCGAAGACCTTCAACAAAAAGGCGCGCACGCGCTCACGGCCATCGTAGGCGCCGCGCTGCGCCAGCTCCATCGACCCATCCACGCTGAACAGATTGGCCAGATCGTTCCACAGGTCCTTGTCCAGGTAGTAGCCGTAGGCGCTCTCAAGATTCTCGATCTCGTAATAATCCTTGACGCGCTCGATCCCCCGCTGTGCTGCATTGAGCGCCGCAGCGACATCCCGGACCGGTTGCGCCTTGAATGCCGATCCGGTCACGGCCAGTGCGGCACGGGCCACGGCCGGCGTCGGGCCACCCACGCTCGGGTAGTGCGCCATTTCACCGGTGACCGGATTCGGATAGTGATACGGCGGCACCTGCGCCGTCGGATAGATCGCGTAGACCTCGGTGGGCGGCCGATCCGGGGGCAGTACCTTGCTTGGCGTCGGCACCGGCTGCGCGTCCTCGGCCCAGCCCTTGTCGTAGTCGGTGATGAACGTCGGATAGAAGTGCAGGGACTTGAACATCCACACGCCGTGGCGCTTGACGAAGGTGTTCTCGTAGACGCCTTCCATCCACTGCCCCTCTCCTCCGACATGTCCGAGCAGATCCAGCTCGCGACTGCGCAGGTGCGCCGTCACACCATCCGGCGCCACATCAACGATGGGCTGCAGCTGCATGTGATCATTCATCCAGCCCCAGCTGAGGCCCTGGTGGCCGGACAACCCAAGGAACTCGCGCACGCGGCGTTTGCCGACGTACACGCCCTGCTGCCCACTCTCGATGGTCGCATCCGGTGCGAACAGGTCCGCGGCCTGGTCCCACATGGCCCGATCGATGTAGAAGCCATAGATGCGCTGCAGGTTCTCGATCTGCTGCGCGTCGGTCAGCAGCGTCATGCGATGCGTGAGGTCCGCGAGCCGGGTGGCGATCTCGGATTTCGGAATGCGTGCCGCAGCGGCTGCCAGACTCGCGGCGTCCGGCAGCACCCAGGCGTCAGATGAGGCCGTGGTCCCCGGATTGCCGTAATCAAAAGGCGCAATACAGGCCTTCGGAAAGCCATCGCAGTCCACGTTGCGTGCCGCATCGGCCGGGTGGGCGAGTTTGCGTGGCGCCCGCGCCGCAGGCGCGGAGGATGGCGGCGCACCCGGAGCCGCTGCAGGAGCCGCAGCCCCTCCCCAGCCGGCCTTGTAGGGCGCAGCAAAGCCTGAGTAGTAGTCGAGCTTGTTGATCTTCCAGGTACCGTTTTCCTTGGTGTACTGCATCTCGTACACCCCTTCGGCCCAGGTGGCACCACCCCCCGGGCTGCCGAACATGGCGAACGCGCGCCAGCGACCGTGCGCCGACTTACCATCTGCATCGATATGCACCACCGGCTGGATATTCATATGGTCGTAGAGCCGACCATTACCCAAACCGATGTCTCCGATCTGGTGCCCGCCTACGTTCATGTACAGGTGTTCACGGATGCTCTTGTGGCCGTTGAAGACGCCTGCCGGATAATTGGCGACAGCATTTTCGGTGAACAGTTCCGAGACGTCCTCCCACATCCCCTTGTCGACATAGTAGCCGTAGGCGCGCTGCAGCTTTTCGATCTGGCTCAGATCCTCGGCCAGTTCGACATTCGCCGCGAGCGTGGCCACGCGCAATGGAACGTCTGCGGGCGCATCTGCCGCCCGGGCACCGCCCGTCATTGCGCACAGCGCGGACACACCCAGCACGGTCGCAGCGACCGCAACCGAAAAACGACGTTCCATGACTCCCCCTAGTGGCGTCCGCGGTAAGCGGGCGCCGAAGCGATTCTTATCCGACGAACTGCCAGTCCACCGGCGCCGCAAGCGCGGCAATATTTGGAGCCGACGTGTCGTGCATGTACGGAATCGGGTGTGCGTATCGCGGCATGTGCCCGCAGATGTCATCCACGTGCCAGTCGCCTTCCATGGCGCCGGCGAGGGCCGGCGGTAAGTCCGAAGGCGCGCCGAGCAGCGCGCTCGCGCGGCTGGCGGGGGTCAGGGCGAGAGCGACAGCCGCAGCGACGCTCATACCCGCGCTGCCGAGGAATGCGCGTCGCGTACTCATGCCAGTTCATCCTTGATCGGCGGCAGCACCGACTGAGGGTACCAGTTGGTGTGCGTGCCGCTGCGCAACCGGAACGGCAGCTTCACGGTAGCCACGATGCCATCCTCCAGGTGCTGCGCATCGGTGATGATCATGTCCGAACTCATGGTGTCGTAGTTGCTGGCGATCGTCATCACGTAGCCGTCACCTTCGTTCTTCGAATTCGCGCGCGGCACGAAACAACTTTCCTGCAGGGCAACCTTGCCCTCCACGGCACACTGTTTGATCTCGCCGGAATGCACATCCAGACGCTGTACGACCTGTGTGACGGCCTTCGGATCCGCGGCGCTCGGCACACGGCTGCTGATGAAGGCATAACGGTAATCAAGCGACAGGTAACGGTCATCCATGCGCGGCAGGAAGCCGGGGGTGGTGGAAACGACGTCTTCCTGGAAGGCGTCGGACTTCGAATTCAAATCGAAGGTCCAGCGGCGGATCTGCGAGGCATCCCGTTCGCCCGAGGAGGTCGGCAGTTCCATGGTGACCGTATTGCCGCGGTCGGTGGCATTGAGGAAATGCAGGGTATTGCGTGAGGGGCCCTTGAACCAGCGCACATCCTTGGCCTCCCCGTCGCGCGGCAGGATGCCGACCATGGTCGGAAGGCTCCCGTCCCACTCCCACATCGGCTCTCCGGACTTCAGGCGCGCAAGGCTGGTGGTGCGCGCAATCACCGGAATGATCACGTGCTTCTGCGTGATCGCGATGTCGTGGATGATTCCAAGATACGGAGACTGCAGCCACACTTCCTTGGTGACCTTGCCGGCCGGATTGATGGTGTAGACCGCAATGTCCTTGGTGAGAATGCCCTTGGCTTCATAGCCATAGGCGATCATCTCACCGGTGACCGGGTCGATCTTAGGGTGCGCCGACATCGTCTTTGCGGTGTATTTGCCGTGGAAGTCCCAGTCGCCCAGGGTTTCCAGCGTATGCGGATCCACGTAGTACGGCAGCGAATCTTCCTTGAGGACGAAGAGCTTCCCGCCATGCCAGTAGGTGTGGGTGTTGGCCGCCGAGCGGTTGATGTGCGCCACGCTCGGATCATCGGTGTACGGATTGCGGTAGACGCCGAACAGGCGCTTGCGTGCCTTGCGCTCGGTCATCAGTCGGGCGGTACGTATGAAACGGCCCTTGAAATCCACTGACCCGTCATGAAAGCGGAAGCGGCTGATGTGGCCGTCGCCGTTGAAGCCGGTCAGCCACTCGTTCTTCGGCGGGCGATAGTCGAAATCGCACTGCATGCGATAGAACGTCCCGTGAATGTCCGACGGGATCTGACCCCACACCTCGCAGTCGTACACGTCAGCGTCGAAGCGGGTCGGGCTGTTGAACCCTGGTGGAAAAAGCGGGTGACCTCGGAAATCGACAGCCATGGCGGTACTCCACGAATAAGGGGTCGCAGGTGGGGGATGATAACTCAACTCACTTTGGCCAGAGTCGGCACCGCCCAAGCACCCGCTGCGAATTTGGGATCCCAAGAGGCTCCTGCGTTTTCGGCACAGCAGCTTGTCCCCCCGGTCCTGACCAAGGGCCGCACGCAGAACCCGTTGCCTTTAAGTTACTTCGCGTTCTGCAAGGTCGTCTGGATGTACGCGGTCACATCGTTGAGCTCATCCGCCGAGTAGATGGACTTGAAGGCCGGCATGTTGTTCTTGCCGGCACTCGCCGTCTGCAGGATCGCATCATGACTCTGTCCCTTGATGAGGGAGGGTCCGCCGCCCTGGCCACCACCGCCCGAGGCACCGTGACAGGGAATGCAGGCCGCACGATAGATGTCACCGCCATGCTCGGCGTTCGCCGGGCGGGTGACGACCGGCAGCGCAGCGGCGCTCGGCGGTCCGGCGCCATTGCGCCCCGTCGGCGCCGCGCCCGATGTCAGGGAGGGAATCTTGCCATCGAGCGAGAACATCCAGATGCCATCACCGCGCTTGCCGTTGGCAAACACCCCCCCGCCGGCATGCACCACCACGTACTGCTTGCCCTTATATTCAAAGGTCGTCGCGGTCGTATTCACCCCCGCGTCGGTCATGAACTCCCACAGCTTTGCGCCGTTTTGGGAACTGAGCGCCGTCAGACGCCCATCCGAACGGCCGACGAAGAGCAAGCCGCCGGCCGTGACAATCGAGCCGCTGTAGCAGATCTCGCGCCAGCTCTGCCGCCACACCAGCTTGTTCGTTGTGACATCCAGCGCTGCGAATATGCCCCGATCATTCTCCTGCGCCTGCCCGAACGAGCCGCCCATGTAGACCTTGTTGGGGCCGGGTTGACCCGGATCGGCGAGCGCCTTGAAAGTGCTGATCCGGTCCGTGGCACAGACATACAGGGTATGCGTGGTCGGATCGTAGGAGCTCGGCGGCCAGTTGGCGCCACCCATGGTCGCAGGCTTCACCATGATCTGGTCGGTGAAGTACGGTGTGAAAATGCGACCGTGGTTCTTGATCTCGCCACTGCCGGGTAGAAGATCGGCGCCCTCTGGCACAATATCGATCTGCTGCGGCACGATCGCATCACCGCGCGGATACGGCTGCGTCGCAGCGGTCGCCTGGCGCGGCTCCTGCGGTACGGCCCGCTCATCGATACCGAGCAATGGTTTGCCCGTGACGCGATCGAGAATGTACGCCCAGCCGGTCTTGGAGACCTCGACCAGTCCCTTGACCTTGCGCCCCTTGATCGTCGTGTCGAAGAGCACCGTGGGGTTCGGCGAGTCATAGTCCCAGATATCGTGATGGATCTGCTGGAAGTGCCAGCGGTACTTGCCGGTCTTCGCCTCCAGCGCGACGATCGAGACGGTGAAGAGATTGGCACCCGGTCGCACCGCGCCGAACAGGTTCGGCCCGGGGTTGCCGGTGGAGAAGTAGATCAGTCCCAGTTCCGGATCCACGGTCGGCGTCTGCCACACCGCCGCCCCGCCGTGCTGCCAGGCATCCCCCTGCTGCGGCCAGGTCTCATGTCCTGTCTCACCCGGCCCCGGGATCGTGTAGAAGGTCCAGCGAGGTGCACCCGTCTTGGCGTCATACGCCTTGATGCGCCCGCGGATGCCCATCTCGCCACCGCTCAGACCCTGGATGACCATACCGTCGTAGTACAGCGGCGCAGCGGTGATGCTGAAACCGTTTTGCCACGGTTCCTCCTGCACCGACCACACCACCTTACCCGTGCGCTGATCCAAGGCTACGAGTTTGGCATCGAGCTGCCCGATGAATACCAGGCCCTCGCCCAAGGCGACGCCGCGATTGGAACGACCGATGGGCGTGCCGGCCTTCGGGTCAGGATTGCCGCGATAGCTCCACAGGATCTGTCCGCTCTCCACGGCGACGGCGAAAACATCATTCGCACCGTTGGAGATGAATAGGGTGCCGTCGTACTCGAGGATCTGCGTCTGGCCCGAGTTGCCCGGGTTCATGCCCGAACCCATGCTCGTGCGCCACAGCGCCTTGAGGTTCGCGACGTTGTCGCGGTTGATCTGTTTCAGCGGCGAATAGCGCTGGTTGAAGACGCTGCCGCCGTTCGTGATCCAGTTTGCAGTCGGCGCAGCGCTCAGCTGCTCGGCGCTGAAAGCCGGCGCCACCGCAATGGATGGCATCGCCCCCTGCTGCGCGGTGGCCGCAGCGGTAAGCCCCATGACCATGCCTGCCAGCAGGCTTGCCTGCAAAACTTGCCTCAGCATCACTCCCCCTCGCTATTCCAATCCGGTATGACCCGACGCATCCACCGGGTTGCGGTCATTCTCGGCGCATACGAATTCCAGCAGATGCTGGTCGCGGGAGCGCGCGTAGCTCAGGATGGTGTGCCAGGGCTTGGCAAGCGCCAGCGGATCCTCGGCAACCATATCGTCAATGAGCGTGTTCGGGTCGTTGTCCGCCAGGTGAATGCGTTCGATGACGTGCAGTTGATCGGAGTGCGGCATGCCGTTGCGCAGTTCGGTGACGGTCTTGATGCCGACGGTGTCCACGACCAGGGTCGAACCTTCCCAGTGACCAATCGAGTCACCATAGAAAGTGGGATCCCAATCGGCTTCATGCTTGCGTCCGTCGGTCCAGATCGTGCGCATCTGCATCCACGCCTCGTGGTGGGTGGTGACGCGTCCGGGAGTGAACAGGAACTCGATGGGGTACTGACCGACCATCATGATGCCGGGCATGCCCGGGGGTCGACAGTAGGAACCATTGTGAGGGACTTCGCCGTGATTCTCATTGGCGATCTTCTGCCAGGCCTGGTAACTCTGCAGGTACTTGCCCTGCAGCGCGGGCAATTCCCGGGTCGCGCCCGGGACGGGCCGGAAATTGAAGGTCCATACGCCGCCCCAGTCGGGCAGCTTGTTCAGTTCGGCGTAATGGCCCTTGGGGTTTGCCGCCGGCGGCCCGGCGGCGCCCGGCGTGGCGGCCCCTGCCGTACCGGGGAGCGCGGTCTGCATCGCCAGGGCCAGGGCTGTCGCCACCACCAAAGTGCGAATGCTCATCAGTTTCACCCTCAAGCTGAAAGCGGTACCCAATGCCGCAGTTCGGCGGCGAGTATAAGGCGAATCAGGACGAACTTGCCCTGGTCATGTCATCATCAACCCCATGAGCTTGAACGCGGAGCCTTGAGCCATGAGACATGCAACAACCGGATGCCTTGCACTACTGATGGTGGCCTACGGCAGTGTAGCCGGCGCGCACCACTCCTTTGCCATGTTCGACCAGAGCAAGAACCTGCCGCTAAAGGGCACCGTGCACGACTTCCAGTGGACCAATCCGCACGCTTTTATCGACATCGATGTGCCGAATACGACCGGCACTCTCGATCTATGGAAGGTCGAACTCAACAGCCCCAATAACCTCAAGCGCCAGGGCTGGAAGTCCACGCAGATGAAGCCGGGTGACAAAGTCACGGTGGTCATCAATCCGCTGCGCGACGGCGCCAAGGGCGGATTGTTCGTCGCGGTCACCTTGCCCGATGGCAAGGTCATGGGCGATCCCACGCGCGCAGGCGGTGGCCCGATCAATGTGCCGCAGACCACCCCGCCACCGGCCGAGGCACCCGCAGCGCACTGAAGTCATCGCGGCGCAGCGTATGCCGGACAGAAACGAGCGGGGCCGATCAGCCCCCGCTTGTGGATTGTGGCTCACGTTTAAGTCTTAAGTGATTGATCGGTAATCACTTACCGACCACATCCGTTCCTTTGCAGTGGCGCTGCAACTTTTCAGACCCCCCGGTGTTCTGGGTCTAAACGATCCTTTCACAGTGCAAAGACTCCCAACGAGGCCCACGGACCGCAGTGAGTTCACGATGTTCATGCGTGACTATCAAGACATGGTGTTTGCCACCGCCCGCCGGCTCACCGCCAGCGATGCGACTGCGCAAGACATCACCCAGGACGTCTTCCTGAAGGCCTGGGAACATTTTGCCGGCCTGCGCTCACCGGTGGGCGCCGGTGGCTGGCTGAAGACCGTGACCTTGCGATTGTCGCTGAACCATTTGAGCCGCTACCGCCGACGCTGGCGTTTTTTCTCCGAGCTGTTGCCTGTGAACACCTCGGACGATGAGGCGTCGGATGGTGAAGTGGAATTCGCAGTCGCGAGCCTTGACACCGCATTCGCGCAGCTGGCGGAAGCGCAACGCGACGAACGGGTGCGGGCGGCATTGACCCGGCTGCCCGATGCGCAGCGTATTCCGCTGGTGCTGTTTCATTATGAAGAGCGCTCCTATCAGCAGATCGCTCAAGACCTCGAAGTGTCGGTCGCCAAAGTGAAGACCGACATTCTGCGTGGTCGCCTCGCGCTCGCGAAGCGATTGCAGGAGAGTGGCAATGAATCCTGATGCGGACAACGAAAATGACGTGCAGCGCGCGCTTGAACAGCGGGTCTCCCGCTTACTGACCGGCACCGCGCAATACGAGGCGCCACCGACCATCGAAGCACAGGTTTGGAGTGACATCGAGCGCGCCGGGCAAACACCCTGGTGGCGGCGGCGCGTCCTGGAATGGCCGGTACTGGGGCAAATCGCTTTTGCCGCCACCGGTGTCGTTGCCGCGGCGGTGATGGTACTGGGACGGCCGACGACACTCCCGAGGTTGCATGCGCTGATCAACCAGCCCGCTGCGGTGCTGCAGCAACCGGCGGCCGATCTGCACGCCACGATGAATGTGCTGGCCATATTTCACCGACTCACCGATACCCTCGCCGCCAGCCTGCCGGACGGGGTGTGGTATGTCGGCATCGCACTGTGTGCGCTCGCCTACCTGGCCTTGTTTCTCCTGATCGCAATCGGTTACCGGGAACTTCCATGATCACAATCAGTTCGACCCGCTCTGCTGTGCTTGCGGGCCTTTTGGTGCTGAGCCTCACGACCATGGTGGTCGTGCCGGGCGCAGCCGCCGCGGCGACGAGCGCGCCCACGGCGGCCAATTCTTCGCCGGCCGACGCCAGCAGCGCGCCGCAAGCAGACTCTTCAGACAGTAACGACGATATTTCTGAATTTTCGAGCGGCCGCAGCAGCGACGGCGCTCGTGGGGACCGATTCGGCCGGCGGCGCGGTTTCCGGCATAACGGCAATGATCTGGTCTCAATTGGCCACGACGCGATTGTGCCGGAAAATGGCCATCGGGATTCGGTCGTGGCGGTATTCGGTTCGGCGAGCAATTACGGAACAGCCAACCAGGATGTGGTCTCCGTCTTCGGCGACACCACCGTAAAGGGCCAGACCGACGGCAGTGCGGTGGCCGTGCTGGGCGATGTTTCGGTCGATGCCGATATCGGCCATGACGTGGTCGCGGTCCTGGGCAATGTGGACCTGGGCCCGCACGCGCATGTGCACGGCCATGTGGTCAGTGTGCTCGGCGCTGTGAATCAGGATCCGGCCGCCATCGTGGACGGGGGCATCGAACGCGTACTGCCGGGAAACCTCACCTCGGCCCAGGGCCTGCGTAACTGGGTGGGTCACGGCCTGATGATGGGTCGCCCGCTGGTGATCGGCACGGGCCTGAGCTGGCTGTGGACTTTGTGGCTGGTCCTGCTTGCCACCTACGTCATTCTGGCGCTGCTGTTCCGCGACGCCACGGAACACTGCATCGCGACGTTGAACGATAATCCCGGCAAGAGCCTGGTGACCGCCATCCTGGCTGTACTGCTCACGCCGCTGATGGTCGTGCTGCTGGCCATTACGCTGATCGGCATTCCGCTGATCCCGATCTTCCTAGTCACGCTGTTGGTAGCGGCGATATTCGGCAAGGCCACCGTGCTGGGCTGGATCGGCGGTCGCTGCATCGGCCTGCGCCAGGGCCAGACGGCCGTGCATCCCGCGCTCGCTGTGCTCATGGGCGGCATCGTGGTGATGCTCGCGTATCTGGTGCCGGTACTGGGCTTCGTGGTGTACCTGCTGTTGAGCATGATCGGCTACGGGGCCGTGCTCTATGCCCTGTTGAACCGCATGCGGCGCAATCGCGTCAGCAGCAGCGGCGCGGCCGCCGCCCCTGCCGGTGCCTATGCAGGCCCTAGTGCCAGTGCTGCGAGTAGCGCTGCCCCGCACTTTGCCGGCGCCGAGGCCACTGCAGCGGGCGCGACTGAGCCCTCGCCGGAACCCACCGCGCCCCTGCCGCTGACCACCCTGCCGCGCCCCGGATTCTGGCCGCGCATCGGCGCACTCTTCATCGACGCCATCATTGTGGGCGTGGTGGTGCGGCTGCTGCTGGATTGGCCGTACGGCTACTCCGAACACCGCCTCTTCCTGCTGGGCCTGGCGGTCTACGGCGCGGTGATGTGGAAAGTCAGGGGGACCACCATCGGCGGCATCGTCTTCGACCTGCACGTCGTGCGACTGGACTCCCGACCGCTCGACTGGCCGACGGTTTGCGTGCGGGCGCTGGGCTGCATCCTGTCCTTGTGCGCGCTGGGACTGGGTTTCTTCTGGATCGGCATCGACCCCGGCAAGCAGGCCTGGCACGACAAGCTGGCCGGAACCATTGTCGTGCGCGTCCCGAAAGGAAATCCCCTGGTCTAAGGGAACAGCCGCGGCATATTAATCTCCCCTTGCCGCGGCTGATTTTTCTGCAGAGGCCGCTGGGCGCAGCACATCGACACTGAAATCGATATCTCCCAGCGATTCTTGATGTGGGAAGCAGGTCGAGCGAAATTTCAGATTGCGGGTGGTGAACAGCGGCAGCGCCTTGTTCTTCAGCTGCTCGAGCAGCTCACACGGCACCGTGTTGACACCCGATCGGGTCAGCTTCACCAGATCGACCGTGTGCCAGCGAGTGGGCTGCGCGGCGGTGTCGCCGACCTTGCCGAGCTCATCGGGAGTCGCCGGCACCAGCACCGAGAAAGTCGCGAAAATTCCGGGACTGGGCTCAATGCCGTTGAAGTGCGTACAACCACGCTCCTGGATATCGAGGTCCTTTTTGCGCGCGCCCAGCGCGAGCAGCGCCTCGCGAACAGTATCGCGCAGACCGTCGCAGGAGAATTTGTCGGTGAACCCCATGTAGGTGTAGTCGAGCTTGCGCTCGACCCAGTGGGCGGCGGGCGGGGCGACCGACAGCGCCGGCACGGCGGCCGTGTCGGCGGCCTGGGCGACGCCCATTCCCATGCCGACAGCCAGTGCCAGCAAGGCGCCGACGCGCGCCGGAGCCTGAAGGATGGGTTTACGGATACTGATTGCTTGGTTCATATGAATGCCCCTAGCGATATTTCAAAGTTTATCTAGCCTACAGCAACGCAGCAGCGGCGGCCGGGGTTGACCCCAGCTAGGACTTGGTCACCAGCTTCGTCAAAAGCGCGACGGTGTCCTTGTGGGCTTCCCCACCCCCTCCGACACCGGGACGACCCGAGGTACCGACCTTGCCTGCCGCAAAGTCCAGGGCGGTGCTGCCGAAATGGTCCTTGGCCGCGAGCATTGCGCCATGATCAGCCAGGAATTGCACAAAACCGTTCCAGCCGGCCTGCGCGGCCCCAAACAATGCCGTCTGGCCATTGTTGTTGGCCACATTCACGTCCACGCCCTTCGCCAGCAGCAGCTTCGCCGCGGTCAGGCACTTCTGCTCATTGCGGAAGCGGGCACGAATATCGATGGTGGTCGAACCAATGCCGGCTGCGGCCATCAAGGGCGTAATCCCCAGCGAGTTGGGCAAATCAGGCCGCGCGCCATGGGCCAGCAGCAGCTGGATGGAGGCACCGTCGCCGGCCTTGGCCGCACGAATCAGTGGCGTCGTCCCGACGGTCAACATGCCATCGCCACCGCGATCCTGACCCAGCGAGCGGTACGGCGGGAACAGTTTCAGCTGCATGTCCGGATCGGCGCCGGCCTTGAGCAGCATGTCGATCACCTGCAGTGCGGTGGTCTTGTCCGGGGACGGCCGGTCGGGCCGGCCGCCGCGCGGTGTCGTGTTGTAGTCGACTGCGCTGTAGAGCGGCGCGCGTCCCCAGATGTCCCAGCTGTTCACGTTCGCGCCGGCCTTGATGAGCACCGCCGCCGTGTCGAACTGCGCGTTGAGGATGGACATGATCAGCGGCGTGATCCCTTCCGGATCGGCCAGATCGAGGTCGGCGTGCGCCTTCACCAGTTCCGCCGCACAGGCCGCACAGCCTTCGCGTGCAGCGAACAACAGCGGTGTCAGGCCACCGAGCGGCCGGTTCTGCGGACGCGGCTCGGCGGTCACCCGTCGGGGCCATTCACGCACCGTCTCGCGCGCATTGACCTGCGCGCCGTGCGAGATCAGGAATTGGACCATGGACGCGCGACCCTGCGCGCCGGCCCACATCAGCGCCGTCTGACCGCGCCACTTCTCGCTGGCGTTGACGTTGGCGCCATGGGCCACGAGCACTTTGGCGGCAGCGACGATATCGGTTCGCGCCACCGTCATCAGCACCGTCTGTCCATCCGCATTCGGCGATTCGACATCCGCGCCGGCCGCAAGCAACAGGCTCAGTGCTTCCGGATCGGCGCGTTCGGCCGCCTCGGCGAGCGGCGTCGAACCATAGTCATTGGCCACATTCGCCTTGGCACCCGCCTTGAGCAGGCGCCGCAGCAGTGGCAGGTCATCGTGGTAGGCCGCCCAGTGCAGCGCCGTGGTGCCATCGTCCTGATGCGCATTGACGTCGGCCTTGGCATCGATGAGGCCTATTGCCGCAGCCGAATCGCCGCTCTCGGCGACATCCGGCAGCGAGTCGGCCGCACGCGCGGCCGCCACCGTACAGCACAGCATCGCCGCGACCGCCAGGACTCGCATTGACCGGGGATGCACCGCGTCAGATCTCCGTGAGCTGCCCGGTGCTGTCGCCGAACTTCTCGGTGGCGATGCCGACCTTGTTGAGCAGCGCCACATGCAGATTCGCGATCGGGGTGCGATCCGGATAGCGCAGGTGCTGATTACCCTTGAGCCGGCCGGCACCTAAGCCAAGGATCGCGGTCGGCAGCGGATAGTGATCATGCAGATTGCTGTTGCTCATGTTGCTGCCGAACAGAATGATCGAATTGTCCAGCATCGTGCCCTCCCCGTCGGGCAACTCCGCCAGGCGTTTGATGAACTTCGCGAACATCGAGGTGTTGAAGGCCTGCACCTTGGCGAGCCGCGCCATCTTGGCCGGATCGTTCGCATGATGCGACAGCGGATGGAACGCATCGTTGACCCCGATGAACGTATACGGCTGGTTGCTCACCTCCGCGGCGACCATCATGCTGGCGACACGCGTCAGGTTCGCCTGGTACGCGAGGGCGATCAGGTCGTACATCATGTGCATGTGTTCATCGAACGCCGCCGGAATTCCCGCGGGCGCATCGGGGATCTGCATCTGTCCCATGTCCTGGTGTTCCATCTTCTCCAGGCGGCGCTGGATTTCCTGCACCTGGTCCAGGTAGTCCGACAGCATGGCCTTGTCGCGCGCACCGAGGGTGCGCGACAGATCGGCAGCGTCGGTGCGGACCAGGTCGATGATGCTGGCATTCTCTTTCAACAGCGAGGCGCGCTCGTTGGCGGTATCACCCTGCCCGAACAGCTGCTGAAAGACCTTGCGCGGGTTGTGCTCCATGGGCAGCGGCGTGGACGGTGAACTGAAGGCGATGGTCTTGCCGTAGCTGCAGCCATAGTTGCGGTCGCAGGAGCCTTCGCCGCCGCGCTCCTCGGTGCCGACTTCCAGGGAGGGCATGGCCGTGTCCTGGCCGATCTTCTGTGCTGCGATCTGATCGATGGTGATGCCACCGTAGGGATCGTGACTGATGCGCGGCGGGACGCAGGACAACCAGGTCCCCGGAGTGATCGCATGCACCGGCGCGGCAATCGCGGACTTGCATTCCAGCCCCGTGATCAGGGTCAGATGTTTCTGATACGGCTTGAGCGAGGTGATGATCTCGGGGAAGTCGAAGTTGGCGCCATCAGCCTTGGGCGTCCACTTGTCCATGACCGCGCCATGGGGAAAGTAGATGAAGCCGAGCCGCGGCTTTGGCGCGGCGGCGGTTTTCGCGATCGCCGTCGCCGCCGGGACCATGGCCTCGAGCAGGGGCAGGCCCACACTCACGCCGAGACCCCGCAACACGGTGCGGCGACTGAGATGCATCTTGGTAATGAACATGGTAAGCCCCTACAACTTGGCGGCGGTGTGACTGAGCGAACTTGTGGGCTCGCCGGGAGCCTTCAAGGGGATTTCGTCCTCGCGGAACGCCTGGCTTTTCACGATGGCCAACACGACGGAGGAGAACCGGTAGTGATCCTTGGCGGTATCGCGCACGATCGCGCGCACGGTCGGCATGTCGTAGAACTCAAGACCGCGACCCAGGCCATAGGACATCAGGTTCTCCGTAAAGGTCTCCATGAACTGCGAGGCATGCGCGACCATGTGATTGCGCAGATCGTTGACGCCGTTGACGGCCGTGCCATCGGCGAGCCTGCCGCTGGCATCGATGGGCGTGCCGGCATCGATATCCTTGTCACGCCACTGGCCCAGGGCATTGAAGTTCTCCATCGCCAGTCCGATCGGATCAATGATGGCGTGACAGGCATTGCAGGAGGGCTGCGCGCGGTGCGCCTCCATGCGCGCGCGGACGGTGAGCTGATCGGTCCCCTCCTGGCTTTCGGCAAACGCCGGGACTCCCGGCGGCGGCGCCTGCGGCGGGGTTCCCAGGAATTTGTCCAGGACATAGGCACCGCGCAATACCACCGACGTGCGATTCGCATACGAGGTCGCCATCAGCACCGCACCCTTGCCCAGCAGCCCGCGCCGGTAGTCCGGCACGGTGACGGCGCGGAACTCCCCGCCACGGACATTCGGGATGTGATAGTGCAGGGCCAAGCGTTCGTTCAGGTAGGTCCGGTTCGAGGTCAGCAGATCCACCACGCTGCCGTCCGAATCGAAAATGTTGCCGACGAAGAGCTCAATTTCCTTCTCGAAGGCGGTTTCCAGATCCGCGGTGTAATCGGGGAACAGGTTCGTATCCGGATCAACCAGCTCCAGGCCATGGACATTCAGCCATTCAAAGGCGAAGTCGGTGACCAGGGTGTGGGAGCGCGGATCCTTGAGCATGCGCCGCACCTGCGCGTCCAGCACCGTCGGCTCATGCAGCGTGCCGCCGGCCGCCACCTTGATGAGTTCATCATCCGGCGGCCCGGCCCACAGGAAGAAAGACAGGCGCGAGGCCAGATCGATGTCGCTGATCGCAAAGGGCTTGCCCGGTACGGTGCCCGACGGCGGCTCGTGCATGCGGAACAGGAACTTCGGGCTCACCAGGATGGCGAGCAGTCCTTTCTGGATGCCATCGTCGAAACTGCCGCCCTCCTTGCGCCCCTGCGCATAAAAATCCAGCGCGCCCTTCAGGTCCGCATCGGTGAGCGGACGGCGGAAGGCGCGCCGCGCAATGCGCGAGAAAATCTCGCGCGCACAGGGGGCCTCCTGCGTCGCGCTCTTGGGGTAGCAGGTGAATATCCGGCGCCGGCTCGGCGTATCGCTCACGCCCTGCGCGACCATCGGGCCTTTGATCTCCACATTCGCCAGACGCGGACCGGTGGAGTTGCCGTTGACCGGCTGGCCCATCCCGGCCACCGGCACGAAGGCGTGCAGGATCTCGTTGGTTTCGGCGGCGCTGGTCTGTACGAAGGTGATGCCGATGCGATGCTCGCCGGCGCGGATGTTGACCGGAACGTTCCTGAACCGGTCGTTGATCATGGTCAGTCCGGCGGCCTGCTGCAGATCGACCGCATCCAGGTCCTTCGGCCCGCCGAGCCGGTTCTCGAAGACGCGCTTGCCATCGACGGTGATGATGAGCGTGTTGGGGTCCATCTCGCCCCATATGTAGCCGGCGCCCACCAGGCCGTTGATGGTGAAGCGATACTCGCCATCGGCCGGGAAGATATGCGTGAACAGCATGCCACCGCGGGT
This sequence comes from Steroidobacteraceae bacterium, assembly GCA_036498905.1. Taxonomy (GTDB): domain Bacteria; phylum Pseudomonadota; class Gammaproteobacteria; order Steroidobacterales; family Steroidobacteraceae; genus DAIDKA01. The sequence goes on along the minus strand of DASYER010000101.1, from coordinate 9,162 downwards.
GCCCAGCGGCAGGCCGTCGACGTGCATGTACTGATATTCCTGCGGCTCGGGCGGCCCGTTGAAGAAATTGTCCTGGGTGCGCGCGTGCGGGCTGCCGATCGCCGCCACCGTCACCTGGCGGGCTGCCGAAAAGTACTGGTCGAGGAAGGTTGGTGACACCTTGAGCACCTCGGCGATATTGTCGAAGTTGCCGCTCTTGTCATCGCGCGGCAGCAGCGCGTTCGGATCGACCGTCACGCCCAGCAGGTCCTGGATCGCATTGGCATATTCATTGCGGTTCAGGCGATGCAGCACCATGTGGCCCGGATCCGGATGCAGCACCGCGTACTGATCGAGGAACTGCTCGGCGGCCTGCGCGAAGGCGGCGCGCGCGGCCGGATCAGGCTGCGGTTTGCCGGGCGGGGGCATCAACCCGCCGCGCAGCTTCACGATCGCCTCTTCCCAGATTTTCGCGTCATCGCCGGCCGAACCGGCGTTCATGGTGTCGAAGGCTACGCCGCCGGCCCAGTCCTCGGAATTGTGGCACTTCATGCAGTAGGTCTGCAGCATGTGCCAGTCGCCCTTGAAGGCCGGCGCATGCGCGGCGGTCGCGGGCGCATCGGCCTGCGCGCCCGTTCCCAGCAGTGTAAGACCCAGCGCCGCGAACATGAGCTCAGCGCGCATAGCGGCGGATCTCGTTGACGTGATACCAGGCACCGTCGTACGCCATCTGCAGGAACGGTTCGGGATTGCCCCACTGCGCGTCGAACTCGCCGGTCGGTTTCGAATCCCGCAGCTGCGCCCAGGTGCCACCCTTGAAATAGTTGCTCCCGATCTTCGCCATCACCGCCGTGCACATGTCCAGCTGCGCCTGCACATCCGCCCGGGTCCGGGTGGCGCCCAGGCCGGAGATGATCCTGGTGTGGGCATCGGTCTTCGCCAGAATCGTCTTCAATGCATCGATCATGCCGCCGAGCCAGCCGCCGGTGCAGTAGTCGGGCAAGGGATAACTGCCACCCGTGACGACGCCGCCGGCGACCAATACGTTCTCGCGCGGAAAGAACACATAGATATCGCCATCGGTATGGGCCTGCGGCATGATCGTGTATTCGATATCCTGGCCGCCGAAGCCGAGCTTCTGTGCGCCATAGAAAAATGTCTGCGTCGGCAGTGCGTAAGCCGGCTGCGGGGGATAGATGCGATTTTCCCACTTTGAATCGACGCGGGTCCCAAGCCATAGCCGGGTATTCTCGTGCGCGATGATTTTCACACCCGCCTTGCCCAGCAGCGCGTTGGCACCGGTGTGATCCCAATGCCAGTGCGTATTGAGCAGCAGCTGCACCTTGCGGCCACCGCAGGCTGCTGCGACGCTCGCCAGCAGCGCCGGGCCGTATTGCGCAAGCCCGCTGTCCACCAGCAGTACGCCGTCCGCGCTGTTCGCAGCGACGACATTGCCGCCGGCGCCCAGGAACAGATGCAGCGAATCGGACAGTGCCGTGTGGATGATTTCAGGGGTGGCGGATACCTCCGCCGCCTTGGCCAACGTCAGGTGCGGGACCGCCGCGCCGGCGGCGAGGCCCGCGACCCCTGCGAGCGCGCCACCGAGCATATGGCGACGCGTCGGCTGATGCGTCTTTATGCTGCGCGATGAACCGCTGCTTTTCATCAGGGAATTTTACGGGATTACCCGGGCTGCCGCACACCTAGCTATGTGAATCGCATGAAAAAAGCACTCCATCTGCACCTGGGCGTCATTTGTGTAACGACCCTCCTCACCTGCCTGCCGAGCATGGCGCCGGCGCAGGCTGCGCCTGCCGCCCGGCCGCGCGCCGGCAATGTCACCGACGAACGGCTGCGTCATGCGGACCAGGACCCCGGCGATTGGCTCACCCATGGGGGCAACTGGCAGGAGCTGCGTTATTCGCGACTCACCGGCATCAATGCCACCAATGTTGCGGCACTGAGGCCCGCATGGTCGGCGGAATTTGATACCACCCGCGGCCAGGAGGCGACTCCGATCGTGGTGGACGGGGTGATGTACGTGAGTACCTCCTGGAGCAAGGTGTATGCCTTGGACGCCGCGACGGGCCGACAGATCTGGTACTACGATCCGAAAGTTCCAGGGCCGACCGGCGCACATGCGTGCTGCGATGTCGTCAATCGCGGCGTGGCAGTCTATGAAGGCAATGTCTACCTCGCCACTCTCGACGGCCGGCTGATCGCGCTCAACGCGGGCACCGGCAAACCGGTATGGACCGTGCGGATGTTTGAATATCCCAGCCGCCGCTACTCCAGCACCGGTGCACCGCGTGCGGCGCGCGGCAAGATTTACATCGGCAATGCGGGCGCGGATTTCGGCGGGCGCGGTTTTGTCTCGGCCTACGATGCGCGCACCGGCAGGCGCGTGTGGCGCTTCTACACCGTACCGGGCGATCCGGCCGGCAAGCCCGACGGGGCGGCCTCCGATGCGGTACTGAAGTCGAAGGCCCTCAAGACCTGGTCCGGGGATTGGCTCAAGTACGGCGGCGGCGGCCAGGTCTGGAATGCCCTGGTGTATGACCCGGACTTCAACCAGATCTACATGGCCACCGGCAACGGCTTTCCGTGGAACCAGAACTACCGCTCCAACGGCGGCGGCGACAACCTGTTCATTTCCTCGATCATCGCGGTCGATGCCGACACCGGTCGGTATCACTGGCATTACCAGGAGACTCCCGGGGACCGTTGGGACTACGACGCCGTGGCCGACATGACCCTGGTGGATCTGCCGCTGGCGGCCGGGGGCGTCCGCAAGGTGCTGCTGCACGCCCCGAAGAACGGCTTTTTCTATGTGCTCGACCGGCGCACCGGCGAGCTGCTCTCGGCTGATGCGTATGTGCCGGGCATCAACTGGGCAACGGGCGTGGATTTGAAAACGGGGCGACCGCAGATTGTGTCGGCGGCCCTGTACAAGGATGCGCCATGGCTGGGAATTCCCGGCGGCGGCGGCGCGCACAGCTGGCACCCGGTCGCATTCAATCCGGACACCGGCCTGCTTTATATACCCGCTGCTGAAAGCTCCACCTTTTACTCCCCCACCAAGGATTACAAGTATGACTACGGGCTGGAGGAGATCGGCGTGGACCTGGATGCGGCGACGCACGGCGCGGTCAGCACCCGTCCGCACATGCCGCCACGCAAGGACTATCTGCTGGCGTGGAATCCGGTCACGCGCAAAGCCGCGTTCTCGGTGCCCGGCGCAGGCGGCGGGCTTCTGACCACGGCCGGGAATCTCATCTTTCAAGGCCGGCCCCGCGAGGGTGTACTGGGAACCTTCGTGGCCCTGCGCGCAACGGATGGCCGGGCGTTATGGTCCTGGAATACCCCCGATGCGATGGCCGGTGGGCCCGTCACCTATCTGGTCAACGGCGAACAATATGTCGCGGTCATTTCCGGCGCGCTGTCCTATTCAGGCACCGCGACGCCGCGCGTGCGGCACAACGGTCGGATGCTGGCATTCAAGCTCAACGGCACCGGCACCTTCCCCGCCGATCCGGGCCCGGCCCCACCTCCGAACCCGCCGACACAGGTGGGCCGGCCCGACCAGGTGGCCCTGGGAGAAACGATATATGGCAAACGTTGCGGGCTGTGTCATGGCTTCGATACCGTATCGTCGAACATCGTGCCCGATCTGCGCCGCTCGGCATTCCTGACCAGTCCGGAGGGGTGGCAGGCCGTGGTCATCGGCGGGGCCCTGGCCAGCCGCGGCATGATCAGTTGGAAGGACTCCGTCACCCCGGCCCAGGCCGAGGCCGTGCGGGCTTTCGTCGGGGAAAGGGCGCGATCTCTCAAGCTTGACCTTGACCATAAGGCGGTGCCGCCCTAAAGGGGTCAAGGATTGCCGGATCGAGTGATGACAAATCAAAGGATTCAGGCATTAACGGACAAGGTGTTTATACTCCTGCGTTGCGCGGAGCGTGACAAACTGCGCAGCGCCGACGCGTCGAACATTCAATCGGAGAGGGACGATGAACGTAGCCCAAGTGACCGCAGAAATTATGAAGCGCGAGGGAACCGACTACCTGCTCGCGTACCCCCTGAATCCCTTGACCGAGTCGTGCGCCGCAGCGGGCATTCGACCGATTATCGTGCGCCAGGAGCGCGTCGGCATTCACATGGCGGATGCCATCAGCCGCCTCACCTCCGCCGATAAGGTCGGCGTGTTCTGCCAGCAGGCAGGCCCGGGTGTGGAGAACTCCTTCGGCGCCGTGGCGCAGGCCTGGTCAGAGTGCGTGCCGTTGGTCGTGATTCCCGCGGGGCCGTCCCGCCGGGAAGCCTGGGTGAAGCCCGGCTTCAACGCGACGCTCAACTATCAGCACATCACCAAGTCGGCTGAAATGATCACCACGCCGGAGCAGCTGGTGCCGGCCATGCGCCGTGCCTTCACGCAGGCTCGCAACGGTCGTCCGGGTCCGTGCCTGCTCGAGATTCCCGGCGACATGTGGAACCAGGAAGTGAAGGGCGAAATCGAATACACACCTGTCAAGCGTTACCGCTCGGCGCCCGATCCGGAAATGATCGACAAGGTTGCTGCCGCCCTAATCGCCGCGCAGCGCCCCCTCCTTTACGTGGGCCAGGGCGTGCATTACGCCCGCGCCTGGGCTGAACTGCTGAAGGTCGCCGAACTGCTCGAAGCGCCGGTCACGACCAGTCTTGAAGGCAAGAGCGCGTTTCCGGAAACGCACGCGCTGTCGCTCGGCTCCGGCGGCGTCGCCATGCCCGAGGCGGTCTACCAGCACGTCCAGGACGCCGATGTGGTGTTCGGCATCGGTGCCAGCTTCACGGCGACCGGCTTCGGGATCCGCTTCCCGACCAAGAACAAGGTGTTCATCCACAACACCCTCGATCCCATGGACATCAACAAGAACATCCCGACGGACTATCCGTTGATCGGTGATTCGAAGCTGATGCTGACCATGCTGCACGAGGCGTTGCATGACCGGCTGAAGGGCAAACCGCGCGGCCTGACCCGCGAGGTCAACCAGCGCATCCGGGCGCTGAATGATCCGTGGATGGCAAAGTGGCGGCCGTACCTGACGAGCGAAGACAAGCCGCTGTCCCCGTATCGCGTCATTGCCGATCTGATGTCCGTGGCTGACGTGCCGAATACCGTCATCACCCACGATGCCGGCAGCCCGCGTGATGAGCTGTCACCGTTCTGGAAGACGACCACCCCGCACAGCTACATCGGCTGGGGCAAGACCACCCAGCTGGGATATGGTCTTGGGCTCGCCATGGGCGCCAAACTCGCCCGGCCCGACAAGCTGTGCATCAACATGTGGGGTGATGCGGCGATCGGCATGACCGGCATGGACTTCGAAACAGCCGTACGCAACCGCATCCCCATCCTCTCCATCCTGTTCAACAACTACGCGATGGCGATGGAGCTGAAGCCGATGGCGGTTTCCACCGAGAAGTATCACTCGACCGACATTTCCGGCAATTACGCGGATTTTGCCAAGGCGCTCGGCGGCCACAGCGAACGCGTAACGGAACCGGCCCAGGTGGTCCATGCGTTGAAGACGGCGATCGCGGCGACCCAGGAAGGTCGGCCGGCGCTGCTCGAATTCATCACCACCAAGAACAAGGTCTACTCGACATTCGAAGCCGGATATCAGAGCCCTAACAGAAAGGTCTGAAGATGACGGAAAAATTCATTATCCAGCCGCACTTTCGCCTGCAGGAATGGGTGGCTGAAGAGAAGGGATATTTCCGCGACGAGGGGCTCGAGTACACCTTCCACGAGGAAGTGCAGAAGACGGCCGGCCAGGTTCATGACAAAGGCGCCAAGGTGGGTGCCTATCAGTCCCTGGAATCCGGCCGTGCATCCGATGTGAGCTGCGCCTGCCACTGGACCGTGAATGTTGCGGCGGCCGCCGGGCACGGCAAACTGTATTCGGCTGCCTATTCAGTGACACCAGCGGCGATTTTCGTACCGGCGGATTCCCCGGTACGCGAACCGCAGGATCTGGCGGGAGTTTCCATTTCGGTGGGCTACCAGTCGGGGAGCCACTATTCCAGCATCCAGGCGCTGGAGCAGTTCATTCCCGCGGATCAGATCAAACTGTCATTCAACGACGGCATGCTCTTCAAGCGCATGGAACTGCTGTTGGACGGCAAGCTCGCGGCGGCTTCGCTGTTCAGCGGTCCTTACTACTTTGCCGAGCAGCTGGGCTTTCGCAAGATCATCGACACCACGTTCATGATCGCCACGATGATCACCGGGACACCCGATCCCGAGGATCTGGCCAAGTTCTTCCGCGCCCTGCGCCGTGCGCAACGCGATATTGATCTGCGTCCGGATCTGTACACGCACTACTACAAGCGTGAATTCCCGGTGCGCTACCACGACAGGATGGACACCCGGCGCTGGGGTCCTGGTGAGCGGCTGGTATTTGAGCCGTATACGCAGGAAGCCTTTGACCAGTCCCGCGACTGGATCGCAGGCCACGGCATATTCACACCGGAGGGTCTCGGCTCGCGCAGCTACGGTGAAGCGATCGTCGCGCCCACCGCGTAGAAAAGAAATAGCTCACAAAGAATCGGCCGGCCTGGGCATCCCCAGGCCGGCCACCTTGCCTCTCGCGCTTTCAGCGCTCCCAATGGCCCCGCTGGTAGTGATAGTGGCGGCCCCTGGATACCCACTGATCCGGTACCCAGTGAGAGCCGCGACGTTCGCGCACCCAGTAGCCCTCGTGCCACACATGGCCACGGCCGTTCCACTGCCAATAGCCGGGAGCCCAAACAAACCCGGCACGCGGCGCCGGCGCAACAATGACGCGGGGTGCCGGGGGGGCGACATCAATATCGATACCGATGGCGGCCTGAGCCGCTACGGGATGCAGGCCCACCAACACGCCTGCGGTCAAAGCGAGCGCGGCGGCCAGCGCGGCCCGACGGGCTGGAATGTGTACTAGCGGGAGCAATCGTTTCGGTCCGGTCATTGCAGTCTCCTTTGACTGTGGGTGACTATCTGAGGGGAATAACGCAGAAGGTCGCCCGAAGTTGAGATGACGAAGTCTTACATTTTGTTAACGGACCCGGAAGCAGCAGGCGCCGACAGTAATCCGGCCGAGGCGCCTACGACCAATTCGGTCGGCCGGCTTCTCGTGGCCAGCATGGCTGGCACGACCATTGAATTCTTCGACTTCTATATCTACGCCACGGCGGCGGTGTTGGTTTTTCCGAAGCTGTTCTTTCCGAACGCTGATCCGACCACCGCGAAGCTGCAATCTCTGGCCACCTTCGCGCTCGCCTTCCTGGCGCGGCCCATCGGCTCGGCGTTGTTCGGGCATTTCGGTGATCGCATCGGACGCAAGGCCACCCTGGTCGCGGCGCTATTGACCATGGGCATTTCAACCGTCGGCATCGGTCTGCTCCCGACCTACGCCACCATCGGCATCTGGGCACCCGCATTGCTCGCGGTGCTGCGGTTCGGACAGGGATTTGGACTGGGCGGGGAATGGGGCGGCGCGGTATTGCTGGCGACCGAGAACGCCCCGGCCGGCAAGGCCGCGATCTATGGCATGTTCCCGCAGCTTGGGGCGCCACTGGGCTTCATCTGCTCCACCGGTGCATTTCTCGCGCTGGATGCGGCGCTCACCGATCAGCAGCTCTTCAGCTGGGGATGGCGCCTGCCCTTCATCGCGAGCGCCGCCCTGGTACTCGTGGGTCTTTATGTGCGCTTAACTCTCACCGAAACCCCCGCCTTTCGACGTGCCATCGAGAATCACGAGCGGGTCCGGGTGCCCATCGTGCGATTGCTGTCGCGCCATGCGCCGGCGGTATTTCTGGGCATGTTTGCCGCTACGGCGACCTTTGTCATTTTCTATCTCATGACCGTCTTCACCCTCAGCTGGGGAACACAAAGACTGGGCTTCACACGACCGCATTTTCTGGTGCTGCAGATGATCGGCGTGCTGTTCTTTGCGGCCCTGATTCCGCTGTCGGCGCTGCTGGCGCAACGTTTCGGCACCATTGCGATATTGATCATCGCCTCCGCCGCCATTGCCGTGTTCGGCTTGACCACCGCGCCGCTGTTTGGCGCGGGAACCACGCTGGGAACATTGAGCTATCTGTGCCTGGGACTGGCTTTGATGGGCGTGACCTACGCTCCACTCGGCACGGCTTTATCCGAACTTTTCCCGACCGAAGTGCGCTACACGGGCGCTTCGGTCAGTTTTAATCTGGCCGGCATCGTGGGGGCATCGCTAGCGCCGAACATCGCGACCTGGCTGGCCAGCCGCTTCGGACTGGGCGCAGTGGGCTACTACCTGTCGGCCGCCGGAGCGGTGAGCCTGGTCGCGGCACTCGCCATTCACCGGCGGCCAGCGCCGCCGCGCGGGAGGTTGTGATAAGGTCGCGCCGCATGAGGCACCCGACCCGAAACCTTCGTCCCGCCCTCCTTGCGCTTGGTGCCAGCACCCTGCTGTGCGCTGCTGCGGCAGTCGCGGCTTCAAAACCCGCGCTGGAGGCGGCGCATGGCGTCGTGGTCTCGGCCCAGCATCTGGCCTCGGACGTCGGGGTCGAAATCCTCAAACACGGCGGCAATGCCGTCGACGCGGCGGTCGCGGTAGGGTATGCCGAGGCGGTCACGAACCCGTGCTGCGGCAATATCGGTGGCGGTGGCTTCATGGTGATCCATCTCACCAAGCCCGCGAAGAACGTCTTCCTGAACTTCCGTGAGACCGCGCCGGCCGCGGCGACCGCCAATATGTATCTGGATGCAAACGGCAATCCCATTCGCGGCGCCAGTATTGAAGGCTATCGCGCCGTCGCGGTGCCCGGCACCGTATTGGGGTTGGAGACCGCCCTGAAGCGCTACGGCACCCTCACCCGCGCCCAGGTCATGGCGCCAGCCATCAAACTCGCACGGGATGGTTTCATCCTCACGCGCGGGGATACCGACATCCTTGACGCCGGCGCGCGGCGCTTCCGCAGCGATCCACAGGCCGCACGGATATTCCTGCACCCCAATGGTTCCACCTACCAGCCCGGAGAGCGGCTGGTTCAGACTGAACTTGCGCACACACTGGAGGCGATCGCGCGGGGCGGCAGCGATGCGTTCTATAAAGCCGGCGGCCGTTCCGGCAATGCCGCACTTGTAGCGCAGGCCATGCGCGATCACGGCGGCATCATCACCAC
>DASYER010000100.1:0-1625 GCA_036498905.1 Steroidobacteraceae bacterium | reverse complement strand
CTGCAGCATCGATCTGCCGAATGGCATTTTTGTCGACCAGAAATGGGCCGACCTGACTGTCGTCGTTCATCACGCACACGCGCGTCCTGCATCACCCCGGCCACAACGTCGCGCATTGGAATCTGTCGCAGCGCCGCATCCGACTGACGCCGCAGGGATGGACAGCGAATGGCCAGCCGCCGCGTTCTTCCATTGCGGCGGCAACAAGATCGAGAACCCGACGGCCTTCTCGCGCCCTAGGCTGAATCGACATTCACCGCATCCAGATCATTGCTGCGGCGCGTTGGATGAAGCCGAGGAAGTGGATTTCGCGTCGGTCGTAGCGAGTTGCGAAGCGTCGGAAGTGCTTGAGCTTATTGAAGCAGCGCTCGATACGGTTTCGGCATCGGTAGATGACCTGGTCATGGGGGATTGGTTCTGATCTGGAGCGGGTGGAGGGGATGACCACCTTGGCGCCAATTTCGGCGATGAGCCTGCGCAGGGCATTGGAATCATATGCTCGGTCGGCAAGGACGGCCTCAGCCGTGTAGCCTTGCAGTAGTATCGGCGCGGCCAGGATGTCGTGGCTCTGGCCAGCGGCGAGCAGAAACCTCAGAGGGCGGCCGAAGCTGTCGGCGAGCATGTGGATCTTGGTGGTCAATCCACCTCGGGAACGCCCCAGAGCCTGATTTTGGCCCCCCCTTTTCCGGTCGCTGCCTGCTGGTGGGCGCGGACCAGGGTGCTGTCGAGCATCAAGTATTGGTTGTCCCGGTCTTTGGTGAGGTCGTCGAAGACGTGCTCCCACACCTTCGCCTTGGACCAGCGCGAGAAGCGCTTGTGCAGCGTCTTCCACTTGCCGTAGCGCTCCGGCAGGTCATGCCAACGCGCGCCCGACCGAAGCACCCACAGCACACCGTTGACGAAAAGCCGGTTGTCCGCGCCGGTCCGGCCCGGATCACCTGCCTTGCCCGGCAGCAGCGCCGCGATCCGCCGCCACTGCACCTCGCTCAGTTCATACCGCTTCGTTGCCATCCATCAGGTCTCCGCCGAATCGCGGATACCTATGAATCATGCTTCCCCGCACACGGAAATCCTGAATGTCGATTGGTCCTAGTCAACGTACACCGCTCGCGCGAATTGCAGCTTCGCATTCAGGACAAATTGTGCGCGTTACGCCCAGGGCGCTTGGCGTCAATCCATTTTGCTGTGCCGCATTGAGGATAGTACTCTCGGCATGTTCCCCCGAAAGTTTGCTGGCGATCTCATTTGGCGCTAGCCTCGCCCGTTGAGCCGGATTCAGGTGCTCGAGCACCACCACCGATAATTGTTGTGCCCTCATTCGTGCCCAACGCGGCCGTGGTTCGCATATCCTGAGCAATCGGATCGAGAACACTATGAACCTGCCGCGCTCTTGCCGCCAGGGCCGCAGCATCTGCGCCCTCTGCGGCGATGCCCTCCTATGATTTTTGAGCTTGCAATGCCAAGTTCGTTGTTCGCGTCGCCGTGGCGCAGCTCCCGCAGCTTGCCCGCATCCTGGCCACGACCGTCGAGGAGTTGATCGGCGAGGAGACGCCGCCGAGCAAGCGCGGACCCACGCCCCGGCTGCTCCAGCAGCTCGAACAGATTCAGCGCCTGCCCAAGGCCCA
>DASYER010000099.1:0-31919 GCA_036498905.1 Steroidobacteraceae bacterium | reverse complement strand
GATCACGGTAGACGTGCAGGGCGAAATTCTGGAGCTCAAGAACACCGTGAATACCATGGTGGATCAGCTCAGCTCTTTCGCGGCGGAAGTGACGCGCGTGGCGCGCGAAGTGGGCACGGAAGGCAAGCTGGGCGGCCAGGCGGTGGTGCGCGGCGTTGCCGGCACCTGGAACGACCTGACCGACAGCGTCAATTCCATGGCCAGCAACCTCACCGGCCAGGTGCGCAATATCGCCGAAGTGGCGACGGCGGTGGCCCAGGGCGACCTGTCCAAGAAGATCACCGTCAATGTCAGCGGCGAAATTTTGCAGCTCAAGGAAACCATCAACACGATGGTCGATCAGCTGCGTTCGTTTGCTTCTGAAGTCACCCGCGTCGCGCGCGAAGTCGGCACCGAGGGCAAGCTGGGTGGCCAGGCCGTGGTGCCGGGTGTCGCCGGCACCTGGAAGGACCTGACCGACAACGTCAATTCGATGGCCGGCAATCTCACCGGGCAGGTGCGCAACATCGCGGAAGTCGCCACGGCCATCGCCAACGGCGATCTGTCGCGCAAAATCACGGCTGACGTGAAGGGCGAAATCCTGCAGTTGAAGGAATCCATCAATACGATGGTGGACCAGCTCAATGCCTTCGCGGCCGAAGTCACCCGTGTCGCGCGTGAAGTCGGCACCGAGGGCAATCTGGGCGGCCAGGCCGAGGTCAAGGGCGTCAGCGGTGTCTGGAAGGACCTCACCGAAAACGTCAACTCGATGGCCAGCAACCTGACCGGTCAGGTACGCAATATCGCCGAAGTGGCCACGGCCATCGCGCGCGGTGACCTGTCGCGCAAGATCACGGTCGACGTGCGCGGGGAGATCCTGCAGCTGAAGCAGACCATCAATACCATGGTCGACCAGCTCAACGCCTTCGCGGCCGAAGTAACGCGCGTCGCGCGTGAGGTCGGCTCGGAAGGCAAGCTCGGCGGCCAGGCCGACGTGAAGGACGTAAGTGGCGTATGGAAGGACCTGACCGACAAGGTCAACTCCATGGCCAGCAACCTCACCGGCCAGGTGCGCAACATCGCCGAAGTGGCCACGGCCATCGCGCGCGGTGACCTGTCGCGCAAGATCACGGTGGACGTGCGCGGGGAGATCCTGCAGCTCAAAGAGACCGTGAACACCATGGTCGACCAGCTCAACAGCTTCGCGGCCGAAGTGACGCGCGTCGCGCGTGAAGTCGGCACCGAGGGCAAGTTGGGCGGCCAGGCCATCGTCCCGGGCGTGGGCGGCACCTGGAAGGATCTCACCGACAACGTGAACTCGATGGCGCGCAACCTCACCGGCCAGGTGCGCAACATCGCCGAAGTCTCCACTGCCATCGCCCGCGGCGATCTGTCACGCAAGATCACCGTCGATGTGAAGGGCGAGATTCTGCAGCTGAAGGAAACTATCAACACGATGGTCGATCAGCTGAACGGATTCGCGGCCGAAGTCACACGCCTCGCGCGCGAAGTCGGCACCGAGGGCCGTCTCGGTGGTCAGGCCCTCGTGCCCGGTGTCGCCGGTACCTGGAAGGACCTGACAGACAACGTGAACGTGATGGCCAACAACCTGACCAACCAGGTGCGCGGCATCGTGAAGGTCGTGACCGCCGTGGCCAACGGAGACCTGCGCCAGCGTCTCACCGTGGAATCCAAGGGCGAGGTCAACGCCCTGGCCGACACCATCAACAGCATGACCTACACGCTGGCCATCTTTGCCGATCAGGTGACGAGCGTGGCCCGCGAGGTCGGCGTCGAAGGGCGGCTGGGCGGCCAGGCGCACGTCCCGGGTGCCGCCGGCACCTGGAAGGACCTCACCGCGAACGTCAACCTGCTCGCGGCCAATCTGACCAACCAGGTGCGTGCCATCGCGGAAGTCGCCACCGCGGTGACCAAGGGCGATCTGACGCGTTCGATCCAGGTCGAGGCGCGCGGGGAGGTGTCCGAGCTGAAGGACAACATCAACGCGATGATCGGCAACCTGCGCGCCACCACCGAGCGCAACAACGAGCAGGACTGGCTGAAGACGAATCTGGCCAAGTTCAGTCGCATGCTGCAGGGTCAGCGCGATCTGGTGACGGTCGGCAAGCTGCTGCTGTCCGAGCTTGCGCCCCTCGTCAACGCCCAGCAGGGCATTGTTTACGTCATGGACGGGCCGACCGAAGACGCGCATTTGCGCGAGCTTGCCAGTTACGCTGATGACGCCGATCTGGCGGCCGGGCCGCGCCGCTACGCCGTCGGACAGGGGCTGGTGGGGCAGGCGGCCGCGGATCGGCAGCGCGTCCTGATCACGGACGTGCCGGATGACTCCATTAGGGTGGCCAGCGGCCTGATGCAGACCCGCCCGCGCAACGTCATCGTCCTACCCGTTCTGTACGAAGGCCATGTGAAAGCGGTGATGGAGCTGGCTTCCTTAAGCGGTTTCACGGCCTCACATCTCGCCTTCCTCGAACAGCTCACCGGCAGCCTCATCGGCGTCGTGCTCAACACCATTGAAGCGACGATGCGCACCGAGGGTCTGCTGACGCAATCCCAGCAGCTCGCCGGAGAACTGCAGGCACAGCAGACAGAACTGCAGCAGACCAACGAGGAACTGGCGAACAAAGCCAAACTGCTGGCCGAGCAGAACGCGGAAGTGGAGCGCAAGAACCAGGAAATCGAACTGGCGCGGCGCGCGCTGGAAGACAAGGCGGCGGAACTGGCGCTGACGTCGCGCTACAAGTCGGAATTCCTGGCCAACATGTCCCATGAACTGCGCACCCCGCTCAACAGCATTCTGATTCTGGGACAGCAGTTATCCGAGAACGGCGATGGCAACCTCACCACCCGACAGGTGGAGTTTGCGACGACCATTCACGGCGCCGGAACCGATCTGCTCAATCTGATCAGCGACATCCTGGATCTGTCGAAGATCGAATCCGGAACCGTGACGGTGGAATGCGAGGACCTGCTGTTCACGCATCTGCGGGAGACCATCGAACGCAACTTCCGCCACGAGGCCGAGGCACGCAAGCTCTCGTTCACGACCGACTTTGACCATCGGCTGGGGCGAGCGATCACGACCGACTCGAAGCGCCTGCTGCAGGTGCTGAAGAATCTGCTCTCCAATGCCTTCAAGTTCACTGAGCATGGCGGAGTGCGGATTCATGTGGGGATCGCGAATGGCGGCTGGGCACCCGAACACCCCACCTTGAGCCAGGTTCCGGCGGTGGTCGAATTTTCCGTCAGCGACACCGGTATCGGCATCCCGCCGGAGAAACAGCGCATCATCTTCGAAGCGTTTCAGCAGGCCGATGCGGGGACCTCCCGAAAGTACGGCGGTACCGGCCTCGGACTGGCCATCAGTCGCGAGCTGGCGCACCTGCTGGGTGGCGAGATCCGCTTGAGCAGCGTCGCGGGCAGCGGCAGCACCTTCACGCTCTATCTGCCGCTGCAGTACGTCGGAGCCGCCTACGCCCGCGGCGTATTGCAGGAGCCGGCCAAGACCGCCATCCCGCAACCGGTCTTTCAGCCGGTGGTATTGCCGATCGCGACTCGCGAAGAGATCCAGGACGACCGCGACGACCTGGGGAGCGGCGAGCCGATACTGCTCGTGGTCGAGGATGACCCGCACTACGCACGGGTACTCGTGAGCCTGGCCAAAGAGCGCGGCTTCAAAGTGCTGCTGGCCCGAACCGGCGCCGATGCCTTGATCTTCGCGCGCAAGTATCCGCTCGCGGCAGTATCTTTGGATGTATTCCTGCCCGACATGCTCGGCTGGACCGTTCTGAACCAGTTGAAGCGCAGCAGCGGAACCCGCCACATACCGGTGCAAGTGCTCACCGTCGAAGATGAACGGCAGTACGGGCTGGAACGCGGTGCCTTCGCCTTCCTCACCAAGACCGGAACGACCGAGGAGCTTGAAACGGCCCTCGATCGGCTCATGACCTTCACGCGCACGAAAGTGCGACGGCTGCTGGTGGTCGAAGATGATCCGGCCGAGCAGATGAGCGTCACGGAGCTTCTGGGTCATACCGACATCGAGATCGTGACCGCGACCACCGGCGCGGAGGCGCTGGCGACCATGCGCTCCCAGGCCATTGATTGCGTAGTGCTTGATTTGCGGTTGCCGGACATGTCCGGCTTCGAGTTACTCGAGGAGGTACAGTCCGATGAGGCGCTGCGGCGCCTGCCGATCATCGTGTTCACCGGACGCGACATCTCGGATGCCGAAGAGAGCCAGCTGAAGAAAAGCGCCAAGAGCATCGTACTGAAGGGGGTGCGCTCTCCGGAACGGTTGCTGGATGAAACGGCCCTGTTCCTGCATCGCGTGGTGGCCGACCTGCCGGCATCGAAGCAGGCCATGCTGCAGGCGTTGCATGAAGGTGACGAACCGCTGACGGGCCGCAAGGTGCTGGTCGTGGACGATGACATCCGCAACATCTTTGCGCTGAACAGCCTGCTCGAACGCCATCACATGAACGTCATCACGGCCACCAACGGCCAGGAGGCCATCAAGCTGGTCGAGAGCACCGAGGATCTGTCACTGGTGCTGATGGACGTGATGATGCCGGAAATGGATGGCTACGAAACCATGCGCCGGATCCGGCAGCAATCAAAGTTCAGGATGCTGCCCATCATCGCCCTGACGGCCAAGGCCATGAAGGGCGATCGCGAAAAGTGCCTTGAAGCCGGGGCTTCGGACTACGTGGCGAAACCGGTGAATACCGATCAGCTGCTCTCACTGGTGCGTCTGTGGCTGCACCGATAGACAAGACACCCGCGCCGCGGCGCGGCGCGCCCGCCGCAGCTGCCGGCAAGGTCAACATCCTGCTGGTCGATGACCAGCCGGCGCGCCTGCTGACCTATCAGACGGTCTTGGCAGAGCTGAACCAGAACCTGATCTCGGTCTCCTCCGGCCTCGCGGCGCTCGACCAACTGATGCGCGAGGAGTTCGCCGTCGTGCTGCTCGACGTCAGCATGCCGGACATGGATGGATTCGAAGCCGCGCGCCTGATTCACGAACATCCGCGCTTCGTGCGCACGCCGATCATCTTCGTCACCGGCGTGCATATGTCGGAGCTGGACCGCCTGCGCGGCTACAAGCTCGGGGCGGTGGACTATGTCTCGGTGCCGGTGGTACCGGAGATCCTGCGCAGCAAGGTGGCCGTACTGGTCGAACTGTATTGCAAGCGGCGCGAGCTCGTTGACCTGAATCGCATTCTGGCGGAGGCCAACGAACAGCTCGCGCAGGCGAATACCGCACTGCAGGCGGAGAAAACCCGCGAACTGCATTCCTTGAATGAAAGTCTGCAGCAGGCCAATCGCAACCTGGAACGCACCAACATCATTCTGCAAGGCGAGGTCGCCGAGCGCAGCCGGGCCGAGCAGGCTCTCAAGCAGGCTGATCGCCACAAGGACGAATTCCTGGCGATGCTGGCTCATGAGCTGCGAAATCCCCTTGCGCCCATTCGCAATGCCGTCCATCTGATGAAGATGAAGTCGCTCGAGGATCCCCAGCTGCTGCTGGCCCGCGACATCATCGACCGCCAGCTGCTGCAGCTGTCGCGGCTCGTCGATGACCTGCTCGATGTGTCGCGCATCACTCGCGGAAAGATCAATCTGGCGCGCCAACGGGTCGAACTGCATGAACTGCTGGAGCGGGCGGTGGAGACCATCACACCGGCCATCGAGGCGCGGGGCCACACCCTGAATGTCGAAGTCCCGGAGCGGCCGCTGGCCATTTACGGCGATCCCATGCGCCTGACGCAGGCCTTGGGCAACGTGCTCGGGAATGCCGCGAAGTACACCGATGCCGGCGGCCACATCGTGATACGCGCGCGGCGGCGGCGCCGGGATGTGGAGATCTCGGTCCGCGACACGGGCATCGGCATCGTGCCCGAAGTCCTGCCGTGCATATTCGATCTGTTTACACAGGTCGATCAACCCAGTGGCCGGCCTCAGGGCGGCCTGGGTATCGGGTTGGCGCTGGTGCGGCAGCTGGTCGAAATGCATGGCGGCACCGTGACGGCCTCGAGCGAGGGCCCCGGCAAAGGCAGCGAATTCGTCATCCGGCTGCCGTTGTCGGTCGAACGCATGGACGGGACGGCCGAAGCCGATGAGGAAGGTGCCGTGGCCGCACCCTCCGCCGAGAGCCCGGTGCCACCGCGTCCCAAGGCACGCCATCGGATTTTGGTCGCAGACGACAACCCGGATGCGCGTGAGAGTCTGGCGACTCTGCTGTCCATGAGCGGCCATGAGGTGTTTCGCGCTCAGGACGGCAGCGAGGCGCTACAGGAGGCCGAACGGTGTCGGCCGAACGTCGCGCTGCTGGATATCGGTATGCCGCACGCGAACGGATATGAGGTCGCCCGCCGGATTCGCGGTGAGCCTTGGGGACGCGACATGGTGCTGGTCGCCCTCACCGGCTGGGGTCAGGAGTCCGACCGCCGCCGGTCGCACGAAGCCGGCTTCAACAGCCACCTTACCAAGCCGGTGGACCCACAGGTCCTCGATGATCTCCTCGAACGTGTCTCCTGAAGCGCTATCGGCCGGCTCCTACGCGGATTGGGCCGATATGCGGAATGGGTGCGCGCAGCATAGGCAGTAGCCTGTGACTGCATTGCACAGGTCACGCCGGCGTGGTGCCACAGTGCCTCAACCGGCAATGCAGCGAGGAGCCCGTGAACGAAGACAAGGTGAAGGGCCAGTGGAAACAGCTGGCCGGAAAGGTCAAAGCGCAATGGGGCAAGCTCACTGAGGATGATGTAACGATCGTCGACGGCACCAGCGAATACCTGGAAGGAAAGATTCAGGAGCGCTATGGCATCGCCCGCGATGAGGCGCGTAGGCAAGTCAAAGACTTTGCCTCCCGGCTGTAGCGTCGCGGCTGCCGCAACATCACACATGCTTAAATTCCCAAGGTCGATCTCGTGCCTCGCACTTCTGTTGATAGCCTGGCTGCCGCATGCCGCGCTGGCTCAGAGTCAGTCGCCGCTTCAGGAATGGCAGTATTCCGGCGGTGTCATTCTCGCGCGGCTTTTTGAGCCGAATCTCCCGCAGTGGCGGGTGATCGCCGGTCTGGCAGGCGAGGTCCAGCCGGTCTATGACGGGGCGCGCGCGTACCAGGTCAGCCCGGGCCCGGTGGTGAACGTGTACTACCGCGACATCTGGTATTTCTCGACCGGCGAGGGACTGGGGTACAACTTTCTGCGCGGCGACCACTACCAGATCGGTGTGGGCTTGAGTTATGACCTCGGCCGCAAGATGGATCTTGATGACAGGAATCTGGACGGGATTGGCGACATATCGGCAGCGCCGGTCGCCAAGCTGTACGGGTCCTGGGTATTGTCACGGAAGTTTCCGATGATTCTGCGCGTCTCGGCACGCCAGTACATTGGCGGCGCCCAGGGTGCGGTCGGTAACGCCTCGGTGTACCTGCCACTGCCCGGCAGCTCCAAGACGTTTGTCATGTTCGCCGGCCCCTCGATCACCATGGGCACGCGTCACTACCTGCAAACACTGTATGGCGTGAGCCAGCAGCAGTCCATCGCCTCCGGCCATCCGGAATATCTGATTAACAGCGCCGGCACCAGCGATGTCGGGGTCGGGTTCAGTGCTACGAAGTTCTTCGGCAAGCACCTGCTGGTCAATCTCGACACCGCCATCAGCCAGGTGCGCGGCTCACCCGCGAAGAGCCCCCTGGTCGAGACTCGGACCCAGCGCGTCCTGGCTCTGTCGTTCGAGTATCAGTGGGAATAACCCCTATTTAGCTGCCGTGGCGCTGGCGTGTGCCTGCGCCAGCAGCTGGCTGCAGTCCTGATCTTTGGCCAGACCCGGGTCGATGAAGGCCAGCATCGCGGCCACGGGTGTGAGCAGCGTACCCAGCGCGGCCGCGACACCGCCTTGCTTGAGAAGCTGGCCCTTGTCCGGCTGAAACGAGGGCTTGGTGAGCCGGCCTTTGATATCAACCGGCGCACGCACGCGCACCAGGTGAAACTTCTTCGGCTGCCCGCGTATCGTCAGATCCAGCTGCTCGCTGCCGAGATTTATCTTACCCCCGCCGGTTATCAGCACATTCTGGGTGTCCAGTACGATGCTCTGGGCCTGCGCGGTGCCATCCTTCACATCGAACCGCGCCACGCCACAGCGCACCGGCGCACGCGTCTGATCCTTGGTGAGCAGCAGTCCCAACCCAGACAGGTCGATTCCCGTCAGTTCGGCAAACGCCGAACGAATGTCGCCATGAGGGATAACGGCCGCGAAGCTGCCATCAGCGTCCGCCATCACGTTGTGGACCGAATCGCCCCGCCCCCTGATCACAGCCCGGGCCTGCAATACTCCCGTGAGGGGCGCGGCACTGGCGGGGTCGGAACCCTTGATCTGCTCAAGGTTGACATCGCTCGCCCGCAAATCCATGCGCACGCGCGGAATATCCTGGCGCGCATCGATATTCACCTCGCCGCTCAGGCGGCCTTGTGGCATTTGAAACTGCACCGGATCGAGCGCCAGCACGCCGTCCTGCAATTTCGCGTGCAGGTTTACCTGCGTAAAGGGCAACTTGCCGGCTGCGATCGAAGTGGCCTTGAACCGAAGATCGGCGTCCATGGCCCGGATCCGGTTGGTCGCCAGATGCGCGTCCGGAAACAGCATCGTGGGTTTTCCGTTTTGGGTGGCGACTGGCGCGGGAGCCTCGCTGGGATTGGCGCGATCCAAGGCGCCGCCAGTCGCGGTGCGACTACCGGTGACTGCACCCAGGTCCGACAGATACAGATGGTCGGAATCCAGATCGGCCATGACCATCGGGCGACTATGCGAGGCATCGATATCCACCTTGCCGCTGATGTCGCTGCGCCCGAGCCGGCCTTTGATATCGCTCACGGCAAAGTGCTGCCCGTCGCGATTGATCTGAGCCTGCAGCTGATACGGGGGTGTGTTCGGCAATGCCAGCTGCGTCAGGTAGAACAATTCGGCCAGATCCGGACCGTGCGCACTGACCTGCAAGTCAACCTGTCCGAGATCGAAGGGCTTGAGAATCCGGCCGGTGGCTTCGATTTGATTCTCAGCGGCCCGGATGCTGAGGTTGAATGGATAGGGATGCTCCGGATCGACAGCAAGCAATGCGCCACCCGACACCTCGAGCTTGAAGGGCTGGGAGTTGATGGTTCCCTGCGCGAGTATGTGCATGGCTTTGGGGTCTTCCACGGCGGAGTGTTCATGGGCCTCGATGGTCCCTTTGATCCGCAGCCGCCGCGCGTCATCCAGCAGCACCAGCGTCCCGGACTGAATGATCAACTCGTGAATCGCCGGCAGATTGAAGGGCTTGGCCGCCGGCTTGGTGGCACTTGTCGGTGCGGTATTGGCATTGGTCCAATTCGCACGACCCGAACTTTCCTGGTGCAGGTACAGATCCGGCTGATCCACCTCCACCCGCCGCAGCACCAGATGGCCCGTGAAAAGCGGCCGTAACTCAACCTGCACCTGCAATCGCTTCAGCTGCAACAACGGACGGGACACTTCCCAGGGCGGATTGGCCACCTGAACGCCCTCAACGCTCAATGTCGGGGTGCTGGACCAAATATGTGCATGCAGATGACCCGAGATCGATACCTCGCGCCCGGTCTTGGCGCTGACGGCCCGGGCGATGGGCCCCTTGAACAGGTCCCAGTCCATCAGCAACAGGGCGGCCAACAAGACGACGACGATGCCACCAACCCCAATCGCCGTTTTGACAAGAATCGATCGCCGCCGGGACACCATGACCAACAGTTTCTTTCCATTGAGGAGGCCCCTACCTTGTACTGGCGCGCTGCGCATTCCCGTCGGCACGCGCCCCCAGGCCGAGTAAGACAATCGCGAAAGTAAAACCGGTCCCTCGTGGAGACATAAGCTCGGCGGCGTAGGACTGGGCTTACCGCATCTTTTGCGGTCCGCCGAATTGGAGGGCCGGCTGGGCCTTGGCATCATCGCAGCAGCAACGGGAGACCTCGATGACCTATCGGAACACACTGATTGAGCGCACCCGGCAATTCGAGTCGCAGAGCGACGAGCCCGCGATACTCGATTATTTGCAGCTGCGCAATCGCCAGTGCCTGTATGACTGGCAGCTGCGGCGCGCTGAATTTGAAATCTCTTCCCGTCGCGCCCGCGCAAACGAGAATCAGGCCCGCGGCATCTGAAGCCGCCTGAGGCGGCCGGCCGGGGGTCGCGCCTGACCCCCCGCTGCCCGTTTCTCGGGGGCGACATATCGCCGCCCCCGAGCGTCCGTTCTTAGATTGATCGCCCGCGGATGATGCGGATGATGATCACGACCACCGCGATGACCAGCAGGATGTGGATGAAGCCACCCAGTGTGTACGAGGACACCATCCCAAGCAGCCACAGAATGATCAGCAGAACTGCAATCGTTTCCAACATGAGCCTCGCCCCCTTTTCGGCCGGATTGTTGGCGCAGTGTGGGAACAGGCACACCGCTTGCGTAGCCTCAGCAGTGCCTGATGAGACGTCAGCCAGCTCCCACAGGTTCTCTTAAGCGAAGTAGGACAGTTCAGTCCTGCGCGACGCGTCGAATCATCGCAATGAGTTCATCCGGGTCGCCGCCTTTGGGAATCACGGCGGCCGCACCACCATTCAGAGCATGGGCGGCGAGCGGATCAATGTCATAGCCACTGTGGATCACGATGCGCGTTTTACTGCTCGCGGCTCGCAGCTGCGGTACCAGCGGCAGGCTGCTGATGCCACCGAACAGCAAGTCAAGGACGAGCACGTCGGGCTGATTCGCGGTGACCGTGGCAATCAGATCGCGTTGTGTGGTGATTTTTGCAACGCAAAGCAGTCCGGGGCTGGCGTTCACCAGCTCCGCCAGCATCAGACACAGGTCATCACTGTCATCGGCAATGGCCACGCGCACGGGGGGCGGGGCAGATTTCAATTCGACCGTCACGGGTTCTCCGAAGAAGCCCGCTGATGTTACCTGACCCCACCGCTGGATGCTGAGTCGCCCTGCTACGGCTCAAGCCCGGACGCCCCGGGCGATGAGCGGGCGTCGGGCCAATACCGGCGATATAACTGTGACGTTACCGGCGGGAAAGCAGGAAGCCGGCCATGACGGCTGTCAGGGCCGTCAGGCCGATCACGGGCCAGGGCCGCTCGTGCACGAACTCATCCGCGGCCGAGACGGCATTGCGCCCATGGTCGGTAAGGGACTCCAGGTCCTCCGCCAAATGATCGCGGGCCTGCGCCATGGATCGTTGCAGCCTGGAGCGGGCCTCAGCGGCCTGCTCGCCCACGACATCCACGGTGCTCTTCAGCAGCGCCTCGGCGTCGGAAATGAGGGAATGGAAGTCCTTGGCGGAATCAAGGGCAGCCTGTCGGGAGGCCCGGGCCGCCCTCGCACCGGCATTTCTACGATTCGCGCCGTTGTGGGCTGCGCGGCCTGCTGTCACTGATCTCATTGCCAGATCTCCCATGGGTTAGCGTAAAAGGCGAGATTGGCCCGCTTGCGGGACGGGGCCTACCCGCGAAACGGGGCCTCGCAGCGTCAGAGGCGGCTTACCCCAAGGCCTAAGCCACTGATGCGAATGGCCATGTCAGACGAATCCCACAAAGCTGGGCGGCGGCCGGCTGACGGTGTCGGGGGGCGTGCAGGCTACGCTTGCGATAGGACCCCGGTCGGAGCGCCTGCCAGGCGGTCCGAAACGGATGCTCTGCTAGAATTCGGCCTTGTCGAACGATCGGGAGAAGCGCTTATGGTACGCGTACTCATTGCGGATGATCACGCGTTGATCCGATCCGGATTGATGCAGCTGCTGCAGGAAGACCGATCGATACGCGAAATGGGTGAAGCCGCGACGGGCGAGCAGACCCTGGACAAATTGCGTGAAAGCCGCTGGGACCTGTTGCTGCTGGACATCAACATGCCCGATCGCAGCGGCCTCGATATCCTCAAACATGTGCGTTCCGGATTCCCGGATACGCGAGTCCTCGTGCTCAGCGGTTACCCCGAGCGCCAATACGCACGCAATGTGCTGCGCGCGGGTGCCAGCGGTTATCTGGCCAAGGATGCCGCCAGTGAAGAGCTGGTACGGGCCGTGAAGATGGTGATCCAGGGTCGCCGCTATGTCAGCGCATCACTTGCTGAACTGCTGGTGAATGATCTGGACGTCGATTCCGAGCAGCCGATTCATTCGCAGCTGTCAGAACGTGAGTTTCAGATTTTCTGCAAAATTGCCGTGGGCAAATCGGTGTCGGACATCGCCGAGGAATTATGTTTATCGGTGAAGACCGTCAGTACCTATCGCAGCCGCGTCCTCGAAAAAATGAGCTTCACCAGCAACGCCGATATTACGTCCTATGCGCTGCGCAATGGCCTGATGCAATAGTCGGCAATGTAGGACGGCGCCGGATACCTTTGTCTTGCCTGTTGGCTATGCTCATTTGGTGACAATTCCCAACAGCAGGCCCTCGCAGAATGCGCGCACCGGAGCGCTACGCATCTTGCTGGTCGAGGATTCGGAGCTGCTCGCGGAGCGGTTGCGGGAAGTGCTGGGTCAGATCGGCGGGGTCGAGGTCGTCGGTACGGTGGTGGATGAACGCGCCGCGGTAGACATGGCGCGTGACAGAGACATCCACGTCCTGATCCTCGACCTGCAGCTCAAACAAGGTACCGGATTCGGGGTGCTGCGTTCGTTGGGGCCCAATCGCCCTGCCATTATCGTATTCACCAATTACGCTCTGCCGGAGTATCGGCGTCGCGCCGAACAGCTCGGCGTGGAATATTTCCTGAACAAGTCGCTGGATTTCGAGCGCCTGCCCGAGGTCATCAGGACTTTGGCGGACGCGCCCCATTCCTAGCCGGCCGGCAACCTAGACGGCTTTCACTATCGGGGCCATGACCGCGATTTCAGTCCCCTGCCCCGGAATCGACCTCACGCGGAACTGACCGCCGATGGCACATATCCGATGACGCATGCTGCCTAGTCCGTGACTGCCGAGAGTCTTGAGCCGATCGGGGCTGATCCCCACGCCGTCGTCAGTGACGAGCAGTGATACCGACTGCTCGTGGCGATCCGCCAGCACCTTGATCGTGACCCGGCTGGCGCCGGCATGCCGGGCGACATTGCGCAGCGACTCCTGCAGGATCCGGAACAAAGCGATGCCCACTTCCTTGGAGAGCAGCGGCTCCGGCAGCGGCAAGTCCAACTCGCACTCCAGGCCCGCCTCGGTGCAGCTCTCCTCCACCAGCCAACGCGCTGCCGCGTAAAAACCCAGATTGTCCAACAGCGTCGGCCGCAACTGCTCGACCATGCGCCGTTTGAACGCAATTCCCGTTTCCAAGGCCCGCTCGAGACGATCCCAGCGGGCGATGATGTCGGGGTCGGTGCTGCCGATCCGCCTGCGCAACCAGGACAGGTCCATCTTCGCGCCGACCAGCGCGCCACCCAGTTCATCATGCAGTTGTCGGGCGAGCAGTATCTTCTCGGACTCGGCCATGGTCTGAAGATTCGCTGCCAGCTCGGACAGCTCCGCGGCGCGCTCATCCAGACTCTCCGGCACGCCGGCGACTGGATTGTTCTGCTCCATAGTTCTTGGCACCCTCTCCGCCGTCATCTCGCAGTGCAGCGTCAATATACCCTTTGCGGGCCGCCACGCGGGCTGGTCGGCGCGCGCACGCGCGTAGGCCAAATCTTACAGCGCGGCCGGCCCTCTCGCCGCACGAGAGCGGGGCAGTATCTGCAAGACTGGGGCTTGGCTCTTTCGGAGGTTTGCCTTGCGCCCACGACTCCCGACTCGCCTGATCGCGCCCCTGTGCGCGGCGATTGCGCTGGTGGCGGGGTGCGCGACGGTGCAGCCCGGTCGGGACTATCCCCGCACCGTGTCCACGGCGCTGGCCCACCCCGAAGAGACGACTTTCGGCGCCCGCTTCCACAGCCTGGCAAGCGCCCATTCCGGCGCCTCCGCTTTCCATATCCTGACCGCCGGAGTCGATGGGTTGCTCACGCGCATCCAGATGATCGATGCGGCGCAGAAAACCCTCGACCTGCAGTACTTCATCTTCCGCGGTGACATGACCGGCCATCTGATCCTCGATGCCCTGAAGCGTGCGGCGGCCCGCGGCGTCACGATCCGGCTGCTGGTCGATGATGGTGATACGACGCAGGGTGACGAGCAGGTCCTGAGCCTGCGCAGCCAGCCCGGCATTCAGGTTCGAGTGTTCAACCCCTTTCGGTACCGCGGTCACAATCGGCTGCTGCGAGCCCTGGAGTTTGTCGGCAACTCGGGGCGGCTTGACTATCGCATGCACAACAAGCTGCTGGTGCTCGACAACACGCTGGCGCTGATCGGCGGACGCAATATCGGCAACGAGTATTTTCAGATCGATCCGCAGTTCCAGGTGGCAGACGATGATGTCTTTGTCGCAGGCCCGGTGGTCCACACTCTGTCCGATACCTTCGATGAGTACTGGAACAGTGAATTCGCCGTCCCTGCTGAGGCACTGGCGCACCCGGACAGCCAGCGGGCCCGGAGGCACGCCGCCCGTGCGCGCGTCGACGGGGTCGACTATTCAGCGCGTATCGCGAGCGGCGAGCCCTTCGCAAGCCTTCTGGACGGGAAACTGGCACTGATTTGGGCCAACGCCCAGGTGCTGTGTGACAGCCCGGACAAGAAGCGCACCGATGAGGGTGACCCTGGACAGATCATGGTTCAAGGCGTGCTGGCGGCCACACGCCAGGTGCAAACCGAATTCCTGATGATCAATCCCTACATCATCCCGACCACAGGTGAGTCGGCAATGCTCGCAGAACTGCGGCAGCGCAATGTAAAGATCGGCGTGGTAACCAATTCACTGCAATCGACCCGCGATGTCCTCGCATACGCCGGCTATATCCATTCGCGGCGGGAGCTGCTGCAGGAAGGGGTTCAGCTCTACGAGGTGCGTGCGCAGCTCGGCAGCACGCGCGGCAGTGGCCAGACCGCACGCATCTCGCGATACGGCACATACGGTCTGCACGGCAAGCTCATGGTGTTCGACCGCCAGCGTGTTTTCATCGGATCGATGAATTTCGACGAACGCTCGCGTCACCTGAATACCGAAATCGGCCTGATCATCGACAGTCCGACTCTGGCCGAGGCGACCGTTTCACGGTTCAACGGCATGGCGCAGCTGCAGAATGCCTATGAGCCATCGCTGGAGGATTCGCGCTCAGGACATCCCGGACATCTGCAATGGACCACCCAGGAGAACGGCGCGCCGGTCGTCTATCACCACGAGCCGGCACCCAGCCCCTGGCGACGATTCCTCGTCAATTTGCTGTCATGGCTGCCCATACGTCGCGAACTGTAGGCAAAAAAAATGCCCGCCGGTCCGAGGGAGGATTTGACGGGCATTGGTTCCGCTTGTTGCGAAACCTCAGGGGGGATTATTCGTCCTGGTGCACGGTCAGGTCGCTGTGCACGTCACGGACATGTTCGGTATCACGCGCCAGACGGATCGCGGTGTCGATCGCATCCTGGGATTGGGCCGTTCCGCTGAGGTAGACGACCCCATTCGCATCGGTGTCGACATGGATGCGGGCGAGACTGGTGAGGTGCTCGGCGGCGAGGCGCGCCTTGACCTTGGTCGTGATCACCGAGTCACGCACATAGACCGTGGTCCCGTGGCTCACATCCTTCGCATCAGTGTCCCGCTCATCGGCCAGGGCGACCACGGGGCCTAAGAGCACCGCTGCCGCGATCACCATCCTGATGATTCCTGACTTCACCCTTTGTCTCCAGTCACTTCGCAAGCCGCAAGCGTAGCGATGCGCATGACAACGGTCTGCGGATTCACGGCTGCAGGCGACGTAGTCGTGCTCCTACGCTGCGGCGCGTGGCAACTGCCTACGCCGGACGGGCGCGTGCGCTGACAGGCGCGCAGGCTTTACGCGCGGCAGCATTGGCAGATGAAAGTAACCGAACGTATCGCGGATCCTCCGCGCACCGACCGATTCGCCGTATTGCGTCTCCTGAATGAGTCCCTGACGGCGGAACTCGTCTGTGTTCTGCGCTACCGCCGTCATCACTTCATGGCGCGCGCCCTCAATGCCCAACGCATTGCCGATGAGTTCCTCGTGCATTCGGATGAGGAACTGTCCCATGCGGATCTGATCGCCGCACGAATCGTGCAAATGGGCGGGGAACCGGACTACTCGCCCACAACCCTGGCGCAACGCAGCGATGCCGACTATGTGCCGGCGTCGACCGTGGTGGACATGATCCGGGAAAATCTGCTCGCCGAGCACATCGCGATCGACGGCTATCGCCGCCTGATCGAGGCGGTCGGGGAAGGCGATGCCATCACGCGGCGCATGCTGGAGGGCATCATCAGCGTCGAGCAGGCACATGCCGCGGAGCTGTCCGATTTGCTGCAGGGCGACATGCGCATATAACCCGCCCCGCGCTCCGGTATGCTGGACTCTTGGCGCCGGAGACTTAGCGTGTCGGATCGATCAAATCGCATCATCGTCACGGTCGTGGGCCACGACCGCACCGGCATCATTGCCGAAACCTCCCGCGTCCTGGCCGATGCCGGCATCAATATCGTCGATATTTCCCAAACCCTGCTGGGTGAGTTCTTCGTCATGATCCTGCTGGCCGACATGACCGGGGCGTCCGTCACTCTGACCGCGCTGAAGGAACAGCTGCAGGAGAAAGGGGTGCAATTGGGGCTGAAGATCGATGCGCAGCACGAGGACGTCTTCAAGTTCATGCACCGGGTCTAGCCATGCGCACTGTTCACTTTGATCCCGAGGAGATCCTGGAGACCGTGAAGATGGTCCAGATGGAGAATCTGGACATCCGCACCATCACCATGGGAATCAGCCTGCGTGACTGCGCGCACCCGCAACTGGCGCGCTCGGCACAGCGCGCCTACGAGAAGATCTGCCGCTATGCCGAGAGGCTGGTCAGCGTCGGCGATGAACTCGAGCGCGAATATGGCGTTCCGATCATCAACCGGCGGATTTCGGTCACCCCCATCGCTCTGGTCGCCGAAAGTTCAGCGGCCGATGACTATGTGGCCATGGCGCAGGCCCTGGACCGCGCCGCAGCCACCGTCGGGGTGAACTTCATCGGAGGGTTCTCGGCGCTGGTCCACAAGGGGCTCACGAACGGGGATCGCAAACTGATCGATTCCCTCCCTCAGGCGCTGGCCGTCACCGAACGGGTCTGTGCCTCGGTCAACGTGGCAAGCACCAGGGCCGGGATCAACATGGACGCCGTGGGCCGGATGGGGGAAATCATCCGCGACTGCGCCGCGGCCACGGCGGACCGCCATGGCCTGGGGTGCGCGAAACTGGTCGTCTTCTGCAACGCCGTGGAGGACAACCCCTTCATGGCCGGCGCCTTCCACGGCATCGGCGAGCCGGAGTGCGTCATCAACGTCGGCGTCAGCGGCCCCGGCGCCGTGCTGTCCGCCGTGCGTCGCGCGCCCGAGGCGGATCTGGGCGAACTGGCCGGGATCATCAAGCGCACGGCCTTCAAGATCACGCGCATGGGCGAGCTGATCGGACGCCGGGCTTCCGAGCGCCTGGGCATTCCCTTCGGCATTGTCGATCTGTCGCTGGCGCCCACCCCGACCCAGGGAGACAGCGTCGCCCAGATCCTGGAGGCCATGGGTCTGGAGCGGGTGGGCACCCACGGGTCCACGGCCGCCCTGGCCATGCTCAATGACGCCGTCAAGAAAGGCGGTGCAATGGCCTCTTCGCACGTCGGAGGGCTTTCGGGCGCCTTCATCCCGGTCAGCGAGGATATCGGCATGATCGAGGCGGCCCAGGCCGGCAGCCTGACCCTGGACAAGCTGGAGGCCATGACCTGCGTGTGTTCGGTGGGACTGGACATGATCGCCGTACCCGGGGACACCCCGGCCACGACGCTGGCGGCGATCATCGCCGATGAGGCTGCGATCGGCATGATCAACCGCAAAACCACCGCCGTGCGCATCATCCCGGCCCCCGGCAAGAACGTCGGCGACCTGGTGGAATTCGGCGGGTTGTTGGGTCGGGCCCCCGTCATGGCCGTCCACCGGCAGTCCAGCTTGGACTTCGTGCGCCGCGGCGGGCGCATCCCGGCCCCCATCCAGGCGCTGAACAATTGAAGGGCCGACAGTTAAATCAAGCACCTGGCCGGGCACTCGTGTATGCTGCGCCCCGGCTCGTGATCTTTCAGCCTTGTTTGCAATGACCTTTGTCCACACCGACCTTCAGTCAAATCGACAATCGGCTGCGCCCAGGCGGGCGCTGCTTCCCGTCAAGAAGCCGCACCTCAAACAAAGTATCCGCGAACCAGGAGGCAGGCCTTCCTGCCGGATGTTCTATTTTCATTTCGTGAGTAACTGTTAGTGACCAAATTATTTGTTGGAAATCTCCCCTTCTCTGCAACTGAAGAAGCGGTTCGCGCGCTGTTCGAGAAGCATGGCACCGTCGAGAAGATCGCGCTGATCACCGATCGTGAGACCGGTCGTCCCCGCGGCTTCGGCTTCGTGGAAATGGCCAATGCCGATGCCTCCCGCGCCATGTCGGCGCTGAACGGCACCGACTTCGAAGGTCGCAGCCTGAAGATCGACGAAGCCCAGGCGCGTGAGCGCAGTGGCGGCGGCGGTGGTGGCGGCGGCGGTGGCGGCAACCGTGGCGGCTACGGCGGCGGTGGCGGCGGTGGTGGTGGTGGCGGCGGTCGCCGCTACTAAGCACTGCGCCTCGTTACCGAGGCACAACGCTTGCGGGCTTCCGGAAGACCCCTTGGGGTCACCTCCGGAAGCCCGTGATCATTTTCTCCTACCCCATGGATCGTCGTGATGAAGACGAAGAGCTACCTTGTCCAGGACGATTGCCGCCGCATCATGGATGCCGCAGTCGCCCATGCCCGCGCCAAGAACTGGGCGGTCAGCATCTGTATTTGTGACGACGGTGGTCACATCCTGCGCGTCGAGCGCCTGGATGGTGCCGCGCCCTTCACGGCGCAGATGGCGATGGCCAAGGCGAACACGGCAGCCCTCGGGCGCCGCGAATCCAAGACTTTTGAAGAAGTCGTCAACCAGGGCCGTACGGCGCTGGTGACGGCGCCGCTAAAGGGGCTGCTCGAAGGCGGCGTGCCCATCCTGGTCGATGGCCAGGTCATTGCGGCGGTCGGAGTCTCCGGGGTCAAGTCGGCCGAAGACGCCGAAATCGCGCGCTCCGGCATCGCCGCCCTGTAACTTCAGGCAGCCGGTTCAATCGCCGGCACTGTCTTTCCCTTCCAGGTGAACCGCCAGGTCGCGCCCTTGCGCAGGTGTGTCACCAGCGCAGGTCTGAAAATCCCGACACAGGTTCCGCCGCGGCGCCTGACGCTGGGGTAGATCACCCCCATCGATCCGGCCACCAGCAGACGCTCGGCGAGCAGCTGCGAGGCCATGTAACTGTCAGGTGCGAGACAGTTCTCGAACGCCGGGGCCTCGCGCAGATCGTGCAACGGCGCACTCACATCAGCCTGGTAGTCGTCGTAAGTGACCTGCTCCTCCAGGCAGCCGATTTCGGCCAGCTGCACCGACTTGTGAAAGGCAACTTCCGCCTGCGCCGTGCGCAGTTCGAAGGCCGCATACCAGGCGCCGCGTTCCGGGCCGTTGAAGCGGCTGCCGAGCGGATGGGGATGAGTGAAGGCCGCATTGACCGTGCGGTAGTAGGGCACGCCAAAGACCAGTTCATGCACGCCGATGCCGCCGAAGCGCTGATTTTCGGCCAGCAGCCGATCATTGGTGGCGTGATCCAGATCGAACAGCTCGGCCAGGTGCGCTTCGTCCTCGGCGATGAGGCCCAGGACACTGCCCGGCTCACTGTATTGGGAGGGAATGAGCCGATGCGTGTCGTAGCGGCGGACCACCGTGACCGGCGGCAGCGCGAGGGCGGCACGGCTCACACGCCGCCCCGCCGGGCATCCAGCAGACGCCGCACGGTCTGCAGCGCCGGCACGCCACCACGGACCATGTAGGCCACAGGCGTGTCACCGGCGAACAGGCGGTTTGAATTCGGCATTTGCACCCACTGATCCGCCAATGCCCGCGAGTGCAGGATGTGCAGCGCCTTGAAGATGCCGATCAGATATGACACGCGCAGCAGCCGGTCGGCCTCCAGGACCTTGCCCGTCGGGGCACGCTTGAGCTCGTAGTACGGGCCGTTGCTGACGCCACCGAGCAGCGCCCGTGCATCCTCGTCACGGACCTTCCAGCGCTCCATGATGTTGAAGAAAGCCTTCAGGCCCGAGGCGCTCAGGCGTTCGCGCTCGGCACGGGAGTTCAGATCCACCAGCGGAGAGGGCTCGTAGCGCGATTGCGGATAAGTCAGAGCGGACATATGATCTCCTGTACGGGATATACTACGCTCCGGATCAGTAGTCATCAAATCCGCTGCAAGCCGGGTGACAGCTTCGCGCGGGAGAAGTTCCAAGAGCCAAATTGGGCTTGCCGCCAACCATCAGTGCTGCGAGCATTGCCGCCCACCGTGCCAGTCAACCACTAAAAGCCCGCCGCGTTGGGTTTTGCACCTCCCGACGCAGGAGTTTCCATGTCCAGATTTTCCGCTCCCCGCCCCGCTTACCGCCTATTGCTCGTCCTGCCCTTGCTCGGGCTGGCCAGCTGCGGTAACGACAACCTGGGTGCCGTGATCACCGTGCCCAATTCGGTCGTGGTGGCGGACCTGAACGGGGATGGCCTGCCCGATGTGGCGGTCGTCGCGGCCCAGATCGATCAAACCGGTCTCACGCAGCCGCCCGGCCTGCTCGGCACCATGCTGAATCTGAAGTCGACGCCGGGTCAGTTTGCGGCAACCGTCTCGTACCAGACCTCCGGCGCCCCGCCCTCGGGCCTGGCCGTGGGAGATCTGTCCGGCACGGGCAGCCACGACCTGGTGGTCGCAAACTTCAATGCGGGCACGGTCTCCGTGTTCAAGGAAACCACACCGACTTCGGCCGCCTATGCAGCCGCGAAGACCATCACCGTGGGCGGTCACCCCAACGATGTGCAGATGGCCGATATCAATGGCGATGGATTGCCGGACCTGATCGTCGCGGATGACAATGGCAAGGTGACCTACCTGCTGCAGAATGCGGCCAGCCCGGGCAGCTTCCTGGCGCCCGTGAGTCTGCCGATCACCAATCGGGCCATATCGGTGGCCGTGGGGGATCTCAACGGGGATGGCCTGCCGGATCTGGCGGTCGCCAGCTTCGATGTCAACGGCGACTATGGCCTGGTGACCATTTACTTCCAGGATCCCAGCCACCCGGGCACGTTCCTGCCGACCACATATACCATCAATGCCTATGGCGAACCGGCCCAGATCCGGATCGCCGATGTGAACGGGGATGGGGTCAATGACCTCGTGCTGGCCTGCCAGGGCCTTGGCCTTGACGCGGACGTTACGGCCCTGACCGATGGCAACCCCCTGGGTCAAATCGGGGTCAATGAATCCGAGTACGGAGCAATGATCATCCTGCAAAACTCCGGCGCCCCGGGCACCTTTGCCGCGCCGATCGTGTATGCCGGCGTTCAGGGCGCCATCAGTCTCGCCATTGGCGATCTCAACAATGACGGGTTGCCGGACATCGCGCTGGCCAGCTTGTATCCGCAGGGCCAGGGCTACGTTGCGGTGATGCTGCAGGACCCCGCCAATCCCGGCACTTTCGCCCTCGGCGGCAGCTACGCGGGCTACGGCCAGCCGGTCTCCATTGCCATCGCCGATCTGGACCATGACGGCCTGCCGGACCTGGTCACAGCGGACGCGAGCGCGGCCGTGTGGTACCAGAATCTGGCCGCGGCTCCGGGCACCTTCGCGATACAGACCCAGATCGGAGTGCTGGGACAGCAATAGGCGTTCTAAATACGGGTGACCCGCTGCAGATTCGAGCGGGTCATGCCATATAGGGCGTAGACCGTCACGCCGATCACCAGCCAGAAGACGAAGCCGATCCACGCCAGACGCGGCAGGGTGAGCATCAGGCCCGCGCAGCACAGCGCGCCCGCCAATGGCACCCACATGCCGCCGGGCGCCTTGAAAGGTCGCGGCAGGTCCGGTCGCGTCCGGCGCAGTACCAGCACTCCCCCACAGACAATCCCGAAGGCCAGCAAAGTGCCCATCGAAATGATGTCCCCCAGCAGGCTCAGCGGCAGAACTCCCGCCGCAATGCAGGAGACAATGCCGGTGACGATCGTGCCGACGTGCGGCGTGCGTGTGGTCGGGTGCACGCGCGCGAAGGCCGCCGGCAGCAGGCCGTCACGTCCCATCGCATAGAAAATGCGCACCTGGCCCATGAGGGTCACCAGCAGCACCGATACCAGGCCGATCACGGCAACAAAGCCCACCAGATATTTTGCCCACACCACCGAAGGGCCGGCGCGGTCCAGAGCGAGGTACATCGGATCCGGGACACCCAGGTCCTTGTAACCCACCAGTCCCGTGACCACGAAACTCACCGCCAGGTACAGCACCGCGCAGATACCTAAGCCCAACAGCAGACTCAATGGGACGGTGCGCTGTGGGTCACGTGCCTCCTGGCCCATGGTCGAGACGGCATCGAAGCCGATATAGGCAAAAAACAGGATGGCCGTGCCCTGAAACACGCCCGACCAGCCGTACACACCGAACTGACCGGTATTTTGTGGAATGTAGGGATGCCACAAGGAGGTGTGCACATACCCGGCGCCGACCACGACAACCACCAGGATGGCGATCACTTTTGCCACGACCATGACCGTGTTGATTCGCGCCGAGGTCTTCACGCCCGCGAGCAGCACCAACGTACACACGATGGTGATGAGGACGGCCGGCAAATTGACGTACGTGGCGGTACGGAAAATATGCCACGCGTCCTTCACATCGACCGGCGCCGCCAGCCATGCGGCCGGCAGGTCAAATCCGAGCTGGTGCAGGGTGGATTGCGCATAGCCGGCCCAGCTGATCGCGACCAGCGAGGCCGAGAACAGGTATTCGAGCATCAGGCACCATCCCACGGTCCAGGCGATGCCTTCCCCCATCGTGGCATAGGTATACGAATAGGCACTGCCGGCCACCGGAATCATGGCGGCAAGCTCCGCGTAGCACAGGCCGGCCAGCAGGCATACGACGCTTGCCAGCGCGAAGGAGACTCCGACCGCCGGCCCGGAATGCTCGGCCGCGACACTGCCGGTGAGCACGAAGATGCCGGCGCCCACGGTCGCGCCGACGCCGATGCAGGTCAGGGCAAACACCCCGATGCTGCGCGGCAGGGCCGTCACCTCCCCCGCCACGGCGCTCTCCGAGCACAGCTCCTCGACCGGTTTGCGTGCCCAGATATTCAAGCTGACAGGTATGCCACAGTCATGGCGCCAGTGAAATCGGTTTCCACGGCAGGCCGCGTCGGGTCAGCTCCCCGGCGCAGCAGCTGGCCAGAGCAGCTGTCGTGGCAGAACGCGCCTCGCAGCGGATCCCGACCAGATCCGCCTTGATATCGCCGATTTCCGGATCACCGCCATCAAAGATGTCGGTGAATTCCTTGCCGTAGCCGGCGATGTACGCCTCGGATCGGCTGCAGTAGCGCGCGATCAATCCGGCGGCCAGACAATGCGCCTGTTTGTCAGGAAGGTTCTGCGGCAGCTTGTCATTCACGACCGCGCGCATGCAGCCGAGCGATGAGTCTCCCAGTCGCCGTACGCCCGGCGCCGTGGCGCAGGCTGACAGCAGACCAACAGCCAGACCGAGGGCGATGGTTGCGCGCTGAGGCCACACAGTCGCTCAGCTCAACCGCGAATCAGCCGCAACAGTTCCGCGGTCTTCTCCTGCATCAGCGCCGTGCTGCCGCGCGATTCGACGTTCAGGCGCACCAGCGGCTCGGTGTTCGAACCGCGCAGATTGAATCGCCACTGCGCAAACTCCACCGACAAACCGTCGGTAAAATCCACATTCAACGCCCCGTCCGCATAAACCTTCTGGGCGCGCGCGATGACCTCGCGCGCGGGCCCCTCCAGATGCGTGTTGATCTCGCCGCTGGCCGGAAACAGCCGCATGCGATCGCCCACCAGCTGGGAGAGCGTTTTCCCGGATTCGCAGATCACCTGCAGCACGAGCAGCCACGGAATCATGCCGCTGTCGCAGTAGGCGAAAGTGCGAAAGTAGTGATGGGCGCTCATCTCACCGCCATAGGCACCATCGACTTCGCGCATCTTCTGCTTGATGAACGCATGGCCGGACTTCGAGAGCACCGGCACGCCACCGGCCCGGGTGACCACATCGATCGTGTTCCAGGTCAGCCGCGGATCGTGCACGATGCGGGCGCCGGCCTCACGTTTGAGGAACACTTCGGCAAGCAGCCCGACGAGGTAGTAGCCCTCGATAAACGTGCCCTCCTCATCGAAGAAGAAACAGCGGTCATAGTCGCCGTCCCAGGCCAGGCCCACATCGGCGCCGGCCTCGAGCACCGCGTTGCGGGTGGCCTCACGATTCTCTTCCAGCATGGGATTGGGGACGCCATGCGGGAAGGTGCCATCCGGCTGATGGTTCAACTTGATGAACTGAAACGGCAGATGCGGCTCGAGCAGATCCACGATCAAGCCGGCGCCGCCGTTGCCGGCATTCACGACCGCCTTCAATGGCTTGAGGCGGCCGGGTTCGATATACCCCAGCAGGTGCTGCACGAAGCGCGCCCGGATGTCTAGGGTGCGCTGCGTACCGGCCTTTGCCGAAAGAGCGGGAAATTTGCGCTCGCGAATGGCAGCCTCGATATCCTTCAATCCGGTGTCGGCGCTGATGGGCCGCGCATCCTCGCGCACGAACTTCATGCCGTTGTAGTCCGGAGGATTGTGGCTGGCGGTGACCATGATCGCGCCATCGAGCCGCCACTGCCAGGCCGCGAAGTAACTGCCCTCGGTGCCGCACAGCCCGATATCCAGCACATCGACGCCGGACTCAGTGAGCCCGCGCGTCAACGCGCGCGCCATGCCGGGACTGGTCTCGCGGATGTCGTAGCCGACGGCCACGGTGCGGGGATTCACGAACCCGGCATAGGCACGACCGATGTCGTAGGCCAGCGGCTCGTTGATTTCATCGGGAATGCGACCCCGGACATCGTAGGCCTTGAACGCGGTCAGCTTCGTCATCTTATGGTTTCTCGCTGTCCTCACGCCCGTACTGATCCTGCAGACGCACGATGTCGTCCTCCCCGAGGTAGGATCCGGACTGCACTTCGATCAAATGCACCGCAATCTTGCCCGGGTTCTCGATGCGATGGGTCACCCCGATGGGGATGAAGGCGGACTGATTCTCCTCGAGCAGGAACACATCCTCGCCACGGGTGATGCGCGCCGTGCCGGACACGACCACCCAGTGCTCGGCGCGATGATGATGCATTTGCAGCGACTGGCTTGCACCCGGACTGATGCGCAAACGGTTCACCACGAAACGCGCACCACTTTCGATGCGATCGTAGCTGCCCCAGGGACGAAACACCTCGCGATGCAGGGAGTGCTCGTAGCGTCCCTGGTCCTTGAGCCGGTTGACCAGCTTCTTCACGTCCTGCACGCGATTGCGGGGCGCAACCAGGACCGCGTCCTTGGTCTCCACCACCACGTGGTCCTTCAGACCTACGGTTGCGAGCAGGCGGCTCTCGGCGTACAGATAACAGCCGGATGAATCCTCGGGCAGCACATCACCATGCGTGACATTGCCGTCCGCATCGGCATCGCTCGCCTCATGCAAGGCCGACCAGGAGCCGACATCGCTCCACCCGGCATCGAGCGGTACCACGACCGCATCGGCAGTTTTTTCCATGACGGCGTAATCGATGGAATCGCTGGGGCAGCGCTCAAAGTCCCGTGCACCCACACGCGTGAAATCCAGATCCGCATGACCCCCCTCGAAGGCGGCGCGGCAGGCTGCTGCCATTTCGGGCGCGAGTCGCGTCAGTTCCGACAGATACCGGCCGGCGCGAAACAGGAACATGCCGCTGTTCCAGTAGTAGTCCCCGGCCGCGACGAACTGCCGGGCATGGGCCAGATCCGGCTTCTCGACAAAGCGGGCAATGCGAAACACGGCGCCTTGCGCCTGCCCGCGCTGAATGTAGCCGTAGCCGGTCTCGGGGGTTCCCGGGACGATGCCGAAAGTCACCAGGTGACCCTGTTCGGCCGCCGGCAGGGCGGTGTGTACTGCCCGCTCAAATGCGGCCGTGTCACGGATCACGTGGTCGGCCGGAAGCACCAGCAGCAGAGGATCCACTTCACCCGAATCACGCAGTGCCGCAAGCGCCGCCAGCGCGATCGCCGGTGCCGTATTGCGGCCAAAGGGTTCCAGGACTATGGCCCGCGGGGCGACTTTCAGTGCCCGCAGCTGCTCAGCCACCAAAAAGCGATGCGCCTCGTTGCACACGACCACCGGGGCCGCACAGTCCAGACCGGCCACCCTTAACGCGGTCTGCTGCAGCATGGTCCGCGACCCCAATAGCGCCAGCAGCTGCTTTGGATACAGCTCCCGCGACAGGGGCCACAGGCGGGTTCCGGCGCCGCCGGAAAGAATGACGGGTATCAGCATGATGTGACCCTAATAGTAGGGGCTGACGGACGCAATGGGCCGAGACCCTCGTCGCAAAGCCTATGCAGAGTCTGCCAGGCTCCCCAGCACCCGCCGCAGGCTCACCCGCCAATGGTCCGGCTCCAGGGTCAGGGCGCTCATCAATGCCCGCTTATCCAATACGCTGTAGCCGGGCCGGCGCGCGGGGGTGGGGTAGTCCGCAGTGCTGATGGCCGATACCCGCACGCCCGGCGCCAACAGTCCCAGCCCGGTGGCCTCCTCGGCGATCGCGACCGCAAAGTCGTACCAACTGGCGACTCCGGCATCCGTAAAGTGCTGCACGCCGGTGATATCGGGGCGCTGAGTGAGCGCCCACAGCACGCCGGCCAGCGAATCGGCCGCCGTCGGAGTGCCGATTTGGTCGGCCACGACCCGTACCTGGCGCTTCTCCCCCATCACCCGCAGCATGGTGCGCAGAAAATTGGCGCCGTGTGCGGCATACACCCAGGCCGTGCGCAGCACCACGGAGGTGTCAGGCACCAGCTCGCTCACGGCCTGCTCACCTTCGAGTTTGGTCAGTCCATAGGCGCCCAGCGGCGCCGTGGGAGCATCCGGGGCATAGGGGACGCTGCCGCGGCCATCGAAAACGAAATCCGTTGAGATATGCAGCAGACGTGCGCCGCAGGCACGCGCCGCGCGGGCCAGATGCCGCGGCCCCAGGCCATTGACGCGGCGGGCGGCGTCCAGCTCGGATTCGGCCCGATCCACTGCCGTGTACGCCGCGGCGTTGATGATGACGGTCGGCGCATGGGTCTTGACCGCATGAGTCACTGCATCGGCGTCCCCGACATCCAGTTGGGCGCGCGTCAGGCCTATGGCAATAACACCGGCCGGCACGCTGGCCGCCAGGCATCGTCCGACCTGGCCCTGCACACCCGTAATGAGCACCTTCAAGGATAGTATTCCGCGTCGCGAAACGCGCGGGCCGCCGCATCACGATTTGAGATCACGGGGGCCGCACCGGCCGGCAGCGGCCAGGTGATGCCCAGATCGGCGTCGTCCCAGCGGATCGCGCGTTCATCCTCCGGGTAATAAAACTGCGTGCATTTGTACAAGAAGTGCACCGACTCACTGAGCACCATGAACCCATGTCCAAAGCCCGGCGGCACCCACAACATGTGGTGGTTGTCGGCGGTCAGCTGCGCGCCGACCCAGCGGCCAAAGGTCGGCGAACGGCGCCGCAGGTCCACCGCCACATCGAACACGGCGCCGGTGACGACCCGCACCAGTTTTCCCTGCGGCTTAGTCAGCTGGTAGTGCAGGCCACGCAGGACATGCTGTTCGGAACGGTTCTGATTGTCCTGGACGAATTTGAGATCCAGCCCGGCTGCGGCGAACTTGTGCTCGGTCCAGGACTCGAAGAAGTGGCCGCGGGCATCCTTGAACACCTTCGGCTTAATGAGGATGACTTCCGGGATTGCGGTCGGTTCAAATTCCATCCCGCACATCCTCCTGCAGAACCTCGAGCAGATAGTTGCCGTAGCCGGACTTCGCCAAGGCCGCGGCATGCTTGCGCATCTGCGCCGCATCGATGAAGCCGACCCGGTAGGCGATCTCCTCCGGACAGCACACCTTCAGCCCCTGCCGCTTCTCGATGGCCTGGATGAACATCGCCGCCTCCAGCAGTGACTCATGCGTACCCGTGTCCAACCACGCCGTGCCACGGCCCAGCAGCTCCACATGCAGATCCCCGCGCGCCAGATAGGCGCGGTTCACGTCGGTGATTTCAAGCTCCCCGCGCGCTGAGGGCTTCAGGGAAGCGGCAATATCCAGCACATCATTGTCATAGAAATACAGCCCCGTGACCGCGTAGTGCGACTTGGGTCGGAGCGGCTTCTCCTCGATATCCAAGGCGCGTCCCGCCGCATCGAAGCTCACGACGCCGTAGCGCTCCGGATCACGCACGCGGTAGGCGAATACCGTTGCACCGGATTTGCGGGCCGCTGCCGCGTGCATCTGTTCGGGCAATCCGTGGCCATAAAAAATGTTGTCGCCGAGCACCAGCACGCTCGGGTCGTTTCCGACGAAGCGACGCCCGATGGTGAAGGCCTGTGCCAATCCGTCGGGCCGCGGCTGTTCGGCATAGCTCAGACTGACGCCCCACTGGCTGCCGTCCCCCAGCAGGTGTTGGTACAGCGGCAGATCGGTCGGCGTCGAAATGAGCAGGATGTCGCGCACGCCGGCCAACAGCAGGGCAGACAGCGGATAATAGACCATAGGCTTGTCATAGACCGGCAGGAGCTGCTTGCTCACGCCCAGTGTGACCGGGTGCAGTCGCGTGCCCGAGCCGCCGGCCAGCACAATGCCCTTCAGTGATGCCATAAATCTCCTGGATTTCCTGCCAACGGGCTCGACGCCTGGCCGTATAATATCATCTTAATCATGGACTTACGCACTCAAACGGCGAAATCGATGTTTTACGGTCGCTTACTCCATTCAACCGCCATTCATTCCACAGTACCATGCGTGTTGTTGAAATTTTCAACAGCGGAATCACCCCATGGCTACCGTGAATTTCAGCGTCCCGGACGAGGTCAAAGCGGACTTTGACAAGGCTTTTGGCGGACAGAACAAGAGCGCAGTCATTGCCGATCTGATGCGCAAGGCGGTTGCCGAGGTAACGCGGCGCAAACAGCGTGAACAGATTTTTCGGATTCTGACGCAGCGCCGCGCCAAACGGCCGGCACTGTCCGACGCCCAAATCGGGGCATCACGGAGGATGGGCCGACCGTGACCGCAATCATCGATGCAAGTGTCGTCATCAAGTGGCTGCTGCAGGAACCTGAGCCCGAAGCTGGTCCGGACCGAGCAACCGACCTTATGGAGGCCGTACTCAAAGGAGAACAGCCGGCCCTGCAGCCGGTACATTGGATCGTGGAAGTTGCAGCGGTGCTCGCACGCGAAAGTCCGGCCACTGCGACTGACGATGTAACGCTGTTGAACGCTCTGGAGCTTCCGGCAGCTGATGAGCCCCTGGTACTTCGGCGCGCGGTCGAACTGGCAATGGAACTGAAGCAACACCTGTTCGATACGCTCTACCATGCCCTCGCCCTCGAAACCGCCGATGGCGTTCTGATCACAGCCGATGACCGGTATCTGCGCGCAGCACGTGCGAAGGGACAAATCATGCATCTGATGGATTGGACGCCGCCGCAGGTCGCCTAATTCCCCACTGACTGACCGCGTCCGATGGCGTAGTAGGTAAATCCGAAGCGCTCCAGGATGGACGGATCGTACAAATTGCGGCCATCGAAGATGACCCCTGCGGTCAGCGCGCTCTTCAGGCGGTCGAAGTCCGGGCTGCGAAACTCCTTCCACTCGGTGGCGATGACGAGCGCATCGGCCCCATCGGCCACCTCGTAGGCGTTCTTGCACAGTGTGAGACCGGCCTGTGCGCCGAAAATGCGACGCGCCTCATCCAGCGCGACCGGGTCATAGGCGCGAATTTTCGCGCCGGCCTGCAGCAGCGCCTCGATGATCACGCGCGAAGGCGCCTCGCGCATGTCGTCCGTGTTGGGCTTGAAGGCGAGCCCCCACAGCGCAAAGGTTCGGCCCTGCAGTTGATCCTTGAAATGATGCTTGATCTTGCGCACCAGGGCACTCTTCTGCCGATCGTTGACCGCCTCGACCGCCTCGAGCAGCCGCGGCTGGTGCCCGACTTCGTGGGCGGAACGGATCAGTGCCTGGACATCCTTCGGAAAGCACGACCCGCCATAGCCGATGCCGGGGTAAATGAAGCTGTAGCCGATGCGCAGGTCCGAGCCGATCCCCAAGCGCACCTTCTCGATATCCGCGCCCACCATTTCCGCGACGTTGGCCAGCTCGTTCATGAAACTGATCTTGGTCGCGAGCATCGCGTTGGCTGCGTATTTGGTCAGTTCGGAGGAGCGCACGTCCATGACGATGAGACGCTCGTGATTGCGCGTGAAGGGGTCATAGAGCAGACGCATGAGCTCAACGGTGCGCGGATTGTCCGTACCGATCACGACCCGGTCGGGACGCATGCAGTCCTGAATGGCCGCGCCCTCCTTGAGGAATTCGGGGTTCGAGACCACGTCGAACTCAAGCGTGGCCTGGCGTTCGCCCAGTGCCGTCTCGATGATCTGGCGCACCTTGTCGGCCGTGCCCACCGGGACCGTGGACTTGTTGATCACGATGCTGTAGCGGCTCATATGGGTGCCGATGGTGCGAGCCACTGCCAGCACGTAGCGCAGGTCCGCTGAACCATCCTCGTCAGGGGGTGTACCCACGGCTATGACCTGGAACAGACCATGCTCGACGCCCCGAACCGCATCGGTCGTGAACTCAAGACGCCCGGCCTCCATGTTCTTCTTGATCAGATCATCCAGACCCGGCTCATGAATCGGCACTTCCCCACGATTCAGGCGCTCGACCTTGGCCGCATCCACATCGACGCAGACCACGTGATTGCCCGCATCGGCAAAACAAGCCCCCGTGACCAACCCGACATATCCTGAACCGAAGATCGTGACACGCATTCTTAAACTCGTGATTTATATAGACTTTTATGCCATCCTCGGGGGGATGGATGCGGGGGCCGATATTACGGGAAACGTATGACAGAATTCACGCACATTGCTATTCACCTGTAGTCCTACATCCATTCCATTTTCAGGTCAGCAGAATTGAGCTGAGAGGATGCAACTGTTCGGTGTGGCACCGCACCATGAATAAATGTGGAACGGGTCGTACCGGAAGCTTTGCTGCTTAGAGATACTGGTAATTCAGTCACTTGGGATCATGTTGTGGTGTATCAGGACACGGGAGTCGAAACCATCGATGAAGTCGAGGCCGAAGTTGCCCCGGATTTGCCGGTGCGTTTGTGGCAGCGCCACCCGCCCCATCAGCTGCAGCGGGTCCTCGGCCCCAACGAGGTTGACGTGACTCTCGCCAGCGGCGGCGCATCCGTGCAGAAGCTGAAAGCTGCTTCGGCGGTACCCCTGGTCCATCATGTGCCTCGCCAGCCCGGCTTACGCGCAGCCCACGCATCCCTTTACCGGGCGCGCAGCGGCGGGCCTGGGGAGGCCGCCAAGCGCCTGCTGGATATCATCGGAGCACTCACGCTCGCGGTCGTGCTCTCGCCATTCCTGGTCGTCGTCGGACTGGTGCTAGCCCGTGATCGCGGCCCCATCATTTACAGTCACTCGCGCACGGGCCGCCATGGGCGCACCTTCGGTTGTCTGAAGTTCCGCACCATGGTGCCAAACGCCGAGCAGGTACTGCGGGAACTGCTTCACCAGAATCCGGAGCTGCAGCGCGAATGGATGAGCACCCAAAAGCTGCGCAACGATCCGCGTGTAACGA
>DASYER010000098.1:0-3763 GCA_036498905.1 Steroidobacteraceae bacterium | reverse complement strand
TGCTCGACGGCATGATGCCCTGGCAGGGCGACCGCCGGTACGTGAACAACCTCGCGCCGGATGAGGCGGCCGACGCCGCGGCGATTTACGGCCCGGAGCGCTACGAGCGCTTGGCGTCCATCAAGAAGACCTACGACCCGGCCAACATGTTCCGGCTCAACCACAACGTGATGCCGGCCGCGTGATTAGACACTGGCCGACCGGGCGGGGCCGGACGTGATTAATTCGTCGATGTCTGGCGCCACCGCTCTCGAATAGAGCCAGTGTTGCCCGGTGTCGCAGTCGATCTGTTGCAGCCGGGGCCGGCCGTGGCTCGGCTGGGTGGCTGCGGGATTCGGTCTGGCCGCGCTGCTGTCGGTGCTGCTCAGTGGCAGCAGCACATCCGGCCGAGATTGATGACTTCACGTCGGCAGCTTCAACAATGACCATCAGTTGCGATGATGTCGATCAGTGGATTCGCCTATCGGATTTGTGCACGCCGTGACGATCTTTTTTGGGAGCTGTAAGGGCCGCTTGGTTGACGGCTGGGAGAGCAAAATCAATCATAAAGTCCATAGCCCCTGGTCACTCCCGGATGCACGGATGTTCGTTCTACAGCGGAGGTTCGGTTGCATCTCGTAACATCCTGTTTGATGGTGCGGACGTTTAGTCAGGCTCTTGAGAGATCGGGTCGTACCAACTTAATCAAGGCCGCGCCTGATAGGGCGCGGGGACGCGAACGCCGCGCCACAGAAATGGCGTGTATCAAGCAAAGTCGGACGTAATCAGCGCCAGTTAACATGGGCACGCCCCAAGGGGCTGGGGCTGAAGGTAGAATAGGGCGCACAAAGTGCACCGTCGCGTGCGCCGGAACCGGACATCACCCCTTGTTGATTTTCAATGATCGGAATGAACGGTAGAGATTGAGCGGGAGATCGACACACGA
The DNA here is from genome assembly GCA_036498905.1 of Steroidobacteraceae bacterium. Classification (GTDB taxonomy): domain Bacteria; phylum Pseudomonadota; class Gammaproteobacteria; order Steroidobacterales; family Steroidobacteraceae; genus DAIDKA01. Next base: position 2,838 of record DASYER010000098.1, on the reverse strand, counting down.
GGGGCTATGACCGATACCGAATGGCTGATCAAGGGACGTGAGTTCACCAACTGCAATTGCGCATATGGCTGCCCGTGCCAGTTCAATGCCCTGCCGACCCTCGGCGACTGCAGAGGGTTCATGGCCGTCGAGATCGACGAAGGGCATCATGGCGCGGTCAAGCTCGACGGCTTGCGGTTTGTGGTGATCACAGCTTTTCCTGGCGCGATTCATGAAGGACATGGCTCCGCCGTCGTCATCGTCGATGAACGCGCCACTGAGCCGCAGCGGGAAGCACTGCTGCGCATTGCCAGTGGGCAGGATACGCAGCCGGGCGCCACGATCTTCCAGGTGTTGTCGAGCATGCTGGAAACAGTGCACGACCCGATCTTCGCTCCTGTCGAGTTCGAAGTAGACATTGCGGCCCGGCGGGCGCGCCTGAAAGTGCCCAATCAAATGGACGCACGCGGCGAACCGATCCGTAACGCGGTGACGGGGGCGGAGAGCCGTTCGCGCATCAATCTGCCCGACGGCTTCGAATTTATTGTGGCCGAGGTCGGTCGGGGTTGGCTGGATGCGACCGGCCCGCTCACCTTCACGCTCGTGGATTCGCATGCCCATTTCGCGGAACTACGCATGACCGGCAACGGAGTCGTTCACTAAAGCACCATGACTGAGGCGGCACTCCAGGCCGTGTTGCGGCGCGACCGTGTGGTCGTCGCGGCCGCGCTCGCCGTCTTGATCGCACTGGCGTGGGCCTATGTGCTGTGGCTGGCCGGGCATATGGCCATGGGCGGCATGGACATGACCGGCTATCGCACGATCCCCGCCGGCATGGGTCTGATGATACGTGACACGGCGCCATGGGTGCCGATCGAGTTCGTCTATGTTTTGCTGATGTGGGTCGTGATGATGGTGGGCATGATGACGCCCTCCGTCGCGCCGATGATCCTAATCTACGCGCGGGTCGGCCGCCAGGCGGCGGCGCAGGGTAAGCCCTTCGCTCCGAGCATCTGGTTCGTGGGCGGCTATCTTCTGGTCTGGGCTGCGTTCTCCATCGCCGCGACGCTGGCGCAGTGGGCCTTGCAGCGCCTCGCTCTGCTCTCGCCGATGATGGCCAGTTCGAGCGCCTTGCTTGGAGGTGGCCTGCTGATTGCCGCCGGTCTCTATCAATGGACGCCCGCCAAGAATGTCTGCCTGCGTCAATGCCAGGCGCCGGTCCTGTTCATCCAGACGCATGGCGGCTTCCGCGGCGATGCCGCCGGTGCGCTCATGCTCGGTGTGCGGCATGGCGCCTATTGCGTTGGCTGCTGCTGGACGCTGATGGCGCTGCTGTTCGTCGGCGGCGTCATGAACGTGCTGTGGATCGCCGCGATTGCGATCTTCGTTCTCGTGGAAAAGCTCTTTCCAACGGGACGCATCGTGTCGCGGATTGCCGGTGCAGGCTTAGTCGTGGCCGGGCTTTGGCTGGTGGCCAAAGGCCCCGGATTTCCGGTATGACGGGGCGCTCACATGCGTCGGCAGCGGAACTTGCCGAAAGGCCCTGCTCCTGCCGCCGTCGAGCCAATTGTTCTGGCATGATCCTTGTCGTCTGCCGGGACGGCCTGCGGGCGTCTGAACTGACGGACCTGCGCTGGGATCAGATCGATTTCGCCCCGCCGTCCTGCACGTCCGCCGGGTCAAGCAGGGCACGCCTGCCACGCATCCGATCCTGGGCGACGAACTGCGGGCGCTGCGGCGGCTGCAACGCGAGCAAGACCCCAAGTCGCCGTTTGTGTTCACGTCGGAGCGGGGCGCGCCGTTCAGCACCGCCGGACTCGCGTGCATGGCCGAGCGGGCGGGCGTTGAGGCAGGGTTGGGCTTCAAGGCGCACCCGCACATGTTGCGGCACGCCTGTGGCTACGCGCTGGCGAACAAAGGGCACGACACCCGCGCCTTGCAAGCCTATCTCGGACATCGCAACATTCAGCACACGGTGCGCTACACCGAGCTTTCGCCGACGCGGTTCAAGGATTTCTGGCGCGACTGAGAGTGGCGTCGTGACTAGCTGGCTGAAAATGGAAATAGATAGGTCATTAAGATCGCCTAATTTCTCCGCGCACAAGAAGGTCGTGCGCCGCATCTTGGGCTGCCTTGCATTAAGCAGGCAACCGCGCGCTCCAGGCTACAGTTACCCACCATGCCGACGCATCAGCAGATCATATGGAGAATCGATCGCTTCGTGCGGCGACTGCGCCAACAAGTGGCGGTCCTCGCTGGGCTCTGCTTTGGTGGTGGGCCTCGTCATCGCCGCCGCGCTCGTGACCATGTTGACGTTTGACTGGCCGCTCGTTGGCGGTGACGCCGCAAGCGGGCAGGGCACCTACCTCGGTGGCCGACCGACCGTGATCGACGGCGACTCTGCTGCTTCCCAGATCGCGCTAGGCCTTTTGCAGTGTCCGGACTACCTGCGTAATAAGGCGCCAAACTGGTGAGGCAGTAAGAGGTGCCGGTACAAGCTGTCGCGATCGTCGTCTATGAGGGAGTCCAGGCCCTGGACGTGGCGGGTCCGATGGACGTGTTCAGCGAGGCGAACACGTTTCTCGACAGTGCCAACCCCTACGAAACAGTATTGGTTGCCGCTCACCGCAATCCGCTGCGCGCGTCGAACGGCATACGACTAGTGGCCGACCTGACCTTCGAGGAGGCAACGGGCGGCTTCGACATCATTCTGGTGGCCGGCGCTCCGACGCCACCGGAAGCGGAGCCCGAACCGTACCTGGTTCAATGGGTCAAAGAGTTGCCGTGGCGCGCGAGCGTTTATGGATCGATTTGCACCGGCGCTTTTGTCCTTGGCTATGCCGGTCTCCTGGACGATCG
>DASYER010000097.1:0-8366 GCA_036498905.1 Steroidobacteraceae bacterium | reverse complement strand
GAACCGGACCGCAAGGCATCACTGAAGGCCCGCAAGACCTTGCGCGACACCATCGTCCAGAGCGAGGAGCTGTTCAAAGTCAGACCGTACTTTCTCTCGGATGAATTCTCGATGGTGGACGCCACCATCGCACCGGTGCTGTGGCGCCTGCCACGCTACGAGGTCGAGCTGACTTCGGCACCCATCATCAAATACGCCCACCACGTATTCTCCAGGCCGGCATTTCGCGATAGCCTGTCAGACACGGAACAGGAAATGCGGGTTCCGTAAGCTTCCTACGGATCAGTGCGAACGTGAGCGAAACGCCCCTTCCTCCCAAGCGACCGTATCTGCTGCGGGCCATGCATCAATGGATGACCGACGGCGGCCAGACACCGCATGTCATCGTCGATGTCGATCGGCACGCGGTGGAAGTCCCACGCGCGTTTGTGAAGGACGGCAAGATCGTCCTGAACATCAGCTACGACGCGACCGAGCGGCTCAATATCGGCAATGACTGGCTGGAGCTGGATACGCGCTTTGGCGGTGCCGTTCACCACGTACGTGCGCCCATCGGGGCGGTGCTCGGGATCTACGCGCGCGAGACCGGCGAGGGGATGGTCTTCTCCGAAGCGGATCTGGGTCCGCTGCCGCCGCCCTCACCGCCGAAGCCGCCCGCGGCCGAGGAAGGTCGGCCGCGCCCGCAACTGAAGGTCGTCAAATAAGCTCACGCTTCGAAGGCGTGACGCAGCCAGTTCACTTCCGGCGCATCGGAGCCCGGGGCGGCCACAATCAAGACATCGAATCGCACCGGCAGGGTGGCGTACTCGCGATGCAGCTGCAGCGGCTGGGCTGCGGCCCGGATGATGCGCCGTTGCTTGCGCCGGTCGATGCTGGCCGCGGCGCCGCCAAGCGCGTCACTGCTGCGGGTGCGCACTTCGGCAATGACCAGGACCCCGCCGTCGCGAGCCACCGGATCGATTTCGCCCAGCCGCCGTGTGAAATTGCGTTCGAGGATGGTCAGTCCGCGCCCCTGCAGATAGTCCGCCGCGATGCGTTCAGCGCGCGCGCCGAGCATTTGCGCCGCGCTCTCCGGCGGACCTAGTTCAGTACCTTCGGCTCGCCATTGTGGATCTGCGCCCACATCAGGTCGCGCAGCACATGCCCATCGGCGGCGATGGTGAGATGGCCGGTGAGGCCGTCGACGCTCAGGCTGGTCGCACTGCCGGATTGCGCCGGCATTGAACGCAGCGCCGTCGCAAGCCTTGCGGCGTCGAAGCCGAAGGCGAAGAGAATATTGCGCTTCGGACCGCCGGTGGGCCACGCCGCAGTCGTCGCATCACGGACGCTGTCAACGAGCGCACCACCCAGCATCCACGGCGCGTCCGGAAAAATCAGGCCATCGAGGTCCTGGTTGGCATTGACGTTGGGCTCGAAGGCATCCGCCGTCGCATAGGTCGGCACGTCGCCGGCAAAATAGAACTTCAGTTGCGGGCGCATCAGCCGTTCCTGCTGGGCCTGGCCCGCCGAAAAAATGAAGGCCACATCGCCCCGGCGGCGCGGCTGAAAGGTCAGACGCGTGCCCAAAACGGACTCAAGCCGCTTATTGCGTGACTCGCTCTCGTTGATGCGCAATACCTGGGTGATCGGCGCGGCGTAGTCGGTGCTGCCGGCATCGTAGCTGGCCGAATCCAGCAACTGACCGCCAGCGGCATTCAGTTCCTGGGTGAAGGCGGCGAGCACCCGCCGTCCCCAGTCGCTCGCCGGCACCAGTGCGACTCCGGCACGGTTGCCATCAGCGACCACCCGCCGCGCGACCTGCCGGGCTTCCTCCTCCGGCGAGAGCGCGAACTGGTAGAGCACGTTGCCGGCCGAGGGCGTGTCGGTGACGGCATTCAAGGTCAGCATCGGCGGCCGCGGGCCGCTGTAGGCGGCTGCGGCAGCCACCTCCTCGCGGGTGAGCGGGCCGACGATCAGTCCCGCGCCATCCCCCGTCGCCTGATTGAGGGCCGAAGCAATGCTCATCTGTGCGGTGTCGTAAATGCGCAGGTCCGGACGGCCGCCTGCCGGCAGCGAGTAGTAAGCCGTCAGGAAGCCATCGCGCACGGCGATCGCGGATGCGCTCTGGCGGCCCGTGAGCGGCAGCAGCAGCGCAATTTGCGCGCCGCCGACCGTCGGCAGCTTCCCGGGCAGGCGTGCGCCGGGTCCCACCGGCGCTGGTGACTGCACAGTCTGGTGAACGGTCGGACCGGGCGTCAGAATGCCGGGCGGCGCCTGGTCCGCGCCGGATTGGACGTCGGCGCAGCTGGCGAGCTGCAGACCCAGCAGCGCCGCCAGCGTCGCCACGCATAAGTGCAGAAAACGTCGGGATTCGCACATGGGTTGCTGCGCCTTACCTTTCAACGGAGGATGTGGCCCATCACAGGGGACCAATCCCGAGGGATTATAGTGGGCAATCTACCGGGCCGGCTTGACGTCGTCGCCACTCCGATCGGAAACATGGGCGATCTGAGCGATCGCGCGCGCGCGACGCTCGCGGGCGCGGACCTGGTCGCAGCCGAAGACACGCGTCGGACGCTGGGCCTGCTGCAGCACCTGGGGCTGGCGAAGCCGCTGCTGTCCCTGCACGTTCAAAATGAGAGCCAGAGGCTGCCCGAAGTCCTGACGCGGCTCGCGGCCGGCGCGCGCGTGGTGTTGGTCAGCGATGCCGGAACGCCGCTGCTCAGCGATCCGGGTTTTGAGCTGGTGCGGGCTGCGCTCGCGCAGGGGATCCCCGTCGGGGTGGTGCCCGGGCCGTCGGCCATCACCGCGGCTCTGGCGCTGGCCGGCTTGCCCGTCGACCGGTTCTGTTTCGAGGGTTTTCTGCCGGCCGCTGCCCGCGAACGCCGTACCCGCTTGAGCGCGCTGGCGACGGAGGTGCGCACGATGGTGTTCTTCGAGGCGCCACACCGGATCGCGGATTGCCTTGTTGACTTATCAACACAATTCGACGCGCAACGTCCGGCGGTGATTGCCCGCGAACTCACCAAACTTCACGAAACCGTGTACCGCGGCACGCTCGAGGAGTTGTGCGCGATTGCGGGCCGCGATCCGAACCTGCAGCGCGGTGAAATCACACTCATCGTGCAGGGCGCCACGCGGGTCGCAACCGGTGCCGACACGGCTCTCATGCGCCGCGCTCTGGAACTGCTGTTGCCTGAGCTGCCGCCGGGCAAGGCTGCCGCGATCGCCGCGCAGTTGGCCGGGGGCCGACGCGCGGATGCGTATGACCTCGCGATGCAGTTGAGCCGCGGCAATTAAGTCCGTATGGTGATAGCTGAAGTCGGCCGGGCAATCGCTGCGTTTCATCGGTTGGGACGTGGAGGAAAGTCCGGGCTCCCGCGAATAACGTGCCAGGTAACGCCTGGGGGGCGTGAGCCCACGGAAAGTGCAACAGAGAACAGACCGCCTAAGTCACTGCCCGGCAACGGGTAATGGCCGGCAAGGGTGAAACGGTGCGGTAAGAGCGCACCGCGTCGGTGGCAACACTCGATGGCTAGGTAAACCCCACGTGGAGCAAGGCCAAATAGGGAAGCCGCTTTGCGCACCGCAAGGGGCGTGAAAGCAGCGTCGATTCGTGCGCGCTTCCGGGTAGGCCGCTTGAGGATCCCTGGTGACAGGGGTTCCAGAGGAATGATTGCTCTCGACAGAACCCGGCTTACAGGCCGACTTCTTTTTACTCAGGTTACAGGTTGTGACCTACTGTATAAGCTTTCCGCAGCAAGCTTCTGATTGATAAGAAGACTGCCGCCGGGAGCCTGGTCCGAGCGGTACGATTTGACCATAAGTCGTTGTGACAACGACAAATTTTTCCGCTCATTCAATTGACATATTGGACCGCAAATTCCTATAGTGCCGCCAGGTGGGGAAAAGTGGGGGAAAGTGGGTTTCCACTCTCCTGAGGGATCCTGGCGTCTCATGTTCCGCGGTGCAGCAAAAGTCACTCTCGATGTGAAGGGGCGGATGGTTCTGCCCACTCGCGTGCGGGACATGCTTGCCCGGGCCGGGGGCGACCAGCTGGTGGCCACGGTCGACCGCGACCACTGCGTGATGATCTACCCGCTCGCCGAGTGGCAGAAGGTCCAGGACGACCTGCTCAGCCTGCCCAATCTTCACTCCGAGACGCGCTGGCTGCAGCGCCTGATGGTCGGCTACGCCACGGATCTGGACATCGACGGCCATGGCCGGGTGCTGATCCCGCCCGAGCTGCGCGACTTCACCGGCCTGCAGCGCGACGCGCTGCTGCTGGGACAGGGAAATCATCTTGAGTTGTGGGATGAGAGCGCCTGGAAGCAGGCCTCATTGGCCTCTACGAAGCCGGAGCAGCGCAGTAGCGTCGCGCCGGCCGGATTGAACGAAGTAAAGCTGTCGGCGGGGCTGCCTGGTACCCCGCCAGAACAAAAGTGACCGGACTCATGGACGAGCACGCCGCCGTGCTCGTCGATGAAGTTCATGCGGCATTGGATCTCAGGGCGGGTGGGTACTATGTCGATGCAACGTTCGGGCGCGGCGGTCACACGGCACGCATTCTCGAGACCTTGGGTGGAGAAGGCCGCGTGCTCGCGCTCGACCGCGACCCGCAGGCTATCGCGGCAGGCCGCCAGCGCTTCGCCGACGACCTGCGCCTCACGCTCCAGCACGCGCCGTTTTCGGACCTTGCGGTACTTGTGCCGGCGCATGCGGCGGGAAAACCCTGCGCCGGCGTGCTCTTTGACCTTGGCGTATCGTCCCCCCAGCTCGATGCGCCGGAACGCGGATTCAGCTTCCGGGCCGACGGTCCGCTCGATATGCGCATGGACCCGACACGTGGTGAGCCGGTTGCTGCATGGCTCGGCCGGGCGGGCGTCGATGAGATGCGCGAGGTGATTGCGACGCTGGGCGAGGAACGCTTCGCGCGCCGCGTGGCGCAGGCCATCGCGAGCGCGCGCGAGCGCACGCCCATCACCCGCACTGCCCAGCTGGCCGAACTGGTCGCCCGTGCCGTGCGCACACGCGAACCGGGCAAGAACCCGGCGACCCGCACTTTCCAGGCCCTGCGCATGTTCATCAATGATGAACTCGGACAGCTGCGGGCGGGGCTGGACGCGGCGTTTGAGGTGCTGGCACCGGGCGGCCGGCTCGCCGTGATCAGCTTCCACTCGCTGGAGGACCGTGCCGTCAAGCAGTTCATGGCACGCCACTCGAGCCCCGATCCGGCGCTGGCGCACTTGCCGGTGCTGCCGCAGTCCGCGCAGCCGCGCATGAGGCTCGTGGGGCGCAAGCAGCGTCCCGCGGAGGCGGAACTGGCGCGCAATCCACGCTCACGCAGCGCCCTGCTGCGGGTCGCGGAGAAACTGTCATGAAGCTCGCGCGCGCCACGGCGTACGCACTGCTGTTGCCGACGCTGTGGGTAGCGGCGCTGGGCTCGGCCGCCGGCGCGGTGTGGTGCAAGCACCGGACGCGCGAAATGTTCATGCAGCTGCAACAGCTGTCAGAACAACGTGACAACCTGGATATCGAGTGGGGCCAGCTGCAGCTGGAGCAAAGCTCCTGGTCACAACACGCCTTTGTCGAAAACGTCGCCAGCAATCGTCTGCACATGGCGACGCCGCCGGCGCAGGAAATCAAGATCATCGCGCCATGAAGTCCAGGAATCCACGTGACCGGACCGCAGGCTCGTTTCGTTGGCGGGTCTGGCTGATACTCGGACTGCTGCTCACCTCAGGTGCGGGCCTTTTGGCACAGGCGGCGCACCTGCAGCTGTACCGGCACGACTTCTACACCTCGGAAGGCAACGAGCGCTTCTCGCGCGTCACCACCATCACCGCACACCGCGGCATGATCACGGACCGCAACGGCGAGCCGCTTGCGATCAGCACGCCGGTGGATTCGGTCTGGGTGAATCCTCAGGAGCTGGCGCCCGTCGCCGAACAGATCCCCCGCCTGGCCCAGGCGCTGAAGCTCGACCGGCGCGAACTCATTCAGCGCGTCACGAGCAACGAAGATCGGCAGTTCCTGTACGTCGCGCGGCAACTCCCGCCGGCCGAGGCCGAGAAGGTGCGCAACCTCGCCATTCCCGGCGTCTACCTGAAACGCGAATATCGCCGCTACTACCCCTCCGGTGAGGTCACCGGCCAGGTGTTGGGCTTTACCAATATCGATGACGCGGGTCAGGAGGGCCTGGAACTCGCCTTTGATCACTGGCTGGCCGGCACCGACGGCGCGAAGCGGGTCATCCAGGATGGCTTCCAGCGCGTGGTCCAGAATGTGGACAGCATTCGCGAAGTCAGTCCCGGTCATGACCTCGCGCTGTCGATCGATCTGCGGATCCAGTACCTGGCCTACCGGGAACTGAAGGCTGCGGTGCGCGATCAGCGTGCCAAGGCCGGCACCATGATCGTACTCGACGTACGCACCGGTGAAATTCTGGCAATGGTCAACCAGCCGGGTTTCAATCCCAATGATCGCAACGACGCCGAACCGGCCGACTACCGCAACCGTGCGGTGACCGACATTCTGGAGGCCGGCTCCACCATCAAGCCGTTCTTCGTGGCCGCGGGCATCGAGTCGGGCCAGTACGACGATCACAGCATCATCGATACCTCACCGGGCGAAATTAAGGTCGGCAATACGATCTTTCCCGACGACCATCCGCTGGGCAAGGTCGACCTCGCCACAATTCTTGCCAAGAGCTCGAACGTCGGCATGATCCACCTGGCTTTTTCACTGCAGCCGCAACTGATCTGGTCGACGTTATCGAAGCTCGGGCTCGGCCAGGTCACGGCCAGCGGGTTTCCCGGTGAATCAGCCGGCCTGTTCAGCAACTATTCGCACTGGCGGCCGATCGGCATCGCGACCATGTCGCATGGCTACGGTCTGGCGGTGACCCCGCTGCAGCTGGCGCAGGGCTACGCGGTCATCGGCGCGATGGGGGTGCGACGCCCCGTGTCCTTCCTACCGGTGACCGGCGCACCGGCCGGCGAGCGCGTGCTGAGTGAGCGCACCAGCCGGGAACTGGTGAAGATGCTCGAATCGGTGGTCAGCGCCGAAGGCACCGGCACGAAGGCTGCCATTTATGGCTATCGTGTCGCCGGCAAGACGGGTACCGCGTGGAAGGCCGGGGCGGGCACGTACGCCACCAATCTCTACATGTCGGTGTTTGCGGGCGTGGCACCGGCGACGGATCCGCGACTGGCGGCCGTCGTCGTGATCGACACGCCCAGCGCCGGCCTGCATCAAGGCGGCATGGTTGCCGCACCGGTGTTCTCGGCCGTCATGGGTCCGGCATTGCGTTTGTTGGGTGTCGCGCCGGATGCCGCGCCGGGTGTCCCCGCGGATGAGGCGTCACCGCTGCCCGCGCGTCGCCTGCATCCCGGCGTGCGCACGGTGGCACGCCGATGATGACCGCAGGCGAATCAACGTTCCGCGGCGGCGCGCGTGCCCTGCGACATCTGCTTTCGGGCATCGTCGATGCGCCGGATGACATCATGGTCACCGACGTCACCCTCGACAGTCGCGAAGTCAGACCCGGCGCGCTGTTCCTGGCGTGCCGCGGTCACGACAAGGGCAACCATCGGCATGGCATTGAATTCGCCGCGCAGGCTGCCGAACGCGGCGCGCGCGCCGTGATCTACGAAACACCCGGCGCAGACGAAACCCGGGCACTGGAAGCTGCGGCCCGGTTGCTGCAGCGGATACGCCAGCGCGCGGGCCAGGACGAGGACCAGTTCGTGGTCGCGGTTCCCGACCTGCGAGCGCACCTGGGGCGCATCGCCGACCGTTTTTTTGGTGAACCTTCGCAGGCCCTGCGCGTGGTGGGTGTGACCGGTACCAACGGCAAGACCACCTGTGCCTGGCTGATCGCGCAGGCCTTGTCGCTGTGTGGCCGGCCCGCCGCCTACATCGGCACGTTGGGCTTCGGCGCCCCCGGGGCGCTGCGGCCCGTCACACACACCACCGCGGATGTGGTCAGCGTGCATCGCCAGTTGGCGCTGCTGCGCGCGAGCGGCGCTCAGGCTGTGGCGATGGAAGTCTCCTCACACGCCCTGGACCAGGGACGGGTCGATGAGGTGCGCTTTGAAACGGCCGCGTTCACCAATCTGACCCAGGATCACCTGGACTATCACGGTACGCTTAAGGCCTACGGCGCGGCCAAGGCGCGCCTGCTGCAGCGCGCGACCCTGGACGCCCGCATCATCAACATCGATGATGCGTTCGGCCGCGAGCTCGCCGGCGCCGAATCGGCTCCGGGTCGACTGGTCGTGACGGGGCGTGCGAGCGCCCCCACGCGTGCCGCGCATGTGATGGCCACCCAGGTGCGCGCCGTGCCCGATGGCTTCGACCTCACCGTGGCCTCCTCGTGGGGTGAT
>DASYER010000096.1:0-16202 GCA_036498905.1 Steroidobacteraceae bacterium | reverse complement strand
AGCCGATAGCACCGCCAATGTGTTGTCCCTGGGTTTGTTTTCCGAACAGGCACGCGCCGAAACGCGCCGTGCTGAAATCGCCAAGCTGGGCTTCGAGCCAGTCGTGCAAAACCGCACCCACAACGGCGAAGTGCACTGGCTGGATGTCACCCTGCAAGAACCCGGACAACTGGTTGATCCAACCCTGCTGCAACCAGAATCCGGCGGCATCGTGCGCCTGGAAACCACCGCCTGCCCTGAGCCCAAGCCGGCCGTTGCCACTGCAACTCCACCGCCCGCGCCGAGCAAGCCTGTAATCCACTAGCGGTCTCGCACGCCGGGTTTGTGCCCAACATTTCGAATCGCGCGCATTTTTGCGCGTGAATTCGCCCACCCGACCCGCTACAATCCCGGCCCCGCGTTCGCGGGACATGAGTCATCAAGTTGCCGACTTAGCACAGCTGGTAGTGCACCTGATTTGTAATCAGGGGGTCGGGGGTTCGAATCCCTCAGCCGGCACCAAAACACACCTGAATCAGATACTTGCACCGCGCATTCGCCGTGCGCCCGGCGGCTTCGCTGGCCACCAAGATCGTTTGCTGATTCACCGGAATTGCTCACTCTAAAAAGATCAGCCCATGAGGCTGTCGATCGTCGCGGGCTTGACTCAAAATCGGAATCCGTGTTCTGATTCTGATATTACAATTGATAACAAGCCGCGTGCGATCACAAAGCTCCATAAAAATCATGAGCTTGGATGATCGGTTCTAAGGGTGCACTGAACGGTCAATCAGGGGGATTCAATGAACAAGAAGCTAATTTCTGTCTACGTCTGCGCAGCGATTGCGGCAGCCGCGCAGGCGCAGGCTGCGGATTCCAGCGATCAGCAGATCGAGCAGGTGGAGGTCACCGGCACGAGAATTCAACACGTCGGCATGACTGCGCCGACACCGGTCACATCGGTGTCGCTTGAGGAGCTGAACTCAATGGCGCCAACGACGATGATCGACGCCTTGATCGAGCTTCCCCAGTTCTATGGCAGCGCCACGACGAGCAACTTCAATACCGGTGCCAACGGATTCTTCACCTCCCCGGGCGGCGGTTCACTGAATCTGAGAGGCCTGGGGACCAAGCGCACGCTCACTCTGCTTGACGGCAGGCGGATGGTGGACTCCTCGCTGTATGGCGGTCCGGACATCAACCTGTTTCCACAATCCGTCGTCAAGCAGGTGGACACCGTCACGGGCGGCGCCAGCGCGGCGTACGGCACCGATGCGGTCGCCGGCGTCGTCAATTTCATTCTCGACACCAAGTTCAATGGCTTCAAGGCGACGGTTCAGGACGGCCAGACCAGTCGCGGCGACAACCAGAACGATGAGGTTTCGGCGACCTTCGGGCACAGCCTCGGCGAGCACGCCCACATCATCCTCTCGGGCGAACATTACGGGGAGGATCCGGTGTACACGTGGCGGGGCCGGGACTGGTATCAGAGCTGGGGCCTGCTGCAGAGCACGGCCGCAGGTGCCGGTAACAGTCAGTCCAATCCACGCTTCTACCCGGCACCTTACGTCACCTCCACCAATGCCTCGTACGACGGCCTGATCACGGCCTACCAGGCCACACCCGGGAACACGGTTCCCGCCGGACTCGGCATCAGTACCTTCAACAGCGATGGCACCGTCAGTCCGTTTCACCTGGGGTCGCAGGTATCGACCCTGACCAATGCTCAATCCACGCTCGGCGGCGGCAGCGGCACGGACAACAATTCAGATCGCCCGGACGTCGAGCCGCAATCCAGTCGCACCAGTTTCTTCAGCTACCTGGATGCGGACGTGACGAACTACATCAACGTCTACTTCCAGGGAATCTATGCCGACGAAATGGTGAAGACCACCACCACCGGCGGCCTGTTCTCGCCCACCAGCGGTCAGCCGATCACGATTTTTGCGAACAATGCCTTCCTGCCGGCCAGCGTCAGTCAGCAGATGGTGGCCAACAACATCGCCTCGTTTACCTTCGGCCGCATCGGCAACGGTCTCGACATTGCGAACAACGCCTATGTCGAGAATGACACCAAGGTGCGTTCCGGCACGCTCGGCTTCAAGTCCAAGGTCCCCGGCGGGTTCCTCAAGGACTGGTCGGTCGACGGCTACTATCAGTTCGGCGAGACCAATCTTGATGCCCGGCAGATCGGCGGCATCCGCATCGATCGTATCTTCATGGCATTGGATGCCGTCAAGAATCCGACCACCGGCCAGGTCGAGTGCAATGTCACCCTGGTGTCGGGTCAGTATCCGGACTGCGTACCTCTCAATCTCTTCGGGCGCGGCAACGCGTCGCAGGCTGCGATCGACTGGGTGACCGGCTACGACCCGGGAATTCCGGTGACGACCACCCCGTATTACGCGAGCGGTCCGCAGGGCACCTTCAGCTATGTCGGCGGACCCGACAAAGTTCGTGATGTGGACATTCAACAGAGCAACGGCGAGCTCACCGCCTCCGGGGATGTCTACAAGGGCTGGGGCGCCGGCGCGGTATCGATGGCGGTGGGTGCCACCTACCGTCGCGAGGCCCTCAATCAGGTCGTGTTGGATTCACAGGGCAACCCGTCCACCAGCCCGAGCGTCCTACCCGTGCCGGCCAACAATGCCGCTCTGGGAATTCGCGGTGTACCCCCTGGTGCAGCCAACAACTCCGTCGACACCCAGTTCTCCAAGGTTCCGTTCGTCAAAGGTGGGTTCGACGTGAAGGAGATGTTCGCCGAGACCGAAGTGCCCCTGATCTCCAACACCTTCCTGCTGCAGCAGTTGAACCTCAACGGTGCCGTGCGCTGGGCCGATTACAGCGGTAGCGGCTCGATTCTGGCCTACAAGATGGGATTGGATGACCAGATCATTCCGGATCTGCGTCTGCGCGCGACTTATTCCCGCGACGTGCGCGCGGCCAACCTCGATGAGCGCTTCGACCGCACCGGCGGGGCCGCCAGCGTCATCGACTATGGCAGGCCCGGGAATCCGACCGAGAACATCACGATCGTACAGGGTGGCAATCCATCGGTGCTGCCGGAGACCGCCGATACGGTCACCGCGGGCCTCGTCTACCGACCCAGCTGGCTGCCCGGGACGGATCTCTCGGTGGACTGGTTCGATACCTCGCTGAAGGATGCCATCCAGGCCTATACGGCCCAGCAGATCGTCACGGCCTGCTACCAGCAGAGCAATACCGATCAGTGCGCGAACATCAGCCGAAATCCCGACGGCACGATCTTCATCGTCAATCAGACGTATCAGAACATCGCCAAGGCCGCGGTCAGGGGAATCGACATCGAGTCAGGCTATACGCATGGAGTGCATCTGTTCGGCGGCGGCACCGAAACGCTCTCCGCCCGCGCGTTCGCCAGTTACCTGATGTCGAACACGACCACCAGTTCAAACGGTGTCGAGACCGAGTTCGCGGGGGACGTCGGCACATTGGGATTGCCCACCTGGAAACTGACCGCGTACCTGCAGTATGCCAACGGACCCTTCACGACCTTCTTCGAAGGGCGCTTCATCGATGGCGGCAAGCTCAGTGCCACCGACAATCTCAATGGTTGGGATGTGGCCAACAATCACGTGCCCTCAGTCACGTATTTTGATATGCGCTTGTCCTATGACATCACCATAGGGTCCACCACCGTGCAGCTGTACGGCGTGGTCAATAACATTTTCGACAAGGCGCCCCCGCTTGCGCCCTCGTACGTCGGGCTTTCGAGCGCGCCGATTCAGACCAACCAGAGCCTGTATGATGTGCTCGGACGGCGGTTTACAGTGGGCCTCAAACTGCAGTTGTAATCGGCCCGCGTAGCAGGAAGGAATTGATGTCACGGAGCAAGGAAACTCGATCAGAGTGCGCGGAGTCGGTCGCCGGGCCGACTTCGGCCGCGCGGCGCAATCTCTTGAGCAAGGCGCTGGCCTTGGGGACTGCGACGCTGGTACCGGTCGCGCTTTCGCGCGTCACCCGGGCGCAGAATGCCGGCGGCGGCATCGCTACGGCGGGGGTGGCTGCGCAAAGGGGACCGAAACCTGGGACGTGGCTGGTATTGCTCGGGACTCGTGCCGGCCCGGGAATCGATATCACGCGCGGACAGACCGGCAGTGCCGTCGTGGTCGATGGCCGGCCGTATCTGATCGACTGTGGTTATGGGACCTTGCGGCAACTCGTCGCAAGCAACCTCGGCTATCTGCAGGTCGGCACGATCTTCTTTACCCATCTGCACGATGACCACACCGGCGATGTGCCGGCGCTGCTGTCTTTTCAGTGGACCAACGGTAAGACCACGGCGACGGACGCCTATGGTCCTTATGGAACGACCAAACTGATCGCGGCCTGCGTGGCCGTCATCCGCAGCAACGTTGAGATCCGTACCGCCGATGAGGGCCGGACGGTGGATGCGAATGCGCAGTTCCACGGACACGATGTGGCGGCGGCCGATACGCCGGTGCAGGTATTCAAGGACGACCGGATCACCGTCACGGCCATCGAGAATACGCACTTCCCGGCACGCTCGAAGGCCAAGATGCCCGATCGCAGCCTCGCGCTGCGGCTGGACACCAAGGATCGCTCAATCGTATTCGCAGGTGACACGGCCTACTCGGCCAACGTCGCCAAGCTCGCCCGCGGCGCCGACGTGTTCGTGTGCGAGATTGCGGATGCTGCGATGCTCGCGCAGATGGAGGAGCGTTCGAAAACCGAGGCGGCGGCAGGCAATCCCAACAACATCTACCGGCATGTCGCCGAAACGCATTCCTCGCCGGCTGACGTGGCCCGCATGGCGGCGGAGGCCAACGTCAAGATGGTGGTTCTGAACCATCAGTTGGCGGGTCCGAGCGCCGGCAATCTCGCCTATCCCGTGACGGCATTCATCGAGGGCGTACGGCGCGGGTATTCCGGAGAAGTGGTCGTCGGCCAGGACCTGATGGTGCTGTGACCGCGCCCGCTGCCTAACGCGTACCTTTGATGAAGGCGAGGACCGGTCCCGACACGCCCGTGTCGGGTGTGTCGATGGAGAACACCAGCGATACGTGGCTTTGACCCTTCGCAATCAGGTATTGCGGGCAGTGCGCGCTGTTGGCTTCGCAGATGCCCTCATGCAGGGTCTTCGAAAATGCAAGCAGGGCCTTCGGATCCAGTTCGCCGCTGACGATCAGTAACCGAAACGGCGCATTTCGCAGCTGCGGCAGGCTGGAGCGCGCCAACTGGGCTTCGGCGCTGGGCGGCGGCCCCGAGGGAGGAATGAAGTCCGAGCGCAGCGGCGGCCCGCCGGGTCCCCCGGCAGGAACGCCAGGCAGGGCACCGTCAGAGCCGGCGGCGGAGGCCATGCCGACCTTCTCACCACAAGTTTTTCCGGCCGCCGCCAGGACATCGCCGGCTGCCAGCGGGGGTACCTTGGCGGGTGCGATGTCGAAGGGCGCTCCCGACATCAGAACGGCACCCTTGATGCCGACCCCCTTCGGACCCCACAGCTCCGGACGACCCAGATAGGTTCCCAGCGGGACATTTCCCGCCGAGTGCGCCCAGATGAAAATCCGGTCGGGATTGCCGCCATACGCTGCGATATGGGCTTCGACCCACTGCAGCATCGCCGAGATGTCCTTGGCGCCCCCGTCCCAGCTGCTGCTGCCTTTGCGCTGCATCAGTACGCCGACCATCCCATTCTTGGTCGCAAAGCGGCCGATGTTGTCGTAGAAGGCGTTGGCTGATTTATCCTGAATTTCGATCTTGTTGCCGGCGCCGCCCGGAACGTACACCAGCACCGTGCGATTCGACGGGCCGGTCTTTGCCGAAAAAATGTCGACGACGTCTTTGGGGTCCGCACCGAAGGACTGGTTGCGCGTCACCGTGATACCCGGATACGGCTGCGGCAGGTTGCTCGTGATGTCCTGTTTCGGCATCAGCGGCCGGTACAGTCTCGCCGTGCACACCGGGTCCACGATCGGCCCGATTTTCACCAATGCAGACTCGATGGCAGCCGGTGGCTGCGCGTGACCTATGTTGATCGCGAATCCCACCACGGCGGCACCGAGCACCCACCGGATCTTCTCAAACAATGACGACGGATTCTTCGGGCTGCGGGAAAAATGTCGTTTCATGACTGCACCGGTTGGTTTGGCCATCGGCACTATACCCCTTGCCCTGCACGGCACAAATCAAACCTAACGCCCATGGTCCCAGTCGCGCGCCATGAATCGGTCGCGCTCACCGCCGAGCACGCGCATCGCGCGATCAAGGTTCCGGGCGCGCGCGGCCGCCGACTTGAGAGATGCGAAATAGCGCAGGATCTCTTTTTTTCTGCTGGGGATCAGACGGCGCCAGTTTTGCAGCGCCGCGGGGGCTTCCCGCAGCGCGTCCCGGAACCACTTCGGCATCGGGTGCGCCGGACCGCCCCGGTAGGCGGCGTTGAACTGCAGCTGCACCTGGATGCGATCGCCGGCTCCTGCGGCGGCGACCCGGCGCATGTGCTCATGAAGATAGAGATAGAAAGTCCCGTCCCCGGCCGGCATGAGGTTGGTAAGCCAGCGGTGCTGGGGTAATCCTGCGAGACGCAGGATTACGGGGAGCGGTCGGCGCCAGTTCGGCTTCAGGCGTTTGACCTGCTGCGCTCCGATGAGGACATAGGGGTTGACGCCGCGAACCGCAATCCTCGCCGCAATGCGCAGGGTTACCATTCGGGCGCAGCGATCTCAATTCAGCAGTTGCGGGTGTGCCAGGATCAGCATCACGGCGGTCGTGCGGGCAAGATAGTCCGGGTCGTTGCCGTAGCCTGCGTGATAGAGCGACCACGCGTCCCGTGTGTGCGTTGCATTCATGCCGGCCTCGACCCGAGTCACGCCCGAGTTGTAAGCCATCAAGGCGAGCGGCCAACTCCCGAAGCGCCGCTGCAGGTCCGAGAACATATGCATCGCCGCCTGGGTCTCGGCCGCGACGTCGAGTCGTTGATCACGCTGCGCCGAGACGTCCAGTCCGTACTTCCTGGCGGTGGGGCCGATGAACATCCACATGCCCGCACCCGCACCCCTGCGCGCCGGCAGATTCTGATATCCGGATTCGGCAAGCGGCACGACGCGCAGTTCCGGGGGCAGCCCATATCTCTTCAGCTGCATCAGAACCGCGGGCTCGTAGCTGTGCATGCGGGCGATGCTGGAGTTGAGGAATTCACGCCCATCCGGCGTACCCAGCAGCAGGTTGAGCTGCCGCAGCACTGCGGCATTCGCGGTCAGCCCCCATATTGAGGATCCCGGTGTTGCGGCCACGAGGCGCTCGGCCGCGGCGCGCGACAGCCGCCGATCCCGTACTGGCGCCGCAATCACCACGCTCAGCGCCGTAAGGGCGACGATGGCACTCACACTGACACAGGCTGCGATGGAGGCCCGCGCTGGCCGGGCGGGGCGCCGGTACGCGGCCTCGATGCGACGCCGCAGTGCGCCGGCTTGCCAGCTCGCCATGAACGAGCGCACCGGGGTCTGCCGGCCGCCCAGCGCGGCCTCGGCGACGCGCAACAGGCAGGCGCAATACGTGTGGGCACAATGGTCCGCGCGCCGCGCAAGCGCTTCGTCGCAGGCGAACTCCTGCAGCTCGAGCAATTGCCGGGCGAGCCAGTGCATGGCGGGATTGATGCCCAGAAGCATCCGACCGAGCAGGGCGGCATACAGAAAGCGGGAATCGCCGTGGCGGTGATGATGTCCCTCGTGTCTCAGCGCCAGGCGCACGTCAGCCGGGCGCAGCAGAAGAGCAGCCGGGAGAACGATGTAAGAGCGTCCCGGAATCCACACAGCAAACGGCACCCGCTCCTTGTCTGAGACCAGAACGCGCACCGAGCCGATGCTTCGCAGCACATGTGCGTCGCGAACGACTCGAAGCGTTGCGCCCATTTCCAATACGAGAGGCAGCGCAGTGAGCAACAGGCCGCCCGCAAAAAGCACGAGCAGCACGGTTGTGGCCGCGCTCACCGGCAAAGAGGCGTGCTCGGCGTCGACCCCGACGTCGATCCGCGCATCGTCCGCGACGGTGGCCATCGCCGCACGCATCGACGGTGCCGCCCAGACCTGTGCCTTGAGCGGTGTGAACGCGCTGCCGCCATGCCACATCGCCGGCAGGGGCAAAAGCAGGCTGGTGACTGCGAGTGCTCGTCCCAGTGCCAGCAGATGGGCGTAGGTCAATGGGCGCGGCAACCTTGAGTTGAGGGCGCGGATTGTAGCGAGCAGTGCGGCGGCCGCCACGATCAGCACATTGGCATAAACGTAGAAGCTGACCATCCCGATCGCCGAGACGCCGACTAAAGACACTCAGCCTCCCTTGCGGCGCAGGAGCGCCCGAATCTCCGCGAGCTCATTCTCGGTCAGGCTGTTGCTGTCGAGCAGACGCTGCACCAGAAGGCTTGGCGTGTCGTCGAAAACCTGTTTGACCACGTGCTCGAGACTCACAGCCTGGTAGTCGTGCTTGGTCATGGCGGAGGAATACAGGTGACCGCGCCCCACCTTGCTGCTGGTGACGAACCCTTTCTGCTCGAGGATCCGAATGATTGTCGAAACGCTCGTATAGGCGAGGTCGCGTTCGGGTCGCAGTTCATCCTGCACCTGGGACACCGTGCAGGGACCGAGTCGCCAGATGACGTTCATCATCTCCAATTCCGTCGCCGTCAGGGGCTTGCGCGGCAGTTCCCTTGGAGGTTTCGCTTTCATGGGGTTGCATTATAACTAAAAACTTAGCTACAGTCGAACTAATTATTTAGTCACAACGGCGAGTCAGCAAATGCAAATCGGGTCAGGCACAACCGAACAACGGCGCAACAGCAGCATCGACGCCCTGCGGGGGCTGTCCATCCTGCTGGTCGTCGTGCACCACATCGGCATCCGCGTGCCGCTGTCGCAGACGCTGCTGGCGCGGCTTCTCCCGCATTGGCTGCTGCAGGGTCTGAATTTCAACGGCTCCGAGGCGGTGATCATCTTCTTCGTCATTTCCGGCTTCCTCATCACGCGCCGATCGCAGGAGCGCTGGGGACCATTGCGCGACATCTCGTCCGGCGACTTCTACCTGCTGCGGATAAGTCGCATCGTCCCGCTGCTGCTGTTCGTGGTCGCGATGTTGAGCCTGTTCCATCTGCTCGGCGTACCGAAATTCGTCATCAACAAACCCGGCCAGTCACTCGGTGGCGCCGTGGCCTCGGCACTTGCGCTGTACCTGAATCGGTACGAAGGAGTCCACGGATACCTCCCCGGCGGTTGGGACGTCATCTGGTCCTTGTCGATCGAGGAGGTGTTCTATCTGGCATTCCCCTTGATCTGCGTGCTCCTGGGCCGCAGCCGCATGCTGGTGCCCGCACTACTGCTCCTGGCACTTTCACTGCCCGTGACCCGCGCGGCATTGACCGCCGGCGGCAACGAGATCTGGTTGGAGAAGGCCTACCTTCCCGGCATGTCGGCGATTGCCGTGGGGGTGCTCGCAGCAATTCTCGTACGCCGTATTGCGGTTCCCAGTCGCCGGGTCGTACTGATGACGAGCCTCATCGGGTGGGCCGGTGTGTGCGCCGTTTTGTTTGCCGGCACTTGGGTCTGGAAGCTCGTGCATCACGGCTATGGATTGTTTCTGGCGACGGCGGCCGCCGCCATCGTGATCGGCGCGCACTGGCATGAGAGCGCCAACAGCGGCAGGGCGCCCATTCGCGGTTTGAACTGGCTGCGCTGCTGTGGTCGGCTCAGCTACGAGATCTACCTATCCCATATGTTTTGCGTGTTCTCAGGACTCGCCCTGTTCAACTGGAGCGGCCCCAGCGGCCCATGGCGCTTCTTGTGGTATCCGCCCATCCTGCTCGCGTGCTGGCTGCTGGGGTCGGTGCTGTCGCGCGGATTCACGATTCCGGTCGAGCGCTCGCTGCGTCGGCGATTCCGGTCAGCACCGGCAGTGCCCGCCGGCGCAGCCTAGACCCCCGATCGTCCGCGCTCTACAGTTGACAAAGAGTACTCTTTGACAGAGAGTATTTAGCGGATTGGCAGAGGACGGACGGATGAATATCTCCCGGCAGGACGCCGCAGCGGCACTGGCTAGCGTCGAGAGCGTGGACCAGCGGATGGACACGCTGCGCGTGTATCGCAACATGGCGCCATTTCTGCAGCTATGGGGCGCCATATGGCTCATCGCCAATGTGATGACGCAGATCTGGCCGCGCTGGAGCTCGTGGGTGTGGCTGCCGGCAACCTGCATCGGCTGCCTCGCATCCGTCGGGACTGTCATCTACCACGTCAGGCGCGATGTACGCGTGGGCCTTTATTCGCAGGCGCAGCGTCGCCGGATCCGTCTTGGATTCGTCATGATCGGCGTGACGGTGATTGCCTACTTCACCTCCATGGCGCTGGTGCTCGGGCCTCTCAATGGCCGGCAGTCAAATGCGTTCATCTCCCTGTTCTGGGCCCTCATCTATATGGCCACCGGCGCGTGGGTGGGGTCGCGGCTGTTCCTGACCGGGGCCGTCGCCGTGGTGGGAATCGTGGCCGGCTACCTGTACATCCACGAGTACTTCGCGCTGTGGATGGGGGTCTTCGGCGGCGGCTCGCTGATGCTCGCCGGACTGTGGCTGCGGCGGCCGTGATACCGGAGTCCAACGACATCATTCACCAATCCACGCGGCTGCGGATGATGGCAACGCTCAACGCCCTGGCGGTGCGGGAGATGCTGGAATTCAACCGCCTTAAAGCCGTGCTCGGCATTTCCGACGGCAACATGTCAACTCATCTGGCGACGCTTGAGAAGGCCGGTTACATCCTGATCAGCAAGGACATCGTCGGCAAGAAGCCGAGGACCCAGATCGCGCTGACCAAGGAGGGGCGGCGCGCCTTCCAGGCGCATGTGTCCTACCTGCGCGGTTTACTCGAGGGATAGCATTCATGTTGATCGCCCGCGGCCTGTACAAGTCATACGCAAATCATGTCGCCGTGCGCGATGTGTCGTTGAAGGTTTCGGCCGGCGAAATCGTCGGGCTGCTGGGGCCCAACGGCGCCGGCAAGTCGACGACGGCGGCAATGCTATGCGGCATCACGAAACCCGATGCGGGTGACATCACGGTCGATGCGGTGCCGTTGGGGGAACGCACCCATGCCGCGAAGCGACTGATCGGCCTGGTGCCGCAGGATCTGGCTTTGATCGAGGATCTGCCGGCCCTGGATAACATCATGCTGTTCGGATCCCTGTATGGCATGAAGGGCGCGGCATTGCGCAGCCGCGCGCGCGAGACACTGCAGCTGGTCGGATTGGGCGATCGGGCCCGCACCCGTCCGGCCACTTTCAGTGGCGGCATGAAGAGGCGTCTGAACATCGCCTGCGCTCTGGTACACGACCCCAAGGTGCTGGTCCTGGATGAGCCGACGGTGGGCATCGATCCGCAAAGCAGAAACCACATTTTTGAAACGCTGGAATTGCTGCGAGCGCGCGGCAAAGCCCTGCTCTACACGACCCACTACATGGAGGAGGCGCAGCGGCTGTGCGATCGCATCGTCATCATCGATCACGGTCGTGTCGTCGCCGATGACTCGAAGGAGGCGTTACGTGCGCGCCTGCCCTCAGGCGCCGCGCGACGCTATGAGATCGCGGGTGACATCACAGCGGCGGTCTTGGCCGATCTGCAGGCGCGCGGCATCGAATCGAAGCCGCTGGAGGAAGCATCGCTCGAACAGGTGTTTCTGCAATTGACCGGGCGGGAACTGAGGGACGAGGCATGAGCGCGTTTGTCGCACTGGTTCGCAAAGACGTGATGGCCTATCTGACCAATCGGCGTGCGTTGCTGATGGCCCTGGTCGCGCCCATCCTCATCGGCGCCTTCATGGGCGCCGTACTCGGCGGTGCTCCCGCCAAGCCGGCCGCCGTGCCGTTTGCGGTGGTGGATCTGGATCATAGTGACCTGTCACAGCGAATCGTGGCAGATATGAGGCAGGACAGCGCCTTCGCCCTGCAGCAGTTGCCGCAGGCTCAGGCCATTGATGAGGTGCGCCAGGGAAAACTCAGGGCCGCCGCGATTCTGCCGGCGGGATTCGGCAAGCAGGCGACCGAAGCGCTGTTCCGGCCCGACATCGCAAAACCGCAGATCGAGCTGCACTTCGATCCGTCACAGGCTGCAACGTTGGCGATGATCAAGGGGCTGCTCACCCAGTATGTGATGCAGGCCGTGACCACCGCCTCCTTTGCCGGCGATGCCCAGACCATCAGCCACGCGCGCGATAGGGTCGCAGCTGATGCGAAGCTCAATGCCAACCTGCGCGGGGCCCTGTTGAACATGTTCAACAGCATCGACGAGGTCCAGCGGCAAGAGGGCAGTTCCGGGGAGAAGATGGCGACGACGCTGCACGGCCTGGCGCTGCCCTATGTCACGCGCGACTACGAGGTCACGAGCGGGCAGCGGCCGTACAACCCGTATGCGCATTCCTTCGCGAGCATGACGGTCCAGTTCATTCTGCTGATGGGGGTGGAGCTGGGTGTCGGATTGCTGTTGATGCGTCGCATGGGTCTGTGGCAACGGCTGCGTGCCGCGCCCCTGTCGCGCGCAACCGTACTCGGCGGTCGCATTGCGGCCGGCACGATCATTGCCCTGCTGCTGATCGCGGGGATCTTTGCGGCAGCGATCATGTTTTTCGGGGTGCGCATCGAAGGCAGCGTGCTGGGGTTTGTGGGTGTGGCCACGGCGTTCGCGGTGCTGACCTCATCCCTGGGACTGTTGATCGCTGCAGTCGGCAGGACGCCGGAGGCGACCCGCGGCATGGCGATCGTCCTGACTTTGCTCCTCGTCATGCTCGGAGGGGCCTGGGTGCCCACGTTTGTGTTTCCGCAGTGGCTGCAGTCCGCGACTCGATTCGTCCCCACCCGCTGGGCCATCGACGGGTTCGATGCGGTCATCTGGCGCGCGCAGCCTCTCGATACGGTGCTATGGCCGATGGCCGCAATGCTCGGCCTGAGCGTGATCCTCGGTCTGGCCGCCGTTCATCTGTTCAGGTGGGAGGAATAGCTTCAGGCCCTGCGGCGAGCTCCCGCAATACCCGTTCGAATACAGCGACCGGTTGTCCGCCTTCAATGAGGTGCCGGTCGTTGACGATGACCGCCGGTACGGCATTGATGCCGTGATCGCGGTAGAACGCCTCGCGCGCCCGCACCTCGGCGGCATACAGGTCTGAGGTCAGGATCTGCCGTGCGCGCTGTGGGTCCAGACCGATCCGGGCGGCGATGTCCGCCAGCACGGCATGATCGCTGGGGTCTGCGCCATCCGTGAAATAGGCGCTGAACAGCGCCTGCTTCAATTCCAGCTGTTTGCCCTCGAGGCCCGCCCAATGCAGCAGCCGGTGGGCATCAAAGGTGTTGTAGATCCGGGTGCGCTTTTGCATGTCGAAGCGGAAGCCCAGTTCCGCACCGCGGCTGCGGATCATCTCCTGGCTGTGGGCAAACTGCCGCACCGAGGAGCCGTACTTCTGGGCAATGTGCTCGGCAATTTCCTGGCCCCCGGGGCCCATGTCAGGATTGAGTTCGAACGGTTCGAAGTGCAGGTCAGCCTCGAGGTCGTTGCCCATGTGGTCCAGAGCACCGAGCAGGGCCTGCAGTCCGATCGCACACCAGGGACAGGACACATCGGAAACAAAGTCGAGCTTCATCCTGGCGCCCATGGAAACCTCCCGTGAGGACTGGCCGGTCTTCGAAGCGTTATACTCCGCGCGGGGATGCTTGGGGGCGCAATGGGAGATGAAGAAGCCGAGGCCGTCCGCGTATCGCGGCGCGAGTTCATCAAGCGCGTGATCGCCTCCGGCGCCGTGGCTTCGGCGGCGACCTACGTCTATGGCGGCTTGTCCGGCTGTGCAAAACGGGGCGGCCTGGTCGCAGGCGGCGTCGAACGGCTGATCTCCCTCAACGTCAATGGACAGGTGCGCCGGGTGGACGTGCTGCCACAGGAAACCCTCGCCATGACCTTGCGCTACAAGCTGGGCCTGACGGGCACCAAACTGGGCTGCGACCGGGGCGAATGCGGCGCCTGCACCGTGATGCTCAATGACATCACCCACAACTCCTGCTCGGTGCTCACGCACAGCGTGCGCGAGCGTAGGGTGACGACGGTCGAAGGGGTGGGCGGCCCCAACGGTGAGTTGCATCCGGTACAACAGGCCTTCATTGATGAATTGTCGCCGCAATGCGGCTTCTGCACGCCCGGCCAGGTGGTCTCGGCGGTGGCGCTGCTGAAGCGCAACCCGCACCCGACGCGCGAGGAATGCCGCGCCGCGATGGCCGGCAATTTATGCCGTTGCGGTGCCTACGACAATTATCTGAACGGCATCATGCGCGCCGCCGGCACGGGTGCCGCATGACCTACAAGCTGCTGGGACAGGATTTCACGCCCCCGGATGTGTTCGCGAAGGTCACCGGTACTGCCAAGTACGCCGAGGATTTCCGCGCCGACGGCATGGTGTTCTGCCGCATGGTGACCAGCCCGATGCCCCACGCACGGGTGCGCAGCATCGATGTCTCGGCCGCGTTGGCCCTCCCCGGTGTGCTCGGCGTGCTGCTGCCGGGGGAGGTAACCCCTGTGCAGGAGCCGAATCCGCCCATCCTCACCGATGAGCCCCAGTTCGTCGGTGCCCCCATCATGGCCCTCGCGGCGGTGGATGAGACCACTGCGCAGGATGCCATCGGCCTGATCAAGCTCGACCTGGAACCGCTGCCCTTCGTCGTGGACCCCTTGCACAGCCTGCACCCGGACGGCCCGGCGGCGCGTGCCGACGGCAACAATGTCGGTGCCGGAGGCCTCAAGCTGCAGTCGCTGAAATGGACGCGGGAGGATTTCGAACGCGCGCAGCCCGGCACGATGCCGATGGGCAAGTCGGCCGAAGACTGGTCGTACGGTGACATCGCGGCGGGGTTCGCGCAATCCAAGGTCGTGTACGACGACAGCTTCGTGACCGCGAGCAACTCGCACCACAGCCTCGAACCGCGCACGACCTTTGCCTATTGGCAGAACGGCAAGTGCTTCGTGCACGGCTCGACCCAGAGCCAGTCGTTCGTGGTGCCCGGACTGGCGCAGTACATCGGGATCAAACCCGATGAGCTGGTGTACATCTCGGAGTTTTGCGGCGGCGGCTTCGGCTCCAAGGGCGCCGCCTTCCCGAGCATGGCCATCCCGGCACTGATGGCGCGCAAACTGAAGCGGCCGGTGATGATGCGGGTCAGCCGCGCCGAGGAGTACTACATCGGCCATGCGCGCAACGGCTTCCAGGGACGCGTCAAACTCGGCTTTCGCGCCGATGGGCGTCTGCTCGCGGCCGACCTGTACATCGTGCAGGAGAGCGGCGCGTACAACGGGTTCATTGATTTTCGCAATGCGGCGGACGCGCTGTCGGTGGTCTACCAGCCGCTGGCCATGCGCTGGCGCGGCATCCCGGTGTACACCAATACGCCGACGCGTTCGGCGCAGCGCGGTCCGGGCGAGAATCAGATCGCCTGCATTCTCGAGCCGTTGATGGATCGCGCGGCCCGCGATCTGAAGATCGATCGGCTGCAGTTGCGCAACATCAATGCGCCGCAGACCGGCTCGAAGGTCGGATCGAACCGGCGCAACGTGACCAGTTCATACCTGCGCGATGCGCAGGAGAAGGGCGCCGCGCGCTTCGGCTGGGCCGAGCGCGCGAGCCGCAGCGGTCAGCGCCGCGGCGCCAAGGTGACCGGCGTCGGCATCGGACAGGCCTACCATCCTGCAGGCTTCAACGGCTTCGACGGCCTGGTGCGCATCACGCCCGACGGCAAGCTGCACATCCATACCGGTGTCGGCAATCTCGGTACGTTTTCCCATTCCGGCACGGCGCGCATCGCCGCCGAGGTGCTGCAGTACGATTGGGAGAACTGCATCGTGGAGCGCGGCGATTCGCGCAAGCATCTGCCTTGGAACATCGGTCAGTTCGGCAGCAACACCTCCTTCACCATGGCGCGCACCAACTACGTCGCCGCCATGGATGCGTTGGCGAAAATGAAGGAGATCGCCGCCCGCGATCTGGGCGGGCATCCGGATGACTACTCGATCGATGGCAAGCGCATCTTCACCAAGAGCAGCCCGCACCGCGGCCTGACCTATGCCGCGGTCGCGCAGCGCGCCGTGCAGCTGGCCGGCAAATATTCGGGTTGCGAGCTGCCCAAGGACATCAATCCCATGACGCGCACCTCGGCCACCG
>DASYER010000095.1:0-100945 GCA_036498905.1 Steroidobacteraceae bacterium | reverse complement strand
GACGCCCAGCACTTCGAAGGGCCACGCCAGGTTTCCATCGGCGCGCAGGCCGGGCTGGGAGATGATCGGCAGCGGGTCGCCGGCCTTGACCTTCAATCGGGCTGCGACCTTGCGGCTGACGAATACGCCCGGCGGCGTCGCGAGCAACTGGTCCCATTGAGCCTTGCTCATTGGCATCTCTGACCAGCCGAGCCTCATGCCATCGTCCACTGCATAGACGTAGGCGCCCTGGTGGGGATCCTGGAAATAGCCACTCAGGCCGGAGAAGGACCCGACTCCCGTCACGCCATCGAAACGCGAGAGCTGTTGACGCATGCCGACCGGCAGCGGTTCATCGGCCCCGGCATTCACATAGAGGCGGTCCATCCGGGCGCTATCGATGACCTGCTGGTAAGTCGCGTGACTGCCCACCATCAGGCCGAACAGAGCAAAAGCCACCGTGACCGCCAGCCAGGTGAGCACCGCCTCCACCGGTTTGCGCCACAGTGCTGCCCACACCAGTGGAGAGTACTTCACAAAGTCATGACCGGTACCCCATGGCCGCCGATCATAGTCGCGTCACACGCTTCCCGGCCCTCCCGCGCGGTTATTGATGTTGTGATGTCAAGGGGTATCGTATGCTCATGGAAAACTTGTGAGATGGGCATGCCTAATCTGAAACTATCGGATCTGCGTCCGTTCATTCCGGCGAAGGATTTTTTGGTCTCAAAGCAGTTCTATTCAGCCCTGGGGTGGCAGGTGGAGGATTTGGGTCACGGTCTTGCCCTCGTGACGCTCGAAGAACAGCACTTCTACATCCAGGACTATTACCTCAAGGAAGTCGCCGAGAATGCCATGTTGCACATCACCGTGCAGGACGCGCAGGCCTGGTATGAGCATGCGGCGGCGATCATCAGCGACCAGAAAATCGGCGGCCCCCGCGTCCAGCCGCCCAGACGCCAGCCCTATGGGGCGCTCGTGACCTTCCTGCATGACCCGACCGGCGTGTTGCTGCACCTGTGTCAGTGGGATCGTAAACCGTCGTAGACTTGGCGCGATGTCCAGCACTACCAGCGCCGGCAGAAGTCACTGCCAGAATTGCGGCGAGGCGCTCCACGGGCCCTATTGCGCGGCATGCGGTCAGCACGATGTCGACTATCACCGCTCGCTGTGGCCGATTCTCGAGGATTCGCTCGAAGGCTTCCTGCACGTGGACGGGAAGTTCTTCCGCACCGTGCGGCTGCTGTTCACCCGGCCGGGATTTCTGACGCAGGAGTTCAACGCGGGAAGACGCGCTGCCTATACGCAGCCGCTGCGGCTGTACATTTTCGCGAGCCTACTCTTCTTTGCATCGAGCTTCTTTTTCACCCATTCGCCGACCCAGGTGGAAGTCCGGCAGACCGGTGCCGCGACTCCACCGGCTGCGCAACAGGTTCAGGCTGCTGCACCCTCGGTCATCGGCCGAATGGTCGAGCGAATCGAGCACGTGGACCGCAAGGAGCTGGCGCGCGAGCTCGAACACCTGTTTCCCACCATGGGTTTTTTCTGTCTGCCGCTACTGGCCGCGCTGATCCTCCTGGCCTACGCGGGTAGCGGGCGCGTGTACGTCGAACACTTCATCTTCGCCGTACACCTGCAGACGTTCTATTTCCTGGCTGCGCTGCTGATGGAAATCACGCAAGCACTGGCGCAGAGGATCTATGCGCCCCTTTCCGGAATCGTCAATTTCGTGTTCCTGCTCACGGGAGTGTGGTTGGTCTACCGGACGTTTCGCGCGGTGTATCGCCAGGGCCGCTGGAGGACGATCCTGAAGATGGCCTTCATCGGCATCAGCTATGCAATCATCCTGCTCGCCGGCATTCTCGTGACCACCTTTGCGGCGGCGCTGCTGGTACTGGACGGCTGACTCAGCAATTCGCGGCTGACCTCAGGGGCGAGCCGCACCGGCAAGCTTGCCTTCCAGATGCGCGGCGAGTTCGGCGATGGTCGGAAAATCAAACAGCTCGGTCAGATCGATCTGGCCGGGAAATTCGCGGTCGATCTGCTCGTGGATTTCGATGAGCTTCAGGGAACTGGCGCCGACTTCAAACAGATTGTCGTGCAGGTCGAGTTTCTTGCCCTCAAGCGCAGCATCACAGATGTTGCGGATCTTCTCCTCAATATCCGAGCGCGAGGCCGAGGCCGGACCGCGCAGGGCCTCACGCAGTGCAGCAAGCTGCTCAAGGTCCGCGGCAAATTCGCCATTCACATAGCCCTCTTCGAGCAGATGGCGCTGGATCTTGCCGCTGGTGGTCTTCGGAATGCGCTTCACCGGTACGACATCGGCGACTTCCAGCCCCGTGTGCTCGTTGACCAGTTTTGAAACCTCGTTGGCCACGGACAGGAAATCTTTGATATCGCCCCGATGCAGCACGAAGACGATGATGTGATCGGTCTGGGCATTCGCCGGTCGCACGCCGGCGACCACGACCTTGCCGAGGTCCAGGCCCTGCGCGGTCTGCGCGATGCCTTCGAGGTCGTGGGGGTAGTAGTTCTGTCCGTTGACGAACAGGATTTCCTTGGCACGCCCGGTGATGAAAAGCTCGCCTTGGCGCAGCACACCCAGATCGCCGGTGCGCAGCCAGCCATCGGCGCTGAAGCTGGCCGCATTCACGGCCGCATCGTCGAAGTAACCCCGCGTGACGTTATCGCCGCTGATGAGGATATGACCGACCGTCCCGTCGGGGAGGTCACGGTCATCGTCGGCACAGATGCGCAGCTTGCAGTACGGGATGGCGTGGCCCACGGACACCAGCTCCACGGCGTCCTTCGAGCCCGGCGCGGACGGCTGCGCGGCTTCACCCACAGTGAGGTGGTGGCGGTCGAGGAGGGTGGTCGCAAGAGCTGCCCCGAGGGCCGGAAAGGTGGCCGCAAGCGAGGCTTCGGCAAGGCCGTATACCGGATACATGGACTCGCCTTTCAGGCGCGCCGGCTGCATCCGGGTCAGGAACTCCCGACACAGGTCCACCGATATGGGTTCGGCGCCATTGAAGATCAGCCGGACGGCGGATAGGTCCAGGCCATCGACGGGACGGTCGCCGAGGACCTTCAGGTAGTGCCGATAGCCGAAATTCGGGGAGCACAGGATGGTGGCGCGCTTGCGGCTGGCAAAGTCCAGCCACAGCAATGGACGGCGCACGAACAGCTCCGTGGGCATCAGATGCTGATGCAGGCGGTTCGCGAACATGAAGATGTGGAAGCCGATCAGGCCCATGTCGTGGGTGAGCGGCATCCAGGAAAGACTCACATCGTTTTCGGTGAAGCGGGCGACTTCGCTGACCCCGCGGCAGTTCGCCAGGATGTTGCGATGGGTGAGCACCACGCCCTTGGGCTCGCTGGTTGAACCGGAGGAGAACTGGATGAATGCCGTGTCATCGGGTGCCGCCGCGTGGGGTTTGCCGGGGCGGGAGATGTCATCCAGCTGATCGACCAGGAATACGCGGGATTTGAGCTTCTCGAACGTCGCAGCCTCCCCGACCTGCGTCGCGAAACTGCCGATGCGCTCCAGCGAGCGCCGTTCGGTGTACAGGAACGGATTGCCGAGCTTGCGGGCGATGCGCAGCAGCTTGTGGCGGTGTTCATCGCTGATCCCCAAGGCCACGGGCACCGGGATGATGCCGCCGAGCACCGCGCCCCAGAATGCATCGATGAAGGGTTCGTTGTCGCCCAGAAACAGGATCAGGTGATCGCCGCGCTGCGCGCCGAGCCTCTGCAGGTGATGCAGGATGCCGAGCGCACGGCTGTACAGATCGGCGAAGGAGACGCTGCGCTCGTTCTGCTCACCCTCCAGGTAGGTGATGCTGCGGGCGAGCTTACGATTGCCTTCGATCAGTTCGGTGAGTGTGGCGGGAGTGGACATCAGCGGCGTTCGAGCCTCATGACCAGGGGTTTTCGGGTGCGCAGGTTGATCTGTGCTTCCAGCTCAATCGGTTCATCCGAGGTTAACGTGAGCCGGTAGTGACGGGCGACCTTGTGCAGATGCATGAGCATTTCGTAAAGGGCGAGGGATTCACCAATGCAATGCCGGGGACCGGCGGCAAACGGGATGTAGGCGAAGCGCGGGCGTTCGCTCTCGTGTTCGGCATCGAAGCGCTCCGGTCGAAATGCGTCCGGCTCTTTCCAATACTGCGGATGCCGGTGCAGCAGGTAGGGGCTGAGCAGCACATCAGTGCCCGCCGGGATCTCATAGCCGCTGAGCACATCCGGCTCGATGCTGCGTCGGGACAGGACCCAGCCGGGCGGGTACAGGCGCAGCGCTTCATTGATGACATTCTGCGTGTACTGCAGGCCTTCCATCGCACCCAAACTCGGCGCCGTCAGTTCCGCAGTGCCCTCGATTTCGGCATGCATGCGGGCATCGACTTCAGGGTGTTTCGCCAGCAGGTACCAGGCCCAGTTCAGGCCGCTGGCCGTGGTCTCATGCCCGGCGACGATCAGGGTCATCACCTCATCGATGAGCGCCCGCTCGCTCATCGGATCGCCGGACTCCTTGTCGCGCACGTTCATGAGCATGCTCAGATAGTCGAAATGCTCGGCCGGCTCGGCGCGGCGTTTGGCCATCAGCGCCGCAACCTGCTTGCCCAACAGCCGAAACTGGTAGGCGAATTTCAGATCCCGCGCGGTCTCCTTGGTCACCACCGCAAACGGATTGCCGCCCGGCTGCCGGGTTAGGGCGGCCAAGTCCTTGCCGAAGATCGAGCCCAGGACGATTTCGAGGGTGAGCTCGCTCATGTCTTCGGTGAGGTTTACCGACTCACCGCGGGCGGCCTGCGCGGCCCACTTGTCGATGAAACGGGCATTGGCCGCATCAATGAGCTGGTTGAACTCGGTGACCACGCGGCGGTGGAAGAGGGGCTGCATCATGTAGCGCTGGCGGCGCCAGAACTCCCCTTCGCTGGTCATGAGGCCATTGCCCAGCAGGATCTTCACCCGATCCAGTCCCGTGCCCTTGGTGTAGTTGCGGTGGTTTCCCACCAGCACCCGCTTCACATCATCCGGGTGATTGATCACCCAGGTATAGGACTTGCGGCCGGGGGCGTACACCCGGTAGATATCCCCGAAGCGTGCGACCAGATCCGTCATCCGCTGCAGCGAATCCTCGGTGGCACCCACGTCGAACTGCACATCCGCTTCCGGCGGCTGCGACAACGGCGGGGTGGCGGGTAAATCGGTCGCGGTCATGCCAATATTCTCGCATGACCGATACCGGCCCGGGCGGCGAGCTCCGCAACACCCTCTACAAGACCGTCACACGGTCCGGCCGGCGCATGACTCGGGCGCGGCGCGCCTTGTATGCCGTGGTGGTGCCGCTGGGGCTTGCGATCATCCGTTTCTGGTGGCTCACCTGCCGCATCCACCACATCGAGGGTGATGAACACCTGAGCGCCGCACTGGCGAAGGCGCCCTCGCTGGTACCCTGCTATTGGCACCAGCATCAGCTGTTCTGTGCGCGCTACTTGCTGGAGCGCCGCGCGCGAGGCCTGGTTCCGGGCTGGCTGATCAGCCCGTCGGTGGATGGCGAACTGGGCGCCATGATGGTCAATCGGATCGGGGCGCGGGCGATCCGGGGCTCCTCCTCGCACACCGGCGCCCGGGCGCTGCGCGACTACTACCTTGCCCTGGTCAAGGAGAACATCTCCCCGGTGGTCACGCCGGACGGCCCCAAGGGGCCGCGCTTCAAGTTCAAACCCGGTGCCATCCTGCTCGCCCAGATGTCGGGCCGGCCCATGTTGCCCATGGCCTATGCGGCTTCGCGCGCCTGGCTCATCCAATGGGACAAGTTCGTCATTCCCGTGCCATTCGCACGCATCAGCATCGCCATCGGCGAGCCGCGTTATGTTGCCCGCGTGCTGGACGCCGCCGGCATGGAAGCCCTGCAACGGGAAATGGAGCTGGAGCTACAGCGCCTGTATCGGCAGGCCGCGGCTCGCCTGTGATCGATTCACAGCCGGTGCCCACGTCTCAGAATTGGGAAATTCTTCAAGTCCAGACAGTACCTTAGCTTGAATTCCTGTTTCGGTATGCCATTATTGGTAAGACTCCCAGTCGAACCAAAACCGAAAAACCGAAAAGCCCAATAGGTCGCAATGCCGAGCGTCCCGTCAGACTCAAACGTGGAGTTCACCGCCTCGGACGTCCTGTCCACTGTCGTGTGGAGCGGTAAGTCACCCCCGACGGTGGTCGGAATCGATGTTGCCTGTACCAAGATTTCGGTAGACCTGCAGAATCTGCGCCGTGAGTCCGCCGATGCGACCATTCAGCGCAATCTGCAGCATCTCGTCGACCTGACCATCAGCGATTGCGCCTTCGTTGCCATGATCGGCGAGGATCAGAAATTCGGCCTGGTGCAGGTCGCCCGCCGCGGCATGGCGCATTGCCAGCCCGAGGCCCTGACCGGCGACCCCTTGAGCGATTACCCCTGGCTGAATTCGCGCCTGGAGCACCTGCGGCTCACGGAGTTGCGCGACACCGGCACGCCCGTGACCGGCCAGACAACCGAGGGTCGGCGCTTCGCCGCGCTGCAGATGGGTTCACTGCTGATGGTGGTGTTCCGCATCCAGGACCAGCCTGCCGGAGTGCTGGCACTCGCCCGCGCCATGCCGCAGGGCCCGTGGGACGTAAATCTGCAGCTGCTGCTGAAGCTGGTGGGTTCCAGCATCGCGACGGGTCTGGACCGACTGCGCATGGAACGGCGTCTGGCGAAGGTCGAGGAGCGTCTGCACCTGACCCAGGTCGCGGCCAATGACGGGGTCTGGGACTTCGATCTGCAGAACAATGAGGTTTATTTCTCGCCCCGCTGGAAGGCCATGCTGGGCTACGGCGATGACGACATGCGTGAGTCCCCCGACTGGCGCAATCTGGTCCATCCCGATGACATGACCCGGGTGCAGAATGCCATTCGCGACCATGTGGCCGGCAAGCTGCCGATCTTCGAGAGCGTGCACCGCATGCGTCACCGCAACGGAGAGTGGCGCTGGGTGATCAGCCGCGCGCAGGCCCGTGTCGATGCCCATGGGCGGCTGCTGCGCCTGGTCGGTGTCGAACTGGATATCACGGAGCGCAAGCTGTACGAGGAGGCGCTGTTCCGGGAGAAAGAGAGCGCGCAGATCACCCTGCAGTCCATCGGCGATGGCGTGGTCACGACCAATGCCGACTCCACCATCGACTACATCAATCCGGTGGCCGAGGAGCTGACCGGCTGGCGGCTCGAGGATGCCATGGGCCGTCCCGTCGAGGAGGTGTTCCGCGCCTTCCACGAGGAAACCTGCGAGCCTTTGGAGAATCCCCTCGCCGTGGCGATCCGGCGCATACGCCCGATCAAATCCGTGCGTCCGGTACTGCTGATCCGCCGCGACGGCAACGAGCTGTACGTGGAGAGCACGGCGGCCCCGATCCGCGACGGCGCGGGCCATGTGGCCGGTGGCGTGCTCGTGTTCCACGACGTGAGCGAGTCACGCGAGCTGAACCGTCGGTTGTCCTATCACGCCAGTCATGATCTGCTGACCGGTCTGGTCAATCGCCGCGAGTTCGAAGCGCGCATGGAGCGGGCGCTGAAGAGTGCCAAGGCCCGCGAAGCCTCGTATGCGCTGTGCTACCTCGACATCGATCAGTTCAAGATCGTCAACGACAGCTGCGGTCACGGTGCCGGCGATGCCCTGCTCGGACAGGTCGGTGCACTGCTGAAATCCAAGGTCCGCTGGCGCGATACCCTGTCGCGCCTCGGCGGTGACGAGTTCGGCATCCTGCTGGAGAGTTGCTCGCTGGATGAGGCGATGCACACCGCCGAGCAGCTGCGCGAGGCCGTGCGCACCTTCCGCTTCACATGGGAAGATCGCGTGTTCCGTCTGGGGGCCAGTGTCGGTGTCGTGCCGATCACCGCCGAGAGTGAGGATGTCGCCTCCATCCTGTCGGCGGCCGACAGCGCCTGTCAGGCGGCCAAGGAAGCCGGTCGCAACCGCGTCCATAGTTTTGCCGAGAACGACATCGAGCTGATGCGTCGCCGGCGCGAGATGCAGTGGGCGGCGCGCATCAATGCCGCCCTCGAAGAGGGCCGCTTCGAGCTGTTCCGCATGACCATCCTGCCCCTGCAGCGTCCCGACCCGGGCCAGCACTACGAACTGCTGCTGCGCATGCGCGATGAGTCGGGGCGCATCGTCTCACCGGACAACTTCATTTCCGCCGCCGAGCGCTACGGCATTGCGCCGGCCATCGACCGCTGGGTGATCGAGAACGCGCTGCGCTGGCTGGTCTCCGAGGCCGACGAGCGCGAGACCCTGAAACTGTGCTCGATCAACCTGTCCGGACAGAGCTTAGGGGATGACAAGTTCCTGCCGTTCGTGATCGACCAGTTCCACCGCAGCGGACTGGATGCCTCGAAGATCTGTTTCGAAATCACCGAGACGGCGGCCGTGGCGAGTTTCTCGCAGGCGAACCGCTTCATTCAGTCCCTCAAGGAACTGGGCTGCAAGTTCGCACTGGATGATTTCGGCACCGGCCTGTCTTCATTCGGGTATCTGAAGCACTTCCCGGTCGATTATCTGAAGATCGACGGCAGCTTCGTGCGCGAAATCCTGCGTGACCCGATCGACCGCGAGATGGTGCGTTCCATCAACGAGATCGGCCATCTCACCGGCAAGCAGACCATCGCCGAATTTGCCGAGAACGCGGAAATCATCCAGATGCTGACCAGCCTCGGCGTCGACTACGCCCAGGGCTATGGCATCGCACAGCCGCAGCGGGTGTTGAAGGCAGTCGGGACTTAAGCCTCTGCCGCCGCAGAGGTGGTGAATTCCAGCCGCATCGAAAGATCGATGGCCCGCACGTGCTTGGTGATGGCGCCAACGGAAATGTAGTCGACCCCGCTCTCGGCCATGGCGCGCACCGTCTCCAGGCTCGCGCCTCCGGAGGCTTCGAGCTTCACCGGTGAACCCTCCTGACGGTTACGTTCAACGGCGGTGCGCAGGTCCTCGAGCGTGAAATTATCCAGCATCACGATATCGGGGCGTGCCAGCAACGCCTCCTCGAGCTGCGCGAGATTTTCGACCTCGGTCTCCACCTGCAGGCGCGGTGCCACGCGACGCGCATTGTCGATGGCGCGGGTGATCGATCCGGCCGCCGCGATATGGTTCTCCTTGATCAGTACCATGTCGAACAGCCCCATGCGATGGTTCTGGGCGCCGCCACAACGCACCGCGTATTTCTGTGCGGTGCGCAGTCCCGGAAGCGTCTTGCGGGTATCCAGGATGATGCAGCCGGTACCGGCGACCGCATCCGCATAGCGCCGCGCCTCGCTGGCGGTCGCCGAGAGCAGCTGCAGGAAGTTCAGCGCCGTGCGTTCACCGGTGAGAATCGGTCGGGCCAGACCTTCAAGGAGCAGCAAGGTCTCATCGGTGTTCGCCTGGCCGCCTTCCTCGACCTGCCACTTCAGGACGATCTGGGGATCCAGTTGCCGGAAGGTTTCCTCCACCCAGGCGCTGCCGCACAACGTCATGGGCTCGCGCGTAATGAGGCGTCCCCGCACGCGCTGTCGTGCCGGGACCAAGCTCGCGGTGACATCACCGCCGGCGACATCCTCGCGCAGGGCATCGGCCACCTGCTCACGCAGATCCGCGGGCAGGGCGCTGGGCAGGTCGATGGGAAGCGCATT
The DNA here is from genome assembly GCA_036498905.1 of Steroidobacteraceae bacterium. Taxonomy (GTDB): domain Bacteria; phylum Pseudomonadota; class Gammaproteobacteria; order Steroidobacterales; family Steroidobacteraceae; genus DAIDKA01. The sequence goes on along the minus strand of DASYER010000095.1, from coordinate 91,281 downwards.
CATGCGCCTAGCGTAGCACCGGGCCACCTCGAAGCGGAAATCGCCCTGGCGCGATATCCTATGCACATGAATGACACTGCGAAGACGGCGGAGCAAGCACGCCTGGCGCTCAAATCCGGCGCACTGCTGCGAGAGGCGGCCTATATCGATGGCCAATGGGTTGAGGGGCCACGCACTTTGGATGTCCTCAATCCGGCGACCCAGCAACTGCTCGGACGCATTCCGGCACTGGGCGCGGCGGAGACCGAACGCGCGGTCGCGGCGGCACATCGCGCCTTTGAGTCCTGGCGACGCCTGGCCGCGGCCGAGCGTGGCACGCTCCTGCAGCGCTGGTACGAACTCATCATCGCGAACCAGGAGGACCTCGCGCGCCTGATGACGGCTGAACAGGGCAAGCCGCTGAGTGAGTCACGGGCCGAGATCGGCTATGCCGCATCCTTCATCGAGTGGTTTGCCCAGGAGAGTCGCCGCGCCTACGGACAGATCATTCCCGGACACATGGCCGACAAACGCCTGCTGGTATTGCGCGAGCCGGTGGGCGTCGTGGCCGCGATCACGCCGTGGAATTTCCCGGCGGCGATGATCACGCGCAAAGTGGGCCCGGCGCTGGCCGCCGGCTGCACGGTCGTGCTCAAGCCCTCCGAGCTGACGCCGTTTTCCGCACTGGCGCTGGCATGGCTGGGCAGCCAGGCCGGACTGCCCGCGGGCGTATTCAACGTGGTGACGGGTGCGCCCGCCGCCATTGGGGATGTGTTCACGAGCGATCCGCGGGTGCGCAAGTTCACCTTCACCGGCTCGACCCGCATCGGCAAGATGCTCGCCGCGCGGTGCATGGATACCGTCAAACATGTGTCGCTGGAATTGGGCGGCAACGCACCCTTCATCGTCTTTGACGATGCCGATGTGGACAAGGCGGTGGCGGGTGCCATGGCGTCCAAGTTTCGCAACTCGGGCCAGACCTGCGTGTGCGCGAACCGTATCCTCGTGCAGCGCGGGATTCATGATGAGTTCGTCGCGAAGCTGCGTGCGCAGGTCGACAAGCTGGTGATGGGGGATGGTCTGGCCGGCGTCACACAGCAGGGGCCGCTGATCAATGCCGCGGCCGTCGAGAAGGTCGAACGACATGTTGAGGACGCCTTGGGCCGCGGCGGCAATCTGGTCGCAGGCGGGGCACGCGCCACCGGCAACTTCTTTCAGCCCACGCTCATCACCGATGTCAGTCCGCAGGCCGCACTGTTCCAGGAGGAAACATTCGGCCCGCTGGCGGGCATCGTGAAATTTGAAACCGAGGAGCAGGCGATCCAGCTTGCCAATGATACGACCGCAGGCCTTGCGGCGTATTTCTTCACCCAGGACCTGAATCGGGCCTGGCGGGTGTCGGAGGCCCTGCAGTACGGCATGGTGGGGCTCAATACCGGCCTGATCTCGACCACGGTGGCGCCCTTTGGCGGCGTCAAGGAGTCCGGGCTGGGTCGCGAGGGTTCAAGCTTCGGGATGACCGAATATCTGGAAACCAAACTCGTCTGCACGGAAGTGACCTAAGTAGCTTGCCAAGCACCTCCTAGTGTATTAGTGTCTCGATACACATGGAGTCAGACGCGCTACTCGTTCAGCCCAGCTCCGCCGAGCCCATCTACCGGCAAATTGCCCAGCAGCTGCGACGTCTCATCGCCAGCGGCAGGCTGGTTCCGGGAGAAGAAATTCCATCCGTGCGGGACGTCGCCGGCGTGCATGCCATCAATCCCATGACCGTCTCGCGCGCCTACGGCCAATTGGAGGCCGAGGGGCTCCTCGAACGTCGACGTGGCAAAGGGATGGTGGTGGCGCCCCTGCGCGGTCGGGCGCCATCGGCCGACCGGCGATTAGAACAGCTGCAACCCCAACTCGATGAACTGGCGCGGCAGGCGCGTGAACTGGGCCTGCCGGTCGAATCAGTCCTGGACCGATTGCGAGTGCTCCTGGAGGCAGATCAATGAACGCGGTGAGTGTGCCTGAGACAGTTGATTCGCACGATTTTCCGGTGATCTGCCGGAACATTCACAAGCGCTACGGTGGCCGACGGGTTCTCGATGATGTGAGCCTGTCGATCCCGAAAGGCGCCGTACTGGGTCTGGTTGGGAGCAATGGTGCCGGCAAGACCACTCTGATGCGCATTCTCGTCGGGCTGCTGATGCCGCAGTCCGGCTCTGCCACCGTGCTGGACGAACCAGCGCTCACCATGACCGATGCGGCAAAAATGCGCTTAGGGTATGTCCCCCAGCAGCCGCAGGCCCTGAACTGGATGACGGTCGAAACCATGCTGCAGTTCGTAGCCGGCTTCTATCCGAAGTGGGACAGCGAATACATGTGGAATTCGCTCATGCGCTGGGACATTACCCCCTCGCAGCGGCTCGCCAAGCTGTCTCCGGGCGAACGGCAGCGGGTCGCGCTGATTCGCGTGCTGGCGAGCTGTCCGGAGCTACTGATCCTCGATGAGCCCGCTTCTGCACTGGATCCGGTGGCGCGACGTGACTTTCTGCGCGAAATTGCCCTGCGGGCCGGGGAGGCGGGCATGACGGTGTTGTTTTCAACCCATATTGTTTCGGACCTGGAGCGCGTCGCCTCCCACGTGTGCTTTCTGCATGAGGGCAAACTCTTGCTCAACACGGGAATGGATGACCTCAAGGACACGCATGCGCGCTTGAGTGTGTCGCATGAGGCCGTCGCCGGCTTGAGCAAGGCCCTTCCCGGTGAGATTGCGCGCCGCCGCCGACCCGACGGCGGCATGTCCATCGTGCTGACACGCAAAGATCTGGCGCCATGGCCGAGTGCCGCATTGGCCAGCGGCGGGACGCTCGAGGCGATGAATCTCGAGGATCTGTTCATCGAGATTACCGATCGCCCCGGCGCGGCCTGGTTTCCAAGATGATGCGCTGGGTGAGATTTGTCGGGGCCGCGATGAATGCGACTCCGATTCTGCTGATCACGCTGGTGCTGATGGTTGGCGCATGGGCTGCCGCTGCCCAGATTTATGCGATTACGCTTCAGGTTGCCGGCAGTGGCGAGTTCGCTATTTTGGTGCTCGTGGGCCTCAACGTCGTGTGCTCCTGGCTGCTGGTCTTCAGGCTGTCGGGATTTGTGCACGACCTGCAGGAATTGCGTCTGCCGCAGCAGCGGCGCCTGCTGGCCGGTGGTTCGATGTGGATTTTCGCATTCATTTTCGCGGCGCCGTGCGCGCTGGTTTGGTCGTTGAACGGTGGTGCGGGCGATATCACCATGGTCGCAATGGGGTCGCTCGCAGGTTCATCAGGAGCGCTCCTATGGCGATGGAGATCTCAGGCGCGCACTGCGCCAGGCGTCCGAGTCAGTGTCCCGGCAGTCGCACCCGCTGTGCCTGCGCAACGTCCGAGCCCCTGGCGGGCTGTGCGCCTGGCCTTGGGCCCGCCCTATGCGCCGGCTTCCTGGCAACGGCGCGGGATTCAGCTGGCGACATTGTGCGCCGTTGTTTCCGGCGCACCGTTTTTGGCACTGCTTTATGAAGGCTCGCTGCAGCCACGCGCCTTCCCCTACGTGTTGCACGGCGCTCAATTTCTGGGCTTCATGGCCGCAATTGGCCTGTGCTGGGTATGGCCCTTGTCGCGCCTGCTGGCGATCTTCAATCCCGAACGCGGTACGCTGAGCGAGCTGGTGTTGTTGCCGGGCCTGGGTAGCGGGGCACAGCAGCTGGGACGCCTGTGTCTGGTTGCCGTCGGCCTGCCTTTCGTGGGTCTGCTCCTGTTGTACATCGGTGCGATGGCGCTGGTCATGCTGCAGCACCTGCCGCACGACCTGTACCGCAGGGTGTCAGTAAATTTTCTGATGATTCCGCTGATAACGGTGCCGATTCTGCTCACTCAGACGTCCAAGGCGCAAAAGCCCGCGACTTGGTCCTTGGTAGTCCTCATGTTTTCGCAGATGTGGACATTCTCCTTCCTGCTATGGTCGGGCATAGGGGACCCGGGTGTGATTGCATCGGTCCTTGGGCACACGGTGAGCAGACTGGCAGCCGGGCTCGTCCTCGCCGCTGTGATCATCGTCATTGGATTTTCAATCCATTCGATTCGCAAGCTTCTGCAACGACCGCACCCGTTTGTCGAGATTTCCTCCTGAAGTGAAAAGGCAGGACATGAGCAAACTAATTCAAAGTCTGAGTGCGCTGTGGCTGGCGGTAGTGTGCGCAACGGCATCGGCGGTATCACCAGCCGACGGTAGCGATGCCGTGCTGGCGGTGCATTCCCAGCCCGAGGGCGAACTGCGGCTGCAGTACACGCGTGATGCCGCCGGTGAGGATGCCCAGATGATTACCCTGGGATTGGCGCAGGACTATCACTACCTCAGGGACGTTAATGGCCTGCGGGTCTACGACTACCGGCTGCGCCGTATCTACTCTGCAGGTCCCGGCAATGAGTTCGCAAACGATTCGCTGTACGCGGAAGTTTGGTTCCGCACTGCGGAGATCGAGAGCCGGGTGCGACTGCGCAAGGCACTGCAGGCGGGCGCAATCAGCCCCGACAAGGCCCCGAGCCTGCAGGATCCGTTCTGGATGGAAAGTGAACTGGGGGTTACTGCCCCCGGCCTGCCGCGCCCCGTCCTGCAGCGCAGCGAGGCGGACGGACGCATTCGCTGGCTGCTCGATGGCGCGGAAGTCGTCGCCGTCCGTTACGACGCCGAACCTGTGCCGCCGGGCATCCGTGCTGGGCTGCGCAGAATGTGGAGCACCTTTGCGCATATCCATCCGTCGATTGCCGATGATCTGACCGCCAGTGGCCAGATTCCCAACGAGCTTTGGGTGACGACGATGCAGCCCGGCAAGAGCTCAACCGTATTGCACTGGAAGCTCACTGCGCGTCATTGGGAATCCCACGCCCGATTTCCGCTGTCACCGCATCTGATCGCCCGTCCCACCACCTCCGCAGGTGCCTTTCCGGAAATCTTTAAACTGCTGTCCAAAGAGATTGCGGACCGTAAGCTTCCACCCACCCAGGATGCTTATGTCGCTCGGACGCAATCCGCCCTCGATCGTGGAGCAGGTCTGGAAGCCTTGCTTGTACTGATTGAGATGAATCTTGCGGCCGGACATCCGTCGGGCCAGTGCCTGCCGTCGGATCCTCGGGTGTACTGCACGCTGTCGGTCAAGGCAGGTCCCCTGATCAAGAGCGATCCCCGATATATGATTGCGTTCGGGCGGCAGTCGCCGGATGTTGGCGATCGGGGGCAGTTCGACACTGTGCCCAACGCCTATGTGCTGCGGCTGTTGTGGGCCACGCGCCCTCCCGGCAAGGGCGTCGTCTTTGAGCAAACCGAGCGCGACCTGCTGGCGGCATTGAGTGCAAGTCCGGTCGCCGACTTCACCAAGGATACGGGTGATTTTTACGCCCGTGCCTGGCAGCCGATGGCGGCCTGGCAGGTTTGGGATCTGGGACGGCTGCTGGCCGGCCATACCGGTGATGACCTCCTGCACCCCATCGACTCACTCGAGGATCAGCTTTATGTCGGCGTGCCGAGCCTGTTCTGACCCAAGGGCGAGCTGACGGCCTTCGTGGGGCGCTGGTTTGAAGAAAGCGCCTCCAGCCCCCATAATCGTCTTCATTGCCCGCAGCGGTGTAATGACCGCCATCAAAAGGACTGGATTATGGACGTCGAGGAAAAGATCAAGGCCGAGCTCAATTCGGCGCCGGTAGTGTTGTTCATGAAGGGCACCCCGGATTTTCCGCAGTGTGGCTTTTCGGCGCAGACCGCGGCGGCCCTGAAGGCCGTGGGCGCGCAGTTCAAGCATGTGAATATTTTCGAGGAACCGGAGCTGCGCGAGGCTCTGAAGCGTTATTCCAACTGGCCCACCTATCCGCAGCTGTACATCAATGGCGAACTCGTGGGCGGCTGTGACATTGCCTTGGAGATGTATCACAGCGGCGAGTTGAAGAAGCTGCTGCAGGAAAGCGGCGCCGTCACCGCCTGATTGCCCGGCAGGCCGCGCCCGGCAACGGGCGCTAGCCTTCCGGCACGCCCGGATCGCCCGCAGCGGCGTCGAACCATCCCAGTTCACCGGCCCGATCCTGGGCCGCCGCGTAGGTCGTCTGCATGCGGTTGCAGACAAAACAAAAAACATCGGCCGTGCGCTCGGCGTCGTAGGACGCAGAGTGTGCGGAGCTCGCATCCCACTGAATCCCCGACACCGCCACGGCCTTGGCCAGCACGGTCTGGCCCAGCGCTGCGCCGGCTAGAGTGGCGGTATCGAAGCAGGAGAAGGGGTGGAAGGGGCTGCGCTTGACGTCGGTACGCTCCAGCGCCGCATTCACGAATCCCAGATCAAAGGCCGCGTTGTGCCCGACGAGGATGGCCCTTCGGCAATCGTAGGCTTTCATCTGGTGTCGCACTTCGCGGAATATGCGCTGGATGGCTTCGCGCTCCGGCAACGCGGGTCGCAGCGGATGGTAGGGGTCGATGCCGGTGACGCTCAGAGAGGCCGGGTCCATGCGCGCGCCCGGAAACGGCTGCACATGGAAGCTGTGCGTGGCGCCGCGCGAGAGGGTTCCGCTCGCGTCGATGTCGATGAACACCGCAGCAATCTCCAGCAGCGCATCGGTGCGCGAATTGAATCCGCCCGTTTCGACATCGATGACGACGGGAAGGAAGCCGCGGAAACGACGGCTCATGATCGCGGCGGTTGCCGTGCGCGTGACCTCTTCGTACTCACTCACGGATGCGCGGCCCCGCTCATGCGCCAGCCGATCATCTCGCCGGCCCGCAAGGGCACCAGTGTTTCGCCACCGAAGTCATAGGTGTCAGGAACCCTCCACGGCTCGGCGGTCAGGGTGATGAAGTCCGAATTGCGCGGCAGGCCATAGAAATCCGCGCCGAACTCGGAGGCAAATCCGGGGAGCAGCGGCAGCCGGCCGACACTGTCGAAAACTTCCGCATACAGTTCGATCGCGCCGTGGGCGCTGAAGATTCCCGCGCAGCCACAGCCTGACTCCTTGGTGTGCCGGGCATGCGGAGCGCTGTCGGTGCCGAGGAAGAAGCGCGGATCGCCGCTGGTTGCAGCCTCGATCAGCGCCTCGCGATCAGTTTCGGTCTTCAGCACCGGCAGGCAGTACAGGTGCGGGCGGATGCCGCCGACGAACAACGCATTGCGGTTCATCATCAGGTGGTGTGGTGTGATCGTGGCGGCAACACCGGCGCGCGCCGAACGCACGAACTCGACTGCGCGGCGCGTGGTGATGTGTTCGAAAACGATGCGCAGGCCCGGATGGCGCACGCACAGCGGCAGCAGCACCTCGTCGATGAAGCGCGCCTCGCGATCGAACACATCGACATCGGCCAAGGTCACCTCGCCATGGACCTGCAGCACCATGCCGTGCTCGCTCAGCTGCTCCAGCACCCGCCGTATATTGCGCAGATCAGTGACCCCGGAATCGGAGTTGGTGGTGGCACCTGCCGGGTAGAGTTTGAAGCCGGCGATGCAACCACTGGCACGCGCCATGGCGACCTCTTCAGGGGCGGTCTGGTCGGTCAGATACACAGTCATCAGCGGCTGGAAATGGGATCCGGCGGGGAGGGCGGCGAGGATCCGGTCGCGGTAGGCCACTGCCAAGGCGGTGGTGGTCACGGGGGGCTTCAGATTCGGCATGACTATCGCCCGTCCGAAGCGGGCAGCCGTGAAGGGCAGCACCGCGGCCATCGCCGTACCGTCACGCAGGTGCAGGTGCCAGTCATCCGGACGGCGCAGGGTCAGGGTCGTCATCGCTTGGGTTTCCCGGTGGGCAGCGCCAGCTTGCCACTGCGCAGCAGCTCCAGGGTGTAGCGCACGCCGAAGCCGGTGATATCGGTGTTGATGTGCGCAAGGCCGCCAGTGCGCGATGCCGCCGCCAGATCCATGTGGATCCAGGCGGCGCTCTCGGGCACGAAGCGCGACAGAAAGCGCGCCGCGAGGATGTGGTCCGCCTTGCCGTCCGGAGTGCACTGCATGACATCGGCGATCCGGCTTTCCAGCTCCGCGTCGTAGTCGGCATCCATGGGAAAATTCCAGACCCGCTCGCCACTTGACTCGCCGGCCGCCAGCGCGATGGGGGCCAGCGCGGGGGGTCGCACGAAGATGCCGCTCATGCGCTCGCCCAGGGCCGTGATGCAGGCACCGGTGAGTGTGCCGTAGTCGATGATGAGTGCGGGGCGGGTGCGCCCGACGAGCGCCAGCGTGTCCGCCAGCACCATGCGTCCCTCGGCGTCGGTGTGAATCACCTGAATGCTGGTGCCATTGACCGCTGTGACGACATCCTGAGGTATGTAGGCCTCAGGCCCGGTACGGTTCTCGGTGATGGCGAGCCACGCGTCCACGGCCAGCGGCGCGCGGGTCTCGGCGCAGGCGCACAGCGTCGCCAGAGCAACCGCGCTGCCATTCATATCGGTGTGCATATCTAGCATACCGCGATGGGGTTTCAGATTAGTGCCGCCGGTATCAAAGATCACGCCCTTACCCACCAGGGCTACATCGGCGCGGCCACGATGGCCCGGCGGCCGATAGCTGAGGTGTGCAATCCCGGCCGTGCGTAGGGCATTGCCCTGGGCGACGGCGAGGAACGCACCGGCGCCGAGACGCTTCAGCGCCGCTTCCGACAGCCAGCGGAACTTCAGACGGTGCCTGCGGGCCAGCGCGCGCAGCACGCGCTGGTAGCCGCTCGCGTCGAGTTTGTTGGGCGGCAGGGCGGTGAGCCAGCGTGCCAGCCCATTGGCCTGTGCCGCGATCTGGACGCGGCGCAGATCCAGTGACCCGCCGACCACGCTGACCCGTTGCAGGGTACGCGCGCGCTTGCGGGTGCTGCGGAAGCTGGGCATCTCAAAAGCGTAGGCAAGGGTGGCGCTGAGCAGGGCCTCCAGGGGCCGCTCGCCCTCACCGGTAGGGTCCGTGGGTGCGGCCAGGCCAATGGCGGTCGGCGTGCAATTGCCCAGATCGCGCGCCATGCGCCCGGCCAGTGAGAGCAGCTCGAATGCGCTTGCATTGCGCGGCATCACTCCCAATATCAGACGGGTCTGCGGTGAGTTGGCGAGGTTGACGCTACGCACGCTCCCCGGACCGGTCCCGGTCTTCTGACCGGCCCGTCCGGTGTGCAGCTGGCGCCAGATCTGCGCCTGCGGCAGTGCTGCAAACACCGCTGAGGAGGCATCCATGGGAATGATGACTAGTATGGCGTCGAGGGTGTCGGCAACGCGTGCGGACAGGCGCGTAACGCGCTCGATCCGCGGGGGCGCCTGGAGCGGCAAAAGGCTTGTTGAGCGAGATGTCATGACCGGATTGCGCAGAATGGGGGCAGCGTCCCGGAAAGAGGCCCGTTCCGCCATGCTTGCTTGACCGTCGCCAGTGAAATCCGGATCATTACCCAGCTTGATTCAACGCGAATTCACGCGCAGTCCAATTGCGCATCCTAGCACAGCATCCGTTCGCGCCCGTGCCTGCGGGGCCGCGGCGTGCGGCGGAGTTACAGCGCCGCGGACTGCGGCGGAGTTTTAAGAGCCGCCATGACGGAACTTCCCAAATTGCAAGATCTTGATCCGACAGAAACCCAGGAGTGGCTGGAGTCGATCGACTCCGTGCTCACCACACACGGCGCGGATCGTGCGCACTTTTTGCTGGAGCGCCTGATCGACCATACGCGTCGCTCCGGGGCCTATCTGCCGTTCAAACCCAACACTGCTTATGTGAACACCATCTCGGTGCCCCAGCAGCAAGCCTACCCCGGTGACCGGGCGCTCGAGCGCCGCATCGAGGCGTATCTGCGCTGGAACTCGGTCGCGATGGTGCTCAAGGCCAACAAGATCTCCTCCGAGTTCGGCGGCCACCTGGCCAGCTACGCCTCCTCGGCCACCCTCTACGAGGTGGGCTTCAATCACTTCTGGCGTGCGGCTTCCACGCAGCATCCCGGTGACATGGTGTTCATGCAGGGACACTCCTCGCCGGGCATTTACGCGCGCGCCTTCCTCGAAGGACGGCTGTCCGAAGATCAGTTGAACCGTTTCCGCCAGGAGGCCGAAGGGCCGGGACTGGGGTTGTCCTCGTATCCGCATCCGTGGCTGATGCCGGATTTCTGGCAGTTCCCGACGGTGTCCATGGGCTTGGGGCCGATGATGGCCATCTTCCAGGCGCGCTTTGTGCGTTACATGGAACATCGCGGCATGGTGCCGGCGAGCGATCGGAAGGTGTGGTGCTTCCTGGGCGACGGCGAGACCGATGAGCCTGAATCCATGGGCGCGCTCACCATGCCGGTGCGCGAGAAGCTCGATAACCTCGTCTTCGTCATCAACTGCAACCTGCAGCGCCTGGATGGCCCGGTGCGCGGCAACGGCAAGATCATCCAGGAGCTGGAAGCTGCCTACCTCGGCGCCGGCTGGAACGTGATCAAGGTGCTGTGGGGCTCGCGCTGGGATCATCTGCTCGCCCGCGACGGCTCCGGTCTGCTGCGCAAGGTCATGGAAGACACGGTCGACGGGGAGTACCAGAACTACAAGGCCAAGGGCGGCGCATACACGCGCGAGAATTTCTTCGGCAAGTATCCCGAAACGCGCGAGATGGTCGCCAACATGAGCGACGAGGACATCTATGCCCTCAAACGCGGCGGTCACGATGCGCAGAAGGTGTTCGCAGCGTACTACGCGGCCGCAAACCACAAGGGCCAGCCCACGGTCATTCTGGCGCACACGGTCAAGGGCTTCGGCCTCGGCAAGGCCGGCGAAGGCCAGATGGTTGCGCACCAGCAAAAGAAGGTGGACATCGAGGGCCTGCGCGCCTTCCGCGATCGCTTTGCCATGCCGGTCGCCGATGAGGATCTGGCCAGGCTCCCGTACCTGAAGCTGCCCGAGAACTCGGAGGAAGCCAAGTACCTGCACAGCAGGCGCAGTGCGCTCGGCGGCTATCTGCCGGTACGCACCAATACGGCGCCCGCGCTGGCAATCCCGCCACTGTCCGCCTTTGAAGCCATGCTCGAAGGCACCGGGGAGCGCGAGATCTCCACCACCATGGCATTCGTGCGCATCCTCACGGTACTGCTCAAAGACAAGAACATCGGCAAGAACATCGTGCCGATCGTTCCGGATGAGGCGCGCACCTTCGGCATGGAAGGCCTGTTCCGCCAGATCGGCATCTACTCATCGGTGGGTCAGCTGTACACACCGCAGGATTCCGAGACCCTCATGTCCTATCGCGAGGACAAGAAGGGCCAGATGCTCGAAGAGGGCATCAACGAGGCCGGTGCGACCTGCTCGTGGATTGCGGCGGGCACCGCCTACGCCAATCACGGCATCAACATGGTGCCGTTCTACATCTACTACTCGATGTTCGGCTTCCAGCGCGTTGGAGATTTTCTGTGGGCCGCCGGCGACATCCAGGCCCGCGGTTTCCTGCTCGGCGCCACCGCCGGCCGCACCACCTTGGCAGGTGAAGGACTGCAGCATCAGGACGGTCACAGCCTGCTTCATGCCAGCACCGTGCCGAACTGCGTCAGCTACGATCCGACGTTCGCCTATGAGCTCGCCGTCATCATTCACGACGGCATGCGGCGCATGTACGTGGATCAGCAGCGGGTGTTCTACTACATCACAGTGATGAACGAGAACTACGCCCAGCCGCCGCTGCCGAAGGGCGCGGAAGAGGGCATTCTGAAGGGCATGTACCGGCTTCAGACCGGCGGCAAGGGCAAGGTGCGCGCGACCCTGTTCGGTTCCGGCACCATCCTGCGTGAGTGCATCGCGGCCGCCCAGATGCTGGAGAAGGACTACGGTGTCCCGGCTGATATCTACTCGGTGACCAGCTTCAGTGAGCTGCGTCGCGAAGCACTCGCGTGCGAACGCCACAACTTGCTCAATCCGCAGGCGACGGCAAAAGTGCCCTACGTGAGCACCTGCCTGAAGGATGTCGACGGCCCGGTCATTGCCGCCACCGACTATATGCGTGCGGTGCCTGACCAGATCCGTCAGTGGGTGGAGAAGCGCTATGTGACGCTGGGCACCGACGGCTACGGTCGCTCGGACAGCCGCGCCGCGCTGCGCCGGCACTTTGAAGTGGACCGCAATTTCATCGTGGTGGCGACGCTCAAGGCGCTGGCCGACGAGGGCAAGATTGATCGTGCTACCGTGGGCAAAGCCATCGCGGCCCTCGGTATCGATCCGGCGAAGGCCGACCCTTTGAATTCCTGATCAACACCCAAAGAGAATCAACAGTGACTCGCGTCATAGAAGTGCGAGTGCCCGACATGGGCAACTTCAAGGACGTGGCCGTCATCGACGTCCTCGTCAAGCCCGGCGACTCCATCGAAGTCGACGGTCCGCTGATTACCCTGGAGACCGAGAAGGCGACCATGGACGTGCCGTCCACGGTCGCCGGCGTCATCGAGAAGATGATCGCCAAGAAGGGCGGGACAATATCCCCGGGCGATGTGGTCGCGACCGTGCAGGTCGCCGATGCGACCGCGGCGACGCCGGCAGCTGCTGCTGCGCCCACACCGGCAGTGCCCACGCCGACGGCTGCAGCACCGGCACCGAAGGCTGCTGCAGCACCTGTCGCAGCGGCGCCTGCCGCCGCGCCTGCTGCACCGGCCGCCGGCGCGCCGCTGGCCGCCGTCAACGAAAGTGGCTTCTCCTCGGCCCATGCCAGTCCCTCGGTACGGCGCTTCGCGCGTGAACTGGGCGTCGACCTGGCGCGGGTGAGCGGCACCGGCTTCAAGTCCCGGATCACCGAGGAGGACGTCAAAGGCTTCGTCAAGCAGGCGCTCAGTGGCGGCGCGGCGCAGTCCGGAAAGGGCGGCGCGCAGGCCGGCCGCGGTCTGCCCAGCGTGCCGGTCGTGGATTTCGCAGCCTTTGGTACGGTGGAAACCAAGCCGCTGACGCGAATCCAGAAAATCTCCGGATCGCGACTGCATGCCAGCTGGGTGAATCTGCCGCACGTCACGCAATTCGATGAGGCGGACATCACGGCTCTGGAGGAGCTGCGCAACAAGCTGAAGTCGAAGGCTACCGAGCAGGGCATCAAGCTGACGCCGTTGGCCTTCATCATCCGCGCCTGCGTGCGGGCGTTGCATCACTTCCCGACCTTCAATTCTTCCCTGGACGCGGCAGGTGAGAACCTGGTCCTCAAGAAGTACATCCACATGGGCTTCGCGGCCGACACGCCCAATGGCCTGATGGTGCCGGTAGTGCGTGACGCGGATCGCAAGGACATCTACGAAATCGCCCGTTCACTGGGTGAGCTGTCGGAGAAGGCCCGCACCGGGACGCTGAATGTCGCGCAGATGCAGGGCGGTTCATTCACGATTTCCAGCCTCGGCGGCATCGGTGGTACGGCCTTCACGCCGATCATCAATGCTCCGGAGGTTGCGATACTTGGAGTGTCGCGCTCGGCGATGAAGCCGGTGTTCAAGGACGGCGCCTTCGTGCCGCGCCTGATGCTGCCGCTGTCGCTGTCCTACGATCATCGCGTCATCGATGGAGCGCTGGCCGCGAAATTCACCACTTATCTTTCGCAGGTGCTCGCGGAGCCGCGCGCCCTGGTCGAGGCGGTACCCTAGATGAGTTCCATAGATCTCGTCGTTCCGGATATCGGCAACTTTGATGCCGTGCCGATCGTGGATGTGCTGGTCAAGGTCGGCGACAGCGTCGAAGTTGAAACGCCGCTCATCACCCTGGAGACCGACAAGGCCACGATGGACGTGCCGTCGGCAGCGGCGGGCACCATCACAGAGTTGCTGGTCAAACGCGGCGACAAGGTCGGCAAGGGCAGCGTCATCGCGCGTGTCGCCGCAGTGGCCGGCGCTGACGCCGCCCCGACGGCCAGCGATGTACCCGCGAAAGCCGCGGCGCCCGCACAACCTGCTGCTGCCCCGGCCGCAGTCGCCGCAGCGCCCAAGGCCCCAGTCGCCGATGCTTCCGGGGACACGGTGCGCATGCGCGCTCCGGATGTTTCCGCCATGAGTCGCATCGAGGCGCAGTCTGACCGCAGCACGCAGGTCATCGTGCTGGGTTCGGGCCCCGGCGGTTATACCGCGGCCTTCCGCGCTGCGGATCTGGGCTTGAAAGTGACCCTCATAGAACGCTGGTCCACGCTCGGTGGCGTGTGCCTGAACGTCGGCTGCATTCCCTCCAAGACCCTGCTGCATGCGGCCAGGGTCATCGAGGAGGCCGATGAGATGGCCGCGCACGGCATCAGTTTCGGCAAACCTACGCTGGATCTGGAGAAGCTGCGCGGCTTCAAGAGCGGCGTGGTGAAGAAGCTGACCAGCGGCCTGTCGGCCCTGGCGAAGCAGCGCAAGGTTGAATTGGTCACGGGCACCGGCAAGTTCGTCAGCCCGCAGGTCATCGAAGTCGCAGGTCCGAAGGGCACGGAGCGCATTCGCTTCGACAGCTGCATCATCGCGGCCGGATCCGAGGCGGTAAAGCTGCCCGGCTGGCCGAGCGATCCGCGCATCATCGATTCAACGGGCGCGCTGGAACTGCCGGCCGTCGGTGGGCGGCTGCTGGTGGTCGGCGGCGGCATCATCGGTCTGGAGATGGCCTGCGTGTACGATGCCCTGGGCACCAAGGTGAGCGTGGTCGAGCTGACCCCGACGCTGATGCCGGGCTGCGATCCGGACCTGGTCAAGCCGCTGGAGAAGCGCCTGCGGGCCCGCTACGAACAGATTCTGCTGAGCGTGAAAGTCACGGGCGTCGAGGCCACCAAGCAGGGCATCCGCGTCATTTTCGCGGGCGAGAAGGCGCCGGAGCCGCAGCTGTACGACTACGTGCTGGTAGCCGTCGGCCGCTCGCCCAATGGCAAGCTGATCGGCGCGGAGGCTGCGGGCGTGAATGTCAGCGACCGCGGTTTCATCCCGGTCGACAAGCAGATGCGCACCAACGTCCCGCATATCTTCGCCATCGGCGATATCGTCGGTCAGCCGATGCTGGCCCACAAGGCGACTCACGAAGCGAAGGTCGCCGCCGAGGTCATCGCCGGCCACAAGGCTGCCTTCGATGCCCGCGTCATTCCGTCGGTCGCGTACACCGATCCGGAAGTGGCCTGGGTCGGATTGACGGAGACAGAAGCGAAAGCGAAGAACATCGCCTTCGAGAAGGGAGTATTCCCCTGGGCCGCGAGCGGCCGCTCACTGTCGCTGGGACGGGATGATGGCTTCAGCAAGCTGCTGTTCGATCCGGTCACGCACCGGCTGCTGGGCGGCGGGATCGTGGGATCCAATGCCGGTGACCTGATCAGTGAAGTCGCCGTGGCGATTGAAATGGGTGCGGACGCGACGGATATCAGCCTGACCGTTCATCCGCATCCGACGCTGTCGGAAACCGTGGCATTTGCCGCTGAAGCCGTCGACGGCACGCTCACGGATCTGTACATTCCGAAAAAGAAGTAGCGCAACGAGCAGCCATTGGTCGAAGCGCTGCCGGGGCCGCCTCAGCGGCGCGTGAGCAGCTGTGCCACCAGCGCTTCGACTTTGCGCAGGTACTGCATTTCATCCGGCGCGCGACCCGCGCGCTGGGCTTCCCATAGCGTTTCCCCCAGCGGCGTCAGCAGCGCGTGTTCGGCCTCATGGGCGTCGCCAAAGTGCTCACACAGCTTGCGGTGCAGGGCCGCGAAGCCTGCGGGGCGGTTCGTGCTCAGCTGCTCGCGGATCGCCAGATGCATTCCCATATGCAGGAACGGATTCTCCTGTCCGCCTTCGGGCGTGAATTCGCTGCTGAGGACTTCCTGCCCGCTTTCAAGCCACACGATGTATTCGGGATGCTCGGCGATCACGGCGGCGAGTTGGCCTTCGAGCGGACTTAAGGGTTGCTGCGCCCGGAACTTGCGCCAGGCCTCCAGGTACATCTGGCGCAGTTGTTCGCGGCTTTGGTCGGCAAAAATCGGCATGAGTCGTGCTCAGCGCGCAGCCTTGGTCTTGATCTGGGTCTTTTCCTGATAATCGCACAGGTCGCGAATCAGGCAGGTCGGGCACTTCGGTGTGCGGGCCAGACACACGTAGCGGCCGTGCAGCAGCAGCCAATGATGCGCCTCGCGCGCGAACTCCTGCGGCGTCGTGCGGACCAGTTCGAGTTCCACCACCAGCGGAGTACGACCGGGCGCCAGCCCGGTGCGGTTCGCGACCCGAAAGATATGCGTGTCCACGGCGATCGTGGTTGCGCCGAACGCGATGTTCAGCACGACATTCGCGGTCTTGCGACCCACGCCCGGCAGCGCCTCGAGCGAGTCGCGGTCGGCGGGCACCTCACCGCCGTGCAGATCCACCAGGCGCTGGCACAGTCCGATGAGGTTGGCGGCCTTGGCGTTATACAGCCCAACGGTTTTCAGATACGGCTTCACACCCGCGACGCCCATGGCGAGCAGCGTCTGCGGGGTATTGGCCACGGGGAACAGCTTCGCCGTCGCGTTATTCACGCTCCGGTCCGTGGTGTGCGCGGAGAGCATCACGGCCACCAGTAGTTCGAAGGCCGTGGCGTAGTGCAGCTCGGAGACCGGCTCGGGATTCGCCGCGCGCAGGCGCTCGAACAGCATGCGGCGTCGCGCGGCGCTGTAGCCTCTGCGGCGCGTGCCGCGCTCAGCCGTGGTCGTCATGGAGTGTTGCGATCCGGGTCGAAGGCCAGTTTCTTGCGCGCACGAAGCAATGCGGCGCGCTCGGTGGCGCGGCGCTGCACGCGCAGCTGATGCGCGTGGTAACGCTCGCGGCTGGCGGCAGGCGGCGGCGGCCCGGCCGCAAGCGTTGCGGCGTTCACGGCCACCATCGAGATGCAATCCACCGGACACGGCGCGATGCACAGTTCGCAGCCGGTACACAACTGCGCCGCTACGGTGTGCATGAAACGCGGCGCGCCGATGATGGCATCCACCGGGCACGGCGGCAGGCATTTCGCGCAGCCGATGCAGCGCTCCTCGTCGATGACCGCGATGCGCGGCGCCTCCTCGACACCATGCTCGGGGTTCAGCGGCAGCGTCTCGCGTCCGAGCAGCTGCGCCAGTGCTTCAATGGTGGCGGCTCCGCCCGGCGGACACTGGTTGATGGGCGCCCCTTCGGCAATGGCCTGCGCGTACGGGAGACATCCCGTATAGCCGCAGCGCGTGCACTGCGTCTGCGGCAACAGGGCATCGATGGCCTTGATGTCCACGCGCTGCGGTGTCAGCTGATGCGCATGCCCGCAATGGCGCCGGCATCCGGTGACAGCAGGAACAGTCCGGCGCCGTCACCGCCGGCACACAGCACCATGCCTTGGGAAACCCCGAAACGCATCTTGCGCGGCGCAAGATTGGCGACGACCACCGTAAGCCGTCCCACCAGCGTCGCCGGGTCGTAGGCCGAGCGGATGCCGGAAAACACGGTGCGTGCGGCGGACTCACCCAGATCCAGGGTGAGCTTGAGCAGCTTGTCGGATCCCTCCACCGCCTCAGCGGCCAGGATGCGCGCCACGCGCAATTCGACTTTCGCGAAATCATCAATGGTGATGACCCCGGCCGCGCCGGCCGGTGGGGCAGATTCAGTCACTTTGGGCGACTCCTTGACGGGGTCAAACAGTTTATCGAGAGTCTTGGCATCCACGCGCGTCAGCAGGTGCTGGTAGGGAGTGATCGTGTGACCGGCCGGCAGCAGCGTCGCGCTGTCCGTCCATACCAGCGGGGCGACGTTCAGGAACTTTTCGGCGCGCGCGGCCAGCTGCGGCACCACCGGCTTGAGCAGCAGCGTCAGGAGCCGAAAGAAGTTGATGGCCGCGCTGCATACGCTCTGCAGCTCCTCGCCCCGTGTCGCATCACGCGCAATTTCCCACGGCGCGTGATCTGCCACATAGCGATTGGCCAGGTCCGCCAGGCGCATGGTCAGCCGCAGCGCCAGTCCGAAATCGCGCAGCTCGTAGGCGTCGCGAATGGCATCCGTCTCGCGATGGAACTCGGCGAGCACGGCGGCGGCGCTTGAGCCGCTGGTGCTGCTCATCCTGCCGGCGAAGCGCTGGGTGAGGAAATTCGCGCAGCGGCTGGCGATGTTGACGTACTTGCCCACCAGGTCGCTGTTCACGCGGGCGAAGAAGTCATCGGGATTGAAATCGACATCCTCGACGTTGGCATTGAGCTTGGCGCCGATGTAGTAGCGCAGCCAGTCCGGATCCATGCCGATCGTCAGGTAACGCAGCGGATCGATGCCGGTACCGCGGGACTTGGACATTTTCGCACCGAGCACGGTGAGGAAGCCGTGCACATGGATGTTGTCCGGCACCTTGTAGGGGGCTCCGGCGAATTTCAGCATCGCAGGCCAGAACAGTGTGTGGAAATAAATGATGTCCTTGCCGATGAAGTGGATCTGCTCGGTGGCGGGGTCGGCAAGGAACTGCTCGAAACTGCCGGGCTCGCCGTTGCGCGCGGCCGCGCCGGTCGAGAAGTAGTTCTGCAGCGAGGCGAGGTAGCCTAACGGGGCATCCAGCCACACGTAGAAGAACTTGCCCGGATGATCCGGAATGGGGATACCAAAATACGGGGCGTCCCGGGAGATGTCCCAGTCACCCAGCGCGTTCTCCCCGCTGCCATCGAGCCATTCGCGGGCCTTGTTGGCGACCTGCGGCTGCAGATGGCCGGGAGTCTGGATCCAGTTTTGCAGGAATGCGCGGCAGCGCGGGTCCGAGAGCGTGAAGAATAGGTGATCGGAGGTTCGCAGTTCCGGCACCGAGCCCGACAGGGTTGAGTAGGGATTGATCAGGTCCGTGGGTGCATTGACCGTGCTGCACACCTCGCAGGCGTCGGCGTACTGATCCTTGGTATGGCAGTGCGGGCATTCACCCTTGATGTACCGGTCAGCCAGGAACATGCCCTTCACCGGATCGTAGAACTGCTCGACGGGCCGGGTGTCGATGAGGCCCGCGGACTGCAGGCGCTCAAAGACATCCTGGGCGAGGGCGGTGTTCTCCGGGGAGTCGGTCGTGTACCAGTGGTCGAAGCTTAGGGAGAAGCCCTCCAGGTACCGGCGGCGCCCGGCCGCGATACCCCGCACCAGCTCCTGCGGCGTCACTCCGTCGGCCTCGGCCTTGAGCATGATGGGCGCGCCGTGGGCATCATCCGCGCCGATGAAATGGACCCGGGAGCCGACCATGCGCTGGAAGCGCACCCAGATGTCGACCTGGATGTACTCCATGATGTGGCCGATGTGCAAAGGCCCATTCGCGTAAGGCAAAGCGCTGGTGATGTAGAGTTTTCGTGACATGCGGCGAGTTTACCGTACCGGGATGGTTTCCCGGTTGCCGGTACGCTGATCGCGATGCCAAGATGGCCGCAATCCCCGGGGCAAACCGGGATGCCAGGCTAAGGACGCGCGCGCAGGAGGCTACATGGCATGGAGCGACTATCCGCGTGACCTGATCGGCTACGGCGCACAGCCTCCGCACCCGCGGTGGCCGAAGGACGCGCGCCTCGCCGTGCAGTTCGTGCTGAATTATGAAGCCGGTGGCGAGGCCGGCCCGGCGCCGCGAGAGCGCAATCTGCCGGCGCAGTCGGCCTACGAGTACGGTAGCCGTGCGGGAGTGTGGCGGGTATTGCGCCTGGCGCAGGAATTTGGTGTGCCACTGACGATTTTTGCGGTGGCCATGGCGCTGGAGCAGCATCCGGCGCTGGCTCGGGAATTGGTCGGACTCGGGCATGAAATCGCCGGTCACGGCGGTGGGTGGATCGACTCTTCGCCGGTCCCCGAGGAACAGGAGCGCGCCGATATGCGTCGCGCCATTGAAGTCCTGACCCGCGTGACGGGTTCACGGCCGCTGGGTTGGTACAGCGCGCGACCAACCCCCAACACCAGAAAGCTCATCGTGGAGGAGGGCGGCTTCCTCTACGACGCCGATGCCTGCAACGATGACCTGCCGTACTGGGTCAAGCTGTCGGGGCACAATCATCTGGTCGTGCCCTACACCCAGGACATCAATGATGAGGGCGAGAACTTCTACGAGTATGCCCGCGATGCCTACGATGCCCTGTACGCAGAAGGCGCGGCCGCACCGAAGATGATGTCCATCGGCCTGCACGCACGGCTGATCGGCCAACCAGGGCGCAGCGTCGCGTTGCGGCAATTGTTCGCCCACATGCGATCGCACCGGGACGTGTGGTTCTGCCGCCGCATCGACATCGCGCGGCACTGGATCGAGCACCACCCGCCGATATAGGCGTGCGTTTAGCCCTGATCCCGGACCGGTTCGAACTTTGCCTTGTTGATGCCCTTCTTGAAGGCTTCCTTGCCCGTGATCAGGCGCTGATCCAGCAGCTGCTGGATGGCGCTGTCCATGGTGCGCATGCCGAACTGCGCCCCGGACTGCATGCTGTTCTCCAGCTGATCGAGCTTGCCCTGGCGGATGAGGTTCGAGGTCGCCGGCGTGTTGACCAGAATCTCAAGCGCCGCGACCCGTCCCTGCTTGTCGGTCCGCTGCAGCAGCTGCTGCGAGACGACACCACGCAGGGAGGTCGACAGCATCGTGCGCACGTGCGACTGCTTGTCGGAAGGAAACACATTCACCATGCGGTCCACGGTCTGCGCGGCGCCGTTGGTGTGCAGCGTACCCATGACCAGGATGCCCATTTCGGCGGCAGTCACCGCGATACTCATGGTCTCCAGGTCACGCAATTCGCCCACGAGTATCACGTCCGGGTCCTCACGCAGGGCCGAGTGCAGGGCGGCGGAGAACGTCGGGGCATGGTGGCCGACTTCGCGTTGGCTGATGAGACAGCGCTTGCGCTGATGCACGAACTCGATCGGATCCTCGATGGTGAGGATATGACCCTGGACGCGGGTGTTGATGTCATCGATCAGGGCTGCAAGGGTCGTTGATTTGCCCGAGCCGGTCTTGCCCGTCACCAGGATGAGGCCCTGAGTATGGCGACACATCTGGCGAACGGATTCGGGCAGCTTCAATTCATCCATGGTCAGCGCCTTGGACGGAATGGCGCGGAACACGGCGCCCATGCCGTTCAGGTGCCGCAGCACGTTGACGCGAAAGCGCCCCCGATCGCCCATGGTGTAGGCGAAATCCGCGCCTTCCTTGGTCTCGAAACGGTCGATCGCGATCTTCGGCATGATCTCGTACAGCGCCTCGCGTACCACCGTGGGATCGAGCTTGTCCGGGCGCAGGGGCATCAGGTCGCCGTACTGACGGATACGCGGCGGATCACCGGCAATGAAATGCAGGTCGGAGCCGCGCTTCTCCAGGATTTCGTTGAGATAGGTGTCGATGGCCGGCATGGGGGTTTATTCCGAAGGAAGTGTCATCGTGGCGGTGAACTCCGCCTTGGGCAGCACACTGGTATCGGTGACGAACTTCTGGAACAGGCCCTTGTTGCTGGCGTAGGCATAGGCGTCATCAGGATCGATTTCGCGGGCGGTGATGGCAGCCAGCAGCGCCTGGTCGAGCACCTGCATGCCGCTGTCGCGGCCCATCTGCAACTGGGTCAGGATCTGATGGCTCTGGTCGGTCTGAATCAACTTGGCGATGGCCTTGGTCATGACCATGATTTCGCAGATGGCCTTGCGTCCGCGACCGTCGGTGGTCTTGCACAGGATCTGGGTGATGACGGCGAGCAGGCTTTGCGACAGAAAGCTCTTGGTCTGCTCACGCTCCTCGACCGGGAGCGCGTCGATCACGCGGTCGATGGTCTTCACCGCACCGGTCGTGTGCAAGGTGCCCAGTACCAGATGTCCGGTCTCGGCGGCGGTCATGGCCATGCGGATGGTTTCCGCATCACGCATTTCGCCGACCAGGATGACATCCGGGTCCTCGCGCATGGCGGCGCGCACCCCTTCGGCGAAGGACGGAATGTGGGTGTGCAGCTCGCGCTGGATGACCTGGCTGTTTTTGCTGCGATGGACGAACTCGATCGGGTCCTCGAGGCTGATGATGTTGAGTTTGCGCGTGTGATTGAGGTGATCGATCATCGCGGCGAGCGTCGTGGACTTGCCGGTGCCCGTCGAGCCGGTCACCAGAATCATTCCCTGGTGGTAGTCGCACAGCTTCGTCACGATCGGCGGCAGCGCCAGCTTCTCCAGCGACGGCACCTCGGTCGGAATGGCGCGGAAGGTGGCGCCGACGCCGGTGTCCTTGCGGAAGATATTGACGCGGAAGCGCCCGCCGTCGGCGGATACATACGAGAAATCCAGGTCGCTGCCGGTGGCGAAATGTTCGGCCTGCGAGCGCGTCAGGATTTCGGTGACATAGCCCTCCAGTTCCACGGCCCGCAGGTCACGGAATTTGATGGGCAACAGATCGCCATGCATGCGCAGCATGGGCGGGACGCCCACCGCCAGGTGTACATCCGAACAACCCTGCTGCATGCCGAGTTTCAGGAACGCGTCGATGCGCGCCACAGCCGACCCCTCCCGAATGAGCTAAAGCAGATCCACTCCGACCTTTTGCCAAGTCTGGACCGCATAATCAATGGGTTGCGTTACGAAAGTTGACGTAACGCACGAAAGAAACACCTTTAAGGCCCCGGACAGCCCCGGGGCGGCCTACATGTACGTTTCGAGTGTGGTGCGCAGTTCGTCCATGGACTGGAAGCGCTTGTTCTTATCCACAGCCATCGCCTTCATCACCGCATCGCTCAACCCCGCCGGCAAGGCGCTGTTGATCTCCGCAGGCGGTCGGGCCCGCCCCTGGACGTGCTGGTACATGACCGACATATGGTCGCCGCGGGCATAGGGCGGTACACCGGTCAGCATTTCGTACAGGATCACGCCCTCGGCGTAGATGTCGGCACGCTCGTCGACCTTCTTGCCGAGGATCTGCTCCGGGGCCATGTACTTGGGCGATCCGATCACGTATCCGGTCTTGGTCAGCTGGGTGTCCCCTTCCCGGTGCGCGGCGGCCACACCGAAATCCACGATCTTCAGCAGCCCATCCTGGTTGATCAGCAGATTGGCCGGCTTCAGGTCGCGATGCACGATGCCGACCTGGTGGGCGACGGTCATGCCCGTGGCGATATCGCAGCCGAACTGCAAGGCTCGCCGCAGCTCCATGGGCTTCTCGTTGACGATCTCACCGCCGAGCGTATGGGACGGGAAGTACTCCATCGAAATCGCATACAGGCCCTGGATGTACAGGAAGTCGTAGATGCGGATGACGTTCTTGTGCGTGATCTTGCGCGAGTAGCGCAGCTCGTGCACGAAGCGCTTCATCACCTCTTCGTCTTCCGAGACATTGGGGTTGAGGAACTTGAGGATGAGGCGCTCATCGACGACGGTATCCTCCATCAGCAGCACCGTGCCGAAGGCGCCGCGACCGATGCGATCGATGTACTTGTAGCGTCCCTCGATGATGTCGCCGGCCTTGAGCGTCGTGATGTCCAGGCGTGTCTCGGCCTGCTTGCGCGCCTGCGCCATTGCCGCCTCGGGAATCACGGTCGTTCCGGAGGGCGTCGGGGCAGGCGGGGGCTTGGGGGCGCTCGAGGAACCGCGCGCGACCTGGGCGGCCACCGAGGTCAGGGTTCCCGGTGTGGCCACCGGGCTGTTGCCGGTGCGCACGTCCATCTCCGCCAAGGCCGCTGTGGCCAGCCGCGCCACGGTCTGATCGGCCGAGCTGATCTGGGTCTGCAGGCCGGCGCGTACCTGTTCGGCCTGGCGATCATCCGCGAGCTTCGCCAGCGCCTGGATGGCCTCGATGCGGATCTCGCGCTCCGGTCTGGCCAGCATGGGCAGAATCGCATCGATGTGCTGCGGCTCGCCGAGCTTGCCGAGCGCGCGTATCACCACGGGAAGTGCCTTGGCATTGCCCGCCTTGAGCATTTCGAGCAGGCGCGGCAGGGCGCGCTTGCTGCCGATCTCGGCCAGAGCATCGATGGCCCGCTCGCTGACCCACCAGTCATTGTCACGGGAGGCCTGGATCAGATGATCCACGGCCCGCTCGTCCTTGGTCTGGTTCAGAATCTCGATGGCCGCGCGCCGGATGCCGTCGTCCTTGTCCTGCACCAGCTGCAGCACCGCGTCGATGACTTTCGGACCGCCAATCTTGCCCAGCGCGTCCGCCGCGCGGCTTTGCACCCACCAGTCGCTGTCCTTCAGCGCCTGCACCAGGTATTTGACGCTGCTGGCATTGCCGACCTCGTTGAGCACCTCGACGGCCGAACGGCGTGCGTACTCGTTTTCGTCCTTGAGCACATCGATCAGGTAACGGACGGTATCCGGATGGTTGGCCTTGATGACCACATCCACCGCCTTGTTCTGCACGTCGATTTCAGGATCGCGCAGCAGCGCGCACAGCCGCTGCACGTCCACGATCTTGTCCATCTTGCGCAGCGCGTCCAGCGAGGCGCCGCGGATCAGCTTGTGCGGATCCTTCAGCTGTGCGAGCACCGCCGTCTGCACTTCGGGCAGATTGAAACGCGACAGGATATTGATGATGTGGACCCGGGCGATGGCATCCTTGCCGTGCAGGCGGCCAATCAGCTCCGGCACCGCGTTGGCGTCGGCGATCTCGCCGATGATCCGAAACAATGCCGCCTTTTCGTTGGGCTCCTGCTGATAGGCGATGCCCAGCAGCTCGCGCACATTGAATCGCGACTTTTGCGCCGCAACAATTTCGAGCAGGGCGGACTTGGAGACCCCCGGCACGTTCAACGCCTCCAGCAGCAGATGGGGCGGAAAGTTGCGCGAAGTGGTCAGGGCCCAGGAAATACCTGCGATCTCGCGCGGGCTGCCCTCGACCAGACCACGCAGAAAACGGGGGAAGGTCTTGGCGCTGATCAGCGCGGAGAGCACATCAACCATCACCACCGTGATGTTCTTGTCCGCCTCCGGCAGTGCCGCGAGCACAGCATCGATCGCACCGGGTCCGAGGTCCTTCAGCTTGGCTGCGGCCTTCTGGACTGCCAGATCGTTGGGGCCGGTGCCGGACCGTATTTCAGCCACCAGCCTGTCGGCGCGTAAGTTCGTGAAAAAGCTCATTCAGCCGACAGCTAACCGTCTCTCCTGACACCCGTTGGGCGCGCATTAATTATGCCACAGCACATCTACCCGCTGCGGCAAAGCCATGCAACTGCGACTACAATCCGGCGCCCTTCACAGCCATGATGGTGTCATGAACGATCCGCGCCTGAACCTGATACGCACTGCCCTTGAGAATCATGCCGATCCCTTCCTGGGTGAAACACTGGGAGCGGCTCAGGCCGTTGATGAGGTGGTGCTGCGTGAAGGGCGCGTAAGCGTCCGTCTGCGCTTCGGATTTCCGGTAGGGGGCTACGCGGACAGCCTCTCCGAGGCTCTGCGGGTGGAAGTGGGGCCCGTGGCCGGCGGTCTGCCGCTGGACTTTCAACTGACCTCCCAGATCCATGCACATGCGGTCCAGCGGCCATTGAAACCCCTGCCGGGCGTCAAAAACATCATTGCGGTGGCCTCGGGCAAGGGCGGCGTCGGCAAGTCCACGGTCGCCGCAAATCTGGCCCTGGCCTGGGCCGCGCAGGGCGCCCGGGTGGGAGTGCTGGACGCCGACATCTATGGTCCCAGTCAGCCATTGATGCTGGGCCTGACCGGACAGCGCCCGAGCGCACCGGATGGCAAGCACATCAAACCGCTGAGCGCCCATGGCGTCGTGGCGATGTCGATCGGCTTTCTGATCGATCCGGCGCAGCCGATGGTGTGGCGCGGCCCGATGGTGACCCAGGCGCTCACCCAACTGCTCGGCGATACCGAATGGGGCGAGCTGGACTATCTGGTGGTGGACATGCCGCCGGGCACGGGGGACATCCAGCTGACGCTGGCGCAACGAGTGCCGGTCGCCGGTGCCGTCATCGTGACCACGCCCCAGGATATCGCGCTCGCCGATGCGCGCAAGGGCCTGGCGATGTTCGAGAAGGTCGCGGTGCCGGTGCTGGGCATCATCGAGAACATGAGCATCCACGTGTGCAGCAACTGTGGACACGCCGAGCATATCTTCGGATCCGGCGGCGGCGCCCGCATGGCGCAGCAGGCCGGGGTAGCCCTGCTGGGCGAGCTGCCGCTCGATGCGCGCATCCGCGAGGATGCCGATGGCGGACGACCCACGGTGGTCGCCGAACCCGAATCGCCCCGCGCCCAGCTATATTTCGAGACTGCGCGCCGCACCGCCGCGGTGCTTGCACGGCGCGCCCGTGATCGCAGCCTCGCCTTTCCGAATATCGTCGTCGAAAAGTCCTGAAGGATGAATGGATGAGCATCAAGTCCGACAACTGGATCCGCCGCATGGCCGCCTCGCACGGAATGATCGAGCCGTTCGAGGCCGGGCAGATCCGTCAGGCGAATGGCGAGCGCATCGTCTCGTACGGCACGTCGAGCTACGGGTATGACGTGCGCTGCGCGAATGAATTCAAGATTTTCACCAACATCAACTCCACCATCGTGGATCCGAAGCATTTTGATGAGAAGAGCTTCGTCGATGTGAAGGCCGACGTGTGCCTGATTCCGCCGAACTCCTTTGCCCTGGCACGCACGGTCGAGTACTTCCGTATCCCACGCAGTGTGCTGACGGTGTGCCTCGGCAAATCGACATATGCACGCTGCGGCATAATCGTGAACGTGACGCCCCTGGAACCGGAGTGGGAAGGGCATGTCACCCTGGAATTCTCCAACACGACACCGCTTCCGGCACGCATCTACGCCAATGAAGGCGTCGCGCAGATGCTCTTTTTCGAATCCGACGAGGTGTGCTCGACCTCGTACGCCGACCGGGGTGGCAAGTACATGGGGCAGAAGGGCGTCACGCTGCCGAAGACCTAGGGTCCCGGCGGATAGGTCACGGCGCTGATGCGCATCGACAGATCGACGCTGCCCTTGCGGCTGCGTGCGGCCTGCAGCGGCAGGTAGTTCAGTTTAGGCGCCAGCCACAGCCGGGTCACCCGATCGGAGCCGGGTCGGTCGCTGCGGTAGACCACGGTGTCCAGGGTACCCAGCGGCGTATTCAACACCTCGTCGCGTTCGCGGGTATAGGAGTATTCCTTGGCCTGGTCCTTGTCGAACAGTTTGAAGCGCGTGGGGGTCAGGCCCGCCTGCAGTTGCCGCATCAGTTCGATCTGCACCGACATGGGATCCTGGATGCCGGCATCGAGCGGTTGATCCACCGTATGCGTCTCGGAAGTGCCGTGCACCCGACCGGTTGCGGCGTCGAAAGTCAGATCGACATCATCCCGGTGATCGCGCGCCTGGCCGGTTTCCTGGT
The DNA here is from genome assembly GCA_036498905.1 of Steroidobacteraceae bacterium. Lineage (GTDB taxonomy): Bacteria > Pseudomonadota > Gammaproteobacteria > Steroidobacterales > Steroidobacteraceae > DAIDKA01. The sequence goes on along the minus strand of DASYER010000095.1, from coordinate 64,107 downwards.
AGTGCAGCGGGACGATATGACCGTCCGCCAGCGTGAAGGTACTGCTTTGGATCAGTGCATCCGGAAACGCCAGGCGGAAAATGCCATGCGCCTTGATATTCGAACTGTAGGAGAAGGTGCCCGGCGTCCCGGCCGGGGCCGCCAGCGTCAGGGTGGAGTCCCCGGCCGTAATGCCATGCCAGGCGACCTGGTAGGTGGCGACAAAGGGGGCTGGCGGGGGTTGTGGCGGCATGGACGAGGTCAACACCCAGGTGATTGTACAATAGCGGCATGAACCTACCTCATCGAGCACCCCGGGAGCTGATCCGCAAGGATCGCTGGTCTGCCCTATGTCTTATCGCCGGACTCGGCCTGCTTGCGGCGGCGCCCGCCTGGGCGTTGCGTCCCGTGCAGGTTTACGAGGTTACGGTGCGAGGCGCTTCGGCGAGCACGGTGGTCGCGGACGGGATGCGCGAGGCGCTGGTGAGGGCGACCGGCCGGCGCGATGCCGCCGAGAATCCCCAGCTTGCGGGCATCGTGCAGAACGCCGGTCAGTACCTGAAAGGGTCCAGGTCACTCGCCGGCGGTGCCGTGCAGTTGAATTTCGATGGGGTGCGCCTGGCGCAGGCCATTGCCGCAGCCGGTGTCACTTTGTGGGACAGCAACCGCCCCTTCACGGTGGTGGCGATCAGCCCGGTGCCCAGTGGGCCGGCCGGGGATGCGCTGCGTGTGCAGCTGGAACAGACCGCCGAGGGACGCGGCCTGCCGGTGAGCCTGGTGCCACTGGCCGTTGCGGATTCGGCCGGGATGCCATTGCCCGATAATGTCGTCCTGCAAAGTGCCCAGGCGCTCGGCGCCGATGCGGTACTGATCGGTCAGGCCGATCCGGCAACTCCCGGCCAATGGCAATGGCACCTGGTGAGCAGCTACACCTCCGAGGGCTGGACGGGTGACTCGGATGTCGGCGTCAACGGCGCCGCCGACTCCCTGGCCAGCGTGGCAATCAATACCGGCTCAAAGGCACTGGTGCAGGTCGCCGTGCAGGTCGCCGGGGTCGCCTCGCTGGCCGACTACGCGCGCGTGGAGCAATTGCTGCGGGCGGTGCCGGGCGTGCAGTCATCGGGCCTGTCGGGCGCCCAGGGCACCACGGCAGTGTTCAACGTGGGTATGCGCGGCGGCGGCGAGGCGCTGGTGCATGCGCTGAGCGGATCGTCGCATCTGGGCACGGCGGCGAGCGGGCAGACCCAGGTGCAGCTGAACTACACCCCGTGACGGCGCTGCGCCATCTGCCGAACCTGATCTGCCTGGGACGGATTGCGCTGCTGTGGCCGATTCTCGCGGCGCTCGCGCACCAGGAATACGGCATTGCCGCAGTGTGCTTCTTCATTGCGGGAGTCTCGGACCTGCTGGACGGGTGGCTCGCCAAGCGTTTCGGCTGGACCAGCGAGCTGGGGAAATGGCTGGACCCCGTGGCCGACAAGTGTCTGCTGGTCACGGTGTTCGTGGTGGCCGCCTGGGCGGGCCTGGTACCGCGCTGGCTGACGGCCGTGGTGGTCGCGCGCGATGTGATGATCGCGCTCGGCGCGCTCACCTACCTTGCGTGGCTGGGGCGCCTGGAAGGCCGTCCGACCTCCGCCAGCAAGCTCAATACGCTGGTACAGCTGGCTTATCTGCTGGGCGTACTGATGTACAAGGCCATCGGTTTTCCGCCGGTGCAGTTGCTGCTGCTGGGGACGATGGTCACGCTGGTTACCTCGGTGCTGTCCGGGTTGGGCTATGTGGTTGAGTACTCGCGCCGCGCGGCAGCGGTACCGGCATCGTGATGGACCAGCTGCCGTTGGGGTTGCGGCTCGCGGACCGTGCGGTGTTCGATACTTTCTGGCCGCAGGGCAATGAGCAGCTGCTGGCGCATCTGCGCAGCGTCGCCGAGGGTACCGTCCGCGGTACGAGCTGGCTGGCCGGTGGGCATGCCGCCGGCAAGTCCCACCTGCTGCAGGCCACCTGTGCGGTCGCACCCGCGCCAAGGCGCTGCGGATATTTTCCGTTGCGACAGCTTGCCGCGTTGGGACCCGCAGCGCTCGATGGTCTCCCGCATCTGGACCTGGTGTGCCTGGATGACGTGCAGTCGGTGGCGGGGCAGGCCGAATGGGAGCGTGCGCTGTTCGGCCTGCATCGGGAGCTGGAGGAGTGCGGCGGTTCGCTCATCGTGGCGGCGCCCGAAGCTCCGGCGCTGCTGCACTGGGTGCTGCCGGACTTGGGTTCGCGGTTCACGGCCGCGGCCATCCACATGGTGCGGGCGCTGGATGAGGACGCACAGCGCGCGGCCCTGATGCTGCGCGCGCGCGTACGCGGGTTTGAGTTACCCGACGAAGTCGCGCGCTGGCTGCAGCGCCGCTACGCACGCGATATGGGAACGCTGTATCAGCTGCTGGACACCCTGGACAGCGCCGCACTGGTCGCGCAGCGGCGCCTGACGCTGCCGTTCATTCGCTCAGTCCTGCTCGCGCACGCCCAGTCTTAGCGCGATCTGCGCCACCCGCCTGCCCAACGCCTGAGCGAGCTGCACCTCATCGCTGCTCAGCGCGCCACTGCTTTGGCCACTGACATGGGTGGCTCCATACGGTGTGCCACCCGAGCGTGTCTGATGTAGCGCATCTTCGGTATACGGCAGTCCGATCAGCAGCATGCCGTGATGGAACAGCGGCAGCATCATGCTCAGGAGCGTGGTTTCCTGTCCGCCATGCAAGGACTGCGTGGAGGTGAAGACAGCCGCGGGCTTGCCGGCCAATCCGCCGCTGGCCCATAGCGCACCGGTCCCATCCAGAAAGTGTTTGAGCGGCGCGGCCATATTGCCGAAACGCGTCGGGCTGCCCAGCACCAGGCCGTCGGCATTGGCCAGCTCCTCGGGGGTGGCGTAGGCGGGTCCACTGGCCGGCACCGGTTGTGCCGGACCCTCGGCAGCGGTGACCACCGCGGGCACGGTGCGCAGCACGGCCGTCGCGCCGGCGACACTCTCGATGCCGCGACACACCTGCCGGGCCAGCGCCAGTGTCGCGCCGGTACGCGAATAGAACAGAACCAGGATCTTTGCCATGCGAAATATCCTACAGGGTAAGATTGATCACGGCATGGTCAGCAAGATCTGTTGGATAAGCGGGCGGGTACAGGGCGTGTACTACCGGGGCACGACGGTCACTCGCGCGCGGGAATTGGGGATCAGAGGGTATGCGCGCAACCTGCCCGACGGGCGCGTCGAAGTCCTGGCCCAGGGTGAGGATGCCGCCGTCGCCGCCTTCACTCAGTGGCTGTGGATCGGCTCGACTGCCTCGAGGGTCACGGCCGTGGAGGTCCGCGATGCGTCGGTGACTCAACCGCGCGCGGGATTTACTTCCGAGTGAGCTTGGTCGGGGCGCCAAGGTCATCTGCCCCGGTCCAACGCGCCCAACGTGCCAGCACCAGGTCAGAATAGTTGCGGCGGCCGACGCTGCCGTTGTAGCGGGCCAGCGCCCGCGCATAATTGCTGTGCTCCTGCTGCAGATAGAATCGCAGAATGGCGCAGCCCATGTGGATGTTGGGGCTGTTGTGCACCAGCTCGTACCGTCGCATCCCGAGCCGTTCCGGCCAGAAGGGCATGACCTGCATGAGCCCCACGGCGCCGGCGCTGGAGACCGCCCAGCGATCAAAGCGGCTTTCGACGTCAATGACGGCCATCACCAGACCTGGCGGCAGGGGGGTCGCGCCCGCGCGGTGCGTTTCGCAGTACACCGCAGTCAGGATGTCCAGGCGCTCCGCATTGTCCTTCACGCGGGAGCGCAGTCGCGGCTCCATGAGCTTGTACCAGACCGCGGAGTCAAAGCGGTCGGGGAAGCACTCGGCGTGCTCGATGGCGCTGGCCACGACCTGCTGCAGGGCTGGATCGAGCTGCTGGTCTGCGTGGGCCGCCGGCCAGCCTGAAAGGCACAGCAACAGGCCCAGGATCGGGCCCAGTGACGGGCCGGAAATTCGCAGTGGAACTCGGGTAGAAAGTCGCATCACAGGCGTTATCGGAGCTGGCACTCGAAAGTCGCGATCTTACAGTATCATCGCGCGACCATGACCGAGCCCAATGAGTACCCCGTCACACCGGTGGAACGTCCCCGCAGCCGCAGCATCTACCTGCTGCCGAATCTGCTGACCACCGGTGCCCTGTTCTCCGGCTTCTACGGCATTGTCGCGGCGATCGACAAGCATTTCGCGGCGGCCGGCATCGCGGTATTCGTCGCCGGAATCTTCGACACCCTCGATGGCCGCGCGGCACGCGCGACCCGCACCGAAAGCGCCTTCGGCAAGGAGTACGACAGCCTCTCGGACATGGTGTCATTTGGTCTGGCGCCAGCGATCATTTCCTACCAGTGGGGCGTGGTACGGATCGCCGAGTACGGACGGGCCTGGGGACGAATCGGCTGGCTCGCGGCATTTCTGTACTGCGTGGCCGCCGCGCTGCGCCTGGCGCGCTTCAATGCCCGCGCCGCGACGGCCGACAAACGCTATTTCGAGGGTCTGCCCAGCCCCTCGGCGGCGGCCATCGTCGCCGCGTTCATCTGGTTCTCCAGCGAATGGCGCGAACCGGGTCTGGCCGGCCTGGTGGCCGCGTTCGGTATCACGGCGGTCGCCGGCGCCTTGATGGTGAGCAGTTTCGGCTATCCGAGCTTCAAACAGTTCAATCTCGATAGACGCATTCGCTTCGTCTACATGATCCTGGTGCCGCTGTTCTTCGTGCTCGTGGCGATTGATCCACCCACGATGCTGTTGTCCATATTCGGCGTCTACGCGGCATCCGCGCCCCTGCTGTGGGTGGGCCGGCGTGTCCGGCGGCTGTTCCGCGGGTCGGCGCCGCTTGGCTGAGTCCGACGAGGCAGCGCGTCGCAGTCACTACCTCACGGCGTTGGGCATCGAGGAGTGGCGGCCGCGCCGCAAGTCCGGCAGCACCGCTGCGCCTGCAAAGCCGATCGCGCCAACCGAGTCTGCCTCCTCCTGGGAGCAGTTGAGCGATGAGGTTGCCCGCTGCACCCGCTGTGACCTGCACCGGACGCGTACCCGCGCGGTGCTGGGGGTCGGTGACCGACGCGCCCAGTGGCTGGTGGTGGGCGAAGCGCCGGGCGCCGAGGAAGATCGCCAGGGCGAGCCGTTCGTCGGCCGCGCAGGGCAGCTCCTGGATTCGATGCTGCGGGCCATCGGCCTGGCACGTGGACACAATGTGTACATCGCCAATATCCTCAAGAGCCGGCCGCCGGGCAATCGCGACCCGGACCCGGCTGAGGTGGCCGCCTGCCTGCCGTATCTGGAACGCCAGATCGAATTGATCCGGCCGCGACTGATCCTGGCGGTGGGCCGCATCGCGATGCAGAACCTGCTCGGGACACAAGAGAGCCTGGGACGCATGCGCGGACAGGTGTTTGAATTCGGCGCACTGAAGACTGCGCTGGTCGTCACGTATCATCCGGCCTATCTGTTGCGCAAGCCCGAGGACAAGCGCAAGACATGGGAGGATCTGAAGTTTGCCCGCGGTGTTTTTGAAAGGCTTGCGAAAGGATAAAGCGACTCTCAATCATGGCCACTGCTCCGGACCAATTCGCACTTGCCGGTGAACCCATCGTGCGGCCCATGCGCGAGGCTGATGTCGCCGAGGTCATCGGTATTGAGCGGGCTTCATATCAGTTTCCCTGGACCGAGGGCATCTTCCACGACTGCCTGAGGGTGGGGTACCTGTGTCGCGTCGCCGTGCAGGGGCGAACGATCGTCGGGTATGCGGTCATGAGCATGGGGGCCGGCGAGGCGCATATCCTCAATCTTTGCGTACTCGAAACCGTTCGTCGCGCCGGCGTGGGACGCGGACTGATCCGCTACCTGCTGGAGAAGGCCGAAGGTGCCGGCATGGCCGAGGCCTTCCTGGAAGTACGACCGTCCAACTCCATCGCCATGGTTCTGTACCGCTCGATGGGCTTCGAGCAGATCGGCACCCGCCGCGGGTACTACCAGGCCGTCGGCGGCCGGGAGGATGCGGCCGTACTGCGTTTGCGACTCGGCGACCTGAAAGTGCGCACGCGCCCGGTGCGGTGATCCTCACTCCCCATACTGCCGCCTTCGCGTGGTTCGTCCTGACGCTGTCCGTGTGCTGCGCGGTATTTGCCTCGCTTCATGCATTGCTGACCAAACCGGATCCGCGCAGCGCCTTCAGCTGGATCGTGCTGTGCTGGTTGTTCCCCCTGGGCGGCGCGATCTTCTACGGATTGTTCGGCATCAACCGGGTGCGCGCGCGGGCGCGGCAGCTGCGCGGCGAACTGAGTAATCCGCGCATACCGGTGCGGGTCGCCACCGACGCCACGCCGCCGGATCATCTGATGCGCATCGGTGATGCGGTCACGCAATGGGCGCGGGTTCCCGGCAATGTGGTCGAATCGCTGGAGAATGGCGAGAACGCCTTTCCGCCGATGCTCGCGGCCATCGCGGCCGCCGAGCGCACGGTGTGGCTGGCGACGTATATCTTCGAGACTGACGCGGTCGGCCAGCAATTCATTCAGGCATTGGCCGCGGCGGTCGCGCGTGGCGTTCAGGTCTGCGTGCTCATCGACGGTGTGGGCGAGTGGTACAGCTGGCCGCGTGCGGTGCCCGAGCTGCGGCGCGCCGGCGTCTGGGCCCAGCGTTTTCTGCCGCCGCGCCTGTGGCCGCCACGTCTGTCGCTCAATCTGCGCAATCATCGCAAGCTGCTGCTGGTCGATGGCAAGGTGGGATTCCTCGGTGGCATGAACATCGGGGGTCGTGAGGTGGGCAAGCCCGGTGCACGACGCATGGCCGACCTGCATTTCAGGGTGCGCGGGCCGGTGGTGCAGCAACTGGGCGAATCGTTCCGCATCGACTGGCTGTTCACCGCGCGCGAATCCCTGTCCGTGCCGCAGGCCCCGCCCAGCTGCGGCAGCGGCGTATGTCGCGTGATCACCGAGGGTCCGGATGAGGACAACGACAAACTTCTCTCCGTGATCGTCGGCGCGGTGTCACTGGCGCAGGAACAGCTGCTGCTCATGACTCCGTATTTCATTCCGCCGCCGGAGCTCACTTCGGCGTTGCAGTCCGCGGCATTGCGCGGCGTGGATGTAACGCTGGTGCTGCCCGAGCGCAGCAATCTGCGCTATGTCGATTGGGCGTGTCGACGCTGGCTGCGGCCGCTCCTGGAGCGCGGTGTGAATGTGCTGCTGCAACCGGCACCGTTCGCGCACACCAAGCTTTTGGTGATGGATGGCAGTTATGCCCAGATCGGATCAGCCAATCTGGACCCGCGCAGCCTGCGGCTGAATTTCGAGATCGCGCTGGAGGTCTACGACCCGGCGACCTGCCGATTGCTGGCTCAGTACATCATCGCGGCCCGGGACCGCTCCAAAGTGCTCACCACGGCGACCCTGAGCGCCACCGGAAGCTGGGAGCTTGCGCGTAACAGCTTGTTTTGGCTGCTATCGCCCTACCTGTAGCACCGGGGCTTGACCGGACCCGCATGACTGTATAAATATACAGCTCGTCCTCTTCCGCGGTGCCCGCCATGTTGCTCGACCCCAAGCGCCTCATCGACCGTTCCATCGCTGATCTCACGCAACTCTCATCGCTGCTGGCGGCAGAAGTGCGCGGTGATTCCCTGCTGCAGTCACCGGAACTGCGGGCCTGCGAAGAGGCGGTTGCGACCATCAGCAATCTGATTCCGCGGCTGCAAGTGGCGCGCAATGTGCCGATCGCCGCGGTTGGCGTGAATCGCTGCGCCAGCTGCGAAGAGTAGAGCCCCCTCAACCGCTCTTCGATGCTCTCACCAGGTCACTCAGAAACTTCGTGAATGGTTTTATATCTTGTTTGACGCTGGCAGCTTCCAGCGCTGCCATATAAACGTCCCGCTCTTCGAGCGGTACAATTGTCCAAGGATAGCCCCCCGACGCCAGCATAACGTTCATCAGGAAACGGCCCACGCGCCCGTTGCCGTCCATGTACGGGTGTATGTACACAAAAACAAAATGGCCGAGCACGACCCGGACGGCTGGCTCCGGTTCACTTTTAAGCAGCTCAAAGAAGGCCGGAATCAGGTCCCGCACTGCTTCGTACGAGGGCGGGACGTGCATCGAGCGCCGGATATAGACCGCGCCGTTGCGATAGCCGGCGAGATCGGCTGCTGTGACGATTCCGGCCGTAACGCTTGGGCCGAAGAGTTCCCGGTACCACGATCCGTGGTCCTCGTCCGCCGCCTTGCCGCAGTTTTCCCGCTTCAGGACCTTCTCGATGGTTTCCTTGACGCTCTGAAAGGCCTGCCAGTAACCACGTGCGGCGAGCGCGTTCCGGTTTTGGCGGTCGTTCTCATTGTGGTCCGGGTCCCAGTTTCCGGAGCGGACACGGTCAATCAACTGCGTGCTGACCCGGTAGCCCTCAATGGACAGCGAGTTATAGGCGTCATTGACGTACAGGCCATCAATGGCTCGCAGGTAGTCGCGTTTATTGCGCGGTAGCCCGGGAGGAGCCGGAAAATTCTCCAGAACTGTGCCCCGCATTGCGGCCCACATCATTCGCATGCGGTTGACGCATGGCGAGGTTTCGCGCGATTCAAAGATGATCGCGGGCGCGTCCTGGAACGGGTCAGATTCCTGAACGACATAACCGGCCGAGCGCATGGACGCCACAATCTCGTCCGCTATTTTTATACGTCCGATATTGCGGAAGGCCCCGGCCAGCCGGCCAGCCACTTTACTGTGGCCGCCTGCCAGCAGGCCGCGCAGGATCTCAGAGGCGTTAGGGACCATCGCCAGGGCAGCGCGTGTTGTCGTCGGATGCGCTGCATATTCCCCGGGGGCGCAGGCAATTAACGCTGCAGGGAGTTTCATGACCTGCAAGCCGTGTTGCCGTTCGATATCGCCGGGTGGCGGCAGTTCGCAGCGGACATCAAAAACCGAGGTAGCATGGAGCAGGGCGGTCGGCTTGTTTCCGCCCTTCGGAGTGCGGACAAGCAATTGTTTGGGCACAGTCCAATCGCCCACGTGGAGGCTGATGGATTGCTCCGGAGACAGACACCACGTCGTCTCGAAGCGGCTGTTGAGGTAGTCAGCACAGAAGCCCCAGAATGACGCGTACCAGCCGGTGCTGTCGCCCGTAGGGTGATCAGGGCGCGTCGGAACGTACCAGCCCTTCATGACTTCCTGAAGGAAGCCATTCTTGGCGAGCCGCTCGCGGTGGATACGCGTCAGATCGCTGGCCCGGATTGCGATGCGTCCTGAGTCCTGAAGGGCTTTCAGGAGCGCGAGCGATCCGGCGAGGTTTTCAGCAGGAGAGGCCATATACCTGTATCCCATTATTAGGTTATGGCGTCAACTAGTTATTAGGTTATTGTGTATTCTGTAGATTAGGTTATTCTGTATCCCCGTTGTTAGGTTATTAAGATCAGGACGCGACTTTAAGAATGACTTTTGAGGAAGAAATAGGGCGCAGACGCACTTTTGCCATCATTTCCCATCCGGACGCCGGCAAAACGACTCTGACGGAAAAGCTGCTGCTGTTCGGGGGCGCGATCCAGATGGCCGGAACCGTCAAAGGCCGCAAGGCCACGCGCCATGCAACCTCGGACTGGATGCGCCTGGAACAGCAGCGCGGCATTTCGGTGACCTCATCGGTCATGCAGTTTCCGTTTCGCGACTGCATCGTCAATCTGCTGGATACCCCCGGCCACGAGGACTTCTCTGAAGATACCTACCGCACGCTCACCGCGGTGGATTCGGCGCTCATGGTCATCGACTGCGCCAAAGGCGTCGAAGAGCGCACGGTGAAGCTGATGGAAGTGTGCCGGTTGCGCGACACTCCGATCATCACCTTCATCAACAAACTGGATCGCGAAGGCCGACCGCCCATCGAACTGCTGGATGAGATCGAGCAGGTGCTCAAGATCCGCACCGCGCCGATCACCTGGCCGATCGGTATGGGTCAGCGGCTCAAAGGCGTGTATCACATCCCGCAGGATCGCATCTACGCCTACCAGGCAGCGGAGAAGGGCCGCATCGGTGAGAACCTGATCATCGACGGGTTGAACTCGCAGGAGGCCCGCGAGTTTCTCGGACCCGATGCGGATTCGTTCGCGGCCGAGGTCGAACTGGTACACGGCGCAACCGATGCCTTCAGCCTGGACGCCTACAAGGCTGGAAGACAGACGCCGGTATTCTTCGGTTCGGCGATCAACAATTTCGGTGTCGAAGAGCTGCTGGCGGCATTTGCCGAAAATGCTCCCGGGCCGCTGCCGCGGGCCACTCGCGAGCGCATGGTCGAGGCGCAGGAACCGAAGCTCACCGGCTTCGTGTTCAAGATTCAGGCCAACATGGATCCGGCGCACCGGGACCGCATCGCCTTCATGCGCCTGTGTTCCGGGCGCTACGAGCGTGGCATGCGTCTGTTCCATTCACGCCTGAAGAAGGAGGTCAGGGTTGCCGACGCGCTGACCTTCATGGCTGCCGATCGTGCTCAGGCACAAGAGGCCTTCGCCGGCGACATCATCGGCCTGCACAACCATGGCACGATCAATATCGGAGATACCTTCACCGAGGGCGAGCAGCTGGGCTTCACGGGTATTCCCAGTTTTGCCCCGGAGCTGTTCCGGCGCGCGGTGCTGAAGGATCCGCTGAAGATGAAGGCGCTGCAGAAGGGTCTTGCACAGTTATGCGAGGAGGGCGCCACGCAGCTGTTCAAACCGCTGCGCAACAATGATCTGATCCTCGGCGCCGTCGGACAACTGCAGTTCGAAGTGGTCGCATTTCGTCTGCAGGATGAATACAACGTGCAATGCGTATTCGACACGATCGGTGTGCACACCGCGCGCTGGGTGTACTGCGATGACGCGAAGATGCTCGCCGACTTCCAGCAGCGCAATTTCGAGAATCTCGCAGTCGATCACGGCGCAGCGCTGGTGTACCTCGCACCCTCGCGGGTGAACCTGCAACTGACCCTGGAACGCTGGCCGAAAGTCACGTTTCGCGAAACGCGCGAGCACGCCGATGGGGCCCCCGCCAACGACTGACGCGTCGCTCGAAATCCAGCAGCTGCGCTGTGGTGGCGGTATCGCTGCCAAAGCGGAGTCGGGCGTACAGGTGCAGCAGCTCCTGCGCCTGCGTGGCCGGTTCCGAATCATCGCCGAGCGTGGCGGCATAGGCGAGCGGTCCCTGGTGCGCTTGCCGCGGCGGCCCGTGACGGGCCAACCGTGCGCACAGCCGCAGATAGGCGCGCGCCAGCCGGTCCGGGCCATGGGCGGGGCGCATCCGGCCAAACTGCCAGCCGATGATGATCAGCCACAGGGCCAGGGCACCGGCCACCAGCCAGCCCAGCTGTTGCCAACCCGGGTTGCCGAATCCCAGTGACTCCAGCAGCCGCAGTTGGGAGCCGTAGTTGTAGGCGACGAACTGGGTGCTCCACCAGGCATTGAGCGCATCCCAGGCCTGGTGACTTCGCTGTAGCCAGGAAAAATCATGCAGCAGGCGCTCCGGGACCGACCCGGCGCTGGGCAGCAGATCCAGGATTCCGCGGCGCAGCCGCTCGGGCGCCACGACGCCGGTCGGATCCACGCGCACCCAGCCGCGGCCATCCTCCCAGACCTCGACCCAGGCGTGCGCATCGGAGCGCCTGATCAGCAGATAACCGCCGATGGGATTCCACTCCCCGCCCTGGTACCCGGTGACGACGCGCGCCGGCACGCCACCAGCGCGCATCAGCAGCGCGAAGGCGGAGGCGAAGTGGCCGCAGAATCCGCGCCGCGTGTTGAACACAAAGTCATCGACCGAATCCAGGTCGAGCAGCGGCGGCGTCAGGGTGTATTCGAAGTGCCCATCGCGGAACAGCGCGACCACGCTGTTCACGTAGGCCGGCACATCGGGCGCCGCTGCGCGCAGGCGGTGTGCCAGCGCCTGGCTGCGCGGATTGCGTGCGCTGACGACATGCATATCGACCTGTTGGGCAATGCGCGAGAGTGTGTCGGCCGAAGCCGTCGTGGTGTTGGAAATGGCGGAGTAGGTGACTGCATCGTGTACCGGACGCAGGGCGAACAACTGCCGATCAGCCGTCACCGTCGTGCCGGGCGCCTTGACGCTTTGCAGGGTATCCAGTGCCGGCCACCACGGCGTCGAATCCGGTTCGAGCCGGATCTGGTACTGATAGCTGGTGCCCAGGTACTGCAGTTTCTCCTGCCGGAAGAAGGCGTTGTGCGCGCCGCTCCAGGTATACCCATCGAAGTCATGCAGCACCGGACCGCGCCAGTAGCGCTGCTGAGGCGGCGGCAGCGCGCCTGAAAACCACACGCGAAAGACCGGATCAGTCGAGTTGCTCAGTTCCGAGATGCTCCCCGGACTCATCGTGTCCGACAAACCGGTCTGCGCCTGGTTGGAACCGCCCAGCGACCAGAATGATCCGGACAGTCGCGGAAACAGTGCGAACAGCAATAGCGCCAGCGGCAGTGCCACCGCCAAGCTGCGCGCGCTGATCCGGACTGCGAGACGCGAGGGCAGGGGTGCAGCCGGATGAGCCGCGTACAGCAACGCCGTGCAGCACACCCAGGCCTGCAGCAGGTACAAGGGTGCGCGCAGCAGCTCCTGCGAGGCTAAGCAGGCTGCGAGCAGCAGATAGAACGCGACGCCGACGACGATCAGCCGGTCGCGCCGCGTGGTCGCCTCCAGCAGCTTGATTGCGCCCATCAGCACCAGCAGCGCCGAACCCGCGTTCAAGCCATTGAGGGTATGAAACATCGCCAGCACCGTGCCGGTGAGCGCCACGGTGAGGCAGACTTTGAAGACCCGGCCCGGTAGACGTGCCCGACCATGTGCTGCGGCCAGCGCCCACGCCGCGCCACTGCAGGCCAGCACGACCACCCACGCCGGCACCCGGCCCAGGTGCAGCAGTGCGCCGAGGACATAGGCCGCCACCATCCAGTGTGTGGCGCGATACGCGCCTGCGGCCCGGTCACTCATGTGGCGGCAGACTCGGTGCCGAACACGGCGAGCGCGCGCAGGCAGCGCTGGCGATGCAGCATTCCCTGGTCCAGATCGATGAATTGCTGCGGCAGGCGCAGGCCGAAGCCCTCGCCATCCGCCGCGCAATTGACGATCCAGCGCGCCAGCTGTGACAGACGTTGCTCGGTATCAAGGCCCGTGAGCGTCGCGAAATCGAACAGCCGCTCGACATTGCCGCTCGCGGTGTACTCCTTGACCAGCAGCGGTGCACCGCGCGCGTAGGCCTTCCAGGCCACCTGGCGCGGCGAGTCGCCGTCCCGAAAAGGACGCAGCGTGGCCCACTCGTCGATTTCGCCGGCTTCGCGCGGCGCCGTGCCGGAGTTAGCTCCCGCCGCCATGGGCATCGATGCTTCCCCCGCGGGCCGCGGATAAACCGTCACCGCATGAGTCACATGCAGCCAGGTCCAGGCGCGAAACAAGCCGAACGGCCAGCTGCTCACGAGCCGCAGCCGGCCGACGGGCTGCAGGCCACGTCGTGGGGTCGCGATGCGCAGGCGCACGATGACCTCTGCGGCGGCCGGTGCCGTGCAGGTCACCGGCGCAATGCCCGAGCCGTCGATCTCGATGCCAGGCCGCAGTTGCGCGCTGCCGTTGGCCAGTCGCAGCCGCAGCTGCGCCTGTTCACCGGCGAAGCTGTCCTGCGATGCGAGGTCGGCGACGATCAGCCCCAGCAGGTTGCGATGACAGGTATGCATGGCCACCAGCGCCAGCCCGGCCAGCAGAAAGGTGAGCAGCAGCGCCAGGCTGTTCGCGTAGTTCAGTCCGGCGATGAGCATGAGCAGCAGCAGCGCGCCGAAGGCCACGCCTGCGCGAGTCGGCAGAATGTACAGGCGCCGCCGCTGCAGGGTGACGGGAAGCACGTCGGTCCCCTGCCGGCGCCTGATCCAGGCCGCCATCCGGCGTTGCATGAAGGCGCGCATCCGGATGCCTCCTTCGTGTCAGATCGGAACGGGGACGGCGCGAATGAGATCCTGGGCCAGATTCGGGCTCGCGCCAGCAGCGGCTTCGCGACGCTCGAGGCGGTGGGCCACCACCGCGGGCAGCACCGCCTGCACATCCTCCGGCATCGCCGTATCACGTCCCGCGATGAAGGCATGCGCCTGCGCGGCACGCAGCAGGCCCAGGGCGGCGCGCGGTGACAATCCAAGTTTCAGATCGCTGCGCGTGCGGCTGTGCTCGACCAGACGCTGCACGTAGTCGAGCAGAGCTGCCGAGCGGTGTACCTGGCGCACGGTTTGCTGCATCCCCAGGATGGTCGCCGGATCCAGCGCCGCGGCCATCTGCGCCAGCTGTTCCCGGGGCTCATCCCCCTGCAGCAGGCGTCGCTCCGATGCCGCATCCGGATAGCCGAGGCTGACCCGCATCAGGAAGCGATCGAGCTGCGACTCCGGCAGCGCGAAGGTGCCACGCTGCTCGTGGGGGTTCTGCGTGGCCACGACGAAGAACGGGTCGGGGAGCCGAAAGGTCGTCAGGTCCACGCTGACCTGACGCTCCTCCATCGCCTCCAGCAACGCGCTTTGGGTGCGGGGACTGGCGCGATTGACCTCATCGGCCAGCAGCAGCTGGGTGAACAGCGGGCCGCGCTTGAAGTGAAACTGCTGGGTGCCGCGATCAAACACCGACACGCCGATGATATCGGCGGGCAGCAGATCGCTGGTGAACTGCACCCGCTGCCAGCTCAGACCGAGAATATGGGCCAGCGCATGGGCAAGAGTGGTCTTGCCCACGCCCGGCACATCCTCGATGAGCAGGTGGCCGCGCGCCAGCAGGCAGGCCAGGCACAGACGCACCTGGACGGGCTTGCCCAGGATGATGCGCTCGACGGCCGCCAGTGCCCGCATCAGGGCCTGGCTCTGTTCGGTGATCGCGACGGGGCTCACGGACCCAGCTTGCGCATGACTTCCAGCTGCGCCTGGATATCGGACACGATGCGCTCCTGTTCGATCTGCCGCTCGCGCTCGGCCGTCACGACCGCCTCGGGGGCATTGCGCACGAACGTATCGCTGGCCAGCTTTGCGGCGGTCTTGGCAAGATCCTGGGTCGCCTTGGCCAGGCGCTTCGTGAGGCGCTCGATTTCGGCCGCAGGATCAATGAGGCCGGCCATCGGCACCAGGATGTGTACTTCCCCGAGCATGGCGGTGGCCGATTGCGGGGCCTGCTGAGCGGGCTGCAGCCGTTCGATGCGTTCCAGTCCCGCCAGGTGTTCCAGGGAAGCCCGATTGCGCACCACGCGCTGCCAATCCGCCTCCTGTGCCCCCCGCAGCAGCACTGCAATGCGGCGCGCGGGGGCGATGTTCATCCCGCTGCGGATCTGCCGGACCGCAAGCGCGAACTGCTGTACCCAGGTGATGTCCTTTTCGGCATCCTCATCGAGGGGAAAGTCACCGGGTTGCGGATACGGTTCGATCATGACCGAAGGTCCGTCGCGGCCGGCGAGGGGCGCCACCTTGCGCCAGATCTCCTCGGTGATGAAGGGCATCAGCGGGTGCAGGGCACGCTGCAGGGCCTCGAGAATCTGCAGCAGCGTCGTGCGGGCGCCGCTGCGCGCGCCCGGGGATGCATCGGGTGACTGCAGCACCGGCTTGGTGAGTTCCACGTACACGTCGCAGAACTCATACCAGGTGAACTGGTACAGCGCACTGGCCGCGAAGTCGAAACGGTATTCCTGGAACGCGCTCGCCACTTCCCCGAGCAGACGGCCAAAGCGCGAGCGGATCCACAGATCGGCAGTGGAGAATTGCGGTGCCGTGTCCTCGACGGTGATCTGCTCGACCATCAGCATCACGAACCGCGCGGCATTCCACACCTTGTTGCAGAACTTGCGGTAGCCCTCGACACGCGCCAGATCAAAGCGGATCTCACGCGTGGGCGTGGCGAGTGCCGCCAGCGTGAAGCGCAGTGCATCGGTGCCGTGCGCCGCGATGCCTTGCGGAAACTGGCGGCGCGTGTGCTTTTCGATCGCCGGCTTGAGGTGCGGCTGCATCAGTCCGGTCGTGCGCTTGGCCAGCAGTGCCTCCAGGTCGATGCCATCGACGATGTCGAGCGGGTCAATGACATTGCCCTTGGACTTCGACATCTTCTCGCCGAACTCATCGAGGATCAGGCCGGTGATGTAGACATCGCGGAACGGCACCTCACCGGTGAACTTCAGTCCCATCATCATCATACGGGCCACCCAGAAGAAGATGATGTCGAAGCCCGTCACCAGCACATTGGTCGGGTAGAACTTCGCCAGCTCCGGCGTCTTGTCCGGCCAGCCCAGTGTCGAGAACGGCCACAGGGCCGAGGAGAACCAGGTATCCAGAACATCGCTGTCCTGGGTGAGGGCTACCTCCGGGCCGAGGCCGTGGCGGATGCGCACCTGCGCCTCATCGTGGCCCACGTACACAGTGCCGGCGCTGTCATACCAGGCCGGAATCCGATGGCCCCACCACAGCTGGCGGCTGATGCACCAGTCGTGGATGTTCTTCATCCACTCAAAATAGGTGCGCGACCAGTTCTCCGGCACGAATCGTGTGCGCCCGTCGCGCACGGCGGCCACCGCCTCGGCAGCCAGTGGTGCGACCTTCACATACCACTGATCGGTGAGGTACGGCTCCAGCACCGCCCCCGAACGGTCGCCCCGCGGCACGATGTGACGATGCTTGTCGATGCGCGCGAGCAGGCCGGCCTGCTCCAGTTCCGCGAGGATACGTTTTCGCGCCTCGTAGCGATCGAGGCCCGCGAAGCGCGCCGGGGCGTTGTCGTTGATCCGCGCCTGCGGCGTGAAGATATTGATCTGCGGGAGTTTGTGGCGCTTGCCGACCTCATAGTCGTTGAAGTCGTGGGCCGGCGTGATCTTCACGCACCCGGAGCCGAACGCGGCATCCACATAGTCATCGGCGATGATCGGGATCAGTCGATCGGTAAGCGGCAGGCGCAGATTGCGACCGATGAGATGCTGGTAGCGCTCATCTGTGGGATTCACCGCAACCGCCGTGTCACCGAGCATCGTTTCGGGGCGCGTGGTGGCGACGATCATGTGGCCGCTGCCATCCTCCAGCGGATAGCTCAGGTGCCACAAATGCCCGTCTTCTTCCTCCCCCTGGACCTCCAGATCCGACAGCGCCGTCAGCAGCACCGGATCCCAGTTCACCAGGCGCTTGCCGCGGTAGATCAGCCCTTCGGCATGCAGGCGCACGAAGGCCTCGACCACCGCCCGCGACAGCCCCGGATCCATGGTGAAGCGGTCGCGCGCCCAGTCCACCGAATCCCCGAGGCGGCGCATCTGTGCACAGATGGTGCCGCCGGATTCTTCCTTCCACTCCCACACGCGCGCCACGAATTGCTCGCGCGAGAGCTGGCTGCGCGGCTGACCCTGCGCCTCAAGGCGGCGCTCCACCACCATCTGCGTCGCGATGCCCGCGTGGTCTGTGCCCGATTGCCACAACGCATCGGCGCCGCGCATGCGCTGATAGCGGGTGAGGGTGTCCATCAGGGTGTGCTGGAACGCATGGCCCATGTGCAACGTGCCGGTGACATTGGGCGGCGGAATCACGATGCAGTACGGATCCCCGAACCCTCGCGGTGCGAACCAGCCGCTGTCCTCCCAGCGAGCATAGGTGCGCCGCTCGATGTCCTGCGGGACGTAGACCTTATCCATCAAATCAGGCAACCGTGAAACATGGTCGATCATTATAGCTGGCGCGACTTGGCCGGCCACGATTGCCGCCCGCGGGTGCCTACAGGTCGTGTTTTTCCAGGGCGAAGCCGCGTTCGCGGTAGGCCTTGAACCGCTCCCGGCCGGCGGCCCGGCGCGCCGGGTCAGCGTCGATGATTTCGATGATGCGGGTCGCAAGCTCCGGCCGCTCGGGCAGCTGTGGCGTCAGATTGATCAGGACATCAACCGGGGCGGTGGGTCCGGCGCCGGTGTTGAGGACCACCGGGGTTCCGGTCAGCCGTGGCGCCTCGGTGGCAATCTCGTGCGGGATGAAGCCCTGCTCATTGCCGCTCGTCCACAGCATCGAGTCGAGTCGGCCCAGTTCGGTCGCATCGCCGTGCTGGATCAGCACGGTGCTGCCCGCCTTCCAGGCCTTCTCGGTGATGCGACAGGCAACCGTCAGTCGCGCGTTTGGGGAGGAGTCCTCGACGACGTAGAACGTAACTGACGGCTGTGCGCTCAGGATCGCGCTACCCGCCGGCCCGGCGTACCAGGAAGTCAGTCAACAGGGGCATCGGGCGACCGGTCGCGCCTTTGTGCAGGCCGCCCTGGTAGGCAGAGCCGGCGATATCCATATGCGCCCATTTCATGCCCTGGGTGAACTTGGACAGAAAGGCCGCCGCAGTGATTGCGCCGCCTTCCCGACCGCCGATATTGGCCATGTCGGCGAAATTGGTTTTCAGCTGATCAGCGTACTCTTCGGTCAAGGGCAGCTGCCAGGCGCGGTCATCGGCGCGCACGCCCGCGGCAACCAGTTCGGCGACGAGCGCATCGTCATTGCCCATGACGCCGCTGTGGTGGGCGCCCAATGCGATCACGCAGGCTCCGGTTAGCGTGGCCATGTCGACCACGATCGAGGGGTCGAAGCGCCGCGCGTAGTGCAGCGCATCGCACAGGATCAGCCGACCCTCGGCATCGGTGTTGAGGATCTCGACGGTCTGGCCGGAGGCGCTCGTGACAACGTCGCCCGGCTTGACGGCCATTCCGTCCGGCATGTTCTCGCAGGTTGCGACGAGGCCCACGACCCGCAGCGGCAGTTTCGCCTCAGCAAGGAATGAAATGGCGGCAATGACCGAGGCGGCGCCCATCATGTCGAATTTCATCTCGTCCATGGCGCCGGGATCCTTGAGGGAGATGCCGCCGGTGTCGAAGGTGATGCCCTTGCCGACCAGGACGATGGGCGCCGTGCGCGCGGCGCGCGGCCCCTGGTAGTCCATGACGATGAAGCGCGGCGGCTCGGCACTGCCCTGGGTGACCGCGAGGAAGCAGCCCATCTTCTCGCGCCGGATGGCGGCTTCCTCGAGCACTTTGACCTTTACGGAGCTGTGGCGCTTGGCCAGGCCCTTCGCGCGCTCAGCCAGATAGCGCGGCGTGCACAGATTCGGCGGCAGATTGCCCAAGTCGCGTTGCAACGCGGTGGCGGCCGCCGCAGCGCGACCATGCTCGAGGCCGCGTTTGGCATCGGCCGCGCCGGTGGCCCGCACCGGACCGGCTACGACCATATTGATCAGGGGCAGAGGTGGCTTCTTGCCGGTTTTCAGATCGTTGGTCCGATACAGGACCGTGCCGGTAATCTCGGCCACACAACGACCGAAATAGTAATCGCTGAGGTCCTTGGCGGGCGGTCGTTCGATGGCCAGCGCCACACTGCGGACTCGGGTGCGCCCGGCGGCGGTCAGCGCCGCGGCGCATGCACGGCGCCAGCTCTTGCGACTGTAGCTGCGTTCGGCGCCCAGACCGACCAGCACGACGCGTGTGGCATTGAGTCCGGCTTCCGAAAGCAGCAGTGTTTCACCGGCTCTGCCGTTGAAGTCGCCGCGATCAACGACGCCTTTGATGCGGCCGTCCGTGGCCTTGTCGAGTGCCGCGGTTTCGGCGCCGAGCTTGCCATCCTCGAAGACTCCCGCGGCGATACAATCCACCGACAGGTCAGTGAGAGTCTTGGACCACACGTCAAACTGCATCATCGGCCTCCGTTGTGCCGCACACCCAAGGGTTGTGAACCATTGTGGTGCCGGACAGTCTGCTCTAAGGTTGGCGGTTGAACGTGCAAGTCTAACCGAATTCAGCCAGCAGGTAGGGTTTTGGGTCGCCTTCTCGAACGCTATATTTTGCGGGAAATGATCGCCAGTGGCTTCGCCGTCACCCTGGTTCTGGTCCTGATCCTGCTGACGAACGAGGGTGCACGCGTACTCAGCCGGGCCGCGGACAGCCAGTATCCGCACGATGTGGTGTTCACCCTGATCGGGCTGGGGGCCCTGCAGCACCTGCCGATACTGGTGCCCATCGGATTGTTGCTGGGCATGGTCATGGCATTCGGCCGGCTTTATCACGACAGCGAGATGACCGCAGCCCTGGCCTGCGGGGTCGGCATGACGCGTATCTACGTGCCGGTGATCGCCGTGGGCATCGTGGTCGCGGCCGTACTGGCATGGCTGTCGCTTGAGGTGGGGCCCGCCTCCATGGCGCGGGTGCTCACCCTGCGCCAGCAGGCCGTGCATGCCGGCCAGTTCGCATCCCTCGCACCGGGACGTTTCTTGAGTTTTGGTGGCGGCAGCACAGTCGTCTACGCCCAACATGCGCTGCCGGATGGCACGCTATCGGATGTTTTCGTGGAGCGCGATCGGGGCGGCCGCGTCGAAGTGGCATTGGCCCAACGGGCACGCCATACGCTCTCCGAGGACGGCCGCAGTCTCACCATCGTTCTGTACGATGGTGAGCGTTACGAGGGGGTACCGGGCAGCGCCCAGTTCCGCATCATCAAGAGTTTCAGCCAGCTCACGGTTCCCGTTCAGCTGCCGCGAATGCGCGATCCGGCCGCGGACCTGGATGCCGTCCCGACGCGTGCGCTGATCGGGGCAGCGGCGCTTGACCGCCAGGCACAGCTGCAGTGGCGGGTGGCGCTGCCTGTCATGTGCCTGGTGCTGGCCGTGCTGGCCGTGCCGATCAGCAAACTGCCACCGCGTCGCGGCCGCCTGTCACGTGTATGGTTGGCCGTTCTGCTTTTCATTCTTTATTTCTATCTGCTTTCGGCCGGACGGCTGGCGCTGGAGCGCGGCACGATTCCGGCAGCCGTGGGACTGTGGTGGACACACGCGGTGGTGGTGGTCACGGTGCTGCTGATCGCGCGCCTTCCGCACTGGCTGGCGCGGCTGCGTAACCGGACGCCGCCGCTGCCTGCGGCATTCAGCCCCGCATGAACATCCTCGACCGTTACATCGTGCGGCGGATTCTGGCGATGACCGGCTTGGTCATGGCCGTGTTCATCGCGCTGGCGGTGCTGGTCACCTTCATCAACGAGCAGGGCGATACCGGCACCGGGCATTACGGCAGCCTCGACGCATTCTGGTTTGCGCTGATGAGCGTTCCGCAGCAGGCCTGGCTGTTGCTGCCGATCGGCGCGATGATCGGATCGCTGCTTGGACTGGGCGCACTGGCCAGCGGCAGCGAACTCACCGTGGCGCGGGCGGCCGGGATCTCGGTGCGGCGCCTTGCCGTGTCGGTGTTCATCGCCGGCATTGCCCTGGTCGCCGTGGAGGTGGTCCTGGGCGAACTGCTCGCGCCACCCCTGCGGCAGGTCGCGCGCCAGCAGAAGGCCTTTGAGCGTTTCTCCGACGCCAGCTTCAGCGGCGGGTCGGCCTGGGTGCGCGATGGCAACCAGATCCTGGGTGTCGAACAGTCCCAGGATGGCGAGGTCCATGGCGGGATGCTGATATTCGAGCTGTCCGGCGATCATCATCTGCTGGCGGTGGGGCGCGCGGCGCGCGCGCTGGCCGGCACCGATCATCATTGGGTGCTGCGCGGCTATGCCGAGTCACGCTTCACGGGCGGGCAGGTCAAGGCAGCCTCGCAGGGCGTGCGGACGCTGGAGTCGAACGTCAGCGGCGAGTTCCTGGGGCTCGCCATGTCCGAGCCGGACGAGCTGGCGAGCGGCGCGCTGTGGAGTCTGATCGGCTACTACCGGGCCAACTCCCTGGATCCCAGGCCGTACCTGTTCGCGTTCTGGTCACGCATCGCGCGCACTGGCGCCATTGCCTTTGCGGTCCTGCTGGCGATTCCCTTCGTGCTGGGTCCGATGCGCTCCTCGGGCACCGGCGCACGCCTGCTGATTGGCCTGCTGCTGGGACTGGGGTTCTTCTTTCTGCAGCGATTCATTGAGAGCGGCACGATCGTGTTCAATCTGAACCCCGTTCTGCTCGCCTGGCTGCCGACCGCGGTGCTGGTTGCAGTGACGCTGGGTTTACTGGCGCGAGTGCGCTAGTACCGCATCAGCCCTTGAGCAGGCTGATGACCCGCGGTTCCATATAGCCCTTCAGGCCCAGCTCGGCGTATTGACGCCCCATGCCGGATTCCTTGGCGCCGCCGAAGGGCACGGTGGCCGAGGTGGTCCGATGCTGGTTGATCCAGGCCGTGCCGACTTCCAGGCGCGAGGCCAGACGCGTGGCACGCTCCGGATTGGCGCTCCACACCGAACCGGACAGTCCGAAGCGCGTGTCATTCGCACGGCGCAGCGCATCTTCCTCGTCCGAGAATTTGAGCACCGGCACGATGGGCCCGAATTGTTCCTCCTGCACCAGGCGGCTGTGCTCATCGATATCGGCAACCACCGTCGGGGGGAAGAAATACCCCGGACCTTCGGGCACCCGTCCGCCGGCCAGGATGCGCGCACCCTGCGCGGTCGTATCGTTGAGAATGCCGACGACCTTTTCGAATTGTTCCTTGTTCTGGATGGGACCGAGTTGGACGCCGGATTCGAGGCCGTTGCCGACTCGAGCCTTGGTTGCCTCTTCGGCCAGCGCAGTGCACAGTGCCTCGTAGATGCTCTCGTGCGCGTAAATTCGTTTGATCGCCATGCATACCTGGCCGCTGTTGACGAAGGCGGCGAAGAACAGCTTTGGCGCAACGGTACGCGGGTCCACGTCATCGAGCACAATGGCGGCATCATTTCCGCCCAGCTCCAGGGTGAAGCGTTTCAGAGTGCCGGCGCAGCTGGCCATCACCAGCTTGCCGGTCTGCACCGAGCCGGTGAATGAAATCTTGTCGATGCCCGGATGCGCCGTCATCCATTCACCCAGCTCATCCGGGCCCGCCACGACGTTGAGCACTCCCGGCGGAAACACATCGCGCAACAGGGCCGCGATCTTCAGGGTGCACAACGGTGTATAGGGCGAGGGCTTCAGCACCACGGTATTACCGGTATACAGCGCCGCGACCAGCGGGCCCGCGGCCAGATTGATGGGCGCGTTCCAGGGCGTGATGATGCCGACCACACCCAGCGGGAAATACTTCAACTCGATGCGGCGCTGGGCGTTGTCTTCCAGCACTTCATCGGCAATGACGATGTCGGCCATGCCGATCGATTGCGTGGCCGCCCGACTGATCTCATCGCGCGACTGGCCCACAGGCTTGCCCTGTTCGAGCGTGAGCAGCTCGGCCAGGACGCCGGCATTGTCGGTGAGGATCTGCGCCATGCGGCCGATGGCCGCCCGGCGGTCAGCCACGGAGGTGGCACGCCAGCCCGCGAAGGCGCGGCGCGCGCCGGCCACGGCGCGGTCGAGCTGCGCGCGGCTCAGGAGCGGCGCGCGCGCAAAAACCTTCCCCGTCGCCGGGTTCACTACGTCAAACCACTCATTCCCGCTGACCATCTCACCATCGACGAGATTGGCGAAATCCGTGCGCAATTCAGTGGTTTCGGTGACGGTGTGGTCCGGGGCAGGTTGGGCGTTCATGGGGGTGAGTTCTCCGGCGATTGTGTCCGCTGGGCTGCACGGCTACGATATCAAATTACCCGGCGACACTTGCACTCCTGATGATACCAACCTGTAAACCACCGGATCCCAATACTCACAAGCCCAAGTACCGCCCGCCGGCCGGCGCCTGCGATGCCCACTGCCATATATTCGGGCCGGGCGACAAGTATCCCTACGCTGCGGATCGCACTTACACCCCGCCGGATGCGCCGCTGGAGAAGTTCCGCGAACTGCAGTCCATCCTGGGCCTGGATCGCGCGGTGCTGGTCAACGCCAGCTGCCATGGCGTCGACAATACGGTCATCGTCGATGCCATCGCGGCCAGCAACGGACAGTACCGGGGTGTGGCCAACGCCGACGACAGTTTCACGGCGCGTGACTACGACAAGCTGCATGCCGGCGGTATTCGCGGCGTGCGCTTCAATTTCGTGAAACACCTGGGTGGCATGCCGGACATGGGCGAGTTCCATCGCATCATCGCGCGCATTCGCCCGCTGGGCTGGCACGTCGATCTGCACTTCGATGCCGGCGACCTCGTCGAACATCGCGATCTGCTGCGCGACATGCCCGTACCGTTCATCATCGATCACATGGGCCGCGTCCCGACCAAGGGTGGCCTGGAGCAGGAACCGTTCCGCCATCTGCTGGGCGTCCTGAAGACGAACGAGCGCTGCTGGGTGAAAATCAGCGGCTCCGAGCGCATCTCCAGCAATGGGCCGCCGTTCACGGACGCGGTGCCCTTCGCGCGCGCGCTGATCGAGGCCGCGCCGGACCGGATCCTGTGGGGAACGGACTGGCCGCATCCGAATATCGCCAAACACATGCCCAATGACGGTGATCTGGTCGATCTGATTCCGCTGATGGCCCCGGAGGCACAGCTGCAGCAGCAGATCCTGGTCGACAATCCGCACCGGCTGTACCAGTTTTCAAGGTTATAGGTTAAGGCTAATGTCCGACAAACATCTGTCACCGTACCTCAATGAGTTTGAGGACATTCCCGGTACGCTGGTGTTCAACACCTTCCGTTCACGTCAGGGTTTCAACCTCAATCAGTTCTGCATGTCGCTGATGAAGCCGGAGAATCGTGAGAAGTTCAAAGCCAATGAAGTGGAGTATCTGAAGCCCTGGAAGCTCACCGACGCACAGACCGCCGCGGTCCTGAATCGTGACTACACGGCGCTGATGCAGAATGGCGGCAATATCTATTTCCTTGCCAAGCTGTTCTCGACCGATGGCTTCCCCTACCTGGTCGCCGTCGCGACCATGACCGGGATGTCGCAGAAGGATTATTCCGAGATGATGCTCGCGGGTGGCCGCAGTCCGAAGGGCAACCGCAGCAAGTCAAACCCGAGTCTTTAAAGCAAACATGGCAAGAATCACCGCCGGTGTCACCACCTCTCACGTTCCAGCGATCGCTGCAACGATCGACCTTGGCAAGCAGCAGCAGCCCTACTGGGCGCCGATCTTCAAGGGCTTTGAGTTCTCCCGCAAATGGATGGCCGAGCACAAGCCAGACGTTGCGATCCTGATCTACAACGATCACGCCTCGGCGTTCGATGCGACGATCTTCCCGACCTTCGCCATTGGCTGCGCCGATGAGTTTTTGTCGGCCGATGAGGGTTGGGGTCGCCGCCCCGTGCCGGTGGTGAAGGGAAATTCGGATTTTGCCTGCCACATCGCGCAGTCGCTGATCCTGAACGAGTTCGACATGACGGTCGTCAACCAGATGGACGTGGATCATGGCCTCACGGTGCCATTGAACCTGCTGTTCGGCGATCTGAAGCCCGAAGATCAGTGGCCCTGCGAGGTAATCCCTTTCCCGATCAATGTGGTGCAGTACCCGCCACCGACGGGCAAGCGCTGCTTTGATCTGGGCCGCGCGTTGCGCAAGGCCGTCGAGTCATACCCCGAGGATCTAAAGGTTGTGGTGTTCGGCACCGGGGGCATGTCCCACCAGTTGCAGGGCACCCGCGCCGGGCTCATCAATCCGGAATGGGACAAGAAGTTTCTGGACGGTCTGACCAAGGATCCAATCGGCCTGACGAAGATCCCGCATCTGGAGTACGTGCGTGAAGCCGGCTCCGAGGGCATCGAGCTGGTCATGTGGCTGGCGATGCGCGGGGCGCTGAACGATAACGTGAAAGAGGTCTATCGCTTCTATCATGTGCCGTGCTCCAACACGGCGCTGGGACATATCATTCTCGAGAATCAACCATGAAGATCGTCGTCGCGGGACAGGGCGCTTTCGGCGTCAAGCACATCGAAGCCATCCAGAAGATTTCCGGCATCACCATCGCATCGTTGGCGGGTGGCAGTCCGGACTCCACCGCCGAGGTCGCGCGCAAGTACGCGATACCGCACTGGACCACCAATCTCGAGGAGGCGCTCGCGCAGCCGGGGGTCGAGGCGGCCATCCTGGCCTCACCGACGCAGATGCATGCCGAGCAGACCATGCAGTGCCTGCGCGCCGGCAAGCACGTGCAGGTCGAGATTCCGATGTCGGACAACCTGGCGGATGCCGAAAAGGTGCTGGCCCTGCAGCAGCAGACCGGCCTGATCGCGATGGCCGGCCACACCCGTCGTTTCAACCCCAGCCACCAGTGGATCCACAAGCGCATCCAGGCCGGTGAGCTGAAGGTCCAGCAGATGGACGTGCAGACTTACTTCTTCCGCCGCACCAACATGAACGCGCTGGGCAAGCCGCGCAGCTGGACCGATCATCTGCTGTGGCATCACGCCTGCCACACCGTCGACCTGTTCCAGTACCAGACCGGACAGACCGTGTCCCGCTGCCACGCCCTGCAGGGCCCGCTGCATCCGCAGCTTGGCATCGCGATGGACATGAGCATCGGGTTGAAGGTGCCGTCCGGTGCGATCTGTACGCTGTCGCTGTCATTCAACAACGACGGTCCGTTGGGCACATTCTTCCGCTACATCTGCGACAACGGCACCTACATTGCCCGCTACGATGACCTGCTCGACGGCAACCAGAAGCCCATCGATGTGTCCAAGGTGGATGTGTCGATGAACGGCATCGAGCTGCAGGACCGTGAGTTCTTCAGCGCCATCCAGGAGGGCCGCGAGCCCAATGCCAGCGTGCAGCAGGTGCTGCCGTGCATGCGCACGCTCGATGCGCTGGAGCGGGATCTGCTGAAGGGCTAGGCGTCCAGCGTCTTCATCATCGGCGGCGGGTGCCGATCCCCGTGCACCTGCAGGCCATCGACGAGCCCGCGCAGCTGCCGCTCCTCGGCGGCTGTCAGCACGACCTTGAGACTGCCGAGGTTGTCATCCAGGTGCGCCCGGGTCTTCATGCCCGGAATGGGCAGCACGTCGGCACCCTGGGCGAGTACCCACGCGATGGCCAGTTGCGGCAGCGAGCACCCCTTGCGTGCCGCTAGCGCCGCGACCGCATCCACCACGCGGCCGTTGTGTTCGGCATTCGCGTCCTGGAAGCGCGGCTGATTGCGGCGATTGTCATCGGCCGGAAGGTCCTTGAGCGAGCGGAAGTTGGCGGCGAGAAAGCCGCGCCCCAGGGGGCTGTAGGCGACCAGGCCGACGCCCAGCTCGCGGCAGGCGGCCAGCACGCCGTGCTCCGGTTCCCGCGACCACAACGAATATTCACTTTGGACGGCCGCGACCGGGTGCACGGCATGGGCCCGGCGCAGCGTCTGGACGCTGCACTCGGACAGACCAAGGTGCCGGATCTTGCCCGCCTTGACCAGTTGCGCGAGCGTCCCCATCGACTCCTCGATCGGGGTGTCGCGATCGATGCGATGTAGGTAGAAGAGGTCGATGCGATCGGTTCCCAGCCGCGTCAGGCTCGCTTCGACCGCTGCGCGCAAGGATCCGGGTTGATTGTCGACGATCAGCTGGCCGGCGCTGTTGCGGGTGATCCCGTACTTTGTGGCCAGGAACAGTCCCTCGCGGCGGCCGCGGATGGTCGCGCCCACGAATTTCTCGTTCTCGCCTTGCTGGTAGCTCGCGGCGGTATCCAGGTGCGTGACCCCCTGATCCAGGGCCGACAGCAGCGTGGCGCGTGCCTCCTCGTCGTTGCGTGTGCCATACCAGCCGATCAGCGTCATACAGCCGAAGCCCAGCGCCGATAGCCGTATTCCGGTCCTGCCCAAGAGTCGTTGCTGCATGCTGACACCATAGCGAAACCGATTGTCCTTGTCAGGACCGTCCGGCCGCCGATAGCATTTGTGTTCTTTAAACGCTGAAACCCGGTATCTCAATATGATCATCGACTGTCACGGCCACTACACCACGGCTCCCGCGGATCTGACGGCGTTCCGGGAGGCGCAGGTCGCTGCGCTCAAGGACCCGGCGCAGACCCCATCACGGGCTTCGCTGCGCATCGGCGATGATCAGATACGCGAAAGCCTGGAGAAGGCGCAGCTGAAACTGCAGCGCGAGCGCGGTTCGGACGTGACGATTTTCTCTCCCCGCGCTTCGACCATGGCCCATCACATTGGCACCGAGGCCACGAGCCTGGAATGGTCGCAAATCAACAATGACCTGATCGCACGGGTGGTGGGCCTGTACCCGAAGAATTTCGTGGGGGTATGCATGTTGCCCCAGTCCCCCGGGGTTGCGCCGGCCCACAGCGCGCGCGAACTCGAGCGCTGCGTCAAAGACCTTGGGTTCATCGGCGCCAACCTGAACCCGGATCCGTCCGGTGGCCTGTGGAACTCGCCCCCGCTCATCGACAAGCACTGGTACCCGCTGTACGAGAAGCTGGTCGAACTGGACGTGCCCGCGATGGTGCATGTCAGCTCCTCGTGCAACCCGAACTTCCACGCGACCGGCGCGCACTACATCAATGCCGACACGACCGCCTTCATGCAGCTCATTCAGGGGGATCTTTTCAAGGACTTCCCGACGCTGCGCCTGATCATTCCGCATGGGGGCGGCGCGGTGCCCTATCACTGGGGTCGTTATCGCGGGCTGGCCCAGGATATGAAGCGTCCGCCGCTGGCCGAGCATGTCATGAAGAATGTGTTCTTCGACACCTGCGTCTACCACCAGCCGGGCATCGATCTGCTGCTGAAAGTGATTCCTGCGCAGAACATCCTGTTTGGCTCGGAAATGGTGGGCGCGGTTCGCGGCATTGATCCGACGACGGGCCATTATTACGACGACACCAAGCGCTATATCGACTCCTCGTCGCTGTCGGCACAGGACAAGAGCTCCATTTTTGAGACCAATGCCTATCGGGTGTATCCGCGCCTGAAGGCGCGACTGGCCGCAGCTGGATAACATCACCCATACGCTGATCGGCGCCCTCGTCGGGGAGGCGGTGGCGCGCCGTGCGCGGCCGCGCGACCGGCCTGCGCCGTTGCGGGCCGCACTGCCTGACGGCACCTTCCGCCGGCTGCTCGTGGTGTCTTTGGTGGTGGGCAGCAATCTACCGGACTTGGACCTGCTGTACACCAGCTTCGGCGGCGGACCCCTGGCCTACGTGCTGCAGCACCGCGGCTACACCCACACCCTCGTCGGCGCCCTCGCCGGTGCGGTGTTGCTGTGGCTGGCCTGTGCCCTGTGGTTGAGGGGTCGAGGCCTGCGCGCAACGGTCCTGGAACACAGCTGGATCGGCGCAGCCGGCGTGACCGGTGTACTGCTGCATCTGGCCATGGACTACACCAACAACTACGGCGTGCATCCGTTTTGGCCGTTCTACAACGGCTGGATGTACGGCGATTCGGTGTTCATTCTCGAACCGCTGCTGTGGTTGGCGGCAGCGCCCCTGGTGTTTGCACTGGAGAGCAGCGTGGCCCGCGTGCTGATCGGTGTGTTGCTGGCGGTGATGACGCTGCTGGTGCTCGGATCGGGCGTGGTGGCGCGACCGGCGGCCATCGTGTTCGTGATATTGGCTGCCGCGATGCTGGCCGCGAGCCGCTGGCTGCGCCCAAATCTCGCGCTTGGTTGCGGGATCGCGTTCTGGCTGGGCATCACCGGGCTATTCGGCGTGGCGAGCCATGCGGCTGCGACGCGCCTGGAGGCGACGGCTCACGAACAGTTTCCCGCCAGTCGCACCGTAGATCGCGTACTGACACCGACACCGGCGGATCCGGTGTGCTGGGAAGGGTGGCTGGTGCAGTCCGAGAACGGCCAGGAGATCATGCGGCAGGCGCGCATTTCATTGCTGCCGGGGCTGATTGACGTCCGGGACTGTCGCGGCGCGGACCTGGTTCCGGTTGTTGGCGAGACGGTGCCGGCGTTGAGTGGTCCGGGCCTGCAATGGCGGCAACAGTTCACGATGCCGGCTGAGCGGATTGCGCTGCTGGCACGGACCCAATGCCGGGCGCGTGCGTTCATGCAGTTTGCACGAGTGCCGATGGCCGGCGGCGAGGATCCGGAGTGGTGGATGGCCGACCTGCGTTTTGGGGTCGGGCGCGGCTTTGCAAGCCTGCAGTTGCTGCAACCACCACAGCCCTGCGATTTTCCTAGTGTGCCGTGGCTGCCGCCGCGGCCGGAACTGCTACGAGCCCAGGGAGACAAGGGATGAGGGGTGATCCGGCAATGGCCTCCGCGCCCGCGCGTTCGCCACTTTACCGACAGCTGTGGGTGCAGGTGTTGCTGGCCACGCTCGCCGGCATTGCCCTGGGCCATTGGCGGCCTAAGCTCGGCGCCGACATGAAACCCCTGGGCGATGCCTTCATCGCCCTGATCCGCATGCTGATCGCACCGGTGATTTTCTGCACCGTGGTGCATGGCGTCGCGGCCATGAACGACATGCGCCGGGTAGGGCGCGTCGCGCTGAAGGCGCTGGTCTATTTTGAAGTGATTACGACCGTGGCGCTGGTGATGGCGCTGGCGGCCGTGAATCTGCTCAAGCCCGGATCCGGCATGCACGTGGCCGCCAACACGCTGGATGC
This sequence comes from Steroidobacteraceae bacterium, assembly GCA_036498905.1. Classification (GTDB taxonomy): domain Bacteria; phylum Pseudomonadota; class Gammaproteobacteria; order Steroidobacterales; family Steroidobacteraceae; genus DAIDKA01. The sequence continues at coordinate 33,761 of DASYER010000095.1, read as the reverse complement.
TGCCGCGGTCAGCCAGTACACCGCCAAGGCGCACGCGCAGGGCGTCGCGCAATTCCTGCTCGATCTGATTCCGGCGACTTTCGTCGACGCGTTCGCGCACACCGAAGTGTTGCCGGTGCTGCTGGTATCGGTGCTGTTCGCGGCCGGACTTGCGGCCTGCGGCGAGCGCGGCAAGCCGGTGACGGATCTGATCGACAGCGCGCGCGAAGTGTTCTTCCGCATCGTCGGCCTGGTCATGTGGGTGGCGCCGATCGGGGCGTTTGGCGCCATGGCCTTCACCATCGGACGCTTCGGCACCGGTTCGCTGGTCGCGCTGGGGCGGCTGATCCTGACCCTGTACGGGGTCTCGGCGCTGTTCGTGATCGTCGTGTTCGGTGCGGTGAGCTGGTGGTGCGGTGTGAGCCTGTGGCGCCTGCTCGGCTACATCCGCGAAGAGATCGTCATCGTCGCGGCCACGACATCCACCGAGACCGTGCTGCCGCAGCTGATGCGCAAGCTGCGCGCCCTGGGGTGCGAGGAGACGGTGGTGGGACTGGTCGTCCCGACCGGCTATTCATTCAACCTGGATGGCACCTGCCTGTATCTGGCCACCGTGGTCGTCTTCCTGGCTCAGGCGACCGACACGCCACTGGCACTGGGCGCACAGCTCACCATCCTGGCGGTGCTGCTGCTGACCTCCAAGGGTGCCGCGGGCGTGGCCGGCGCCGCCTTCGTGGTGCTCGCGGCGACGCTGGGATCGGTGGGTAGCATCCCGGTGACCAGCATCGCCCTGGTGCTGGGCATCCATCGGTTGCTCGCCGAGGCATTGACGTTCGTCAATCTGGTCGGCAACTGCCTCGCCACCCTGGTCGTCGCGCGCTGGGAAGGATCGCTGGATCATGAGGTGCTGCGGCGACAGATCGGGCGGCGGTCGGCACCTGCCGCGGTCGAAGTACGCACATGAAACCCACACCTACGGAACTGATCGCAAAATTAGGTCTGGAACCGCATCAGGAAGGGGGCTGGTTCCGCCAGGTCTACAAGTCGGCCACCCCGGTGCGGGCTGCGCAGGGCTCACGCAGTGCGGTGACTACAATCTACTACCTGCTCGAACGCGAGCGTCCATGCCCCTGGCACGTCGTTCAATCCGATGAGATCTGGCATTTCTACCATGGGGCGGCTTCCGAACTGCTTGCCTACGACCCGGTTGTCCGCAGGCTCGTGCGGCAACGATTAAACTGTGTCATCGGCGAGGGGGTCCAGGTCGCGGTCATTCCGGCCGGTAGCTGGCAGGCGACGCGATGCCTGGGCGACTATATGCTTGCGGGCTGTACCGTCGCGCCGGGCTATGAGATCCAGGATTTTCGCTGGGTTCGTGAACTGACCGGACATAGGGAACACTTCTGCGGTGACATGATGGGATTCGAGGTGTTTCTATAGGCGCGTCCGCGGTCGCTGGCCTGCCGGGGGTTGACGATGGTTGAGCGAATTTCACACATGTTGACGGCATTGGCGCCGACGCACGCGCAGGCCGCAACAATTGCTTTCCTGCTGGCGAGCATTCTCGTAATGATGATCTGGGAGCGGCGCCATCCGGCATATGCCATGGACCACCGCCTGACGTGGAAGCGGGACGTCACGGCCATCCTGGTCGGGGCGACCGTAATCCTCCCCGTGGCTGGCTTTATCGGCCGGTACGTCTCCTATACGCCGGTGCTGCCCGCGCAAGTCTTCAGGCTGCCGTTCGCCGTGCGTTTCTTCATGTTCGTGCTGATCGGAGACTTCGGTTTCTACTGGGTGCATCGGGCGATGCATTCGAAATGGTTATGGAGCATCCATCGCTGGCATCACTCACCCACCTATATGTACTGGTTGATGGGAGCGCGTGGATCGCTGTTGCAGGTGATCCTGGTCAATGTGCCGTTCTTCTTTGCGCAGGCGCTGTTTGCGGTGTCGCCGTGGTGGACGAGTCTGGCGATCTTCATCAAGAATGAATTGCAGAACAACTGGATGCACTTGAATGTGGGCTGGGGTTCGCGTCGGATCGAGTGGTTCATCATCACGCCGCGGTACCATCACGTCCATCACAGCGACAATCCTGCCTACTATGGCGCCAATATCGCGGCGATATTTCCCATTTGGGACCACCTGTTCGGCACTTACGTTGATCCGGAGGCCGTGCCGGGGCAACTAGGGTTTGGCACCAACGAGAAGGCCGCCGCGTGGCGCCTGGCCCTGGGCGTGTGAAGTCACCGCGGGCTTCACGTTTGCCGCGCAGTTGGCGTATCGTCGGCTACAGTTCGGATCACCCACATCAAGGAGAAACGACATGAGCAAGGGCATGGATCGTAAGAAAGAGGAAAAGAAGAAGCCGGCCAAGACGCTGGAAGAGAAGCGCGCCGCCAAGCGCGCGAAGAAGGAAGGGCGCGGCTGAGGTACCCGTTCTTCAATGGCTGCTGCCGCGAGCGAGTTCGCCGCGGCAGCAGACCCTGCGCCTACTTGTAGACCAGTCCCAGTGCCGCGAGCTTTTCGCGGAACTTGTAGATATCCATCCCCAACTCGCCTGCGGCCAGGCGCTTGCGCTTGTCCTCCTCGGCGGCCCCACGCTTGGCCGCGGCCTGCGCCACGGTCGCGGCATCGGCGCTGCGCACCACGCAGACACCGTCATCATCGGCGACCACGACATCGCCGGGATTGATGAGCTGCGCGGCGCAAATGACCGGAACATTCACCGAGCCCAGGCTGGCCTTGATGGTGCCCTGGGCGTAGATCGCCTTGCTCCACACCGGGAAGTCCATCTGCTTGAGCGTCGCGACATCGCGTACGCCGGCATCGATGATCAGGGCCTGCACGCCATGCGCCTGCAGGGAGGTGGCCAGCAGATCGCCAAAGTAGCCGTCTTCACAGGGCGAAGTGGGGGCGACCACCAGGATATCGCCGGGTTTGCACAGCTCCACCGCCACGTGAATCATCCAGTTGTCCCCGGGCGGCGAGGAGACGGTGACTGCCGGCCCGGCGATGGATTTGCCGGCATAGATCGGCCGCATGTAGGAGGCGAGCAGGCCGATGCGGCCCTGCGCCTCATGTGTCGTGGCAACACCATAAGTGCCCAGTGCCTTGCAGACGGCGGGGTCCGGTCGTGCGATCTCGCGCACAGCGACATGCTTGCTAATGGGAATCTCCTGCGTGATTGGGCGGGCCGATCGGCAGTGCGCTCGGTGCGGCACTCGGAGCGACGGGCGACTGTTTAGGGGCGGGGAGCGGGCTCGAGCGCGAGGAGGCCGGCTTCTTGGGAACCAGCAGCTGCTCGATGGGTTTGAACAGCCCGTCGTAACGATAGCCTGGCAATTCGAACTGCCATCCGGCCAGTCGCGCATTCAGATCCCGGGCCTGAGCCTGTGCGGCCGGTGCCGTCGCGCTGGCCGCGACAGTAATGTACCGCAGCTCACCGTCCTTGATGCCGGCAATGGTAAGAGTGAGGCCGTCGCGGGTCTGGAAGACCGCCTGCGCAGCGGCCGTCGCGGTGCCGGCCTTGCGCACATCATCAAGCTGCAGTGCGGCCAGGGCACCTGCCTGCGCCGCCGGCGCCGAGGGGTCTGCGAGCGTGCGGCCCTTGGGAATCGGAGCGACGACAAAGTCCGCAGCGCCGCCGGTCGCCGCGCGTTTGATGCTGTAGTCCGGCGTGCCCTGCACCTTGATCTCAATCGCGCTGACCTGGTCGGGCGATATATCGAGCAGGGAGTGATCCAGCCAGTGGCGCGGATCCGCATCCGGCGTCAACTGCGGGCTCGCGAGCAGGCTTTGCGCCTCACCGGCCACGCGCAGGTACACGGACTCGGTACCGGAGGTCTTTCCGACAATCAGCCGCTGCGTCTTGGTGCTCAGATCGACATCCAGGCCGGTGCTCGTTGCCTGCGCGCCGACGGGATCCTCGACCCCCAGTTTTATGTACAAGGCCGGATCCGCGGTCTTCTCTTCCTCGCGCTTTAGGCTTGCAAGGTTCAGCAGCAGTTTGCGCACCAGCCCGGTGTCCGCCGGGTAATCCCGTTCCGTGACCATCCAGCGCGTACCGTCATGCTTGAGGGTCACATGACTGCCGTCGCCCTTGAAGATTCGCACGCGCGTGACCGAATTGAGCTGCTCGGGCGTCAGCTGCAGAACCTGACTCTGCACCTGCGGCTGGCCTTGTGTGTCATGCCGGGAGACCAGCCACACGCCTGCGCCCGCCAGCGCAACTCCGGCCACGATCAGAGCGACGACCTGTCCCGGGCGGATCATTTGTGCGCCCTGCGCAGCTGCCGGCGTCGCAGGAACAGGCCGATCAGCACGGTGATCACGGCAAACAGCACCGGCGCGAGCACGATATTGAGAAACTTAAGCCAGTTGCCCAGTCGCGTGATGTTCTGATCCAGGCCCAGCTGCACGTCGCGCAGTTCCTTGCGAATGCGCAGCTTCTCGGCCTGGAATCGGTTCAGCGCCTGTTCCTGATCGGGGGTGAGAATTGCACCACTGCGATCAGCTCGCTGTGATTGCAGGGCGGCGAGTTGATCCTCGGTGGCATGCAGCTGCTTCTCCAGCTCCTGCTCCTTGTCGCGGAAGCGGTCATCGGCCTGCGCGCGCAGGGCTTCGACGCGCGTGAATGGACGCTGGTAGCCGGCCCGGCCGCGGATCGAAATCAGATCGTCGCTGCCTGCCAGATTGTCGAGCGCATTGGCGACCAGGTCGCCGTTGTTGGCGAAGGGTTGTGCGATCTGTTGTCCTGCCAGCTGCTGGGAATGAACCCACAGGTAGTCGGACAGTACATCGGTGTCGGCTACGACGATCAGCTCCAGTGGCTTGATCGAGTGCGTCAGCAGCGTCGTCCCCGCGGGCAGGCTTGCACCCTGGGGCAGGCCTGCAGGAAATGCGCTGCTGATGTTGCCGCTGATGCGCGCCGCGAGGGTGTAGTGCTCACCGCTTGGATGAAAGCCGTCAAGTAAAGTGGCCGGGTCCTGCAGCGCCTGGAAGCGCGACGTCGGCATCAGCTGCGCCTGGTCGGATGAGAACAGCAGCGGTTCAAAAGTGATCCTCGCGCCTTTATGAACCGTGAGATGGCCGGCCGTGGCCAGGTTGATGTTTGAGAGTCCCTCGGTGACAACGTCCTTGGGATTCATGGCGCTGGCGTCCAGCCCCAGCACACCCAGGTGCCGCACCGGCGGCTCGCCTTCGCGCACCGTGACGCTCAGGGCGTAACGCGAGTCGGCAACCACCTGGTGCGCATCAAAGTCCACTCCCCAGGCGGTGAGCAGATTGCCCAGATGCGAGGAGCGATCCGCCGTCAACGCGGCCGCGGGATTGGACGGATCGGCCCCGGCCGGATCCTGATCAGCCAGGGGGTCGAGGAAGGCCAATACATGGCCACCGCGCAGCGCGAACTGATCGATGGCGAACTGCGTCGCCGTCGACAGATGCTTCGGGTGTGCCAACACCAGGACGCTGATCGCCGGATCGATGCTGCCGACGTTGTTGTCGAGCATGCGTACGTCCATCAGCTGCTGGATCTGGTCGAGCACCACCCAGGCGCTGCGCGGCTGCCCGGTTGACTGATCGAATCCGGCGCTCATCGGCAGTTCGGACAGCCAGCCGACCACCGGCTTCTTCGCCCCGCCCAGCTGATACACCAGCTTCGCCAGATCGTATTCCAGGAACTCGCCCCGGCGCGGATCGAAGAAGTCGATGGCGGCTTTACCATCCGTGGAGTTGGTTCCGGCCAGGCCGAAGTACAGTGGATTGGCCGAGTTGCCCCCGATGTTGACCGAGCGCACGCCCAGTTCCGCGGCCCGGTCCTCGTCGGCGGAAAATGGCTGCGGATCGATGAAGTGCAGGTGGATCTTGCCGTTCGCGCGGCCGGCAAACTCGCTGAGCAGATCACGCACCCGGTTAGCGTAGCCGGAGACTTCCGCGTTCTGCGCACCGGTTTTCGCGGTGTAGAAGAAATACAGATTGATCGGTTCGCGCAGGCTCTTGAGTATGTGGTCGGTGCCCGGCGTGGTCGTATACAGATGATTCTGCGTCAGATCGATGCGCCAGCTGCGCAGCACGTAGCCGGCGACCATCGTGACGCCCGCAAACAGCAGCGCAAGCGCAACGAGCGTGCCGGCCCCCAGGGTTGAACGTTTCATCATGACTCGCCCTTGACGATCATTCGGACTTGCGCACGTCGAGCACGACGGCGGTGGCCAGCAGGAACCAGCTGATGAGCAGTCCGAAGTAAATCAGGTCACGGATATCGATGACCCCCTTGGAGATGGCCTCGAAGTGCGTCAGAAAGCCCAGTGAGGACACCGCGTCCACCACGAACTGCGGCGCCCAGCCGCGAAAGGCGTCGAGCACCAGCGGATAGCCGGCGACCAGGAACACGAAGCACAGCGCAATGCCGACAATGAAGGCCACCACCGGATTGCGCGTCAGCGCCGAGGCCAGCGAGCCGATGCTCAGGAATCCGGCGGCCAACAGCATGCTGCCGATATAGGCGGCGAGGATCGCGCCATTGTCGGGACTGCCGAGAAAGTTGACCGTTATCCACATCGGAAAGGTCAGCGCCAACGCCAGGATGGTGAAGACCCAGGCTGCCAGGAACTTGCCGACAACCGCCTGCCACAGCGTCACCGGCAGCGTCATCAGCAGTTCAATGCTGCCGGTGCGCCGTTCGTCCGCCCACAGCCGCATCGAGACCGCCGGAATTAGGAACAGGAACAGCCACGGGTGGTAGCTGAAGAAGCCATTCAGATCCGCTTGGCCGCGTTCGTAGAACTGACCCAGGTAGAAGGTGAACAGATTGGCCAGTACCAGGAAGATCAGCAGGAACAGGTACGCGAGCGGCGTGGCGAAATAACTGGCCAGCTCCCGGCGCATGATGATGGCGACGTTGCGCATGTGCTGTGACTACGCGGTAATGGTTCTGAATACTTCATCGAGCCGACCCGATTCCAGGTGCAGCTCCTTGAGCGCAATGCCCTGACTGTTCGTCAGCGCCGACAGGGCATCCAGCAGAGGCGCCCCATCGCGCGGCAGTGCGGTCAGACGCGCATCCCGCTCATTCACTTCCACGGCGGCCACCAGCGGCAGGGCCGCCACCGCGGCACGCGCCATGCTCAACTGCTCGGGTCGGCCCAGCTGCAGCGAGACCGCGTTGTGATAACGCGAGCGCGCCGCAAGTCCGTGCGGGGTGTCATCGGCGACGATGCGGCCGCGCGCGATGATGATGGCGCGCGTGCACACCGCGTCCACCTCTTCGAGGATGTGAGTGGAAATGATCACAGTCTTGTCACCGGCCATGTCATTGATGAGGGTGCGCACCTCGTGCTTCTGATTCGGGTCAAGGCCATCGGTGGGCTCATCCAGGATCAGCACCGGCGGGTCGTGCATGATGGCCTGCGCCAACCCCACGCGGCGGCGAAATCCCTTCGACAGCGTTTCGATGGTCTGGTTCAAAACGCTCTGCAGCTGCAGCCGCTCGATGGCTGAATCGACCCTTGCGCGCCCGCGCCCCTGCAGCCGCCGCAGATCGGCGATGAAGTCGAGGAACACGCGCACGGTCATCTCGCCATAGGCGGGTGCGCCCTCCGGCAGGTACCCCAGGCAGCTGCGCGCGGCGAGCGGATCGGTATCCACATCGTGGCCGCAGATGCTGGCGCTGCCGGAGGTGGGTGTGATGAATCCGGCGAGCATGCGCATCGTCGTGGTCTTGCCTGCACCATTCGGTCCGAGAAATCCCAGCACTTCGCCGGGTGAGGCCGTGAAGCTGACAGCGTCGACCGCCGTGAGCGTGCCATAACGCTTCGTCAATGCTTCAGTCTTGATCATCGCTTTGCTTTGCCGTCAGTCGCACGCCAGAAAAGTATCACAGCGGCAGCACCTAACATGCCGCCCAAATGTGCGAAGTGCGCCACGTCCGCCTGATTTCCGGAGACGCCCAGGTACACTTCAACCAGCGCGTATATTGTAACGAATGCCCAGGCGGGAAGGGGGATGGGCGGGAAAAGCAGCATAATTCGAACGCGAGGGAAATACATGGCGAAGGCCAGCAGTAACCCGAAGATTCCGCCGGATGCGCCCAGCGTGGGCACAAAGGAGTGCTGGAACACCGACACTGTCAGTTGCGTCAAAGCCGCAGCGACCACGCAGACAAAATAGAAGACGGTATAGCGCGTGCTGCCCCAGTATCGTTCCAGCGGCGTGCCAAACATGAACAGGGCGAACATGTTAAAGAGGATGTGCAGAAAGTCGTTGTGCAAAAAGGCATAGGTCACGACTTGCCAGGGCTGAAAGAGAGTTCCCGGAGGCCACAGCGCAAACCACTGCAGCAGCATCTGTCCGGCCAGCTGTTGCAACAGGAACACGCCCACATTGGTGAGCAGCAGGGCCCGGGTCGCGGGCGGCAGATTTCCAAACATCCGCTATCTTAACGCCGTTACGCGACCATCATGATGCCGGTCGCGGCCAGCGCCACCGCCATTACCCAGTTGAAGATGCGGCGGGCCACGGGCTGCGTCAGTGCCAGCCCCAAGGAGCTGCCGAATACGGCCCATAGAGTGATGCAGGGCAGATTCACGAGGGTGACGATGGAGGCGACGTAACCGATGGCCAGGAGCTGGCCCAGCTGCGCAGGCAGGAACAGTGTCGCGGCAGTGACGGAGATCACCCACGCCTTCGGATTCACGAACTGGAACATCGCCGCTTCGGCAAAAGTGACGGGCGTGCCGGCCCTCGCGGCGCCGGGTCCCCCGGCGCGCAGCAACTGCCATCCCAGATACAACAGGTACGCGGCACCGACCCATTTAAGGCCCCACTGCACCTGCGGCCAGCGGGTGAACAGGATACCGAGGCCGGCGCACACCGCCGCCACCTGCACCCCGAATCCGCAGGAGACGCCCAGGATATGCGGCACCGTCCGCCGCAAGCCGAAATTGGCGCCGGCCGCTGTCAGCATCACATTGTTCGGTCCAGGCGTAATGGACATCACGAATGCGTAGGTCGCGCAGGGCAGGGGATCCAACATCGGCGTTATTTTCCGGCAATAGCTTCGGTATGGCCAGACGCCTTATGCTTAGGGGCTGGCCGTCCCGGCCATTGCTGAGAATCGGGCGACATGGTTAAAGAGGGTGATCTGCTGTGGACTCCGGGCCCGGAATGGCTCGCGGCTGCCAATCTGACGCATTTCATGAAGTGGCTGAAGGAGCATCGGGGACTCACTTTCAGCAACTATGCGGATCTGTGGCGCTGGTCCGTCACGGATATCGAGGCATTCTGGGGCGCACTGTGGCAGTACTGCGATGTGCGCGCATCGACGCCCTACGAACGGGTGTTGGGGCGCAGTGAGATGCCCGGTGCAGACTGGTTTCCGGGTGCCCGGCTGAACTATGCCGAACATGCGCTGCGCTTTGAGCGCCCCGGTGTGACGGCACTGTTTCATCTTAATGAGCGCTCCGCGCTCAAACCCATGAGCTGGGAGGAGTTGGGTGGCGCAGTGCGCATCCTCGCGACTCAGCTGCGGCGTCTGGGCGTAGTGCCGGGCGATCGCGTGGCGGCCTATCTGCCGAATTCCCCGCACGCCATCATCGCGATGCTGGCCACGACCGCCATCGGGGCGATCTGGACCAGCTGTGGCCCGGATTTCGGAACCCGCGGCGTGCTGGACCGTTTCGCGCAGCTGGCCCCCAAGGTGCTGTTCTGCGTGGATGGCTATCAATACGGCGGCAAGCCGTTCAATCGGCGACCGGAACTGACGCAGATCGTCGCGGGGCTGGATTCACTCGAACAGGTGGTCTGCCTGCCGTACCTGAACGCCGCAGATCGGACCCCGTTTTCCAAGCCGACCGTGTTCTGGGATGACCTGCTGGCCGCCCGCCCGGTGCCGAAGTCGGAGTTCAAGTTCGAACAGGTGCCCTTCTCGCACCCGCTGTGGATTTTGTTCTCCTCGGGAACGACCGGACTGCCCAAGGCCATTGTCCACAGTCAGGGTGGCATCCTGCTGGAGCAGTTGAAAGCCTTCAACTTCCAGATGGACATGAAGCCCGGCGAGCGTCTGTTCTTCTACACGACCACTGGCTGGATGATGTGGAACTTCCTGGCGAGCGCACTGCTCGCGGAAGTCGTTCCGGTGCTGTATGACGGCAGCCTCATGTACCCGGAGCCTGATTCGCTGTGGCAGATGTACGAAGAGACGCAGGCCGTCGTCATCGGCGCGAATCCCGGGTACGTCACGCTGCTGCAAAAGGCCGGTGTGGTGCCCAAGAACAAATTCAAGCTGCCGCACCTGCGCATCGCGATGCTGGCCGGTTCCCCCGTGACGCCCGAGGTCATGGAATGGTTCTACCTGAACGTCAAGGACAGCATGATGGTCCAGAACGGCAGTGGCGGCACTGACATCTGTTCCGGATTCATCGGCGGCGTACCGATCCTGCCGGTGCGGGCCGGGGAAATGCAGGCACCGCTGCTGGGCGTAGGAGTCGCGGCCTTCAACGCCGAAGGCCAGAGCGTCGTCAATGAAGTCGGGGAGATGGTGGTCACGCGCCCATTGCCTTCCATGCCGGTGTTCCTGTGGGGCGACAAGGATTTCAAACGCTATAAGGAATCCTATTTCGATGAATTCCCCGGTATATGGCGCCAGGGTGACTTCTTCCGGATCAATGAACGCCTGAGCGGCTTCGTGCTGGGACGCTCCGATGCCACGCTGAATCGTCACGGTGTGCGCATCGGCACCGCCGAGATCTATCGCTCCCTGGCATTGCTGCCGGAAGTGGAGGACTCGCTGATCGTCAACCTCGATATCGCCGGTGGTCGGTTCTTCATGCCGCTGTTCGTAAAACTGCGTGGCGGCCAGCAGCTGGATGCGGCACTGATCGAACGCATTCGCGCCAAGCTGCGTTCGGAATACTCACCGCGTCATGTCCCGGACATCATCTACCAGGTCGCTGATATCCCCTACACCCTGACCGGCAAGCGGATGGAAGTACCGGTGCGGCGCATACTGGCGGGCGTGCCGCTCGCCAAGGCGGCCAATCGCGATGCCGTCGCGAATCCGGCGGCGCTGGATTACTTTGTCGAGTACGCGCGCACGCAATCCGACTACCCGCTGGCCGATGCGGTGGGTAAGACGGCTTGACGATGCGGATGACGGATTTCTAAGCTGTTGTGACCAAACGGAGGGTGCGAAATGGAAGACGTGAAACTGCTGATCGGCGATCGCGATGTGGCCGCCAAGGGCGCCGCGACTTTCAATCGCCTCAACCCGCTGTCCGGTGAAGTCGCGACCAAGGCTGCGGCTGCGCAGGTGGAAGATGCCGTGGCCGCTGCCGACGCTGCAGCCAAAGCCTTTGCGACCTGGTCGGCGCTGGGACCGAACGCACGGCGCGCGAAACTCAACAAGGCGGCCGATCTGCTGGAGGGGCGCGCTGCCCAATTCGCCACGATCATGATGGCCGAAACCGGCTGTACCAATGGCTGGGGGCATTTCAACGTTCACTTCGGCGCCATGATCCTGCGCGAAGCGGCGGCGATGACCACGCAGATCACCGGCGAGGTCGTCCCCTCGGACGTGCCCGGCATGATGGCGATGGCCATCCGTCAGCCCGTGGGCGTGTGTTTGGGAATTGCGCCCTGGAATGCGCCGGTCATTCTTGGCGTGCGTTCCATCGCCATGCCGCTGGCCTGCGGCAACACCGTCGTGCTCAAGGCCTCCGAAGTGTGTCCGGCCACCCATCGCCTGATCGGTTCGGTGCTCAAGGAGGCAGGCCTGGGCGAGGGGGTCGTGAACGTGATTACGCATGACGCCAAGGATGCCGCGGCGGTGTCCGAGGCTCTGATCGGGCACCCGGCCGTGCGTCGCGTGAACTTCACCGGCTCCAGCCGCGTCGGCCGCATCGTCGCCCAGACCGGGGCCAGGTTTTTGAAACCGGTGTTGTTGGAGTTAGGCGGCAAAGCACCGCTGATCGTTCTGGAGGATGCTGATATCGATGCGGCAGTGAACGCCACGGTATTCGGCGCCTTCGCCAACTCCGGGCAGATCTGCATGTCGACCGAGCGGGTGGTCGTGCTCGAGAAGGTCGCAGATGAGTTCGCCGCGAAACTGGCCAAGCGCGTCGCCGGTCTGCCCGCGGGCGACCCGCGTGACGGCGAGGTCGTGCTCGGCTCGGTCATCGGCCGTCCGACGGTGGATCACGTGGAGAAGCTCGTGGCGGCCGCGGTGGCCCAGGGTGCCAAGGTGCTGGTGGGTGGCGAGAAGTCCTCCAACACGCTGATGAAAGGGGTGGTCGTGGACCATGTAACCCAGAAGATGGCGCTGTTCAGGGAAGAGACTTTCGGACCCCATGTATCCATCATCCGCGTGAAGTCGGCCGATGAAGCCGTGGCCGTGGCCAATGACACCGAATACGGATTGTCATCAGCGATCTTCACGCGCGACATCGCCAGGGGCCTGGAACTGGCCAAGCGCATCGACGCGGGCATCACCCATATCAATTCACCCACGGTGCAGGATGAGGCGCAGATGCCCTTCGGCGGCGTCAAGTCATCCGGCTATGGCCGCTTCGGCGGCCGGGCCGGCGTCGCTGAGTTCACCGAGCTGCGCTGGGTCACGATTCAGACCACGCCGCGCCACTACCCGTTTTAACCGTATCGAGAGGCAACCATGGATCTTCAACTTCGCGGCCGCAAGGCCATTGTCACCGGCGCGACCAAGGGAATCGGATTGGCCATCGCGCGGCTGCTGGCCGACGAAGGGGTCAACCTCGCGATCTGCGCCCGCACCGAAGCGGACGTGCGCAAGACGGTGCAGGAGCTGGCCGCCAAGGGCGTCAAGGCCTACGGCGCCTCCGTGGACGTGCAGGACCGCGAGGCCTACACGCGCTGGATCGGGTCGGCCTGCGAGCAGCTCGGCGGCCTGGACATCTTCGTCTCCAATACCACCGGGACTCCCGGGATTGCCGGGGAGGCGGGTTGGACCGCGACCTTCGAAATCGATCTGATGGGCGCGGTGCGCGGTGTTGAAACCTCGCTCCCCTACCTGCGCAAGTCATCATCGGGTGCCGTGGTGCTCATCGGCAGCATTTCCGGTGTGATTTCGAAAGTGATTCCCGCGCCCGGTGCATTCCAATACGGCGCCGGCAAGGCTGCGTTGATTGCTTACGGTGCGATGCTCAGCAAGCAGGTGGCCAAAGAAGGGATCCGGGTGAACACGGTGTCGCCGGGACCGATCTACTTTGAGGGCGGTCCCTGGGATCGCATCAGGCAGAAGGCTCCTGCGCTGCTGGCGGATGCCGAAGCACATTGCGTGATCGGACGACTGGGTCGTCCGGAGGACATCGCCGCGGCGGTGGCGTTCCTCGCCAGCCCGGTATCAGGATTCACCGTGGGGCAGAACCTCCACGTGGACGGCGGCTACATGGAGCACATCGCCTTCTGATAACCCGCGCGTCCTGATTTCGCGATCTGAGATTGTCGAGCTTGGGGGGGAGGGATGAATCACCGTGAAACGCTTTCAACCGAGACCGTGTTGCCGCAGCGGCGCGTGGAGTTCTGGAATCACGCCGCCTGCGACTCCCTGACGCCGCAGGCCGCCGAACCGCTGAATCCGCGCACTTTCTGCGGGCGCCTGATTCGCGCCGATATCGGCGATCTGCGCTTCGTCGAGTTCAACTCCGATGCGGCCGTGGTGCGCCGTTCACGCACTCATATCGCCCGATCCAGTGGTGCCTTTTATCTGATCCGTTTCCAGCTGGACTGCGAGTCCGTATGTTCACAAGGCGGGGAAGACGTGAGGTTGGGGACCGGAGATTTCACGCTTTGTGACAGCGCGCGGCCTTACCAGCTGGCCTTCAACCGTCCGGTCTCCATTCTCACGCTGCGGGTCGCCAAGAACGTCCTGCAGCGTTACGTCGGATGCCCGGAGAACCTGGTGAACGTGCCGGTACACGGCAGTTCAGGGCCCGGGTCGCTGGCCGCGCGCGTGATCCGTGAAATCTGGCAGTCATCCGATGAAGTACTGCAAGCGGGTATAGCGCCGAGGTTTTCCAATGTGGTGCTCGAGCTCATCGCCAGCGCCTATGTCGGAGTCGGCCGCGCCAAGGTGGACCGTGCCTGTCTGAATTCCGTCCTACGGGTGCGCATCGCGGACTTCATCGACCAGTTCCTGTGTGATCCGGACCTTTCGCCCGCGGTGGTGGCCCAGGCACTGAAGATTTCCAGCCGCCACGTTCACCGGCTGTTTGCGCAGCACGGCAGTACCGTGACCCGCCACATACTGCAGCGCCGCTTGGAGAAGTGCCGTGCGGCGCTCGCCGATCCGCTGTTGGCGAACTTGAGCCTGACCCACATTTGCAGCGAGTACGGCTTCCGCTCCCTGCCGCATTTCTCGCGGCTGTTCCGGGAGTGCTACGGGATGGCACCCCGGGACTATCGTCGCTCCGCAGCAACAGTTGACTTGTCACCGTGGGACAAGAGAGAGGTCGCTGACCGATAAACACTGGATTGGAACGTCGCCTATGATCCCCCGGCAAGAATCAAGAAATGTCCACATATGGACGCTGTTCAGGGGGTATTGGTCATGAGTTGTAGTGTCAATCAATCCGTGCGTCGGATTTTGCGGTCCAAAGTGCTCGCCTCGCTGGCAGCTGCCGGCATTGCCGGACCGGTGATGGCGGCTGATGCGGGCCCACCGGCGCCAGCAGCCGATGAGGGCACGGCAACTGGCTTGCAGGAGGTCGTCGTTACGGCACAGTTCAGGTCGGAGAATGTGCAGCAGACACCGCTTGCGATTACGGCGGTCAGTGCAGCAGACCTCGCTGAGCGCGGTGAGACCAGCATCACCGATATCTCCAGCAATGCGCCGAGTGTGTTGTTGAGTCAGTCGGCCGGAGGGTTTGGACCCTCTATGTCGGCTTTTATCCGGGGCATCGGCCAGGCGGATCTGGATCCGGCCCTGGAGCCCGGTGTCGGTATCTACATCGATGATGTGTATTTCGGCACGCTGACCGGTTCCATCTTCGATCTGCTGGACCTCGATCGAGTCGAGGTGCTGCGCGGCCCTCAGGGCACTCTCGAGGGCATGAATTCCGAGGGCGGCGCCGTGAAGCTCTACTCCAAGAAGCCCGATGCCACCGAGAGCATGAGCTTCGATCTGCTGGCCGGCAGCCGCGGTCACGTTCAGATTCGTGCCGGAACGAATTTCGCGATCACCGACAGTCTCTTCGTCCGTCTCTCTGCTGTCGGCAATCAGCAGGACGGCGACGTGACGCGATACGACTTCAGTTGCGTCAATCCGACGGTCCAGGGAACAGCCATCAACACCAACGTCGCGGGCGATCCGTTGGTGCCCGGCACCTACCAAACCTTGCAGGCGTTTCCGCTGACCGAAAACAAATGCGTCACCGGGCACGAGGGGGGCGTCTCAACCGCGTCCGCGCGGCTGGCGCTGCGCTGGCTTGCCACCGACCAACTCGAAATGAATTTCATTGCCGACTACGCCAATTCCAATAACCAACCGGTGGGCGAGACCCTGGGCGTCGCGGCCCCAAGTCTCCCGGTCGGCAGCGCGGCCGCCAATTCGACGGGAGCGGTGGCCTTGGGACTTCCAACCCAAACTCCAGGTTATGTGTTGCCTTATAACTCGGCACTCGTCCCTGCCTTGATCCCGAAAGGGTTTTACTCGAGCTATGCAAATTTCTGCTTGCCGGCGCCTACGCCAGCCCAAACCATCGCCAGTCCGATCTTCGGCAGCAACGTCGGCACGCAGGCCTACTGCGTCGATCCAAACGTGATCGAACACAACTGGGGCGTTTCTTGGACGACAGACTGGCAGGCGCCCGCTGGACTGGTCTTCAAGAACATAGCGGCCTTCCGCGGCTATACGTCCAGCTGGGCCCACGACAACGACGTATCCGCCTGGAATTTGGATCTGGGTGCCGAGGGGATTAGTCATCATCAGTTCAGCGACGAGATACGACTGTCCGGCAGCTTTGCGAAGTTGGTCGACTGGACGTTCGGGACTTACTATTTCAGCGAGAAGTCGCAATATTTCGGGCATGAGGACCTGTCGTATGCTTTCGCCGGCGTTCCACTTAACGGCGCGGGCCTGCCGGCTGGGCCGGGTGGCGTAGGCTATCCCTTGCTATTTAATTTCTACCAAGATGATCCAATTACTGCCCATAACGAGGCTGCCTTCATTCACACCACCTGGCACCTGACCTCCAGTCTGGATGCGATATTGGCCGCCCGCTACACGAGCCAGGACAAGGACTACACCTATATACGGGTGAACGACTCTGGCACCGCGGGCGGCGGGGCGGCCATTGTCGAGAACCTGAACGGCACTACTGCGAAATACTCTGCGTCCCGTCATGACTGGCGGGCGGTTCTTGACTACCACCTCAATGACGCGGTCATGGTGTATGCCCAGTACTCCACCGGATTCAAGGGAGGTGGCGTCACCCCGCGCCCCTTCTATGCCCCGCAGGCTGTTCCGTTTGCTCCGGAGAGTCTGGATACCAGCGAAGTGGGACTGAAGACAAGCTGGCTCGACAACCACGTGCACGCGAATATCGACGCGTACTTTTCGCAATACCAGAACATCCAGCTCACACTCGCAAACTGTGCCGGCATCCAATCGGTTGCCTTAGCGAATCTCACGGCTCCGCCGGGGGTAAACTATGGACAGCCATGCGCAGCGGAGGTAAACGCCGGGTCCGGGCACCAGCGTGGCGTGGAATTCGAGACCGAAGCGCGCATTGGCGGACTGAAGTTTGATGCGAATATCAGCTGGCTGCATTTCAATTACACGTATCTGTCCGGCTACACGCCTGCCACTCCTTTGGGCTCGACGTTAATTCCGATTAGCGACGTGACGCCCTATACGCCGACGTGGACCGCCAACGCTGGCGTCCAGTACACAGTGCCGATCGGGTCGCGCGGCTCGCTCACCGCACGCCTTGACGGCAATACCCGTAGCGAGATTTATACTTCAGCCCAAAATGACCCCTATAACAGGACCCCGGGCTACGCGATCTATAACGCGCATCTGACTTGGGCGAACTCGAAGGCCAACTGGCAGGCGATTTTTCAGGTCAAGAATCTGGCGGATAGGCGGTACTACATCCAGCGCGGCGACCTGATAAGCCAGGGAACGCAGGTCGACCTCCCGGGGGCGCCCAGGGAACTGGATCTGGAGATCAAGCACAAAATGTAAGTGGAGCTTCCCGGCTGCCAACCGAACGGTTTGGGGCACTCGAGGGCGTGTCTTCATCGACACGCCCTTTTGATGGTGCGCCAAGCATGCCGCGCAGCGCCGTGACCGGCGCGATCGGCAGGCGCTAGCCGGGGCATCGACTCGGATCGCGGCCGGACGCCGTGATCAGCCCGTAAACTGCGCGATCGTGGTCCGGTACACCTTCGGCGCCAGGGTATGGATATCCTCCTGGCGCAGTTTCTTGTTCAGCACTTCGATGCCCCACGGGCCGGTCCACCCGGCCGCGATGATCTTGGACACGAAGCTTTTGATATCGAACTCGCCATCGCCGCACAACTGCCGGAAGCCGGTGGTCTCCTCGACCATGTCGGGCATGGAGTGCTCACGGGAGAAGCCGTCGTTGATTTCCATGCCGAGGCGGTACTTGGCGGGGAAATTCGCGACGTTGTCGTAGGGAATGTTCAGCTTCACCATGTGCCACAGGTCGAAGAAGATCCCGCCGTTCTTCGCATCGGCGCCCTTTGCCAATGCGAGGGCATCCTCCAGCGAGCTGATGATGCTGAAGGGCATCATTTCGAAGGCAACCCGGGTGCCATAGGCTTCGGCCTCGCGGCATAGCCCGGCGAAGCGATCGATCAGCTTCGGGAAGGGACATTTCTGGTTGCTGAAATCGCCCACCTTGATGGCCCGGGCGCCCAGGGCGGCCGCAGCCTCCAACAGTAGCTTCTTCGTGACGTCCGACTGGGCCTTCTCCGCGCCGTCATTGAACCAGCCGGTCAGGAACTCCAGCTCGACGTGACGGATGCCGTTGTCCTTCAGGATCCGGTTCATTTCCGCGAGGGAGTGGCGGCGCTGCGTGTATTCGAGGTCGGCGTGCCACAGACCCATGCCCGTGAAGCCCGCCTTGGCGGCCTGCTCGACGCGCGTGCGAAAGTCGACGGAACTGTATTCAGGACCGGTATGCGGCACCGCGCCGACGGCCAAAGTCCAGTAGGAGGCAAGCAGATCAACCTGGGTATTCATCCGGTGGGTTTTACACTGCGGGCAGCGCTGCCGTAAAGGGCCGCGGCGCGGTAGACTCGCGAAACCCGCGCCAAGGAGTATCCCGCCGTGAACGCCGCCATCGAAATCGCTTCCCAGCCCGAGCCCTCCGCGACCGTCGCCCGTTTCCTGAAGCGTCCGCCGCGGTTGCTGATCGGCGGGGAGTGGGTCGAATCCCGTTCCGCAGGACGTATTCCGGTGCTCGATCCGTCCTCCGGACGACAGATTGCCGAGGTGGCCGATGCCAATGCGGCGGATGTGGATCGGGCAGTAACGGCCGCACGCACCGCCTTCGAGAAGGGACCCTGGCACGACATGCTCCCCGTGCAGCGCGAGGCGCTGTTGTGGAGGCTGTCGGATCTGATCGACAAGCACGCCGATGAGCTGGCCGAACTGGAGAGCCTGGACAACGGCAAGACCAAATTCATCGCCAGCGTGGTGGATGTCCCGGGAAGCCGCGACTACTTCAGGTACATGGCCGGCTGGGCCACGAAGCTTGAAGGCGCGACATTCAATACCTCGATTTCGGCCGGTCCGGGTTCGAAGTTCCACACCTACACATTGCGCGAGCCGGTCGGCGTCGTGGCCCAGATCATTCCCTGGAACTTCCCGCTTGCGATGGCGGCGTGGAAGCTCGGCCCGGCGCTGGCTTCCGGCTGCACCTGCATCCTCAAGCCTGCCGAACAGACGCCGCTGTCCGCGCTGCGTCTGGGTGAGCTGATCACCGAGGCGGGATTTCCACCCGATGTGGTGAATATCCTCACCGGCAATGGTGAGACCACCGGTGCCGCGCTGGTCGCACATCCGGGGGTCGATAAAGTCGCGTTCACCGGCTCGACGTCGGTGGGCAAGCTCATCAACAAATCCGCGACGGACACACTCAAGCGCGTGTCCCTGGAACTGGGCGGCAAGTCTCCGGTCATCGTGCTGCCGGACGCCAACCTCGATGCCGTGATCGGCGGCGCGGCCAATGCGATTTTCTTCAATGCCGGACAGGTCTGTGCGGCAGGCTCGCGGCTGTATGCCCATAGCAAGGTGTTCGACCAGGTCGTGGAGGGAGTCAGCCAGGCCGCGGCGAAAATTCGCTTAGGCCCCGGGCTCGATCCGCACACCGAAATGGGCCCGCTGGTCTCGAAGGAACAGCAGGATCGGGTGCTCGGCTACATCGAGGCCGGTCGCAAGGGCGGCGCAAAGGTCATGACCGGGGGTGAGGCGCCTTCCGGCCAGGGTTACTACGTGAAGCCGACGGTTCTGGCGAATGTCCGCCAGGACATGTCCGTGGTGCGCGAGGAGATTTTCGGGCCGGTGCTGGTAGCGCAGCGCTTTGATGAACTGGATGAAATCGCGGCCATGGCCAATGATTCCCCCTATGGTCTGGGGGCAAGCATCTGGGGTCGGGACATCAGCGCCATCCATCGCCTGGTGCCGAAGGTGCGTGCGGGTACGGTGTGGGTAAACTGTCACGGCTTCGTGGACCCCGCCATGCCCTTCGGCGGCTACAAGCAGTCCGGATTCGGCCGCGAACATGCGCACAGCGTTTTTGAGCACTACACGGAGATCAAGTCCGTGTGTATTGCGCTGTGATGTAGAGAATTCGATTAAACAATCGCGGTAGTCGAGGGGGAAATCTCATGCGCTGCAGCGCCTTGGTCCTGGCCTGCCTGATGCTGGTCGCGGGTTGCAGTCAGCACGGCGACTCCGGCGTCGCCGTGAATGCCGGCTCGGCGCCGGCACCCGCAGCGGCGCCCACGCCCATGCCGGTCGATGCCGCGCGTCTGCTGGCAGCGGGCGGGGAGGGTGACAACTGGCTCACCTACGGTCGCACTTACGATGAACATCGCTTCAGTCCGCTGCAGCAGATCAATGCCGGCAATGTCGCGGGTCTGAAGCCGAGCTGGCATTTCGACCTGCCGGTGGATGCGCGAGTGCAGGAGTCGACGCCACTGATCATCGATGGCGTGATGTACGTGACCACGGCCTGGAGCCATGTGTTCGCACTGGATGCGGCGAGCGGTGCCCTGAAGTGGACCTACGATCCGAAGGTGCCGGGTCATACCGGCATCGATGCCTGCTGTGACGTGGGCAACCGCGGCCTTGCTGCCTGGCAAGGACGGCTGTATCTGGGCACGCTGGATGGCCGCCTGGTGGCCCTCGATGCGGCCACCGGCAAGCCGGTTTGGGACGTCCGCACCATCGCGGCAGGCTCGCGCGCCACCATCACCGGCGCGCCGCGCATCATCAAAGGCAAGGTCATCATCGGCAATGGGGGCGCTGAGAAGAGCGCGCGCGGCTACATCTCCGCCTACGACGCAGACACGGGCAAGCTCATCTGGCGCTTCTACACAGTTCCCGGGAAGCCGGGCGTCAAGGACGGCGCCGCCTCGGATGAGGTGCTGGATAAAATTGCCCGCAAGACCTGGCATGGGCAATGGTGGCAGGGCGGCGGTGGCGGCACGGTGTGGGACGCCATGGCGTATGACCCGCAACTGGACCTGCTGTACTTCGGTACCGACAACGGCGGTCCGTGGAACAAGAAGTTCCGTTCGCCCGGATACAGCGATGACCTGTTCATCACCTCGATCATCGCCGTGCGCCCGGAGACCGGTGAATACGTCTGGCACTTCCAGAACACTCCCGGGGAGATGTGGGACTACAGCGCGACGCAGTCGCTGGTGCTGGCGGATCTGACCATCGATGGCCAGCTGCGCCACGTCATCATGCAGGCGCCGAAGAATGGCTACTTCTATGTGCTCGACCGTCAGACCGGCAAGCCGATCAGCATTCATCAGTACGTCGATTCACTGAATTGGGCCAAGGGCGTGGATCCGGTAACCGGCCGTCCCCAGATCAATCCCGAAGCCCGGTACGACCACACCGGCAAGCCTTGGCTCGGCGCACCCGGCCCCGGCGGCGGGCACAACTGGATGCCGATGTCCTTCAGTCCGCAGACCGGGCTGGTGTACATCCCGGTCATCGAGGTGTCTTTCCCCTACATCGGCCAGAAGTCATACCACCCCACGTTGCTCGACTTCAACGTCGGCGTCGATATGAATGCCGGCAGCCTGCCGCAGGATCCGGTGATCAAGGCGGCCGCCATCAAGGGGCTCAAGGGACGTCTGTCCGCGTGGGATCCGGTGACGCAGAAGGAAGTGTGGCGCGTGGAGGTCAATCATCCCTGGAATGGCGGCACGCTGGCCACGGCCGGGCATGTCGTCTACGAGGGCGACGCCATGGGCAAGTTCAGTGCCTACCACGACAGCGACGGAAAGCTGCTGTGGAGCGTGCAGACCGGGACGGGCATCCTGGCGCCGCCGATCAGCTATGCGGTGGCCGGCAAGCAGTACATTGCCGTTGAGACCGGTTGGGGAGGTGCCTTTGCGTTCTCGGCGGGCGAGTTGGCGCTGAAGACGCAGATCGATCGCGGCAATATTCCGCGCGTGGTCGTGTTCGCGCTGGACGGCACCGACAAGATTCCCGTGCCACCCCCGATTGCGACCGCCGTACTTACGGCACTGCCGGAACTTGGCAATGCGTCGCTGGTGGCGCAGGGGAAGCTTGAGTACCACACCTTCTGCAACAACTGCCACGGTGATACCGCGGTGAGCGGTGGCGTGCTGCCGGATCTGCGCTATTCGGAAGCGCTGCGCGACCCCAATCTGTTCCAGAAGATCGTGCACGACGGCATTCTCGAGCCCAAGGGCATGGTTGCCTTTGGCAGTGTGCTGCAGCCGAAATCGATCGAATTGATTCGTGCCTACGTGACGCACCGCGTGAATGAGAGTGTCGCGGAGGCCAAGGCGGCAAATGCCGCCGCGGGTGCGGGACCCGGAAAATGATGCGAGCGGAGGCGCCATTGCGACGCGTGCTGCTGGCCGCGTTGCTGTGCGCAGCATCCCTTGACCTCGCGCACGGTGCGCCCTCCGCCACCACGAGCGTCAAGACTGCATCGGGAGTGCTACGCGGAGCGCAGCGCGATGGCGTGCGCAGTTTTCTCGGCGTGCCCTATGCGCTGCCACCGGTGGGTGAGCTGCGCTGGCGCGCGCCGCAGCCCCCGGCCGCCTGGAGCGGCAGCCGCGATGCGTTGCAGTTCGGTGCCGAATGCATGCAGGGCCGGGGTCGGGCGCCGGTGGCGATGAGTGAGGACTGCCTGTTCCTGAATGTCTGGGTGGCCGATAAACCCAAGCCGCGCCATCTGCCGGTGCTGGTGTGGGTGCACGGTGGTGCGTTCATGGTGGGCTCGGCCGCACAGCCGACCTATGACGGGGCCAGCCTCGCCCGACAGGGGATGATCGTCGTCACCTTGAACTACCGGCTCGGCAAGTTCGGATTTCTGGCTCATCCGGCGCTGACGCAGGCGAATCCTGATGAACCTCAGGGTAACTACGGCCTCATGGACGTGCTCGCCGCGCTCAAATGGGTGCAGACGAACATCAAGGCTTTTGGCGGCGACCCGCGCAAGGTCACACTGGCCGGGCAGTCTGCCGGTGGCGCGGCCGTATACGATCTGATGAGTTCGCCGCTGGCCGTGGGATTGTTTTCAAAGGCGATCATCGAGTCCGGAGTGTTCAGCACCCCCGCCACGTCGTTTGAAAAGGCACAGGCTGCCGGGATCGCCGCGGCGGCCGCCTGGGATCCGAACGCGCGCGATGCAGCGGCGTTGCGCAGATTGTCCGCCGCGCAGGTGCAGGGGGATGGACCGGCGCTGTCCGGAAACTTCGGACCGATGATCGACGGCAAGCTGCTGACGCAGGATGTCGCGACGGCGTTTGATGACGGTCAGAACGTGCGAGTGCCGCTGTTGATCGGCTCCAACAGTTACGAGGCCGGGTTCTTCGCCAATGCCGCGAAGGGCCTCGCGCAGCGCCTGGCGACGGCGTGGCCGCGGGTCACGGCCGTCTATGACGGGTACGGCACGAATCGCACCGACATGATTGAACTGCAGCTCACCACCGACATGATGATCGGCGCGCCGACGCGCACCGCGGCGCGTGCGTCCGCTTCCCACGGGGGGCCGACCTTCCTCTACCACTATTCATACGTACGGCCGTCGCAGCGCGCGCGGGTGCCTGGTGCCTCCCACATGGATGAGGTGTATGCGCTGTTCGGGCACATGAACCTGATGCCGGGTGATCCGCCGGATCAGGCCGATTCGCTGCCGGTGGTCGCGGCAATGCAGGAGCGTTGGGCGCGCTTCGTGAGCACGGGTAATCCGGCCAGTAAGACCGAACCGTGGCCGGCGCTGAAACTGGATGATCAGCAGTTGCTCGAATTCAGCAACACCGGGGAGTTCGTGCGCAGCGACTTCGCCGCGCAGCGACTGGATCTGGCGGCGGCGATTCCGCGACCCGCGCCGTCCCGTTAGCGCAGACTGTTCAGCCGATCGGCGCCCATCCGTTCGACCATCCAGCCCGGATACTCCGGCGTCAGGGCCGAGACTTTATTCAGCGCGGCAAGCTCATCGGCGCTCAGCTTCACCTCGGTGGCCGCCATGTTGTCCTGCAGCTGTTCGCGATTCTTGGCGCCGATGATGACGCTGGTGACTGCGCTTTGATGCAGCAGCCACGCCAGCGCAATGCGGGCCACTGAAACCTCGTGCCGGGCGGCGACCGGGCGCATGACTTCGATGATGCGGAAGGCTTTCTCGCGATCCACGGGCGGGAAATCAAATGTCGTGCGGCGCGCGCCTTCGGGGCCCTGGCCATCGGGTTTGAATTTGCCGGACAGGAAACCGCCCGCGAGCGGACTCCAGGGCATGATGGCCAGTCGCTGATCGTTCGCCAGCGGCACGATCTCGCGCTCCAGTTCGCGGCCGGCAATGGAGTAATAAGCCTGGATGCTCTCAAAGCGCGCCAGGCTCTTGCGTTCACTGATCCCCAGTGACTTGGCGATGTGCCAGGCGGCATGGTTGCTGACTCCCAGGTAGCGCACCTTGCCGGCGCGCACGCAGTCATCCAGCGCGTCCAGGGTTTCCTCGATCGGCGTCAACGGATCGGTGCCGTGTATCTGGTACAGATCCACGTGGTCCAGCTGCAGGCGCCGCAGGCTGGCATCGAGCGCAGTCATGATGTGGTAGCGCGACAGACCCAGCTGATTCACCCCGGGGCCCGCGCGGCCGAGCACCTTGGTCGCGAGCACGAACTGATCGCGGGGCAGGCCGAGATTGCGCAGGGCCTGGCCCAGGATCTCCTCGGAGCGACCGCCCGAGTACACATTGGCGGTATCGAAGAAATTCACGCCGCCATCGAAGGCGGTCTTTATCAGTTCATCAGCGCTGGCCTGCCCGACGCTGGCGATCTGCGCCCACATGCCCTCGCTGCCACCGAAGGTCATCGCGCCCAGACAGATCTCCGAGACCACCAGGCCGGTGTTGCCGAACTTCTTCATGCGCATCGATTTGTTCCTTCGCTCAGTGCGTGGCGACCTTGCCCACGGCCGCCGCCGCCGTGGCGTCGCGGACTGCGGCATCCAGATCATCACCCAGTTCCAGATAGCGACCCGAGAGCGCGCTGTATCGGCCGCTGGCAAGATCGAGGCAGCGCTGCGCACAGCGCACCAGGTCGGCATTGCGATGCGGCGACTCGCGCACCGAGCGTAGCCGGTCCACCATGCCCGGCAGCCAGCGCTGCGCATCGGGACTGTTCGCGGTGTCCTCGGCCATGCCGGTGTAGACGAAGCCCGGGTCGATGGAGAACACGTCAACCCCAAATTCGCGACTCTCCGCGGCCGCCACGGCGGCGAGGCGGGTCTGTGCGATCTTGCCCAGACAATAGGCGCTCAGGTAGGGCGCGACGATGCGGCTGGCGATCGCCGACACCAGGATCACGGTGCCGGCGCGGCGCTCGACCATGCCGGGCATGACGCGCTGCATGTAGTAGAAGGGTGCGCGGATGTGCACGTACTGGGCCGCGACCCATTGTTCCGCATTCACCGACCACACCGGACCGAAGGGCCCGGGGACGCCGGCATTGCTCACCAGCAGACTGACAGGTCCGAGTTCCTGCTCGGTGGTGGAGACGACCCGGTCGACGTCGGCAGGATTGGTCACATCGCCCGCAACGGCGATGGCACGTCCGCCGATCCGGCCGATGTCCTCCACCGTGGCCTGCAGTTCACTGAACGTGCGGGAGGTGACGGCGACGGCGGCGCCTTCACCGGCGTAGCGCATTGCGATGGCCCGGCCAAAGCCCCGGCCGGCGCCGGTTACGATGGCCACCCGCCCCTTGAGCATCTCTCCCATGGCTGCACCTCAACTTTGGTGACGTAAAGTTTAAGGCACTCGGCGCACTCCGTGTGGCCTGATGCGCTTTTATCCATACTTCAACGCCCTCGTGCCGTAAAATACCGTTATGTACACCACCAGCTCAGCAATGTTGTCGGCCCTGCGTGAAGCGGGCGTTCAGTACCTGTTCGTCAACCTGGGCAGCGATCACAGTGCTGTCATGGAAGCGTATGCCCTGGCCCGCGCGTCCCGGCAGGACGGGGAGTTTCCCTATCCCGATGTGATCACCTGCCCGAATGAAATGGTGGCGCTGAGCGCGGCGCATGGCCACGCCGTGGTCAGCGGCAAGGCCCAGGCCGTCCTGGTGCATGTGGAATGCGGCACCCAGGCGCTGGCCGGGGCTGTCCACAATGCGGCCAAGGGGCGGGTGCCGGTGCTGATCATCGCCGGAATGTCCCCGGCCACCCAGGAGGGCGAGGCGCGCGGCAGCCGCAATGAGTTCATCCACTGGATCCAGGATGTCTTCGATCAACGCGGCCTGGTGCGCGGCTACATGCGCTACGACAACGAGATCCGGATCGGCGCGAACGCCCCGCAGATCGTGCATCGGGCGCTGCAGGTGGCCAGCAGCGATCCGAAGGGTCCGACTTACCTGGTGGCGGCGCGCGAGATCCTGGAGCAGGAAGTCACGCCGCATGCTGAGGAGGTGCGGCTGTGGCCGCGGCTCGGCGCCGGCGCTCTGGCGCCGGAGGATGCCCTGGAGGTGGCGCGGGCGCTGGTGGCGGCGCGGCGGCCGCTGGCAGTCACGACCTACCTGGGGCGCAACGTGGCGGCGGTTGCGGAGCTGACCCGGCTGTGCCACCGACTCGCCATGGGAGTTCTGGAGTCGGTGCCCTCGAGCGTGAACTTTCCTCCCGACGATCCTCTGCACCAGGGCTACCAGTGGAATGAGAAGCGCCAGAATCCGGCGCTTGCGGAAAGCGACACCATCCTGGTCCTGGATAGTGATGTGCCATGGATCCCCTTGATCAACCGCCCCGCGGCGGATGCCCAGATCCTGCACATCGACGTTGATCCGCTCAAAGCACAGATGCCGCTGTGGTACCTGCGCGCGACGCGCGCCTGGCGGGCCGATTGCGCGACCGCGCTACGCCAGATCAACGCCGCATTGGATACTCTGACCATCGATGCGGCCGCCGTTCGCGGTCGTGCCGCTCAGCTCGGACACCGCCATGAGGAGCTGCGCGCGGAGCGGCTGAAGCTGGAACAGCCGGGCGAATTCCTCAGCGCCGAATACGTCACGGCGCAGGTGCGCGAGGCCATCGGTGAGGATGCGCTGGTGCTGAGCGAGGCGGTGACCAATTTCCATGTGGTGACCAATCACGCGGGTCGCCGCAAGCCCGGCACCTACTTTGTCAGCGGCGGAGGTTCACTGGGCTGGAATGGCGGCGCCGCCATCGGCGTGAAGCTGGCGCGTCCGGACGCATTGGTTTGCGCCTTCACCGGCGATGGCACCTACATGTTTTCGATACCGGCGACGGTGCATTGGATTGCCCGACGCTACCGCACCCCGTTCCTGCAGGTGATCTTCAACAACCAGGGATGGCGCGCACCGAAGTTCTCGATGCTGGGCGTGCATCCCGATGGGTTCGGCAGCCGCGCCGCGGAGCTGGACATCCGCTTTGAACCGCCGCCGGATTACTCCGGAATCGCTGCTGCGGCCGGTGGGGCGCATGCCGAGATCGTCAGAAGACCCGAAGAGGTCGCGCCCGCGCTGCAGCGTGCACTGCAGGCCATTGCCGCAGGGCGCTGCGCCGTGATTGATGCTTGGCTGGCCCGCCTGTAGGTCGAAGGCCCGCTCTCCTGTCCTACTCCTCCTACGTGCCGGCCGATGACATATCAACGGGGCAGATGACATATCAACGCCTTGCCGGGCGGCTTCATTGCCGAGCTTGATTTGGCGCCGCTCACCTGAAATCATTGCCTTTGCTTGGCACCTTGACGCTCGCACGACAACTATACGGTTCCGCTGTTTTCAAGCGTTGTGGTTCCCGGCAGGACTTCTGGAGCCCCATCGGCGCCAGATGGCATCATCAACGTTGAGGGGGATTATCATGACACTCGCGACCCGAAGCGCGCTGTTTACAGTCAGCGCCATTGGCCTCTTCGCCGCCGGCGCAGCCCAGGCGGACCAGAGGATCATCCACTATGGAAAAGCCGAGGTGCAGACACAACAGGGGGCGGCAACCGTCTATTCGCATATCCGCACCGCCGCATTGAAGGTGTGCGAGCCGAATAACCTGGCCGTGCTGCGCAGCGCGCGTCCGGTGCATGCCTGTATCGCCACCGCAGTGAACGATGCGGTGCAGACCATCGACAGTCCGGCGCTCACCGCGATCAACGAGGCCAGGCGCGACCACGACAACCTGTCCGCGGGGGGCTGACGGCGCTCGGGCAGGCCTTAACCGGGCCACACGCAAGCCGCCCCAGCCGCGCGGGGCGGCGGGCGGATTTCTCTGGCCGCAATGCCTTAAGCAGGCTGCAGCCCGAGGGACCGCGGCGTAATGTCCTGTAGAACCAGATCAGAAATTGCGGCGGCCGTCGCCGCGCAAAGCGTCCAGCCCAAGTGGCCGTGGCCCGTATTGTAATAGATGCCGCGCCGTCGGCCGCGCCCCACCCGCGGCATCATGCTGGGCGTCATTGGACGCAGCCCGGCCCATGGAATCACGGTTGCGGTGCTCATGGCGGGAAACAGCTTGTGGCACCACTTTAGCAAAGGCTCGATGCGGTCAGCGCGGATGTCTTTGTTGTAGCCATTGAACTCGGCTGTGCCTGCGACCCGGAATCTTTCCGCTCCCAGACGGCTGGTGACAATTTTGGCGTCGTCGTCGAGCAGACTGACCCACGGCGCTGCCTGTTGATTTTCGGATTCCTCAAGGCAGACCGTGATCGAATAGCCCTTCACCGGGTAGATGTTGATCCGGTCGCCGACCATGCTGGCGAGACGGCGGCTGCCCACGCCCGCGCATACCACCAGTGCATCGCTGTCCAGAGGTGGCAGCTTATTGCCGGCCGCATCGGCCAGTTGCACGCTAACGCCGGAATCTGTGTTGTTGATGCCCCGGACCATGACATCGAAGTGAAAGCGCACGCCTTGGCGGGCGCAGGCATCGGCGAGGCCGCGGGTGAACTTTCTGATATCCCCGGTCGAATCCGAAGGTGTGAAAAAGCCGCCGTAGAATTCCGGCACCAGCGAAGGCTCGATGCTGTGAATCTCCTGATTGGTTACCGCGTAGCGATCGAGGCCGCCCTCCCGTAGCAGCCGGTTGCCCCGCTCGGCTTCCTTGAAGGCCTGTGCATTATTGTACAAGTGCAGAATTCCGCGCTTCTCCAGATCGAAATCGATGTGCTCGCGCCGGGCGATATCGAACAGATGCCGGCGGGCAGCGATCGCCAACCGCACCGTTTCCAGAGTGTTGGCCCGGCGATGGCGCACGGCCAACATGAACTCGGCCAACCAGCTATATTTTTGAAAGCTGAACGCGGGGTTCAACAGCAGTGGGGCCCGCGGATCGAACATCCACTTTGCACCCTTCCAGATAGTGGGCCAGGAATTCCACACCTGTGCGTTGCAGGCCGACAGCTGCCCGCCGTTGGCGTAAGAGGTTTCGCCAGCGGCGTGACGGTTCTGCTCCACGACGGTGACATCGTAGCCGCGCCGTAGCAGCGCGTAGGCGGTGGTGATGCCGGTGACGCCGGCGCCGATGACGATAACAGATGAATGAGACATGGGCCTTCCGTGAAGCCAACGCTGGCTTTGCTGCCCATTCTGTCCTTGACGCCTGAGATTGTTATTCCGTCGGCGGGCGCACGCAGCGCCACTCTTCAGAGATTTGTGATTCGCGGTCCTTTTGCCTGAGAGTTTCCGGGCGGTTGCTCCTTCGGCGCCGGATCTGCTTCCGGTCTCTCCCGCTGGCTGGACTTAATGATTCCGGACTGGACAATCCTCAAGAAGCTAACCCGAACAAAGTCTCCTCCGCAGAGCGCGCCACTGTCAAACAAATTCCGCCTCGCAAGCAACCTCGTCGAGGAGGAATGCTCATCGCGTGTGAGCCCATTTAACGATTGGCAGTGTTACTGCGCTATGACTCAGGCGGTGGCTCGCCGATTGGCGGCGCTGCACCACCAATTGGCGGTGATGCACCATCAGTGCCGCGTTTGGATGAGCAAATTTCATTCATGCGACCTGAGCGCAAGCGGAGATAGTTTGTAAAAACACCGGAAAATTAAGGCTAAAGGGCGACGCGCGTAGTAGCGATCGCCGCGCTGGCACAGTTTCTGCACCCTTACATGCGAGCAGATCGGAAATTGGACATGCACTGATGTCTTGTCGCTGGAGGGAATGTTGAAACTGGAAAACTAAGACAATCGACAGCAACAGCTTCGCAGAAGAGAGAAGCAGGGCCGCAGGGTTCCTGGTTCCACCGAAGGCGCAAACTCCCATAATCGCTCAGGTTCAAGTACTGCAAGGCTAGATGCCGACTGAAGAGAAATGCGCGCGCAGTGCGCGCATTCACCGAAGGGGCAACGCACCAGCGTGCGGAATCTCTCAGGTACCAGTACAGCGGGAGCGGCGCAAACACCCTTGAACGGGACGCGCCGTCATTCAAGTTCACCGCTGCACTGGAGCACAGATGAAGACCCGTATGAAGAAATGGCGGAAGTCAATAAGTCCGCATCACGTCCGCAAGTTGCTGCCGTACCCCAAGCCGAGCCTGTCTGTGGGACAGGTTCGGCGGCGGTAGGCGGCGGCTGAGACCAGAAAAACTATTGAGTTATAGCTGATCGATCTGCGGCCGTCGGCATTGGCACGCTGGCTTTGTCAGAACCGGCACCGGCGAACGCAGGTCGATCCAAATCAGGCAGCTGAACAAGCTGTCAGGGAGAGGTGTTCGCATGTCGAAATCAAACAGGGAACGATCCAGAGGTTTTACCGGCCCGTCGGTCATGACGGCGGTCGCACTGCTGCTGGCCGGGAAGTCTCTTCTCTTCGGGGCACAGGCCGATGCGCAGGCAGCGCCCGCCGGGCAGGTGCTGGCCAGCGACGCGGCGGCCGCGGCCACCACGACGGTGGCGGCCGACAACAGTGCGGCGCCTTCGGACTCGGATGAGGTCACCGAGGTCGTCGTGACCGGTTCACATCTCACGCGCGGCGGCTACAACTCTCCGCAACCGGTGACTTCCGTCAGTGCGGCCTCTCTCGAAGCCGCAGCAGCTGCCAACGTCATTGACTTCGCCAAGACGCTGCCCACTTTGGCGGGCAGCTCCACGCCTCAGAATTCGTCCGGTGCGCTGTCCAACGGCGAAGCCGGTGTTGCGGCGTTGAACCTGCGCAACCTGGGAACCGCCCGCACGCTGGTGCTGGTGGACGGGCAGCGCTGGGCACCCTCGACCATCGAGGGTCTCGTTGACATCAACACCATTCCGCAGTCGCTGATCTCGGGCATCGATGTCACCACCGGCGGCGCCTCGGCCGCCTATGGCTCCGGGGCGGTCGGCGGCGTGATCAACTTCATCCTCGACAAACAGTACACCGGCATCAAGGCCTCCTACCAGTACGGCGAGTACGAGGACTATGGCGACCCGACGCGCAAATTCACGCTGACCGCCGGCACGGCGTTCGCGGGTGACCGAGGCCATGTGATCTTCAGCGGCGAGCTGTATGGCGACAACGGCATCCTGAGCGCAGTGCCCTCCTATGACGAGGCCGGGTACTTCGCCATGGCCAACTCCGCCGCCAACATCGCGGCCGGCGGTCCGCAGGTCATCGCCGGCCCGGCCACGGGCCTTTCCACCTATACCCCCGGCGGGCTGATTACCTCCGGTGCGCTCAAGGGCACCTACTTCG
Source organism: Steroidobacteraceae bacterium (assembly GCA_036498905.1). Lineage (GTDB taxonomy): Bacteria > Pseudomonadota > Gammaproteobacteria > Steroidobacterales > Steroidobacteraceae > DAIDKA01. The sequence goes on along the minus strand of DASYER010000095.1, from coordinate 2,393 downwards.
GTCAGGTCGGCGCCAACGGTGCGGCCAGCCTCAATCAATTGGCTTACGGCAGCCCCATCACTGGCCAGTGGATGCAGGGCGGCGACTGGCAGTACACAGACAGCGGCCAGCTCGGCAAGACCGGCCTGGTCCCGACCCAGAAGCGCCAGAACGCCTTCGGCCGTGCCAGCTTCGACCTCACCGACGCTGCCGAGGTCTACCTCGAGGCCTCCTACGGGCGGTATTGGGGTTTCAGCTACTACGACGCCCCGACCTACACCGGCTCGACCATCACCATCCAGCCCAACAACTACTTCCTGAAGTCCCTGTATCCGTCGCTGGCATCGAAGGTCACCAGCTCCTTTACTCTGGGCACGACCGGGGCCGGGTTCCTCACCGCTGCGCAATCCGATGTCGCCCGCGCCTCCGACCGCTTCATGATGGGTGGGGACGGCCACTTCACGCTGCTCAACATGAGCTGGAAATGGGACACGCACGGCTCGTTTGCCCAGACCCAAGACATCGAGACGCTGCCCGACACCACCAACAACGCCAACTTCACCAATGCCATCAACGCTGTGGCTGGGCCGAATGGACCGGTCTGCGCCGCCGCCGCCGCCCAGGCCGCCGGCTGTGTGCCGATCAATGTCTTCGGTCTTGGCGCGACGCAGCTACCCGGTGCGCTGGCCTACATCGCGGGCGATCCCACCCGCCACGAGACCTTCGAACTCGACGAAGGCGCGGCGGATTTCACCACCAACGATATCAGGGGCTGGGCCGGTCCGATTTCCCTGGCGTTCGGCGCCGAGGGGCGGCGCGAGGCCGTTTCGGGGGATGTCGATCCCATCTATGACCCGACCTATGGCAACTACTGGAAGTACGGCAACTACGTCGCCACCAATGCCAGCTATACAGTGGCCGAGGCGTATGTGGAAACCTTGGTGCCGCTGTACAAGGGCCTGGACTTCAACGGTGCGGTCCGAGAGACCCATTACAGCACCTCCGGTGGCACGGACTCCTGGAAGCTGGGCCTCACGTATTCGCCGATCGACGATGTCACCTTCCGCGTCACGCGTTCGGCCGACATCCGCGCCGGCAACCTGGCGGAACTGTTCTCGCCCGGCACGGCGCGTACCAATTCGGTGACGAATCCCTGGGACAACGGCACTGCACTGCTGTTCGTGCAGAAGCTGGAAGGTTCAGCCAACGTGAAGCCGGAGGCCGCCAAAACGGATGTCTACGGCGTGGTGTTCCAGCCCAGCTTCATACCGGGCTTCCAGGCCTCGGTCGACTACTACGACATTGAGATGAGCAAGCTCATCAGCGACCTGTCCGCACAGCAGGAGGTCAACGCTTGCTATGCCGGGGGAGTCGGGGCGCAGTACTGCCAGTACCTGGAGCTGAATGCCTACGGACTGCCCAGCAGTGGTGCCAGCACGCCGGTCATCGTGCAGGTCTATCAGAACCTGTACAGCCTGTCCGAGCGGGGCATGGACGTGGAGACCACCTACGAGAAGGACCTGGCCACCTTGTGGGACAAGCTCTCCGGCAAGCTGAGTCTGCACGCCCTGGCCACCCACTACATCACCTTTACAACCAATAACAGCGTGCAGGCGATCAACCTGGCCGGGACCAACACCGGTTCCACACCGAACTGGCTCGGACGCCTGGAGGCCATGTACACCAAGGACTCCTGGTCCTACGACCTGGTGATGCATGGGGTCAGCAGCGGCAGCCTCAACGATGCCACCGACGTCTACCTGCAGTGCACCGCTGCCTGCACGCCCGGCACGGGCAACTACAAAACCGCCAACATCACCTCGGCGCCCAGCGCGTTCTTCTTCGACGGCACTATCAGCAAGCAGATCATCTTCAACGACCGCACGACGGCCAGTGTGTTCTTCATGGTCACGAACCTGCTGAATCGTGAACCGCCGCAGATTGCCAACATGAGCAATACGACCTACGGGGCGGAGAACACCCCGGCATACCCGCAGACCAACACCAATCTGTACGACTACCTGGGTCGCTCCTGGACGCTCGGCTTCAAGGTCGAGTTCAAGTGATGCGCAAGGTGAAGCAGGAGAGAATCGACATGGAAAAGACAACGAGGACCCTGATCCGCCGGCACGTCGGTGCCGCGCTGCTCGCCGGCGGCGTCGCGCTGTTGAGCATGACAGCCATGGCGCAGTCCATGGCGCCGGGCCGGGTGGTGGCGAAATCCGGACCCGGTGCGTTGGCCACGGGCATCCGCCCGTACGGCGACGAGACCGTCAAGATCGACATGAGCCAGATCAAGAACCCGGATCTGCCGAAGGTGTTCAAGTACATCGACGCGCACATCGACCAGCATGTGCAGAACCTGCAGAAGTGGGTCCAGCAGCCATCGATCTCCAACACCGGCGAAGGCATCC
>DASYER010000094.1:0-20883 GCA_036498905.1 Steroidobacteraceae bacterium | reverse complement strand
GGCCGACAAGGCAAGGCGCAGTCTTGCCTGATACAGCAGCCCCACCGCCAGCAGCGCCGCAGGAATTATCAGCAGGTCTGAATTCATGAGCTCTTCCATCACCAGTAGACGCCCGGAAAACTATTGCATGGGAATGACATTCGCATGACGGTCCGGGCCGCCATCAGCCGGGTCGTGCAGCAGGAGGACCTGAATTTCCTGCTCACGAACCGCATTCCACGCCGTTGGCTGACCCTGTTCGTGGGCTGGCTGAGCAAAATCGAGAACCCCCTGGTCAGCGTGCCGGCCATCGCGCTGTGGCGCCTGTTCTGCGAGGTGGACCTGAGCGATGCCCGCACCACGCGCTTTCGCAGTCTGCATGAATGCTTCACCCGCCAGCTCAAGGCCGGGGCACGGCCGGTCGACCCGGACCCCGCAACGCTGGTCAGCCCCAGCGACGGCATGGTCGGCGCCACCGGCCGGGTCTCCGCGGGCGAGTGCCTGCAGGCCAAGGGCTTCCCCTACACGCTCATGGACCTGCTGGGCGATCGCGACCTGGTCCGGCAGTACCAGCAGGGCTCCTATGTGACCCTGCGCCTGACCGCCGGCATGTATCACCGTTTCCACGCCCCGCATGATTGCCAGGTCGAACACGTCACCTACATTTCCGGAGACACCTGGAACGTCAATCCGATTGCCGTCCAGCGCATCGAGAGCCTGTTCTGCAAGAACGAACGGGCGGTCATCCGCCTGAAGCTTGAGCCCTCCGGCCACATCGTCACGCTGGTCCCGGTCGCGGCCATTCTCGTCGCCAGCATCCGTCTGAACTTTCTGAACGTGCTGCTGCACTTACGGTATCGCGGCCCCAACCATATACCCTGTACCGCGAAGCTGAAGCGCGGCGAGGAAATGGGCTGGTTCCAGCATGGCTCGACCATCATTGCATTCGTCCCACCCGGTGTGCGCCTGGCCGAGGGCCTCGTGCCCGGCGCAACCGTGCGCGTGGGACAAGCGCTGTTCAAGCTGACGGACGAACGCCCCAGTGAGCCCGGATGAATAAGCGACCCCTCGCGGTGATCACCGGCACGACGCACGGCATCGGCACGGTGACCAGCCATGCGCTGGCGCGAGCCGGATATGACCTGGAGATGCTGTGTCGCAATGTCGCAGCTGCGACGCTGCTGGCAAGGCAGATCATGGAACGCGCGCCCGGCAGCCGGGTTCAGGTCGTGCACTGCGACCTGGCGGACCTGTCGAGCGTGCGCGCGGCAGCGCGCGCCGTACTCGCCGGCGAGCGGCCCATCGATCGGCTGATCAACAATGCCGGAATCGTGAGCACCCGGCGGCGCCATTCCGTGGACGGCATTGAGCTCACCTTCGCGACCAATCACCTCGGTCCATTCCTCCTGACGCGGCTGCTGCTGCCCGCACTGGCATCCACGGCCCGCATCATCAATGTCGCATCAAAGGTGCACTACCGCGGACGTATGGACCTTCAGACCGTGGACGACCCGGGCGCGCGCTACAGCAGCACCGCGGCGTATGCACGCTCGAAGCTGGCGAATGTGCTGGATACGTTCGCGCTGGCCGCGCAGCTGGCCGGCAGCGGCATCACGGTCAACTGCCTGCATCCGGGGGTGGTGGCCACGAACCTGCTGCCCGGCTGGCTGAACCTCATCAGGCCGCTGTTCAAACGGGTGATTCTGAATGCCGAACAGGGCGCGCGCACGACGCTGTATCTGGCCTTGGACACTCATGCCGGTGCACTGCACGGGCAGTACCTGGACGAGCATCAGCAGGTGCAACCGGCGGCCGCCGCGGCGCGTGATCCCGCGCTGCAGGGGCAATTACTGGGCCGCAGCCTCCGCTGGACGGGTCTCGATCAGGCCGGTGCCTGAGCGGAAGCGCAATTGCACATCCTGAACCAACCAGCCCAGCCCCTCGTACAAGGCACGCTGCGAGCGCACCAGCGCGTCGGCATTCGGCACATACGCCAGAATGCCGGTATCACGCTGGGTCCCGATGGCCGCCGGCGCCGCGACCGTATCGATGCCCGCCTGGTTGAATTCCACCACCGCGCGGGCCATGTGCGCGGCCGAGGTCACGAGCACTACCTTCTGCACGTCTGCACGGGCCAGGATCGCGGCGGAGAACTGGGCGTTCTCGTGGGTGTCGCGGGAGCGGTTTTCCACCCATTGGGCGCTGACACCCAGATCCTGGCGCAGGAAGTCACTCATCGAGGCGGCCTCAAAGCGGCTGCCGGAAATCAGCACCGGCAGATGCGTCAGGCGGGCCAGCCGCGCCCCGTACACCAGTCGCTCAAGGCTGGTTGCACCGGGAGCCGAAGTGCCGTATTCGGGCGCAGAGACCCGCACACCCCCGCCCAGGATCACGATGGCCTGCGCGTCGCCAATTTTCAAAGGATCCAGTGCCGGGTAGCGCTCCGCCCAGCGCACCAGGGAGTCCGCGGCAATTGGCGTCGCCAGCACCCACAGGCCGATCAGTCCCACTGCGCACAGGATTGCACCGGCGAGCCGCGCCCGGCGGATGGCCACCAGGGCCAGACCCAGCCCCGCAAGCAGCAGCGGCCCGGTGGGAGGCAGCACCAGGTTCTTGAGCAACTGCTTCCAAACGTAGTAGTCCATGTGCCCGAATGATAGCGCCCATTGAATCACGTAATATCAGCCACGTTGTTCAATCCGATCAGACCTTAAGGATCCGACATGCCGGTGACAACCCGCTCGCCCCTGACGCAGCGCCTGCTGTTTGCCCTTAACTTTTTTCGACATCCTTTCATGCTGGGCTCCATCTGGCCCAGTTCCCGCTACCTGGTCGATGAGGTGCTGAAGCCCATCGAGTGGGAACGGGCCTTGGTGATCGTCGAATACGGACCCGGCGTGGGCACGATCACCACCGAAATCCTCAGCCGCATGCGTCCGGACGCACACCTCGTCGCCATCGAAACCAATGCAGCCTTCGTGAAGTTCCTGAACTCATCATTCAATGACCCGCGGCTCCACGTGGTCAACGAGTCCGCCGCCGATGTCAGCGGCATCCTCAAGCGCCTGAATCTGCCGCTGGCGCAGTACGTCGTGTCCGGCATCCCGCTGGGCAGCATGCCCGAGGCACTGCGCGCCGACATCGTCGCGAAGACCCGCATCGCACTGGCGCCCGGCGGCCAGTTCCTGGTCTACCAGTTCACCAGTCGTGTTCTGCCGGTCCTGCAACGCACATTCCGCGAAGTCTCCCGCAGCATGGAGAAGCGCAACATACCTCCAGCGCATCTGTTCGTGTGCGCGACGGACGCCGGCTAGATCTCACACACCCTGCAACAGCTGCGCGATCGGGCGCGGCTGGGCCAGGTGGTAGCCCTGTACGAAGTCCACGCCGATCCGCTTCAGTTCGGCCAGCACCGTCTCGGATTCCACGCATTCGGCAACCGTGCTGATGCCCAGCGAGCGACCGATCTTGCAGATCGCTTCCACCATGTTGCGGTCGACGGGATTGGAGGCGACCTGCGCGACGAACTGCCCGTCGATCTTCAGGAAATCCACGGGCAGGGTCCGCAGGTACATGAACGAAGACAGACCGCTGCCAAAATCATCCAGCGCGAAGCGGCAACCGCGCTGCTGCAGTTCCTTCATGAAGTACAGGGCATTGGACCAGTTGGTCACGGCCGCCGTTTCAGTGATCTCGAAGCACAGCCGGCGCGCGACATCCGGCGCACCGGCCTGCTCGACGACGAACTCCAGGAAGGACTGATCGCTGAGCGAATTGCCCGACAGGTTTACGGCCAGCACCGGGGAGGCCGCCGGTCCCTTGGGCGCGTTGCGTAGTCGTTCCAGCGTCCGCAGGATCACCCAGCGATCGATGGCCGGCATGACGTTGTAGCGCTCGGCGGCCGGGATGAATTCCCCGGCCGGCACCAGGCGCCCATCATCATCCCGCAGCTGCACCGTGAGTTCATAGAAGGCCATGGGCCCGGAGCAGGAGATGGGAACGATCGGCTGGAAGAGCAGTTCGAGCCGGTTTTCCTCCACCGCGCGCGTCAGGCGCGCGGCCCAGTGCAGCTCGCGATGCCGTCCCACCGCGCCATCGCCGTCGTACACCTGCACGCGGTTTCGGCCACCCTCCTTGGCGGCATAGCAGGCGATGTCGGCGGCGCTCAGCACTGAAGCGACGCTGTCCGTGTCGCGATTGATCTGCACGACACCGATGCTGGCACCCACGTTGAGTGTGCTGCCGGCCCAGATGAAACGGTAGTTGTGGATGGCCTGACGAATCGTGTCGGCGATCCGACCGGCCTGCGCCACCGTCGTGCCCGCAAGCAGGATGCCGAACTCATCGCCCCCGAGTCGCGCGATCGTATCCTGGGTGCGCACGCGAGCGCGCAGCAATGTGGTGACATCGCGCATCAGCCGGTCGCCGGCCTGGTGCCCGCAGGTATCGTTGACGACTTTGAACTGATCCAGGTCCACGTACAGCAGTGCGTAACCTTGCTCGCCGGCTTGTGCGAGAGTCACCGCATCGCGCAGCCGCACATCGAATTCGCGGCGATTGATGAGTCCGGTCAGCGCATCGTGCGTGGCCTGGTAGGACAGCGCACGCTTCAGGCGACGCTCGCCGGTGACGTCATGGACCACGATCACCGCGCCGATGACCTCGCCATTACGATCACGAATCGGCGCGGAGGACTCCTGCACCGCGACTTCCTGACCCTCGCGCGTCAGCAGCACCGGGTGGGTGGCCTGTGCCGCGGAATTGCCATTGCCCTGCATCCGCTCCAGTGAATGGCTCACATGCTGCCGGGTGGCTTCATCGATGAGCTTGAGGACCTCGCCCAAGGGGCGTCCGCGCGCCTCCGCGATGGACCAGCCGGTGAGCTTTTCGGCCACCGGGTTCAGGTACTCGATCAGGCCGCGCGCACAGGTGCTGATGACCCCGTCACCAATCGACTGCAGCGTAACCTGCGCGCGTTCCTTCTCGGCGATGACCGCCTGTTCGGCCTGCTTGCGGCGGGTCTCGGCCAGCAGCCGTTCGATGGCGATGCCGGCGAGCTTCGAGGCATGGGTGATGGACTCGGTCTGCTGCTCATCCGGCAGCCCCACATCATGGTGATACACGCCCAGAGCGCCGAGCAGCTTGCCGTCCGTGCCCTTGATCGGCGTCGACCAGGCCGAGGCCAACCCTGACTTCAGGGCCGCGGCACGGCTGTGGGTCCAGAAGGGATCCTTGGCCAGGTCCGCGACCAGTACTGAGCGGGCCAGATACATGGACGCCGCGCACGAGCCATGCCCCAGGCCGATCTGCGCATGCAGCAGCAGGTCACGGAATGGCCCCGGCACCCCCGGAGCGACGACGGAAGCGAAGCGTGTGCCGTTCTCATCGAGGATGCTGACCGAACACAGGCAGCCCGGGTCGACCGATTCGATCAGCTGCGTGACCGCCTCCAGCACCGCAGGAACCGGCGCACCGGCCGTCAGGCGATCGAGCACTTCGCGTTCCGCCGCGGCACGCCGCTCGCCGCGCTTGCGATCGGAAATATCGGTCACGCTGGCGCGGATCAGCCGCTGCGTACCCGAGGGCAACAATGACAGGCGCACCTCGCAGTCCATATTCGTGCCCTGCGCGTTGCGGGCCACCCATTCGAAGACCTGCATCTCGCCCGCCAGGACTTTCGCGCTGGTCCCCTGGATGCGCTGCGCCGAGGATTCTCCATCGGGTTGGAAGTCGGGCGAGAAATCAACCGGTGAACGCTGCTTCAGTCCCGCAAGGTTCAAGCCAAACAACCGTTCGGCATTGGCATTGGCGTCGGTGCACCGGCCCGCATCCATGTCGAAGACCAATATGGCTTCGGGCGCGTGATCGTTGAGCAGCCGATAGCGCAGCTCACTTTCGCGCAGCTGGCGCTCGGCTTCACGCCGGTCGGTAATGTCACGCAGACACAGCACGAATATGGCCTGACGCCGCAGCCGCGCCCGACTCACCGCGAACTCGGCCGGAAAGACCTCGCCGCTGCGCCGCCGGCCACGCATTTCGCGTGCCGAAAGATCCAGATGTGTATCGCCGGTGCTCTGCGCCATCCGATCGAGCGCCTCGAAGGAGGCGCCCCGATCACCCAACTGCGGCAGAAAGGCCTCGATCCTCATTCCCACGGCCTCGGCTTCCGGGTAGCCGAATACACGTTCTGCCGTAGGATTGAATGTCAGTACGACGCCGAACTCATCCAGCGTCATCACCACATCCTTGATGTGGTCCAGGACGATCTGCAGATGGTCGGAGCTTTGCTCCTGCGCTTCGAGCGCCAGGGCACGCGCCTCGTCCGCCATCAGCTGCATGGTTCGCACGATCCCGCGCCGCTCCTCGTCGACAGAGGTGTAGTGGCTGCTGATCAGGCACAGCAGCGCACCGGCGTCGGGCTGGTCAGATCCGCTGCGCAGCTTCAGTTCGCGTATCTGCGCCAGCAGCAGGGGATGCAGGGGCTCGACTCCCGCGAGCGTGGCAGTCAGATCAATGCGCACCACCGTTGTGGCATGGGTTGCCGTGGCGGACGGATCCCCGGGTGAGCGCGGCACTTGGAGCGGATTTGTCATAAGGCGCGTCGACGAGACAGTTCCCATCATAGGATCTGCCCGGCGACGGCCGCGTGATCGGGTCGCGATTTCCAGCAGTTTTGAAGGCCTCACGAGCCCCTATTTGCGCTTCGCGGTCACCGTCGGGACAGGAGCAGCCGGCGTGGCGGCCGGGGGCTGTCCGGCCACGACAATCGGGATGACGAAGCTGCGGCTGACCACCTGGGCCGGGGAGCCCGTGGTCACCGTGGCCATGACGGTGTAGATGCCGTCATGGGCGGGAAGAACCGTCAGAGTATGGTCCACTGCCGAGCCTGCTTCCATCGGCCCCGCGGGGTCAAAATCGCCCCCCTGCGTGACCTGCAGTCCATCGTCGGGATGAAAGCGGGCTTCGAGGTGCTCCAGCGGCTGATTGGCGAGCAGGCGCAGATTGATGACGACCGGTACGCCGGACACCGGTCGCTGGGTGACCTGGAACTTCAGCCCAACGGGCCCCTCGCCCCCTCCCCCGGACACGGCCGCCACCAGGTCGGCGGGGCCCGGGTCGATCCCCTGGGCCGCCATCGCGCCGCTCCCGGCCGCTGTGCCGGCGGCATGGCGCTTGACGAGCGGCGCCGCACTGCGGTCGGGGGAATGGCCACACCCAGCGAGCAGCCCGCAGGTGACCGCCACCATCAATCCGATCCACTCGCCTCGAACGCGTCGCATCGTTTGCGCCTTCATGAGTCCGGCCGCTATTGCAGCAGCGGCTGTTCGCGCATGTTAGACGATTGTTCAAGCAGGTCTAAGATGTAGTTCTCCCAATTGCGACGTTCACCAAACCAGGGGAAGGCGCGCGGAAAGGCTGGATCCTGCCAGCGCTGGGCCACCCAAGCCGCATGGTGCAGCATGCGCAGCGACCGCAGGGCCTCCACCAGCAGCACCTCGCGGTAGTCGAAATTGGCAAACTGCTGATAACCCTCGAGGATCTCGCCCCATTGCCGCTGCTGATCCGGCGCGGGCCCCGACAGCAGCATCCACAGATCCTGCACCCGCGGACCCATCATGCAGTCATCAAGGTCCACGAATACCGGACCGCGCTCATTCCACAGCAGATTCCCCAAATGACAGTCACCGTGGATCCGGATGGCGGCCACCTCGCCTGCTGATTCAAATACGGCCTCGACCGCTTCGAGCAGCTCACCGGACACTTCCTCATAGCGGCGCGCCAGCTCGGCCGGGATCAGACCGCTGGCCAACACCGTCTGCTGTGCCTGCCAGCCGAGGCGCTCGGAGCTGAGCCACGGCCGTTGTTCAAAAGGTCGTACACAACCGATCTGGTGGACCCGCGCGATGGCACGACCGAGCAGCGCCAGGGACTCGGCGGCATCCAGCTCCGGGGCCCTGCCCGGCATCCAGGGGAACACGCAGAAACGATAATCCTCATATTCAAACAGCGTCTTGCCGGCGATCCGCTGGGGTGCCGCGACGGGCAGCTCCGCAGCCGCCATCTCGGCGGTAAATTCGTGTTCCTCGGCAATCTGCGCATCGCTCCAGCGGCCGGCGCGATAGAACTTCAGCACCAGGCTTCCGGCATCGGTGCCGAGCTGATACACACGGTTCTCGTAGGAGTTCAGCGCCAGCAGCCGCCCATCGCCTTCGATGCCGACCGAGGCGGCGGCATCAAGCACCACATCCGGACTCAAGGCCTCAAAAGGGCGCAGCGACGGTCCGACAGCACCGCCGCGGGTCTTTCTGTTTATCATGAGGACATCACAGCACAGATGCGAGGGTGCACATGGGTCGGGGTACGATTCTGGTCACAGGCGGAGCGGGCTATATCGGCAGCCATGTGGTCCTGCAACTGCGTGAACGTGGCGAGTCCGTCGTCGTTCTGGATGACCTGTCGCGCGGCTTCAGGCAGTCGGTGGCCGGCACTCCCCTGGTCGAGGGGGACATCGGGGACAAGGCGCTGGTCACCCGCCTGTTGCGCGAGCACGGCGTGGACACTGTCATTCATTTTGCGGCCTTCACCATCGTGCCCGAATCGGTACGCGACCCGCTCAAGTACTACGGCAACAATGTGTGCGGGACCCGCAACTTGTTGCAATGCTGTGCTGAAATCGGGGTTCGCCACTTCGTGTTCTCCTCGAGTGCGGCAGTATACGGGACCCCGTCCGGCGACCTGGCTGCCGAGGACTCCCCGACCGCACCCATCAATTCCTATGGGACCTCGAAGCTGGTCTCGGAGTGGATGTTGCGCGACCTGGCCGTCGCCTCGGCGCTGCGCTACGTGGCGCTGCGTTACTTCAACGTCGCCGGATCCGACATGGGCGGTCGCATCGGTCAAGCGACGCCGGGGGCGACGCTGCTGATCAAGGTGGCCAGTGAAGCCATCGTGGGTAAGCGTCCTCATGTGAGCATTTTCGGCACCGATTACCCGACGCCTGACGGCACGGGGATCCGTGACTACATCCACGTCCAGGATCTGGCCGGCGCACACCTGGCGGCACTGGACCATCTGCGGCGCGAGGGCGCCAGCGCGGTGCTCAATTGCGGATACGGGCACGGGTACAGCGTGCGCCAGGTGCTCGACAGCGTGCAGCGCGTGTCGGGTCGCAGCCTGACGATCCGCGAAGAGCCGCGGCGTGCGGGCGATCCGGCGGTGCTGGTCGCCAAAGCCGAGCGGATCCGCACCCTGCTGGGCTGGGCCCCGCAGCTGGACGATCTGGACACAATTGTGCGCAGTTCCCTGAATTGGGAAGCCAAATTGTTACGGGAGCCCTGGTAAGGGCTTATCCCAACGCGAAAACTGTCACGTCGGGGGGTGTTCCCCGTGGCGTAGAATAGCGAGGATGCGTTTCCTCTGGCCCAAGTCCTTAAGCGGTCTGATGCTTCTGGGCGTCGCGGTAATTGCCGTGCCGCTGCTGGTCGCCATCTTCAATGCTGCGCTGCAGATCCAGCAGTTGGCCGATTCCAGCCGCACGATCGGTTCCGAGGGCATCGGTGCCGCCCGCGCCAGCGAAGATCTGATGTCCGAAGTGCTGCTGCTCGAACGCGCGACCCTGCAGCAGCAGGTACTGGCCGACCCGAAGCTGCTGGAGGTCTACCGGGAGGATCATGCCCAGCTGACGGCCTCGCGAACCCAGCTGACCCACCAGCTGCGCACCACCCAGGGCATTCAGGCGCTGACCCGGCTCGGCGCTCTGCAGAACCGAATCGCTGCCGAAGTGCAGGCCGGTGGCGCCAACAGCCAGGCCATAGGTGAAACCTTCACCGAAATGAGCACCCTGGCACAACGCATCGCCGCGCTCAGCAAGGCGCAGATCGATGCGCAGATTGCCGGCATCCAGCGCAGAACTTCGAAGTCCCAGCGGCTGCTGCTGTGGCAGAGTGGTCTGCTGATACCCCTGGGCGTATTTGCGATCCTGGTGCTGACTCTCGGGGTCGGCCGACCGCTGCGGCGTATCGATCGGGCGATCAGCGAGCTGGGACGCGGGAACCTATCCCATCCAATCAGCGTCAGTGGTCCGAAGGACATCGAGCGACTGGCACGCCAGCTGGAATGGTTGCGTGGGCGCCTGCTGGACTTTGCCGCCGAACGAAACCGATTTTTGCGGCACATGTCCCATGAGCTGAAGACGCCGTTGGCAAATATCCGGGAGGGAACCGAACTGCTGATGGATGGGGCGGTCGGAGAACTTGATTCCAACCAACGCGAAGTGACAGGAATTTTGCGGGAAAACGGTCTTAAATTGCAGCGATTAATTGAAAACCTGTTGTCCTTCAGTGCTTGGCAGACCAGCAGTGTGGGCTTGGAAACCAGTGAGTTCCGGCTGCGCCCGCTGGTCAAGCAGGTATTGGAAAACCAGCAATTGACGCTGCTGGGTCAGCGCGTGCGCCTCGAGGTAAAGATCGAAGATGTCACCTTGAATGCCGACCGCGGCAAGATGCGCCTGATTCTGGACAATCTTCTGTCCAACGCCATCAAGTACTCGCCCAAGGGCGGTGCGATCTACCTGTCGGCTACCGCCGATGCAGACCAGCTGCTTCTGGACATGGCCGATGCCGGGCCCGGAATTCCCTACGACGAACGCGCGCATATTTTCGAGGCGTTCTACACCGGCAAGGCGGCCCGCGGCGTGAGCGTAAAGGGCACCGGCATCGGACTGTCGGTGGTGCTGGAGTTCGTCGCCGCTCACGGCGGCACGGTGCAGATCGTTGACGGGCAGTTTCCCGGTGCGCATTTCCGGATCACCATGCCGCTGTTCAGCCAGGGAGCACAAAGCGCTGGCGGCGCAGGGACTGCGGACCAGGCGCGTATCGAGGGCACCGGCATATCGAAGGCACGGGCCAATGCGGCGTAGTTTCCGCTCCGCAATGCGAACACTCATGGTGCTCGCCAGCGCGCTGCTGACCGCTTGCGCCAGCGTGGGCGCCAATCGTGATGCGACCCCGGCCGATCATCCGCCGGCCATCGATCGCGCGGCCACCCAGGCGGCCTTGCTCGCCAGCTATCTTGAGGTACTGCAGCGCGTGGTACAGAGCCCGCCGGCCGAACAGGCCGAAATCCTAAGCGGCGCCCGCCGCGACTTTGAAACCGCCCCGACGCCGAGCCACGAATTGCGGTATGCGATGGTGCTGGCGACGCCGGGGCATCCGGGCACGAACTGCGCCAAGGCGCAAAAACTGCTGCGCGAGCTGATCGCGACCCAGGAGACCCTGCTGCCCACGGAGCGGGCCATGGCCTTCCTGACATTGAAGAACGTAGACCTGACCTTGTCGCAGGCTGCGGAAAATCAGCGTCTGCAGGTGCCGGTCGATCACAGCGACCGGGACCGCCTCGCCGCCCTGAACCACCGGCTGCAGAGCGAAATGGATGACAATGCCCGCCTGCACAAGGAATTGGATGAAGCGCATGCGAAACTCGACGCCATCGCCAATATCGAACGGGCTTTGAACAAGCCCAAGACCCCGGGGGGAACCCAACAGTGAGCATCGCCGGTAAACGCAAAGCCCGTATCCTGGTCGTGGACGATGATCCGGGCCTGCTGCGCCTGCTCACGATCCGGCTGCGTGCCGAGAGCTACGACGTCGAGGCGGTTGAAGGTGGCCCGCAGGCCGTCGCGGCGGCCAGCCGGTTCCGTCCTGATCTGGTGATCACGGACCTGCGCATGGAGCCGATGGACGGCATCGCGCTGCTGAAGGAATTGCAGAACCGCTGGCCTGGACTGAAGGTCATCATGCTCACCGCCCATGGCACCATTCCGGATGCCGTGCAGGCCACGCAGATGGGCGCCTTCGGCTTCCTCACCAAACCGGTGGACAAGCAGGAGTTGCTCGATCAGGTGCAAAAGGCCCTGCGCATTTCCGGATTCGGGTCCTCGGATGAGGACTGGCGGGCCGAAATCGTCACTCGCAGTTCCGTGATGGAAGAGAAGCTGTCGCAGGCGCACATGGTAGCGGGCACCGATGCGCGGGTCATGATCACGGGGGAGAGCGGCACCGGCAAAGAGCTGCTCGCGCGTGCCATCCACCTCGCCAGTCCACGCCGCAACAAGGAGTTCGTCGCGGTCAACTGCAGCGCCATGGCACCGGAGCTGCTGGAATCGGAGCTGTTCGGTCACGAAAAGGGTGCCTTCACCGGTGCCCACCGTGCGCACGAGGGACTGTTCCGGGCGGCCGACGGCGGCACCCTGATGCTCGATGAAATCGGCGACATGCCGATGCCGCTGCAGGTGAAGCTGCTGCGCGTGCTGCAGGAGAACGTCGTGCGTCCCGTCGGCAGCACCGCCGCCATCCCGGTCAACGTGCGGGTGATTTCCGCCACGCATCGCGACCTGCCGACGATGCTCCAGGGCGGCGTGTTCCGTGAAGACCTGTACTACCGGCTGAACGTCGTGCACATCGACATGCCGCCTTTGAACCGACGCCGCGAGGACATTCCGTTACTGGTCGCCCATTTTCTGGCGAAAATGGCCAAGGACAGCGGGGCGCGCAAGATCTATGCGCCCGAGGCCGTGGAGTTGCTGGCGACCGCGGACTGGCCGGGAAACATACGGCAGCTGCAGAACGTCGTCCGCCAGAATGTCGCCCTGTCGCAGACACCGATCATCCCGGTGGAACTGGTGCAGCAGTCCTTAGGGGGCGGTCAGGGCAAGCTGCCCTCGTTCGATGAGGCTCGCGATGAGTTTACGCGCAGCTATCTGTCGCAGATCCTGCAGATCACTGCCGGCAATGTCAGCCAGGCGGCCAGGTTAGCCAAGCGCAACCGTACCGACTTCTACAAGCTTTTGGGGCGCCACCAGCTGACGCCTGAGGAATTCAAGCAGCGTTGACGCAGACCGATCGGTCTTTCACGCGGTTTTTGCAGTGCCATGACGGGCAAACTGCGCCGCGTCGATGTGGTGTTTCTCGAGCAGGTCATACAGTGTCGGTCGCGTAATGCCGAGGTATTCGGCGGCGCGCGACAGATTTCCACCGGCAAGCGCCAATGCCTGGCGCGCGGCCTGCGTCTCGGCCTTCTGGCGCGCGACACGCAGATTCAAGTGCTCGGCGTCGCACTCAGGTTCGGACAGCCCGAGGTCGGCCGGCGTGATCACCGAGCCCTCCCCCATGATCACGGCGCCCTTGATGCAATTCTCAAGCTCACGCACATTGCCGAGCCACTTGTGCGCCTGCACGGCACGAATGGCCTCGGGCGAGAACGCCCGGGCCGACTTGCCGAAACGTTCGGCCATCTGCTGCAGCAGCCACTGCGCCAGCAGCACACTGTCCCCCTGTCGGTCGCGCAGCGCTGGAATCCGCAGCGTGACCTCGCTGATGCGATAGAACAGATCGTCACGAAATTTACCCGCCGCGATCAGCTCTTCGAGATTGCGGTTGGTGGCGCACACGATTCGGGATGCCAGAGGAACCGGGGTCCTACCGCCGATACGCTCCACCGTCCGCTCCTGCAGTACGCGCAGCAGCTTCGCCTGCAACGAGGCCGGCATCTCACCCATTTCATCCAGAAATACCGTGCCCTTACCCGCTAATTCCAGCTTGCCCAGCGTGCGCTGCGCGGCACCCGTGAACGCGCCTTTCTCATAGCCGAACAACTCGCTCTCAAGCAGATTCTCAGGAATCGCGGCACAGTTGATGGCCACGAAAGGCTCATCGGCGCGGCCCGAGAGCCGATGCAGCGCCCGGGCCACCAGTTCCTTGCCCGTGCCACTTTCACCGAGCACGAGGACGGTGGCGGCCGTTGGGGCCACTTTCTCTACGGCGCGACACAGGGCGCGCACGGCATCGCTGACACCGATGATGCCTTCGAGGGCCATTGATCCGGTTTGCTGGCGCAGTTGAACGTTCTCCGCCTCCAGCTCACGCATGCGAAATGCCCGTCGCACCACAATCGACAGCACCGCGCAGTTGAGCGGCAGGTGGTAGAAGTCCGTGGCTCCCAGTCCCACCGCCTTGACGGCCAGGTCCCGGCCGTCCTCGCCCGTCATGGCAACGATCTTGGTCGCCGGAGCGAGATCCAGAATCTGACGCAGCAGGGCAAGGTTGAGCGCTTCACCGGCGGCAGCGCTTTGCCCAAGATTGAAGAGCACGACATCTGGCTCGATGCGACGAACCAGCTTCAGTGCCTGCTCACCGATCGGACTGCAGGTGACTTCGAGATCGGAGAATACCGCCGCGACCTCACGCGCGATGCCGGCATCATCCTCGAGGATCAACAACTTGCGGCGCTCGCTCAATTCGTGGTACCCACGGCAACGAAGTATGAAGAAGTTTACAAATTCGCTGTAAAGCCTACCGCCACCGATGCCGAATACTGTGCCGACGTTCACATTGCAGTGGGCAGAAACAACCCGGCCGCGAGCGCCACAGGGGCCTTTGGCCGGTAGAATTCGCCCCCAATGCCGACCACCACAATAAGTCCTATTGCCGAAATCCGCGGACGACTGACGCTCCTGTGGCGATTCAGCCTGGCTGCCGTACTGCTCGCCTGCGAGAAGTCCGTGCTGAATTACTTCGTCGATTTCGGCGCGGCCGATGCCGCTACGGGTCTGGGTGGATTCGTGCGCAGTGCACAGCATTGGGGCCTGCGCTGTCTCGTCACCTTCGCGGCGGCGCTGGCGCTGTTCGCCTACGTCAGGGCCGATGCGCACCTGAAGAATCTGAATTTGCAGGCCCGCAGTGAGGCGGTGCGGTTGAAGTGGCTGGCTGGACATGCCGCGTTGCTGGTGCCGCTCGCAATTCTGACCTTCTCGTTCTACGGGAATCACGGACTTCCATGGTCCGCGGCGCTGCTCGCGCCGTTGTGGCTGCTGGTGGCCGCTGTCGCGGTCCTCATGCTCTTCGCGGCCATGGCACCCTGGCGAACGTGGCGGGATGCGGCGGCAGCCCTCGGGAGCCTGTGGTTCTACGCCGCAGCGACCGCCATTGTCGCCGCCGCCGCCATTCAATGGAGCCAGATGCTGTGGGGACCGACCACGCAGATAACGTTCGAACTCGTCGATCGTATTCTGCAGCCGCTGATTCCTTCACTGCACAGCAATGCCGCCACGCGGGTGCTTGATACCGGCCATTTCGCGGTCGAGGTGTCCTATCTTTGTTCAGGCCTCGAGGGGGCCGGGTTGCTGTTGGCGTTCTGCTGCGCGTGGCTGCTGTATTTCCGCCACGAGTATTATTTTCCCCGAGCCCTCCTCATCATCCCCGCAGGCCTCGCCCTGCTTTTTGTGCTGAATGTTCTGAGAATCGCCGCGCTGGTCCTGATCGGCGATGCCGGCCACCCGGATATTGCGATCTACGGATTTCACTCGCAGGCCGGCTGGATCGCATTCAACGGCACCGCCGCCGGAATTGCCTACTTCAGCGTGCGCAGCCGCTGGTTCAGCCGCACGGCAGGCCACCCCGCCACTGCGACGGTGCAGGGCGTCGCAGGCACCACCGCCTACCTGCTGCCCTTTCTGACCATCCTGGCAACCGGAATGTTGAGCCGCGCCGCGTCCGGGACTTTCGAGAGGTTGTACCCGCTGCGGCTGATCGCCGCCGCGGCGGCAATCGGCTATTGCTGGCCCAGATTGCGCACGCTGGATTTGCGCTTCACGTGGCGCGCCATCGCGACCGGCGTCGCAGTCTTTGCGTTGTGGCTGGTCGGCGCACATTTTCTCAGCGCAAGCCAGGCGATGCCTGTCGGCCTGGCCGCACTCTCACCGCTGTGGCGCGGTCTTTGGATCGCCGCGCGCGTGGCGGCGGCTGTCATCACAGTTCCGATCGCCGAGGAGCTGGCATACCGGGGCTACCTATTGCGCCGATTCAAGAGCGCGGACTTCGAGTCGGTCAGCTTCGCTGCCGCGGGAGCCTGGGCGTTATGTCTCAGCTCAATCATTTTCGGCATCGGACACGGTGCCTGGTGGATTCCGGCAACAGCGGCCGGAGTGGCATACGGCATGTTGGCGATGCGCACCGGACGAATCGGTGAGGCCATCGCTGCTCACGCCACGACCAATGGACTTATTGCTGTTTGGGTGCTGTTTCTGCAGCAGTGGCAGCTTTGGTGAGCGCCGAGGAAGTGTGACGCGGTCCGCAGTTACGCGCAGAAGTGTTTTACCTATTTCAGATCTCCCGTGAATGGCGTCTTCGAACAAAAACAGTGGCGATATCATGCAGCGCATGGAGCGGACCATGGTCAACATCCGCTGAAGAACCCACTGTGACCGGCACGGAGAATGATGAAGATGTCGAAGAATCTGGCCCTGTTGATTTTATCCCTGGGAGCAGCCGCCAATGTGCAGGCGATGTCGCTGCTTAGACCGGACCACGATCACGCTGCGGGGCAGGCGCCTACAGAATCAGCGCCGGCGGCTGCACCGGAGATTGATCCGGCCAGTGCGATGAGCGCCTTTACGCTGTTGGCGGGCGGCCTGGTGCTGATCCGCGGCCGCCGCTCGAACAAGTAATCCCTTCGCGGAATTCGTTCCGCACACGCTCAAGTGTGCGGAACGAAAAATTCGGTGTAGGAGAGGATCTGCAGATCCTTGAACGTCACCATGTCGACGAACTCGGTCTTCGCCTGGGTTCCCGTGATCCGCGAGTGCACTCTCGCACTCCAGTGAACGGCCGCATGATCACCGTCCACCAATAACGACAGCACCTCGTGGTCGGAGAGCCTGAAGGTCTTCACCAGCATCGCGAGCCACGGACGCACCGCATCCATACCCTCGGCGGCGATGGCTATCGGCTTGCCATCGCTGGTCCCCGCAATCCGGAAATGCACATCGAGTGCGAACAGACCGCAAAGTCTGTCGAGCGGGCCGTTCATGCGCGCCGCGTACAGCTCGTGTAAACGTTGTTCTAGTCTGGAACGCTCAGTCATTAAAGCTGTCCTTGATGCTCAAGCCATGCCGAGCATGGCGCGAATGTCATGACCAATGAGCTGCCACGCGGTCGCTGCATAGGGGATGAGTTTTTCCATGCCATAGAAGAGATGGATCATACCCGGATGGCAGGTATATCGAGTGGGGATACCGCCCTGCGAGAGTCGCTGCGCGTACAGTTGCCCCTCATCGCGCAGCGGATCGAACTCGGCAGTGTGCAGGCAGGTCGCGGGCAGACCGGCCACACTCCCCGCCCGCAGCGGTGAAACGCGCGAATCCATGGCGTCGATGCCCCCGCCCAGATAATGCTTCAGGTCGTGTTCCAGAGTCGATTCATCGACCAGGTAGCCGGTGCTGAGCTCGCGGCGTGATTCGCTTTGAGCGGCCAAATCCATGATGGGACAAATGAGAACCTGCAGCGCCAGGAGCGCCTTTCCTTGCGCCGCCAGCTGCTGGGCGACCACCGCGGCCAAAGTGGCGCCGGCTGAATCTCCGCAGATCCCCAGTCGACTCGGGTCAATCCCAAAGTCCGCAGTGTGTGCGGCTATGTAGGTCGTAGCCTCGAGCGCATCGCTGATCGCCGCAGGAAAGCGGTGCTCGGGCGCCAACCGGTAGTCCACAGCCAACACCCGGCAGCCGCTGGCGCGGCATAATGAGCGACAGATGCCGTCATGCGACTCCAGCGTACCCGCGACCAGTCCACCACCATGGAAATATACCAAGGCAGCCAGGGAGCCTTGCGGCGCGTCGGGCGGCGTGTAGATCCGTACTCGCAGCGGCGCGCCGGAACTGGGAACGGCAGTGTCCAAAATCGCCCCGACCGGGGCGCAGACGCCCGAGAAGTCGAGCATATGGTGCAGCGCGCTGCGACGTTCTGCGACCGAAAGAGACAGGGCATTCGGAGGATTCAAGGCCGCGAGCCGGTCCAGAAACCGCTTGGCGCGCTGATCCAGTGGCATGCGCTAGACGATGGCCGGAGGGGGCCTAGAGCCCCAGGCTACTGCGTACGCCGCGCGGCCACTTCGCGATGTCCACGCCGTGAATGAAGAACAGCGCCACGGCCAATCGATCCATGCCAAAGGCCACGCAGGAGGTATGAGCCACCTCGCCATTGGCGCTGGCAATGCCCCAGACCTCGCCGAAATGTTCCTTATGGTAGTTGAAGCTCATGCAGGCCGTCGGCGTGGCGCCCGGGTGGTAGGGAATCAGCAATTCGAACTTCAGCGCGTCCTGCCGCTGGGCAACGGCCATGATCTGCCCGACGCGGCCGAAGAACGGATCATTGGCGACATCCAACGTGCTGGGGAGCCCGAGCTGGCCGGCAAAGTCGCTGGCGCGCCCCATCCAGTCCTCCCGGAAGGCGGCAATCTGAGCGGGCGTGCCGATGCGCACGTACTCGCGCATCCGGAAGGTCTGCAGGCGGCTGAGGGCCTTGGAGGGTTCGCGTCGAAAACAGGTGGCCTGCACGTCGAAAATCAAGCCGTCAGCAGGTAGCGGACCCCGGGCAGCCACCAGTGGATAGGTCGGATAACAGGCGGCCGGCGAGAGCACCAGGTCCGCCGCCGCCAGCGACTTCGTCCAGTCCCCGCCGCTTTCATGAGAGTCCGCCGCAGCGCGGATTTCGCGTTCCGTACCGTGCAGAGCACAGACACAGCCCAACAGGTTCGGAAAGCTCTTCAGATAACCCGACTTCTCAAGCTGCGCACGGCTCATGACCGGAGGGAAATGCAGGATTTCGGCCCGCGGGTCACGCTGTGCCGATATGTAGTCCCCGAGACGCTCGATCACATCTTCGTATACCGCAGTGCGCGCATAGACGCCGTCGATTCCAAGCTTGTGAAAAATGGCCGCGCCCACCCGCTCATGCAGATCGGGCTGGCCCGCCTCAGGAGGCTGGCTATTGGTCATGGTTACTCTTTGGCTCCCGATCAGTCCCGCACAGAGCCGGGAACCGAAGTCACGAGGGTCGTACTGGCGAGGTTCGCCAGGATACGTTCGTTGTTGATCATAATCGGTGACGAGAGGACATCGCGCAGGCTGCGTTCAATGCTGAAGTCACCATCGCGCCGGTAGCCGGACAGTCCGCACACGCGCATGGCAGCCAGCACGATGGCCACCGCCATCTCGGAGGCCTCCACCTTGGTAAGCGTGATCATCGACTGAAAGTCCAGCGTGGCCAGTGCCGCCGCGTCGTTCATGTCGCGCTCATATACGCGCATGGAATTTCCGAGCACCGCGCGCAGCGTGCGCAGCGAGGATAAAACCTTGGTGAACTGCGGTGCTCCCGGCGGCAGCTGACCACCTGCCTGCCGCGCAGCCTGGCGAATGAATGCCTGGGCCCGAATCGTGGCACCGGCAGCAATCCCGGCCCAGACCGAGCCCCACAGCAGATGCGCCGTCGGCACCATGGTCTGGGGATGAATGATTTCGTACGCGTCCGGAACGATCTGCTCGGCACTGCCCGTGGCCTTGAGGATGTACCCCTCGCTGCAGGTCCCGCGCATGCCCATGGTGTCCCACCCCTGCAGTCGGGTCAGGGTGTAGTCGCTCTTCAAGAACGCAACCAGCACCTGATCGGTTCCGGCCGCATCTGCGGAACGCCGCGCCGTCGTCACAATGCCATCGGCATAGGCGCCATACGAGATGACGCTCGCGCGCCGCTCGAGACTGATGCGATCGCCCTGATATTCGACCGGTGCTTCGCTGGAGCGCACATTGCCGCCACTCTGACCCTCCGTGGTGGAGGAGGCGAGCAGCAGTTGGTCTGCACACAGGCGACGCAGCAGGGCCTCGAGCGTGCGATTGCTGCGTTTGTGACGCAGCAGGCAGGCCGTCTTGATCTGGTGCATTGCGAATATCATCGCAGTGGAAGCGCAGGCCTGCCCCAGCTGATAGCAAACGTCGCCCACCTGGGAGATCGTCGCCCCCTCGCCCCCGAGTTCGGTCGGCACCATGATGCCCAGCAATCGCTGCGCCTTGATGGCTTCGAAACTCTCGGCCGGAAATCGCGCTTCCATATCGATCGCCGCCGCATGCTTGCCGGCTACGGCAGCCGCCGCTTTAGCCCTCGCGGGCAGCCCGCTACCCGACCCCTGTTCCGATGGCTCCATTAGGTGATTCCTGTCACTGTTTTCATTGCGGTGAATCGCTACCTTACTCATTGCCCTGAAACATGTAAAAGGCTTCTCCGCAGCCGTATGACCGACCTCACAGTTGGCCTGATCAACAACATGCCGGATTCGGCATTCGAGGCGACGGAGTTACAGTTTCGCACACTGTTGGAGGCTGCCGCCGATGGACCGGTGCAACTGCGACTGACGGGCTTGCCCGAAGTGCCGCGCGCCGACTCTGCGGCGGCGCACTTTGCGGCGCAGTACCAGCCACTCGAAGACTTCATGCGCGATCCGCCGGATGCATTGATTGTAACCGGGACCGAACCGCTTGCGAGCGACCTGCGTGCCGAGCCGTACTGGTCCAGCCTTACTCGATTGCTGGATTGGTCCCAGTCTCGCAGACTGCCCAGCATCTGGTCATGCCTGGCCGCACATGCCGCAGTGTTGCACCTATCCGGCATTGGGCGCACCCGTCTGGAGCACAAATGCTTTGGGGTGTTCGAACATAGTGTCGAGGGCCATCACCCCCTGATGACCAACATCGCCGCACCGCTTGCGACGCCGCACTCACGCTGGAACGATCTGGCGGTGGCCAAGCTCAGAAGTGCCGGCTACACGATTCTCAGCGAGGCGAAGGATCTTGGGGCAAACATATTCATGATGCATCGGGGCGGTGCGCAAATGGTTTTCCTGCAGGGCCACCCGGAATATCAAAGCGATACCTTGCTCAAGGAGTACCGGCGTGATATCGGCCGATACGTGCGGGCCCGGCAGCCGTTCTATCCGACACTTCCGCACGGCTACTTTCCCGCTGCCACGGTCGTCCTGCTGGAGCAGTTTCGCAAACGCGCTGAAGCAGACCGGCGACCCCAG
>DASYER010000093.1:0-10870 GCA_036498905.1 Steroidobacteraceae bacterium | reverse complement strand
TCGGCCACCGAATGGATCCGGCCCAGCACCTGCAGCTGCTTCGCGCCGAAACTCTGCGCGCCCAGTGACACCCGATTCACGCCGGCGGCGGCGTATTCGGCGAAGCGCCCGCGCTCAATGGTGCCGGGATTGGCCTCGAGGGTGATCTCGATGTCGGGCGCAAAACCAAACAGTGTCCGTGCCTCCTCCAGCACCCGCCCGATCGCGGTAGGAGAGAACAGGCTCGGGGTGCCCCCTCCCATGAAAATGCTGGTGAGCGGACGCCCAAAGACCTGCGGCGCAGCGGCCTGCTCGTGCATGTCGCGCGACAATGCGGCCAGATACTCGGCTTCGGGCAGCTCACCGCTCAGGGTGTAGGAGTTGAAGTCGCAGTAGGGGCACTTGCGCACACACCAGGGGAAGTGCAGGTACAGCGCCAGGGGCGGGATTTCGAGCCTCATGTGAGCGCACCGAGCAGTGCACGCAGCGCCTGGGCGCGGTGACTGATGGCGTTCTTCTGCGCCGGCAAAAGCTGCGCGGCGGAAATCTCCAAGCCATCAGGTTGGAATATGACGTCGTAGCCAAATCCGCCCGTACCCCGCGGCGCGGTGAGAACGCGCCCCGCCCACACACCTTCGGCCACGAGCGGATCGGAGTCGGTGGCCGCATGCAGGAACACCAGCACGCAACGATAGCGCGCGCCGCGGCGCGCCTCGGGCACGCCGGTGAGTTCACGCAGCAGCAGATTCACATTGTCGGTATCGCTGGCGTGCTCGCCGGCATAGCGCGCGGACCAGACACCGGGCCGGCCGCCCAGCGCATCGACCTCGATCCCCGAATCATCGGCAATGGCCGGCAGTCCGCAGCTCGATGCCGCATGACGTGCCTTGAGCAGCGCGTTCTCCCGAAAGGTGGTACCGGTCTCCTCGGGGGTGACGATGCCGAACGCGGTCTGGGGGATGACTTCGATGTTGCGTGCGGCGAGCAGGGCGGCGAACTCCCGGACCTTGCCCGCATTGCCGCTGGCGAGCACGGCCTTCACAAAAGGCTCAGCCCAGTGCCGCGACAGCCAGCGACTGCAGCGCGAAGATCTGCGTGAGGCCTGCGGTGGCGAGGTCCAGCAGGGCATCGAGCTCATGCCGGCGGAACGCATGGCCTTCGGCCGTGCCCTGGATTTCGACGAAAGCCCCGCCGCTGTTCATGACCACGTTCATGTCGGTCTCGGCCTGCGAGTCCTCGGCATAATCCAGGTCGAGTACGGCTGCGCCGTTGAACATCCCTACGGATATGGCGGCGATCTGGCCGTGCAGCGGGTTGCGGGTCAGGGCGCCGCGCTTCTGCAGCGCGGCGCACGCCTGCGCCAGCGCGACGTAGCTGCCGGTGATCGCGGCCGTGCGCGTGCCGCCATCGGCCTGCAGCACATCGCAGTCCAGCGTGACGGTGCGTTCGCCGAGTGCCTTCAGATCGACGATGGCGCGCAAGGAGCGGCCGATCAGGCGCTGGATTTCCTGGGTGCGGCCGCTTTGCTTGCCGCGGGCGGCCTCGCGGGCCTGGCGGGTATGGGTCGAGCGCGGCAGCATGCCGTACTCGGCCGTCACCCAGCCCTGGCCCTTGCCGCGCAGGAAGGAGGGAATGCTCTCCTCGACACTGGCGGTGCACAGGACATGGGTGTCACCACAGCGCACCAGTACCGCGCCTTCCGCGTGACGCGTGAAACCGCTTTCGAAGCTGATGGTTCGCAGCTGGTCGGGGGCCCGGCCACTGGGCCGCACGACGCTCACTGGCCGTGCCAGCGCAGGACGGCGCCCGAGGTGTTGTCGCTGCTGGGGCCGGCGGCGGCCACGGCGGTTCGGCACAGGGCCGCGAGCTGGTCGCGCGAGGGAATGCCGGTCATGGTCAGGGCCGTGGCGATTTCGGTGTCGCGCAGGCAACCCCATACCCCGTCGGTGCAGACGAACAGCACATCATCGCGCTGCAGCGCGCGCCTTTGTCCCAAGGTCATGTCCGGCAAGACCGGATCCCCGCCGAGGCAGCATTCTACGTAGTTGCGCATGGGGTGATTGTGCGCCTGGTCGGGGGTGATCAGCCCCTCGCGCAGCAGCAGTTCGACGTGGCTGTGATCGCGGGTACGCGCCGCGACGGTGCCCTGGCGCAGCAGGTAGATGCGGCTGTCGCCGACATGCGCCCAGTAGGCCGAGCCTTGCTGGACGAGGCACACGGCACAGGTGGCGCGCGGCCGGTTCTCGAGGGGCAGGTGCAGCCCGATGCGCACGACCTCCTCGTGGGCCCGACCGAGGGTCAGGTGCAGGAAACCGAGCGGATCGAACAGCGGCTGCGGGGTATGCCAGAACGCCTCGAGCAGGGTTTTGAGGGTGACCTCGGCGGCCCGGGCACCCTCGGCATGGCCTCCCATGCCGTCCACGACCACCAGCAATGCGCAATGCTCTGCGACGGCCACGGCGACGCGGTCCTGGTTCTCCTCGCGGCCCCCGAGAAGACTCAAATCGGCGTATTCAACCTGCAAGGAATTTTCTGGCTGTCTGGTACACTTCGGGCGATCTTATATCACGCGGAACGCCGCCGGCATCAGACGCGATCGCGCGGCCGCTACGGGCGCCAAACCGGCTTAAGTCATCCAGGACCATCAATGATTGCGAGCATGACGGGCTTCGCGCGCCGCGAGACCTCGGGGCCGTGGGGCTCACTGATCTGCGAACTGCGCAGTGTCAATCACCGCTTCCTGGAGTCGAGTTTGCGCCTGCCCGAGGAGCTGCGCAGCCTCGATCCGGAGATCCGCCAGCAGTTCGGGCGCGGCCTGAAGCGCGGCAAAATCGACTGCACCTTCACCTACCGGCGCACCGACACGGCCGCGCGCGCCCTCGATCTGGATCGCGAAGTCCTGGAACAACTGCTGGCGCGCGCACGCGAAGTCGCAGCCCTGTCCGGATCGACCCCCGTGAGCATCGATGCCCTGGAGGCGCTGCGCTGGCCCGGCGTCATCCGCGATACGGACACGGGCACCGAGGACCTGCTGGTCGCGGCACGCTCCCTCGCGGCCGCCACCATCGATGAGCTGGCGCAGGCGCGGGCCCGCGAAGGGGCGCGCTTGGGGGAGCTCATCGAACAGCGCTGTGCCGGTCTGACGACCCTCGTCTTACAGGTACGCGCGCGCTTGCCCGAAGTACGCACGCGAATCCGATCCCGCCTCGATGAACGTCTGGCGGAACTGAAGGCCGAAATCGATCAGGAGCGGCTCGAGCAGGAACTCGCGCTGCTGCTGCAGCGGTTGGATGTAGATGAGGAGCTGGACCGCCTCGGCGCGCACGTGGAGGAAATCCGCCGCATCATCGCCGGCAGCGAACCGGCCGGTCGGCGCCTGGACTTCCTGATGCAGGAACTCAACCGTGAAGCCAACACCCTGTCATCCAAATCGCAGGATCTGGAAACGACCCGCGCAGCGGTTGACATGAAAGTGCTCATCGAGCAATTGCGTGAGCAGGTGCAAAATATTGAGTGACGTCCATAGGCGTCCACCCGCGTCTTTCGCATCCCCTCAAGTCCCTATTTCCCAAGCCTTTTCGTCACCCGACTGTCCATGGGCGTCCATGGCCGTCTACCCGTGTTTCGCCTAGCGTCGTAGCTAAACGCGTAGCTAAATGGCCCTTGCTCGTCGAGTCGCACGGCGGCCATTTTCTAGCTACAACTGGCGTCCCAAAGAGGTGAAATATGGCCGGAAAACTCAACGCCTTGATCATCGAGCGCGCCCAGCGGCAGGGCCAGCGGGTCCTGCTTTGCGATGGTGCCGGGCTGTATCTGCGCAAGCAGACCCGCGATGGCGCCTCGTGGATTTTGCGGTACAGCTTTGGCGGGCGCGAACGCTGGCTCACCCTGGGCAGCTATCCCGACATGTCGTTAGGCATAGCCCGCATCGAGGCGCGTCAGGCGCGCGTGCAGGTGGATAAGCAGCAGGACCCCATCGCGCTGCGCCGCGCCGCGCAGGCGAAAGAGTTGGCGCGGACATCCTTTGAACAGTTGTGCGAGGACTGGTATCGCACCGAAATCGCGGGGCGTGGGCTTAAGCATCCGGATGTCCCGCGCCGGTACCTGGACAAGTACCTGTTGCCCAAGCTGCGCCGAGTGACCGCGGCCGAAGTCACCCCGGCCCATATCGTCCGCTTGTTGGATGACGTGAGGTATCGCACGCCCACCGTCGCCAATGACCTCTTGCGCTTTGCGCGCCGCATCTTCTCCTTCGGCGTACGTCGGCAGATCGTTGCCGTGAACCCAGTCGCCGAGTTCTCACCGCGGCTGGATGCCGGCGGCCCGGAGAAGTCCCGAAGCCGCACGCTGTCGCACGAGGAACTGATCCGGTTGTTCGAAAGCATCCGCAAGACGGAGAGTTTCGGCGGCGACAACCTGCTCGCCATCAAGTTGCTGCTCGCGCTGTGTGTTCGCAAGAGTGAACTCCTGGGCGCGCGCTGGGAGGAGTTCGATCTTCAAGGCGACCTGCGATCCGGCCCTGTCTGGCATCTGCCGGGTGCGCGCACCAAGACGGGCGAAGGGTTGGACATTCCGTTGGTGCCGCAGGTCGTTGAGTGGCTTCAGGCACTCAAGGTGATGGCGGTCGACAGTGAATTCGTGTTTCCGAAGCGGCGGCAGGATCGTCGGCACCGGGTGGCCCATGTCGCGCTCGACACGTTGAACGTCGCGCTACTGCGGGTCGCCCATGGCCTACCCCACTTTACCCTTCATGATCTGCGTCGCACGGCGCGCACGCATCTGGCGGCGCTCGGAGTACGCCGCGAAGTGGCCGAACGATGCTTGGGTCACAAGCTCAAGGGGGTCGAGGGAACCTACGATCGCCATGACTACTTCAGGGAGCGTCGAGCGGCGCTTTCGGAGTGGACGCAGGTAATCCTTGAGGCCGAGCACGGCAGGAGTACGGTGACGCCCTTGCAGCGCTCGCGAGGGTGAATCATCACGGGTGGGTTATCACCGGAGTTGCATCGCGATTTGGCTCAGTGCGCGACTGGCATCCGCTCCAACGATGGCTAGCTGACAACTCGTGCCACTTTAGTGCGAGTCACCACGTCCCACCAGAATGCTTTGTCGGGTCTTCGTAACGCAGGTACCAACGATACCGACCAAGCACAGAGCCCGATGAACGAGAGGACAACACGCAGCGCATAGTTTGGAGGCTCGGATCCGGGAGTTGCGGTCACTCGATAGCCCGATACGAATTGACCAATGGTTGGCCGGTGCGAACGCGCATGAAGATAGAGATAAACAAACAGAGCAAGAAACGTAGCCACGGCGCTGGGCAGAATCAGGATGGCATCGGTTGGCCTTGCGTAGTGCCTAGTGAAGTTCCATTCGAATGTTCCTGAATACTTCGCTTCGGCAACAAGTATTGGAAGAGCTCCCACTGGCGCCATAATCATGAGCACGACTACAAAGTCCAAAAGAAACGCTCCAAAGCGGCGCCATACACCCACTATTTTATCCGAATCGAAGGGGTTTTGAGGTTGACGGTAGACTGCCAACAGCAATGCGAACGCGAGCCCTAAACCCACACTGATTATCGACGACGACGCTGAGACCGCGCACTCCGCATTCTTGCACTCAGAGGATGCACCAATATTTCCGCCCGATGCCCAGCTGTTCAGAACAAACGCTGCGAGAACCAAAAGGAATTGTGCGAGTCGGTTCATGCTGGACGACTAAGGTCAGCACACTGAGCCGCCACCTGCGCGGCCGCCTCTGCCCATCCCGAGCGGACCGCCTTCTGAGGTTTGCGGAGTACGGTCGCGCCGCGCTCAATGGTCAGCGTGGCTTGCGCTGTCAGTCCGACGTGGACCCATACAGGCTTTGTAATCACGACGCCGAGGGAGTTGCCGATACGGCGGACGGTCACTGAGATGGCTTTCATAGTATTAACAATGTCATTACGACGTCGAGAAAGATCGAGCTCAGAGGTATGAGAACTTCGGCAGGAAAGCTAGTAGCGCGATCTTACCGTCGCCATCCAGATCTACGAGACAGTGAGATTGTTGGCCGTCGTGGTACGTCACCATGTAATTGTCGGCTCCCGCTTCGGATACCCCTTTGAACTTCACCGACTGGATTCCCTGCGCCTTTGCAGCGAGCGCTGGTAGTTGATGGCGCACGAGCTCCCGGAGCGCTTTGGTCATGTCCCCATAGCTCGGGGCACCGGTTTTCATGTCGGCAAAGAATTTCTGAACCGCCGCCTCTGAGCCCGGCAGAGGAAGCTGCTCTCGAATGCGATTGGCGAGTTTCGCTTCGATTGCGCGAGTTGCGGTCTCATCCAGGCGGGTTGCCACGACTTCGCCGGCCCCCTGGCGAATGGTTGCGCTCGTTGCCGGTCTTCCGTTCTCAATGGCGAATGTCACTTGGGCGTTGATTGTCCGCCAACGGAACTTCGGTGGCGTTTCAGGATAGATGGGTAGCTTGGGTTGGCCGCTCATCTGAGCACTGAGCTGCTCGCCGTCGCGCGTAATAGACAGAATGCCGCACGATCCGATCAAGTAGCTGCCGACAAAGCGATCCAGAGTGGGTGAATCCATGGTCTTTCCTTGAGTCGATCGGGCCATCGACTTTGCCTTTCCTGCGTCGCGCCGAATAGATACAGGAACCGGGCCATTCAACCACTGCTTATGCGTAGCGCCAAGAGGGCACTTCTTGTGCCAACTTCCGAACGGCCGATCTCAAGCAACCCGCGTAAGCCTGTGACCGTCTCTTGTTTCCGAATTTTGCCGATCAACCAACTTTGTCGACTTCGCCAGTGGCGTATTAGAATGTAATGCATGGCTACGATCACATTGCGCGTTTCGGATGAGCTTGCCGAGGCGCTCGAACGACAAAGCACTGCAGCGGGGGTCTCCAGGAGCGCCTTGGCTCGTGAAGCCCTGCGCAGGTTCCTGGCAGTTTCGGAATTTCGATGTTTACGCCAGAAGCTCATCGGGCGAGCGCGGGCCCATGGGAACCGCACTGACGAGGATGTGTTTCAAGCGCTCGACAAGTCTTGAGAATCCTCCTGGATTCTTCGGTTGTAATTACGGCGTCGATCAGCCGCGCTGGCGTTCGCGTGGGTCACCGGGAACTCAACCCACTAGATTGTGGGGCCACCGAGCATTGACATGTGATCCACATGCAAGTATCTTTCTAACATGTCCAAGATGATCCAATTGCGGCATGTACCGGACGGGCTGCACCGTCGCTTGAAAGCGCGCGCCGCATTGTCCGGCATGCCGCTGTCAGACTTCCTGATCCGGGAGGTCCGCAAAATTGCGGAATATCCCAGCACGGAAGAAATGGCAGAGCGATTGCGGGGGCGAGCCGCCTACGAGGGCAAGGCAGACCCCACGCAGATCATTCGCGCGGAGCGCGATAGCCGTTGATCGTTGTTGACGCCTCCGCGATTCTCGAAACGCTGCTTCAGACCAAGCTTGCGCCTCGCGTCATGGAGCGCCTGCTTGAGCCGTCGGCAACCCTGCATGCGCCTCATCTTCTGGACATTGAGGTCACACACGCATTGCGCCGCCTGGCGCAACACGGTGACCTCACAGTCTCCCGGGCCGAGCAGGGACTCGATGATTTTTCACAACTCCACATTGAGAGGCACGGCCACCAATTGCTAACTATGCGAATCTGGCAGTTACGCGAATCAATGACAGCGTATGACGGCGCGTATGTCGCCTTGGCCGAAGCCCTGGATGCTCCGCTATTGACGTGTGATGCGAAGCTGGCGAAGGCGCACGGACATAAGGCGAGAATCGATCTTGTCACCAACTGATAACTGTTGACCCGTAGCGCTCTTGCATGCGGTATCGCCTCACGAGTTGCAAGCTGGCCAGCAGATAGTCCGTAAGAGTCAGAATCCATTCGGCGACGCCAAAACTAACTAGGCTGCACCGTGAATTTTGACGATCTTGCGCGGAGTGTCCCGGGCATGTTCAAACACCTGGCGGTCCAACCCCTCGCGCACTTTTTGCATGGGCTGAATAGAAGCGATCGGACTGTTCTCTACATTCTCCTCGTGGCTGAACTGGCCTTGGGCTTCCTCATTGGGTACCGCCGCCGGACGTTCCGCCTTAGCCACGCCCCCACATTTCAAAATCGTGGCGAGGCGCTGGTGTCTCGCGTCCTCGCTTCGGAACTCCGGCCTCCCGACTATCATCTGATGAATCACGTCACGATTCAGATGGATGACGGCACAACGCAAGTTGATCACATCCTCATTTCGAGGTTCGGCGTATTCGTCATTGAGACAAAGGACTATAAAGGTTGGATCTTCGCGAATCCGACGCACGAGACCTGGACCCAAGTCATATTCCATCTAAGGTTCAGATTCCAAAACCCAATATTTCAGAACAGGAGGCACGTTCGGGCAGTGACGGGCCTTCTCGACTTCCTTCCGCCCGAGGCCATCAAATCGGTCATCGTTTTCACTGGAGAAGCAGAGTTTAAGACAGAGCCCCCACAGGGAGTAATTGGGATCTTTCAGTTAGTCGGATACCTGAGGGGCCAGACTGAAGAGGTCATGACGCCAAATCGAATGCAGTTCTGCGTGGGACGGCTCGAGACTGCGCGCCTCGCCATTAGTCGTGAGACCGACGTTGAACACATGCGGAGCCTTGAGCAAAGGCGCGGCGGCGCCAGATGAACGCACGAACTCACGCCACTTCGCACCAGTTGTAGAGTTCAGTTTGCAATTGACCGGGCTCTATCTTTGTCAGCCGGTTTCCATTCCCAACCCGGCAGCGCGAGGTTGTAGCGCGTTCCACGCCCGGTTCCTTCGGCCACCAGCATTCCGTTCTTGAGCAGATCCTCGATGTCGCGAAAGGCGCTGGCCCGCGAGGTATCGGCGATGCTCACATACTTGCGCAAGGTGAGCCCGCCTTCGAATCGTCCCGGCCCAGCTTCGAGCATTTTATTGATGACCTTGCGCTGCCGTTCGTTGAGCGCCACAGCCTTATGATCGCTCCAGAATCGGGCGCGCATCAAGGACTCATCGGCCAGCCTAGATGTAGCACGACAGGCCTCCCCGTAGACGTTCAGAAACCACTCAAGCCAGTCGGTAATGTCACCGGTGCCTCGCTCAGCGCGGTTGAGCGCATCGTAGTATTGCGTCTGGCGCCGCCGCAGCTCACTCGAGACTCCGTGCAGGCGCGTGGCCCGTCTCACGTCCTGAGCCAGTGCCAGATCGATAATGGCCCGGCCGACTCGCCCGTTCCCGTCTTCGAACGGGTGGATGGATTCAAACCAAAAATGAGCGATGCCCGCGCGCACGAGTCCATCTTCGGGACCGGTCCGGGACCCATTGAACCACTTCAGAAAGGCATGCATTTCGGACGGGACAGCGGCTGATGGAGGTGCCACGTAGTGGACCCGCTGCTTGCCGATTGGCCCGCTCACGATCTGCATGGGGTCTTCGTGCGTGCGATAGCGACCCGTCGCGATGCGGCGCAACGCAGTACCTTCTGCCGGAAACAGCGCAGCTTGCCAGCGGCACAATCGTTCCTTGGTCAGATCGCCATCCCAGTCCGCTGCGGCGTTCTCCATGACATCCAGCAGTCCCTCTACGTTTCGGGGCACCGTTGCCATGAAATCAGGCGTGATGCCGAGTCGGCGGGCGATCGAGGAACGGACGCTGGCTACATTCAGGACTTCACCCTCAATGGCAGCTGTCGAGATCGCTTCGCCCGACCAGACCTCCCTTTCCAGGTCTGCCAGGTCGGTGGCGCCGATTGCTTCGGCTTTGCCGAAGAGGCGACCCATCTCACTTCGGGCGGTTTTCAACAACGGCGCCAGTCGGTGGGCCTGGAAGGTGAGTTCCGGCCAGGTGGGGGCATTCCAGATCCAAGCGACGTTCGACATATCGCTCCAATTTATGAGGCGTAATACGCCATCTCGACCGCGCCGAAGCACAAGAATATGCGTTACGCTTCATTTAGTGAAGCGTAAATAGACGATTTGCGCTTCATACCGCCGAATAGGTCGGCGACCTGGACCAGCGTCGAGAAAGGGTTACCCGGCCTAAAACAGGAGCCGTCGTTATTTCAGGCTGGAGCGCTAACCTAAATTGGCGAACGGGCAGGCTTGATGCTTTGAACCCCTAGCCTTCCTGAAGTCCCGCGCTGGGCTAGCCGCGGCGACGCCTCTTGGGTCCCTTCCAGTCCCGGTTGAGCCGGTTGAGATCAAACCCTTTCGGATCGAAGACCCCGCCGATCCAACGCACCATATCCTCGTGCTGCGCATGCCCGCGAGCACTGAGAATGTCCAGGAACATCTCGTAGCCATGCGGTCCGCAGACGTCCTCCGGCGGGCAGGCGTTCTCACCGGCCATGCACACCGGCAGGCGCGGATTGCTCAAGGTCGAGGCCGGCGGAGATTCGATGACGATCCGATGCTCCCAGCCGTCTCCCATGTCGTAGCGGTATAAGAATTCCCCGCGAAGGCCGAGCTCCGACACCACGGCGGCCATCGAAACGCGTCGCTCGTCCCGATACCGATCCGCCTCCTCCGCGGAGCCGGTCTCCTGTATCCACCAGTCCGGGGCGATGAGGCCATCGCCCACCTCGAATTCGTGGGCATGGGAGTCGGTCCAACCCAGCACCCATTGCAGGTAATGGTGCAGGCTCGCCAGCGTCCAATGATCCGCGACCAGCACCCGCCGCCAGACCAGCGGAACGACTTCCAGCAGTTCGATGCGCAAGGCCACGGCTTTCGGTGTGGGCGGTGTTGCCACGATGTGTACCTTGGGCTCCAGCCCCGAAGTTTAACCAGTCGCAGCAGCCGTCGGCTGGTTTACCGCGAGTACTCTGGAGGCGCAACCGTCCGGGCTTCCCGCGATCGACGGGCAACCGCTGCG
>DASYER010000092.1:0-52726 GCA_036498905.1 Steroidobacteraceae bacterium | reverse complement strand
CGAATGAGCTATTTCCCGCTGGCAACGCGCTGGGTCAGTCGGTCTCGGTTGTCCAGGGGAAACCCAGCCGCATTGTGGGCATCCTCGAATCCGCCTCCTCCACCCGTTTTGACTCCTACCGGCAGGGAGATGCTGCGTTCGTATCACTGCAATATCGGGGCAATTCGGTCAACTATGTAGTGCATACCCGAGCTGGTGATCAGGCGCGGGTGATGCAGGTCGCCGAAGAGAAGCTCTATACCTTGAGCCGCCAGCGTGTCCTGAAGAATGTGCAGCCTTTCTCTCAGACACGCCGTCATGCCGCCATGGACAAACGTACCACCGGCGTCATTCTAAGCGTGGTGTGCGTGGTGCTGTTGGCGGTTACCGTATTTGGCGTCATTGGGTTGACGCAGCTGTGGGTGACGCAGCGGCGGCGTTACATAGGCATGCGGCGCGCGCTCGGAGCCCGGAGACGTGACGTGCTCGAATATTTCCTGACTGAGAATCTGTTCATCGCAGGCCTTGGATGCGCTGTGGGCATTGCGCTTGGATTGGCCGGCAACACATGGCTGCGCACTAAGTTGTACGCGCTTGAGCCGATGAGTCCTGCATACATTGGCATCGGCGCGCTGTGCGTGCTGGCGCTGTCGCAGGCCGCCGTCCTGTGGCCGGCGCTGCGCGCTGCGGCGATTCCGCCCGCCGCGGCCATCCGCGACCTGTAGCCGCAATCGCGAGGGATATTGGTGTTCGGCTATTACTTTGAACTGGCGCGCCGCAGTCTGCGGCGCAACGCCATCTTGACTGCGCTGATGGTCGCCGCGATCGGCGTAGGCATCGGCGCGTCGATGACCATGCTGACGACGCTCCTGGCCATGTCGAGCAACCCGATTCCGGATAAATCCTCGCAATTGTTCGTGCCGCAGATCGACGTGACCGGAAATGCCACGAAGCTTCACGAGATCAGAGATCTTCCCTTGGACCTCACGTACCGTGACACCATGGCCTTCACGAAGGCGCAGGGCGGCGTGCGCCAGACCGCGATGTACCCGCTGACGCTCAACGTGCAGCCCGCGAACGGCGATCCGTTTCAGGCTAGCGGTCGGGCGGCCTACAGCGATTTCTTTGCCATGTTCGAAGTGCCGTTTCGCAGCGGCGCCGCGTGGGATAGTAAGGAGGACGACGCGCGCGCCAACGTGGTGGTCTTGAGTGCCGCTCTCGCCGACCGCCTGTTTCCGGGAGGCGACGCGGTCGGCAAGAGCGTCGATCTGGGTATGCGCGATTACCGCGTCATCGGCGTCATCCGCAACTGGTTTCTGACGCCCCATTTCTATGATGTCAGTTCCGGAACATTCGGCGTCACCGAGGATTTCTTCCTGCCGTTCTCCGTCGCGGTGGACCGGCAGCTTGCGGCAGATCAATATGGCTGCGATATCACAGGGATACCCGCCGGGTGGCAGGAACGCCTCGACTCGGAATGTCCGTGGATCCAGTACTGGCTGGAAATGCCGCGGCCGGAGCAGGCGCGGAATTTCAGGCGCTATCTCGAGAACTACGCCACGGAGCAGCAGCGGCTGGGTCGATTCAAATGGCGGCCCATGACATCACTGTACGACGTGACGGGTTGGCTGGACCGTCTGCAGGTCGTGCCGAACGAAGTGCGAATCAATACGATGGTAGCGTCGGGATTTCTCCTCGTCTGTCTGATCAACGCCATTGGCCTGATGCTCGCGAAGTTCTCCAGTCGTGCGGTTGAACTGAGCGTACGACGGGCGCTTGGCGCTTCGCGCCGCGATCTGTTCCTCCAATGTGTCACGGAGGCGACGCTCATCGGGCTGATGGGCGGACTGCTGGGACTCGGCCTCACGGCGGCCGGCCTCGCCGCCTTGCGCTGGCTGCGTGGCGTAGCGCGCGCGGACAGTGCATACGCGCACCTGCTTTCCCTGAACGTCGAAATGGTGTTCATCACGTTTGTCGTCGCGGCCGTCACCACCATATGCTGCAGTCTCTATCCCGCATTTCGTGCCAGCCGGGTTGAGCCGGGTTGGCAGCTGAAGGCCCAGTAGCCATGGAAGTGCTGCCCATCCTCAGATCCTTGCGCCGCAACAAGCTCGGAGCTGTCCTGATCGCACTGCAGATCGCCGTAACGCTGGCGATCATCAGCAACTGCCTGTCCATGATCCAGCAGCGCATGCAATGGATGGATCGGCCCACCGGGATTGATGAAGCGAACATTTTTGAAATGACCAATATCTGGCTGTCGGATACGGCAGACCTCAAGGCGCGCATCGCAGCGGATCTGGCAACGCTGCGCTCCGTCCCCGGCGTGGTCGATGCTGAGGCAGCCAATAGCTCGCCACTGACGGGAGTCGAGTGGCATTGGCCGCTCGGCAAGCAGTCCAATCACGAGGAATTCATCGCCTGGACCGCGATCTACCCCCTCGATGAGCATGGACTTGCCACCTATGGTCTGAAACTCAATGCCGGGCGCTGGTTCACGGGCAGCGAAGTGGGCGAGATCCACAATGGAGAGATCAAGATCCCAGGCGCGGTGGTGATCACTCAAACTGTAGCGGACGGATTGTTTCCGGCGGGCGATGCGCTGGGCAATACGCTGTACTTTCAGAATGGCGGCTCTAGCCGAATAGTCGGAATCATCCAGACCATGCAGCGTCCCGGGGATGTCTCCGGATGGGGCAATCCCTGGCGCGAGTATTCGATTTTCATACCCTACCAATATCAAAACAGCGGCCTGATATACGTGGTGCGTACCAAGCCGGGGGAGCAGGCGGCGGTGCTGCATGCCGCGCCGGCAAAACTTCGGGAACTGACGCACGCACGAATCATCCGGGACCTGCAGCCCTACGCGCAGATTCACCGTCAGGCGGAGCGGGGTAACCGCACGACGACCGTCATCTTGGGCGTCCTTGGCGCATTGCTGCTGACGATCACCGCCTTCGGTGTTGTCGGGCTGACGATGTACTGGGTGGGACAGCGGCGGCGCCAGATCGGCATGCGACGCGCGCTGGGCGCCCGCCGTGTCGACATTCTGCGCTACTTCCATGTCGAGAACCTGCTGATTGCGGGAATCGGTTGCCTGTTGGGAGTCGCGCTTGGAATTGCCGGCAACACCTGGATTGCGGCACATCTGGAAATTCATCGCATGAGTTTGGCCTACGTGTGCATCGGCGCGCTGATCGTGCTGGCGCTGTGCCAGCTCGCGGTGCTCTGGCCGGCTCTGCGCGCGGCGTCGGTGCCTCCGGCGATTGCGACGCGGGGCTTGTGAGGATTCTTTCAGGACTGCTGGGATTTCTGGGGCTGCTGCTGGTCGGCTGCGCCCCATCGACCTCATCGTCGCCCGCTGCCGAGCGCGTCCTGAATGTCTACAACTGGTATGACTACATCAGCCCCGATGTGTTGCGGCAGTTCCAGGCGCAGACCGGCATCGCCGTCCACTACGATGTCTTCGATTCCAATCAGACCCTCGCCGCGCGCCTGCTGGCGGGTCATTCAGGCTATGACGTCGTGTTTCCCTCCGCCTCCTATCTGCAAATGCTGGCCGGGGCCGGTGCGATCCGTCCGCTGCACAAATCCGCGCTGCCGAATCTTCTCAACATGGATCCGGTGATCATGCGCGATCTGGCGCGCCACGATTCCGGCAATGCGCACGCCGTCGCCTACGCCTGGGGAATTACGGGCTTCGCCTACGATGAGACGCAGATCCACGCACATCTGCCGCAGGCCCCGCTCGACAGCTGGGCGATGCTGTTTGATCCGAAAATTGCGGCGCACTTCGCTGATTGCGGCATCGGTCTGTATGAGTCACCCGCCGTCATCGTACCGAGCGTACTGGCGTGGCTGGGCGAGAAGCCCGACAGCGAGGATCCCAAGGTACTGGAGCGCGCCGCCTCGGCACTGATGGCGGTGCGCCCCTATATCCGCGAAATCGGCACCGATTCGCTGGTGGCACAACTGGCGGATGGGAATCTGTGCCTGATCATTGCCAGCAACGGGGACGCCCTGCAGGCGCGCGAGCGGCTGCGGATCGCCGGTTCGAAACGTTCGATCGGCTACAGCATTCCACGTGAGGGGGCGGTGATGTGGATCGATACTGCGGCAATCGTCGCCGACGCCCCGCATCCGGACAATGCACTGCGCTTCATCAATTTTCTTATGGATGCCAAGGTGTCCGCGCAGAACTCCAACGCCATCCACTTTCCGAACGGCAATGCGGCATCCCAGCCGCTGGTACAGGCGCAGCTCGCAAACGCCGCGACCTATCCGCGTGGCGCGCAGGCAGCCCGACTGATACCGGAACGCCTGGGAAGTGATGCCTTCGTGCGATTGCGGACCCGCATGTGGACGCGCTTTCGGACGGGTAAGTAGTTATCCGCTAACATGTCGCTCATGCGTACGGTCCTGGTGATTGATGACAATCCGGCGGTCGGCACGGCCTTGGGGATGCTGTTCAGCCTGCACGACATCACGACACTGACGGCGGTTTCACCGCAGGCGGGGCTGGCGAGCCTCGCGGCACATCAGGTGGATCTGGTGATCGCCGATATGAATTTCAGCGCGGACACGACCTCGGGCCTGGAAGGCGTGGCATTGTTTCGTGATATCCGTGCGGCGCAGCCCGATCTGCCCGTCATTCTTCTGACGGCCTGGACCCATCTGGAATCGGCCGTGCAGCTGGTGAAGGCCGGCGCCGCGGACTATGTGGCAAAGCCCTGGGACAATGACCGGCTGCTGGCGACGGTCGAAAACCTGCTGGAGCTGTCGCAGAGCGTGCGGGAGACGGCGCGCCTGCATCTTGAACGCGAACAGCAGCGCCTGCAGCTGGCGAAAACGCATGATCTGTGCGGCGTGGTGTATGAATCACGCGCCATGGCGGCCGCCGTGGAGCTGGCCTGCCGGGTTGCCCGCGCCGACGTGCCGGTACTGCTCACCGGTCCGAACGGCTCTGGAAAAGAGCGCATCGCCGCCATCGTGCACGCCAATTCGACGGTGCGCACCGGACCTTTCGTCGCGGTCAACTGCGGCGCCTTGCCTGCCGAACTGATCGAGGCGGAGCTGTTCGGTGCCGAGGCGGGCGCCTTCACCGGCGCGAATCGCGCCCGCGCGGGACGCTTCGAATCGGCCGACGGCGGCACGCTGTTCCTGGATGAGATTGGCAATCTGCCGCTGCCGGGGCAGGTGAAATTGCTGCGGGTGCTGGAAACCGGACAATTCGAGCCGCTGGGTTCGAGCAAGACGCGCACCACCCGAGTACGCGTCATCAGCGCTACGAATGCCGAACTGCCGCAGATGATTCGCCAGGGGATATTTCGCGAGGATCTGTATTACCGGCTGAACACCATCGAGATCCCTTTGCCGGCCCTGGCCGCCCGTCCTGCCGACATCCTCCCGCTTGCCGCGCACTTCCTCGGGCCTGCGCTGACCTTGAGCGATGACGCGCGGCAGGCGCTGCTGCAGCACGCCTGGCCGGGCAATGTCCGCGAATTGCGCAATGTGCTGGAACGGGCCCGGCTGCTGGCCAGCGGCGGAGAAGTGAAGGTTGCAGATCTGAATCTGCCGGTGCCGAAGGGGCAGGACACGCTCGAGGGGGAGGGTCTTAATCGGGCGGCCATCGAGGCCAGCCTGCGGTCGGCGGGCGGAAATGTCTCGCGCGCGGCGGCCTCCCTGGGACTGTCCCGACAAGCCCTCTACCGCCGTATGGAACGACTGGGCGTACGGTCCTGATTCGAACTCAGGCTCATGAAAGTCAGCCTTGACCTGAAACTCACCGC
Source organism: Steroidobacteraceae bacterium (assembly GCA_036498905.1). Taxonomy (GTDB): domain Bacteria; phylum Pseudomonadota; class Gammaproteobacteria; order Steroidobacterales; family Steroidobacteraceae; genus DAIDKA01. Next base: position 46,958 of record DASYER010000092.1, on the reverse strand, counting down.
GCTGATGTTCGCCATGATGCTCGGCGGCGCTGCGGTGGCCGTGGTATTGCTGATCTATTCCAAGAACCCGCTGTACGCACTGCTGCTGACCGCCGTCGCCGTCGTGATCCCGGCGCTGCTGGCAGCCCGCCGGGCAGTGCGGCCCGTACGCCGGGTGCTGCGTGCCATGCAGACCAGCGTCGCCTGCTACAGCGACGGGGACTTCAGTATTTCGTTGGTGGTCGACCGGCGCGACGAGCTCGGAGACCTGTTGCGTACCAACAATGAGCTCGGCAGTGCGCTGCGCAAACAAAGGGCTCACCTGGTGCAGCGGGAGCTGTTGCTCGATACGGTCACGCAGAATTCACCCGTGGCGCTGGTGTTGGTGGACCCGCACCAGCGGGTGGTCTATGCGAATATCGCCGCGCGTCATCTGCTCAACGAAGGTCGCACGCTCCTGGGTATCGATTTTTCGCAGGTCCTGGCTGCGGCGCCGGCCGCGCTGCAGGAGGTGATCGCCTCCGGGGGAGATGGCCTGTTCTCCACGCGCATAGCCGGCACCGAGGAGACCTTCAGCCTGTCACAGCGCGGTTTCACGCTGCAGGGACAACGGCATCGATTGTATTTGCTGAAGACCCTGACCCGGGAGTTATCCCGCCAGGAAGTGGCGACCTGGAAGAAACTCATTCGCGTCGTCAGCCATGAACTGAACAATTCGCTGGGTCCGATTGCCTCGATGGCCGATACCGGACGCGAACTGCTGCGCCGGGGTGACAGTTCCTCGCTGGGCAATGTGTTCGCGGCCATTCGTGAGCGCGCGGCCCATCTGCATCAGTTCGTGGCCGGATATTCCACCATCGCGAGACTGCCGGCACCGCGGCCGGACCGGGTCGTGTGGGCGATGCTGATGGAGGAGCTCGCCCGTCAGCAGGCCTTTTCGGTCACCGGGACTTTGCCGCAGGAGCAGGGCTGGTTCGATCGGCTGCAAATGGAGCAGGCGCTCATCAATGTCCTGAAGAATGCCCACGAGGCCGGTGGTGATCCGGGCCAGGTCAGTATCCAGGTGCAGCAATCAGCGCATGAGCAGCGCATCGAGGTGCTCGATCGCGGTCCCGGCATGACCGAGGTGGTGCTCGCGCAGGCCCTATTGCCGTTCTATTCCACCAAGCGTGACGGTACGGGACTGGGTTTGGCCCTGTGCCGCGAAATCGCCGAGGCGCACGGCGGCAGTCTGCGGCTGAGCAATCGTGAGGGTGGCGGACTCAGTGTCATGGTCGTGCTGCCGATGCCGGGTTACTATCCTTAGACTGTGGATCAAGAAATCGTCGAACGACTGGAATTGAAGCTGGCCTTTCTGGAACGCGCCAACGCCGAGCTCAGCGATGTCGTCTATCGTCAGCACAAAGAGCTCGAGGCCCTGCGCGAGGGCGTGCGGGCTCTGGTCGAGAAGCTGGAGTCACGAGACAGCAGCGAACCGGTCCGCCGGCCCGAAGACGAGCGGCCGCCTCATTACTGAGGATCGCGCAGGAAATCGGCACCCACCGGCTTGTTGTTGAGGATTTCCTCTGGCGACAGTCCCTGCAGCTCGTGGGGGAACACCAGCCAGTCCTCCACTTCGCGGACACAGTAATCCGGTCGCAACGAGCTGCGGTTGCGCGAGGGTTTGTTGTAGACCGTCGCGGTACGGATGTTTTCAGGAAGGTTGCGGCGGCAGCGGCGGCTCAGTTCGCCGATGACGGCCTCGAGGCTGCGGCCGGAATCAAACACGTCATCGACCAGCAAAAGGCGGTCTGTGGCCTCCAGCCGCGACACCAGGTAGTCGATGGCGTGTACGCGCACCGTCTTCCCGGGGCTGTCGATGCCCTGGTAGGAGGAGGTACGGATGGCGATGTGGTCGGTCGGGATCTCGTGATAGTCCAGGACCTCCTGCACCGCAATGCCGATGGGCGCGCCGCCCCGCCACATGGCGACGAGGAAGGTCGGGCGGTAGCCGCTGCGGACGATCAGGCGTCCGAGTTCAAAGGAGTCCCTGAGCAGAGACTCGGCCGAGATAAACGTCTTTTTCAGGATCACTTGCGGCCCAAGTCTAGTGCCTTTCATCGTCCGCGTCGCCACGCCCGCGCCCGAGGCTGCGGGCCGGGGGGTGGGCGCGTGCGGCGCCGTTCGACTAGAATCGGCGCTTGCACGGGGATCGGACGAGGGTTGGCCGCAAGATCACCTCATACCCCATCTATAGAGGTAGTCTTGACCATAATCTCGCGCATTCGCCCGGTGGGTCGCTTCCAGCTGATGGTCGGCATCCTGACCGTGGCATGCGCCGCGAGCCTCACCGTGACCCAGACAGTGCACGGCGCAGACGTACAGGCCCCCTCGACCTCGACTCCCCCTCCGGCTCCCGCGGCCCCGCCCGCTTCGGGTGGAGGCTGGTTTGACGTTTCCACCTGGCCGGTGATTCCGGTGCCGTTGGTCGGCGTGGATCCCGACAGCGGGGTGACGCTTGGAGTGCTGCCGACCTGGCTGCACACCAATGATCAGCACGAAATCACCCGCATCATCGCCCCTGACCTACTGCACAATCCCTACTTTGGGTTGGGCGCACATTTTCGAGTGTTCGAGTATCCGTCCGCCGACGAACAATGGTCGGTGGTCGCCGGCATCAAGCAGCGCGTCGAGCGCGAGTTCGACTACGAGTTTCAGAAGGGTCGGCTGCGGGAAACCAACTGGTCGATCAACACCAGTTTGATCTTTGACCGCAGTGGAACATCGCGCTTCTATGGCATCGGTAATCAGTCGGCCGAGGGCGCCGTCACCAATTACACGGCCTCGCAGCTGCTGGGGCAGGCGGTGTTCGGTTACAACTTGAATCATACCTGGCAGCTGCAATACACCACCCGTGCAAGGCGTATGGAGATCACCGCGGGCACCCTCGCGCGCATTCCCTCCATCGCGACCCGCTACCCGCAGGTGAACGGTCTGGGCGTGACCAACGAGGTGCTGAACCAGGTCGCCCTGGTATACGACACCCGCGACGATGAGACGATTCCGTCGCACGGGACCCAGTGGGTGATATATGGCGGGGTGAATGGCCACGACGCCACCATCAGCGATTCGATCTACAGCATGGCCGGCCTCGATGGGCGCACGTTCCTGCCCATCTCCGCGCTTCCCGACACCGTTCTCGCAGCACACCTGGCGGTGCGCTATCTGCCCAGCGGCCACAAGATTCCATTCTTTGACTTGGGCAGTATCGGCGGTGGCGAAAGTGATATTGGCGGTGAGCAGCTGCTGCGCGGCTTTGGCCAGGGCCGCTTCGTGGATCGCAATTCCTTCGATACGACACTTGAGTTACGGCATCGGGCCTTCTCCTTTGATGCGGCAGCCAGCCATGTCGATATTGAAGTTGCACCCTTTTTGGATATGGGGAGGGTGTTCTCGCGAACGAGCACGGATCCGTTCTCAAGCCTGCACAAGGTGGTGGGGGTGGGAGTGCGCGGCATCGCCCGGCCCTCAGTGGTCGGATACGTGGACATAGGGTACGGAACCGAAGGGATGGCGGTTTTCACGGGAATCAACTACCCGTTCTAGAATGGCGGGCTGAATCTGCGTAAGCTAGTACCCGTAAGCGCATGGAAATAATATCGAAAGCACCCGTCTCGGTCGGCGCGGCTCCGCGTCCCTGGGATGCTCGCCTGGGCCGCCGCCTGGTCACGCCGCTCAAGGACAGTTGGGTCACACCCAATCATCTGACCACGGTGCGCCTGATCGTCGGGCTGGCCGGCGCGCTGGCCTTCATGCCGGGCACCTGGGGCTGGACCAATCTGGCCGCGCTGCTGGTGATCTTGTCCAATTTCCTGGATCACACCGATGGCGAGCTGGCGCGCATCAGCGGCAAGACCAGCCGCATCGGACACCTCTACGATCTGGCCAGCGACGCGCTGGTGACCATCCTGTTGTTCTGCTGCATCGGCATCGGCGTCGCGGCGACGGCTGCGCGCGCCATGCCCTTTGGCGTACCGCCCGCGTTGATGGGCACGGTGGCCGGCGCCGCGGTAGCCTTGATTTTCTATCTGCGTATGCGCATCGAGGAACTGCTGGGCAAGGCCGGGACGCAGCAAAGCTCGCTGGCGGGTTTTGAGACCGAGGACGTTCTGTATCTGCTGCCGCTGGTGACACTGTTTGGCGGTCTGACGCCGTTTCTGCTGGCCGCCAGCGTTGGCGCGCCGCTGTTCGCACTACTGGTGGTCGCGGACTTCCTCCGGGTGACGCGACGCACTGCAGCGACGTCGGGCAGTGGTGCGGCGCCGAACACGGCGGACAGTGCAGCCACCGCGACGGTCCCGCCCGCACTGAATGCCGCGCTGCAGGCCACTCTGGGGGCGCTCGATGAGGAAGATCTGCGCCGCCAATACCGGGAGCAGGGCAGCTTCCTGCATGTGCCGCAATTCCTGCCGGAGGAATTCACGGCACAGTTGATCGCGGCGGTCGATGCCGTCATGCCGGTGGTGAATCGCAACTTCCTCCCCGGCCACAAGCAAGGTGGCAGCGTCAGCCGCTACAGCATCGACCAGCTCGCCCCGTTCATTGCCCAGCTGTATCGCTCCCCGGTGCTGCATGCATGGCTCGGGGGCCTGACCGGTGAGCGGCTGCAGTTATCGCCGGCCGATGATGCGCATGCGTATGCGCTGTACTTTTATTCGCGCGCGGGCGATCACATCGGCTGGCACTACGACACCTCGTATTACTCCGGTCGGCGCTACACGCTGCTGCTGGGCATCGTGGATCGGTCCACCTGTCGTCTGGACTACGAACTGCACACCAAGGAACCCGGTCGGGCCACGCAGTCCGGGTCCTTGCAGATCGCTCCCGGTGGCCTGGTGCTGTTCGACGGCGACACGCTGCGTCACCGGATCACCCCGATCGGTGAAAACGAGTTCAGGGTGTCCCTGACCTTCGAATACGTCACCAGCCAGCACATGAGTCCGTGGTGGCGCTTCGTGTCCAACATGAAGGACGCCATTGCGTATTTCGGCTTCCGCCAGGTGTTCAACCGCATGATCCGGGGACGCGCGCCCAATCCATGAGGCGCCTCGGATCCTGGCTGCTGACCTGCGGCCTGCTGTTGTTTGTGGCCCTGCTGGTCTCGCAGGGCCTGCCGGCCATCCTCTCAACGCTCGCGGCCGCCGGTTGGGGACTGCTGGCGGTGGGAATTTTCCACCTCATTCCGCTCGGCAGCGATGCCGTGGCGATCCGCGTGCTGTATCAGCGTGGTCAGACCCAGCATGGGTTGATGGACGCAGTCCTGACGCGCTGGATCGGTGAGTCAGCCAACAGTCTGATGCCGGCGGGGCAGCTGGGAGGGCCGGTGTTCATGGCCCGCTATCTGGCCCAGCGCGGCATGCCCATGCCACAGGCCGCCGCGGTGATCACGGTCAGTACGACCCTGCAGACCTTCGCTCAGATCCTGTTCGCACTGCTGGGCGTGCTGCTGCTGGGCGCGCGCGCCGGTGGGATTTCCGAACATGGCCTGCGCAGCATGGCGCTGATTGCCAGCGGCTTTCTGGCCCTGCAGATCGTCGGCTTCTACTACCTGCAGCGGCGCGGCTTTTTCAGCAAGCTGTTGCGGCTCGTCACCCGCCTGGCGGGCTCGCAGAAATGGTCCGGCCTGATGAGCCAGGCACAGGCCATCGATGCTGCCGTCCAGGAGACCTACTCCTGCGCTGGCCCGGTGGCGGCCAGCTTCCTGGCGAGCCTGCTGGGCTGGTTGGTCGGAGCGGGCGAGGTTTACCTGATATTGCTCTACATGGGTCATCCCGTGAGCTGGGTGACGGCACTGCTGCTGGAGAGCCTCGGCCAGGCCGTTCGCGGCGCCGCCTTTGCAGTGCCGGGGGCGCTGGGCGTGCAGGAAACAGGCTACGTGCTGCTGGCGCCGCTGGCCGGACTGACCGCGGAGGTGGCGTTGGCGCTGTCGCTGGCCAAGCGCGTGCGTGAGCTGCTGCTGGGGCTGCCGGGGCTGCTATACCTGCACCTGTCCGGTCGCGCGCGGGCCGCGGCCGGCCGGGCCGTGCCGCCTTGAAGGTGTAACGGTGTGGTAATGTTTCCGCAATCATGCGAGCTATAATTCTTGCCGCCGGGCGCGGCTCCCGGCTGTCCCAATCCCGAGGCGCTCAGCAGCCTAAGTGCCTGCTGAAATTCGGCGGGGTGAGTCTTCTTGAGCGCCATCTGCGCCTGCTGCAGGCGGCGGGAGTCCACGAGGTCGTCATGGCCTTGGGATTCGAGCATCCGGTCATCGAGGCGGAGCTGCGGCGCCTGGCCGCGCTGGGTCTGCCGCGGCCTGAAATCTTCATCAATGAGCGCTTCACCCTCGGCAGCGTACTGACCGTGCATGTCGTTGCGGATGCCATGCGGCGCGGCGGGGATGTGCTGCTGATGGATGCCGACGTGCTCTACGACGCGCGCATCATGCAGGCGCTGGCCGGCGGCGCCGCGCCCAGCAACCGCATCCTCGTGGACCGCGATTTTGAGGCCGGGGATGAGCCGGTGAAGGTGTGCGTACACAACGGCATCGCGGTGGAGTTGCGCAAGCAGCTGGCCCCCGATCTGCAGTACGACACGATCGGGGAGTCGGTCGGCTTTTTCCGTTTCGATGAGCGTGCCGCGCGGCGCCTCGCCGATCTCATCGCCGACTATGTCGATTCGGGGCGGTCGAACCTGCCGCACGAGGAAACCCTGCGCGACCTGATCCTGGAGCGCAGCCAGGTGTTCCAGATCGTTGACGTCACCGGATCCCCCTGGATCGAAATCGATTTTCCCGCGGATGTCGAGCGGGCCGCACGCGAGGTGCTGCCGCAGCTGGTGTCCCTCTCAGGAGCAGCCGCATGAGCGCGACCATCACGACCCGCCCGCTACGCGTCTCACGCAGCACGCAGCTGCGGCAGATGCTGCTCAGCCCGCAACTCGAGTTCCTGATGGAGGCACACAACGGGCTGTCCGCGCGCATCGTCCGGGAGGCCGGTTTTCGCGGCATCTGGGCCTCGGGATTGTCGATTTCGGCCCAGTTCGGCGTACGCGACAACAATGAGGCGAGCTGGACCCAGGTCGTCGACATGCTGGAGTTCATGGCCGACGCCAGCGATCTGCCCATTCTGCTCGACGGGGATACCGGCTACGGCAATTTCAACAATCTGCGCCGCCTGGTTCGCAAACTGGAGCAGCGTGGCATCGGCGGCGTGTGCATCGAAGACAAAATCTTCCCCAAGACCAACAGCTTCCTGAACGGTGAGCGTCAGCCGCTTGCGGATGTCGAGGAGTTTGCCGGCAAGATCGCCGCCGGCAAGGATACGCAGACGGATCCGGACTTCTGCATCGTCGCGCGGGTTGAGGCGCTGATCGCCGGGTGGGGCATGGAGGAAGCCTTGCGGCGCGCCGAGGCGTATCGCCGTGCCGGCGCAGATGCCATCCTCATTCACAGCAAGCTGTCGCGTCCCGATGAGATCCTGGCGTTTGCGCGCGAGTGGGCCGGCCGCGCCCCGCTGGTGATCGTGCCGACGAAGTACTACAGCACGCCCAGCGATGTGTTCCGCAAGGCCGGGATCAGCACCGTGATCTGGGCAAACCACCTGGTGCGCTCCTCGGCCGCCGCCATGCAGGCCGTGGCCCGCGACATTCACGACAATCAAACGGTTGTGAATATCGAGGACCGGATCGTCGCCGTCGAGGAGATCTTTCGCCTGCAGGATGCCGATGAGTACTCGGCGGCCGAGCGGCTGTACCTGTCGGCGGCCACGGCCGCGCGCAGCGCGATCGTGCTGGCGGCCGGCCGCGGGCGGGGCCTGGAGGCGCAGACCGCCGACCGCCCCAAGATCATGCTCAACATTGCCGGCAAGCCGCTGCTGCGCTGGCTGGTCGATGCCTTCAAGAAGCAGCAGATCAATCAGATCACGGTGATCGGCGGCTATCGCGCCGATGTCATTGATACTGCCGGCATCCGCCTGGTCGTCAACGAAAGGCACGCGCAGACCGGGGAGCTCGCCTCTCTGGCCTGCGCGATCGGTGGCCTCGACGCGGATACGGTCATCGCCTACGGAGATCTGCTGTTCCGCAGTTACGTACTGCGCGCGCTGGTGGAGAGCAAGGGCGAGTTCTCGGTGGTCGTGGATTCCTCGGCATCCGGCGCCGACAATCGCACGGTGCGCGATTTTGCCTATTGTTCCCGCGCCGATGACCGCGGCCTGTTTGGCACGCCGGTGAGGCTGGAGCGCATAGCCGGAAGCCGTGAGGCACCGATTGAAGGCGCGCAGACGGCGGCCCATGGGCGTTGGATCGGTCTGGTGAACGTCAGTCGCAGTGGTGTGCCGCGCCTGACGCGGGTACTCGCGCAGTTGCAGGCGCGCCCGGATTTCGAGTCGTTGGACATGCCCGCACTGCTCAACGCTCTGATCGCAGATGGCGCCGCCATCGATGTGCAGTATGTGCATGGTCACTGGCGCGGCGTGAATGATCTGGAAGACTTGCATTCCGCGGTGGATTTTGCGCACGCGCAGGCGCCGCTCGGTGGCGTGACGGACGGCACGGTGGGTACTGTTCCCGATGCTCGAGGCGCGTGATTTCGTCGAAGCCGCGCGGGCGCGCGGCTTTCAGTGGTACGCGGGTGTTCCCTGTTCGTACCTGACGCCATTCATCAACTACGTATTGCAGGATGAGACTCTGCGCTATGTATCGGTGACCAATGAAGGCGATGCCGTGGCGCTCGCGGCCGGCGTCACGATCGGTGGGGATGGCCGGGGCGGGCCCGGGCGCGGCATCGCGATGATGCAGAACTCGGGTCTCGGCAATGCGGTGAGCCCGCTCACGTCCCTGACCTGGACATTTGGCCTGCCGCAGCTGCTCATCGTGACCTGGCGGGGGCAGCCCGGAGTACCGGATGAGCCGCAACATGCCTTGATGGGTCCCATCACGCCGACCATGCTCGACACCATGCAGATCGCGTGGGAGCTGTTTCCGACTGAAAGCTCACAGGTGCCGATCGTTCTGGATCGTGCCTTGAAGCATATGGATGCCACCGGACGTTGCTATGCGCTTCTGATGCAGAAGGGGAGCGTTGCGGCCACCGAGCTGCATGCCGCCCCTCCGGTAAGCGTGGCGCAGGGGCCGGCCACCCGGGTCATCGTGCGTCGCAGTCCGATTGCGGCAGCGCGCCGGCCCTCGCGCGCGGAGGCCCTGCGGGAGATCGTCGCGGACACCAGCGCCGATGGCACCGTGCTGCTGGCCTCGACCGGTTTTTGCGGCCGTGAGCTGTATGCCATCGCGGATCGCGCCAATCATCTGTACATGGTGGGCTCAATGGGGTGCGTCACTCCGCTTGCGCTGGGCCTGGCGCTGGCGCGGCCGGACCTCAAGGTCATCGCGCTCGATGGCGATGGTGCGGCGCTGATGCGTCTGGGCGCCTTCACCACCGTCGGAGCGATGTCGCCACCGAATCTGTGGCACCTGCTCCTTGACAACAGCGCCCACGAATCCACGGGCGGCCAGTCCACTGTCTCGGCAACGGTAGCTTTCGCGGATGTCGCGGCTGCATGCGGCTACCGCTCCTGCCTGGACACCGATTCGGTGGAACAGCTCGCCCCGTGGCTGAATCTGGCCGACGGGCCACATTTTGCGCGGCTCCTGACCCGCACCGGCACTCCCAAGGACCTGCCACGTCCGAAGGTGACGCCCGCGCAGGTGCGCGAGCGTTTCATGCAACACATCAGCTCCTGAGACAACGACGTGATCTTGCTGAATCCCGGCCCGGTGAGCTTGAGCGAGCGCGTGCGTCGCAGCCTGCTCAATCCGGATCTGTGTCACCGCGAAGCGGAGTTCTTCGATTTGCAGGAGCAGATCCGCACGCGGCTGCTGGCGGTGTATGACCTTGATCCTGCCCAGTGGACTGCGGTGCTGATGACCGGCTCGGGTACTGCGGCGGTCGACAGCATGATGGCCAGCCTGCCGCCGCAGGATGCACGCGTACTCGTGCTGGAGAATGGCGTCTACGGGGAGCGCATGACGCAGATGTGCGCCCAGTACCGCATTGCGCATGAGCGGCTCGCGGGACGATGGCTCGATGGGCCGGACGCCGATCAGGTCGCAGCGCGCCTGGCCGAAGGCGCATTCACGCATCTGGCCGTCGTGCACCATGAGACCACGACCGGTCGCCTGACGGATATCAGGACCCTGGGCCGCCTATGCGCCGCGCGCGGCGTGCAGTTGCTTCTGGATGGGGTCAGCAGCTTTGGCGCCGAAGCGATCGATTTCACCGGTGCGGACCTGGGCAGCTGCCTGGGCGCGGTGGCGGCGACCGCGAACAAGTGTCTGCACGGCGTGCCGGGAGTGTCCTTCGTCATCACCCGGCGCGCCGCCTTGGAAAGCGCCGTGAGCCGCACCTACTACCTGGACCTGGCCCGACTGGCGCGACTGCAGGACCAGCGCAACACCCCGTTCACGCCGGCCGTGCATGTGTACTACGCTTTGCGCGAGGCCCTGGGTGAATACCAGGAGCAGGGTGGGCGTGCCGCGCGCTTTGGGCGTTATGCGGCTCTTGCCGAACAGGTGCGCAGCGGATTGTCGCGGCTGGGAATTGAGGCGCTGCTTGCCCCGCAGCAATCCTCCGTCGTACTGCGGGCCTATCATCTGCCGCGGGGCATCGACTATCCGAGGCTGCACGATGCACTCAAGGCCGGCGGCTTTGTGATCTATGCGGGTCAGGGCGACCTGTCACGCACTTTGTTCCGCATTTCGACGATGGGAGAGATCGCGCCGGATGATATCCGGCGACTGCTGGCATGTTTTGAGGAGCTGAAATGAGCGCGCGACCGCTGAAGTTACTGTCCTCCATGGCCGCACGGGAAGTACTGGCCGAACTGATCAGAGTTTTCACGGCCCAGACCGGGCAGTCGGTGGCGGCCGCGGCGGCCGGCGGTGTTGAGGTCGCCAAGCGGATCCAGGCCGGAGAGGACGCCGACATTGTCGTGTTGTCGGATACGGCCATCGACAAGCTGATTGCCGCAGGCCAGCTGCGCGCCGGCCGGACTGATCTGGTCAAGTCCGGAGTTGCCATCGCGGTACGCAGCGGGGCGAACCAACCGGATATCAGCACCGAAGAGGCGGTGAAGGCGGCGGTGGCGGCTGCGAGTTCGATCAGTTATTCGACCGGGCCCAGTGGGGTGTATCTGGAGAAGCTGTTCCAGCAATGGGGCATATTCGAGGCCATCGAGCCGCGCATTGTGGTGCCGCCGCCGGGAATCCCGGTCGCGTCACTGGTGGCCGCGGGCCAGGCAGCCTTGGGATTCCAGCAATTGAGTGAAATGCTCAATGTGGCAGGCATCGATGTGCTCGGCCCGTTGCCCGCGGCGATTCAAACCATCACTACCTTTTCCGCCGGCATCGGCATTCGTTGTGAGCAGCCGCAACTGGCGGTGCAGCTGCTGGACTTCATGCGGCTGCCGGCCGCGACGGCCATCAAAGAGCGCTATGGCTTGGAGCCGGCCTGACCTGGCGCCAACCTGCGTGTGGCGACGCTGCACACCCAATCAACGATCGCAAAGGTTTCCGGATCGCCGCTTGCGAGCTTCCAGCGGTCCGTGGCCAGCTCCGAGCGGACGGTCTTTCCAGCCGGTCCTTGGGCTTGCCTGCCCACATACTCCGTGCGACTCAACGGCTGGAAGCGCCGGTCCTTGCAATCGAACGCGCCATCAACCACGGCAGAGTGGGTGTTGCCGGCCGGCTCCGAAGCATTCCCGTCCGGGGGGTAGTACTCATAGAGAAGACGCGCGGCAATAAACCCTTGCTTCTGGGCGAGACTGTCCACGTCCACCTGTATCGAATGGTTGCCATGGCCGGTCTGCATCGCATAAGCCCACTGCTCGGCGTGGGCCAGAGATTGCAGAAGCAGCGCGCCTGCCATGGCTGCCGCGATCAAGACGCCGACCTGCTGTGCCCTCATCCGGCTGATCATGGCACAGCAGCAGTGGCGTAGCATTAGGACAAACGGCACAGCAGTCTTTAGCGAAGCTGACTGTCCTTGCTGCCGCGCCGGTTATAGCCGCTGAAATGGCTATCGGCGGCATCGGCCGCCTGCTGGCATATCAGGCACAGCCGCACGCCGGGCAATGCCTGCCGTCGCGCCTCCGGTATCGTCGCGGCGCATTCGGCGCATTGCGTCGCAGACGCACCCTGCGGCAGCTGGCTGCGCGCACGCTCCACCGCGTCCTTCACAGTGGCCTCGATCTGTTCGTTGACTGCGCCTTCGTCTGCCCAACCTGTAGCCATGTCCGAGTGTCCGCCGCGTACCGGTCTTGAGTCTATCAGAGGCTTCCGACACGGGGTCGCGGTGAAGACCTTGAGCCAATTGCGCCGCCGTGAGCGATGCCAGGTTTGCGCTTGCGATCCGTGCCGCGCCGACGAGGAGTAAAATGCGCATCGTGCGAGACAGAAGGAGCCATCTCATGACCCACAAACCGCTGATCACGATGCTCGCCACGGCGTTGGTCGCATCGACACCCATGCTGGTGCACTCTGAAAGTCGCAATGCCAAGTCGAACGATCAACAGATCACCGACCGGGTGAAACAGAAACTGGCAATGAATGATCCCGGCATAGCACCGCATATCCTGGTGACCACCCGCGACGGAGTGGTGACTCTGATGGGCATGGAAGTACCCGAGGATAATATTCTCACTGCGGTGCACGACGCCAAGAGCGTGGATGGCGTAGTCAGAGTGGACAATCGCCTGAAGCCGGAATAACCATCCGGACCGCCGGCCGGCCCCGCATCCCCGGCAGGTCCCCGCCGGTCGGGTGGTGTATGCGCGGCCGGACGGGAGTACATTGCAATGCTATCGGGCAATTCATTGCAGTGAGGCCGGAGGCGACATGGCTGATTTCTCGGAGAGTCTGGCGGGGCGCGGCTTCATTTCGCCCTTGCGCTTCGACGTATCCATCGACGACTGCGAAGTGGTCGGCAAGATTCCGCAGGATTTGGATGGAGCGTTCTATCGGTCGGGCTACGAATGGTATTACCCGCCGAAGTTCCCCGACGATGCCATCCTCAATGCCGATGGCTACATCAGCAGCTTCCGCTTCAAGGGCGGCAAGGTGGACTACAAGGGCCGCTTCGTGAACACGCATCGGCTGCAGAAGCAGCGCGAGGCGCGGCATCAGCTCTACGGCTATTACCGCAACCCCTTCACCGACGATCCCTCGGTGCGCGATCCGGAACATCCGAACCTGCGCACGGTTTCCAATACCACTCCGGTGGCGCACGCGGGCAAGCTGTTTGCACTGAAGGAGGATGGTCTGCCTCACCAGATCAATCCGAACACGCTTGAGACCATCGGTCCGTGGGATTTCCACGGGGGCTGGAAGAGCCAGACCTTCTCGGCCCATCCCAAACTCGATCCGCTCACGGGCGAGATGGTGGCCTTCGGCTACGAGGCGACCGGACTTGCCTCGGATGATCTATTCATCTGCACCATCGATCGCAGCGGCAAGGTGCGCCATGAGGTGCGGGTCAAGGTTCCCTATGTGAGCATCATCCACGACATGGCGCTCACTCATCGCCACGTCGTCATTCCCTTCTCCGGCTATGTCACGGGTCTGGAGCGCCTGAAAGCCGGCAAGATCCACTGGGGCTGGGATTCGACCAAGCCGGGCTACATCGGCGTCATGCCACGCGAGGGCAGCGCCAAGGACATGCGCTGGTTCAAGGGGCCGACTCGCTGCCACATGCACACCTTCAACGCCTACAGCGACGGCAACAAGGTGGTGCTGTATGCACCTTTCTGGGACTCGAACTTCTTTCCGTTCTTTCCGAACGTGGACGGAGCTGCGTTCAATCCTGCCAAGGCACGCGCTTTCATCCGCAAATTCACCCTGGATCTGGATTCCGCATCCGACACCTGGCAGGAGGAACTGCTGTGGGACATGCCGGTCGTGGATATCGGCAAGGTGGACCCGCGCACGCTTTCGTTACAGTCGCGCTATATCTACACCGGCTTCACCGATGCGCAGAAGCCCTACGACCGCGAGCGCTCCGGCCCGCGCGCGCCGGCTTCGGTGCCCAACTCCTACGGTCGGTTCGACCTGCAGACCCGCAAGATCGATCGGTATTTTGTCGGCAAGACCCATGCCCTGCAGGAATGTACCTTCGTCCCGCGCGGCAAGTCCGAAGGTCAGGGTTACCTCATCGGCGTCGCCTCCAACTACGCCGAAATGCGCTCGGAGCTGATCATTGCCGACGCCGAACATCTCGCGGATGGTGATATTGCCCGGGTGATCATGCCGTTCCGATTGAGTTCGCAGGTCCACGGCACCTGGGCCGGCAAGGATGAACTGCCGCTGGTGTAGGTACGCAGAACAAGAAGGGGGATCGCAATGCACAGGAATTCCGCAGGTTCGTGGCGCCGGGGTTGGGCCGCACTGGTCGTCATGGCAGCACCGTTGTTGGGCACGTCGGTCGCGCGCGCTGCCTGCGATGATGCGTGTCTTACACAGATCGCAGATCAGTACCGGGCGGCCTACGTCCACCATGATCCCAAACAGGCGCCGTTTGCCGCGCACGTTCGATTCATGGAGAACAACGTGACGATGCCGTTCCCCGACGGCAGCTGGGATGTGGTGACCTCGGAGGTCGGGCCGCCTTTGACCTTCTCGGATCCTGCCACCGGCAATGTGGGTATCTACACTGCCGTAATGATGGGCAAAACCCCGGCATTCCTGTGCATTCGGCTGCGCATCGCGAATGGCAAGATCGTCGAGGCGGAGCATCTGCTGTCCACCAAGCGGCTGGTGAGCGCGCCGCCGACACCCTTCGGGGATGTCACCAAGCTGAAGCATGATCCCCTGACCGTTGCACCGCTGACTCCCGCGCAGCGACGGCCGCGTGCCGAGCTCATCCGGATCGCGGACGGCTACTACGCAACGCTCGCGCACAATGACGGCACCCTGCATACGAAGTTCGCCGCCTCGTGCCATCGGATCGAGAATGGCCTGGAGACCGCGATCGGCGGCTGCGAGGGGCCCTTCAAACTCGGAACCTATCTGTTCAATGTGCGCGTGCGGCGCGAACCTTTGATGGTGGATGAGGCGCGCGGACTGGTGATGTTCCGCGGCTTCATCGATCACAAGGGCAACGTGATCGACTTCAAGCTCACCGATGGCACGCCAAAGACTTCACCGTTCCAGGAGCCGCATACCTGGAGTTTCATCGAGACGTTCAAGATCATCGATGGCGCGGTGGGGCCGGTGGAGGCGGACTTCATCGGCTCACCGTACTATTCGAAGTCGCCCTGGTCCGTGAAGCTGCACCAATGATCGGGGTGCGCCACTTGCAGGCTGGAGCGCGCCACGCGGTGCTCGTGCTGTGCGCACTGCTGGGAAGCTTCGCCTTGGATGGCGCCGCGGCCGCAGCGGTTGCGGGGCAGTGTGACGAAGCCTGTCTGAAATCCGTGATGGACGGTTACCTTGAGGCATTGCAGGCCCACGATCCGTCGCGTCTGAAGGTTGCAGCGCATGTCCGCTTCACCGAGAACGGAGTCGCCATTGCGCTGGGCGAAGCGCTGTGGGTAACGTTCTCGGGCCTGGGGCCATACCGGCATGACTTTTATGATCCGGCCAGTGGCGGTGTTGCCACGTACGTGACCATGCGCGAGAACGGCACGCCCGGATATCTGATGGTGCGTCTGAAGGTCGTCGCGATGCAGCTGACGCAGATCGAGACCGTGGTCAATCGCGACGCACCCACTTCATTGACCCAGCCTGCCTATGAGCCCGTGTGGGATCAGGTCGAGCCGGCGGCGCAGCGCCTCACGCGACAGCAGCTGATTGCTGCAGCCATCGGGTACATGCGGGCCGTGGCGCTGGCGAAGGGTGACCTCGCGCCGTTCGGCGAGTCCTGCGTGCGACTGGAGAACGGCATCGTCATGGCCTTGGGGCCGCATGATCGGCCGCCCGTGCCCTTGCGGCCGCTGGCGCGCAATGATGACTGGGCGGCGGCCGTGCGTGCCACGCTCGGCATGGGCTGCGCGCAGCAGCTTGATACGGGCGTGTACGCCTTCATCACCGAGTACGACAACGCACGTTTCCCCATCATCGATGTCGAGCGCCAGATCATCTTCTCGGTGTTCGACTTCCGACGCCGCGGCACGGTCAAAACCGTGACCATGCCCAATGGGCACACCTATCCGATGATGCCGAGCACCCAATGGCCCAACGAGGTGCTCAATACCGAGGCCTGGAAGATTCAAGGTGGCAAGATCACCCGCATCGAGGCCGTGTTCCTGGGTAACCGTCCCTACAAGCAGGGAACCGGCTGGCCGGGCGGCCGAAAAGGGGAAAAACGCCCCCCATAGCTCATGTGCGCAGCCCGCTTCCATTTAAAGCTACCTTGTGATAAAAAGGTAGCGTATTGAAGAAAGGGCTATCGTTCATGGCGGGTAACGAAAAATTCGGGCCGATGCGCAAGGGGCTGCTCGAATTCCTCATTCTCAAGGTCATCGACGCTGACCGCGTCTATGTCGCTGACATCCTGCGCAAACTCGCCGAAACCGAGTTCGCGACCCAGGAGGGCACGCTGTATCCGCTGCTCAGCCGGATGCGTCGCGATGGCCTGGTGGACTACGACTGGAAGGAATCCGAATCCGGTCCTCCGCGCAAGTATTACGCCCTGACCCACAGCGGTCAGGCGCAACTCGCCGAACTGGTCGCCTACTGGCGCCTCATCAACAAGACAATCGAAGACTTGGGAGTTTGACCATGCGCACTGTCAACAGCATCAGCCTCAACGGCAATGCCTGGCAGATCGAATCCGAAGGGTACGCGGCACTGGCCGCGTACCTGAAGAGCGCCGAGGCGCGACTGGCCGGCGATCCGGATCGGGACGAGATCCTGGCGGATCTCGAGCAGGCCATTGCCGACAAGCTCTCGCGCCATGTCGGCGCCCACAAGAATGTCGTCAGTACCCAGGAAATCGCCCAGGCGCTCAATGAAATGGGGCCAGTTGAAACGGGCGCTGCACCAGACTCCGAGCCCCCCGCTGATGCCGCAGCTGAGGCGCAATCCGCGCACAGCGACGCCGGCAGTGCCGCGCCCGGCACAGGCACCGCCGCGCCGAACCCGGCGTCCACACCGGGTGGCGGACCCGCCGGCCGGCACCTGTTCCAGATCCGCGAGGGCGGGCTGCTCAGCGGGGTATGCAATGGCCTGGCGGCTTACTTCGGCGTTGATGTGACATTGGTGCGGGTGATTTTTCTGGTGTTCACGGTGATCACGGGCGGCGTCGGTGGCGTCGTGTATCTGGTGATGATGATTGTCGTGCCCGTTGCAGTCACCGCCGAGCAGATGGCGGCGGCGCACGGCAAACCCTTCAACGCGGAGGAGTTGATCGGCCGACCGCAGGGGCCGCAGACCAGTTTCGCCGCCGGACAGCACTGGCGCGAGCAGTGGCGCGAGCAACGCCGCATGTGGCGCGATCAACGGCGGCAATGGCGCCGGCAGCAGCGCGCCTGGCACGGCGGAGTCGTGCCCCCGTCGCCGTATGGCTGGCAGGGCGCACCGTATCCGGGCAATTACGGACCGCCGCCGGCTGGATTCGGGCCCGTCGGTGCGCTGGTACGGGCCGTGATGCTGGTCGCTTTCCTGGTCGCTCTCGTGGGTGCCGCGGCGGGGCGGCCGCTCCTGGGTTGGGACTGGGCGGCCGAGGTCCCCAATTGGGTGGGCATCGTCGCCGTATGCGTGATTTATGGAACGCTGGTGAAACAGATGCGCATGGCTCGTTACT
This sequence comes from Steroidobacteraceae bacterium, assembly GCA_036498905.1. Lineage (GTDB taxonomy): Bacteria > Pseudomonadota > Gammaproteobacteria > Steroidobacterales > Steroidobacteraceae > DAIDKA01. Next base: position 29,170 of record DASYER010000092.1, on the reverse strand, counting down.
ACGGCCATGTCGGCGCCTACAGTCCGGCGCATGCCTTCGTGGCGCTGATCGGCAGCGTCGTATGGCTGCTGATCCTGGCCTCGGTCGGTTGGTATGCCCTGCATCACTGGCCCGAAGTTCAGGATTTCCTGCAACGCGCGCTGCAGGCCATACAGGCCGCCTTCGACAGCGGGCCGGCGAACCACTCGGTGGCGACTTAGACTCGCGCCGTCCGGCCCTGCGCAATCGGTGTCCAATCAGGCAGTTAGTGTGATTCGATAACACTGCGGTAACCGTAATCGCTTTGTGTATCGCGGCTGCGGCCATCACGATCCGGCGCATGCTGTTATTGGTTATGGGCCTCGCCCTGGGCGCAGCGGGCGCCGCGGTGGCGGCCGATTCTTCACCCGACACGCTGACCGAAGTCACGGTCACGGCCTCGCGCCTGAATCTGTTGGGGACGGCGAGCACCGCCAGCCAGGGTTCGGTCACCGAGCAGGAACTGGATCTGCGTCCGGCGTACCGGGTCGGACAGCTGCTGGAGAGCGTGCCGGGCTTGGTCGTGACCGTGCATTCCGGGGAAGGCAAGGCCAATCAGTACCTGGCCCGCGGCTTCAACCTGGACCATGGCACCGACATCGCCAATTTCGTGGACGACATGCCGGTGAATCGTCCGACCAACACCCACGGCCAGGGTTATTCCGATCTGAATTTCATCGTCCCGGAGCTGGCCAATGGGCTCGATTACACCAAGGGTCCGTACTACGCCTCGGTGGGCGATTTCGGGTCGGTGGCTTCCACCCATATGAAGCTGGCAAACGACCTTCCCAACCAGGTGGCGCTGGCGGCCGGAACTCTGGGCGTCTACAACGTGTTCGCCGGCGGCACGGATCATCTGACGCCGGATGACCGCATTCTCGGCGGGGCCTACTACGGACACGTGGACGGCCCGTTCACGCATCCGGATGATTTCGAAAAAACCGCCGGCGTGCTGCGCTACAGCCATGGAACGGACGAGGAGGGCTACAGCGCCACGGCGATGTACTTCCACGGTCAGGGCAACATGACCACGGATCAGCCGCTGCGCGCCGTGCAGGAGGGGCTGATCGGCCGCTTCGGTACGCTCGATCCGAGCGATGGCAGCTTTTCCGAGCGCCACAGCCTGTCGGTGCATTACGCCACTCGCGCTGATGCCTGGAGATTCACATCCAGCGCGTATTACATCGAAAGCCGGATGATTCTCTGGAACGACTTCACCCACTTTCTGAACGATCCGGTCAACGGTGACCAGGAGCAGCAGAACGAGACCCGTACCGCCGTCGGGGGACAGGCGGTCGCCACATTCGACCAGCACCTCGGGAGCTTCGAGAACGAGGTGCAGATCGGTCTGCAGCTGCGCGATGACAGTGCCTATGTAAACCGCCAGCACACGCTGTACCGCAAAGCCCTCGACTACTGTTCAGTGGCGCAGGTCAGCGGACCGGCACTGCAAGTCGCCGCGCCCGGTGGCGTGTGCAATGCCGACCAGGTCCATCTGCTGGATCTGGGACCCTACCTGGATGTCACCAGCCATTGGACGGCCTGGCTGCGCACGGTGCTGGGCGTGCGTGAGGAGTACTACCGGGCCAGTGATCACAGCCTGACCAGCGGGTTTCAGGGCATCACCGATGAGACACTGCTGCAACCCAAGGGCAGTGTGATCCTTGGCCCCTTTGCGCACACCGAGTTCTATTTCAGCGCCGGTCGCGGTTTTCATTCGGACGACGTGCGCGGCGTGTTCGGCACCGTACCTCTGGAAGGCGTGCCCGGGGCTGCCGGGGCCACGCCGCTGCTGGCGCCCACCCAGGGAATGGAGTTCGGTATCCGCAGTGACGTGCTGCCAAAATTGTCGACCCAGCTGGCCGTGTTCCAGCAGGACTTCAACTCCGAACTGGCCTACGACGCCGATGCCGGTCAGGATGCGGCCAGCGCACCCAGCCGACGGCGCGGCGTGGAGCTTTCCGGCCAGTATCGGCCGCTGCCATGGATTGAGTTCAACACCGATCTGGCCTTATCGCGGGCGCGCTATCGCGGCGATCTCGCATCCTTCGAACTGGATGGGCCGTGGATCGCCAATGCGCCGAAGTTCATCGGCTCCTTCGGCGTGCTGGTGAATAACCTGGGCCCCTGGTTCGGTGGCCTGCAATGGCGCCGGCTCGGCCCCTATCCGATCGCCGATGGCGATCGATTTCCCGAAGACAGTGGCTACAGCGAGTTCAACCTGGATTTGGGCTACAAAATCGGCTCCGGCCTCAAATTGCAGCTGAGCCTCTACAACCTGTTCAACACGCACGCCAACTCGTCGGCCTACGACTATACCTCGCGCGTGCGCGGTGAACCGCTGGACGGGGTCGACGGCCTGCAGGTGCATCCGCTGGAGCCATTCTCCGGCGTGCTGAAGATCACCGCCTACTTTTGATTGAAGGCGCGCGCCCGCTCAAGGCCCGATGCTGCGACCACAGCACGAGCACACTGAGCCATAGGAGTGCCCAGCTTTGCAGCACCCCTCCACCCCCACCGGAACTGGCCGTCGCCGTCGGCGGCGTGACCACCACTGCGGGCGGAGGCGCGGGGGCCGGATCCGTCGCCGTGAGTGTCATCTGGCTGCTGGCGGCGCGGTTTGCGCCGTCAAGAACTGAAATGGTCAGCGTCGCCTTGCCGGCCTGACCGATCACCGGCGTCACCGACACGGTGCAGGTCATCGTGCTGGACCCACAGCCGGCAGACAGTGTGACACCAGCTTGTCCGGCGCTGACCACGGAATTGGGCACCAGGCTGGTGTTGCTGCTGCTGATCGAAAAATGAAGGGTGCCGGTGCCGGTAATGCTCAGTGCCTGTGTCGCGGTGCTGGCACTGCCGGTGCTGGTCTGGTCGCTCAGCGTCGTGATGGTCGGGGTGGGCAGAGTCGCCAATGCTCCCAATGCATCGATTCGGCCGTAGCCGAAGACGGCATCCGGCACCGTGGCGCCAAGCGGCGTCGCGCCAGTCTGCAAAGCGGTCGAAGCCTGCGCCACGCTCAAATTCGGGAATGCGCCCCGCAGCAGCGCGGCCACCGCGGCGGCATTGGCCACGGAGGCCGAGGTGCCATAGAAGTTTCCATCCTGGAACAGATCGCCGGCAAAATAAGTGCCCGCGGCATCGACGGAAATGCCATCGGGCGCAACCAGGGTGGGTGCCTGCAACTGTGTGGCCGTGGGGAAGGCGAGTGTCAGCGGTCCGGTGCTGGAGAAGGCTTCAATCGCGTTGCCGATGCCATCGGAACCGTTGACTGCCCCGATGGTCAGCATTCCGGGCACCATCGCCTGGGGCGAGAGCACCGCCCCGGGGGTTGCAACCGAAAACGCGGTCAGACCATCGCCACCGGCCCACAGCTTCAGGAACTTCCCGGTGGCTGAAGTATCCGCCGAGGCGACCACCACGGTGTACACGCCGGGCGGCAGCGACAGGGTCTGCATGACCTCGTTGCTTGTGGCCGAGGCGGTCGAAAAGCAGCCCACCGTGCTCGGGTCACCGGCAACGAAGTAGAACACGTCGAACTGACTGGTGATCTGATCCGGCGGGTCTGCCCAGGCGAGCAGCAGGGGGAAGGCGTTGTAGCCCGACACGCTCAGCGTCTGACTGGTGTCGGTGCCGAAGGTCGCGACGTAGGCATCGGGGGTCCCGGCGCCTGCGGGACAGGACAAGGCGGGCAGGCCGGTGGTGGCCGCGCTTACCGGGGAATAGTGGCCTTCCCAGTAGGTCCCGTTGCTGTTTCCGGAGGAACTGAAACTCATGACCGTGGGGTGCTGGCTCAGGATCTGCTCCATCGCCGTGCTCTGGTCGTTGTCCTGGGACATCAGGTCATCGGCCGCAAAACCGGTGTCGTCAACCAGGATGGTCGCCCCGGCATTGATCAGCTGCGTCATGCAGCTGGTGAAATCAACGAAGGTGTTCGGCCCGCAGAACATCAAGGTGGCGCCCGGCGCCACCGCGTGGATTTCTTCGGCCAGCGCAGTCCCCTCGTCGGCCTGAACGGGCGTGGTATTGCCTGCCGGGTAGAAGACCTGGATGGAGGCGGGCAGTTCGCCACGCGCCTGGATCGCACTGATGCTGGCCACACCGACGGACTGGATGCCTACCGTCACCCCCGCACCGGTGGTGCCGGTCTGCGCGACGAACTGATCGGCACGCATGATGGAAACGCCGTTTTGGTCAATGGCGCCGGCCGTGCCCTGTTTTTGCTCCGCAGGGCGGGTGAGGGCATGCCGCAGCGGCCGCAGGCTGCGCGGCGGTGTTGGCCGGACGTAGCTTGGAGCGGTGACCCGGGTGACACCCGGCACCGCGCGGATCTGCGGCAAAGCCGTAGGCTGGGCCCAACCCTCGACGACGCAGAGCGTGCCGGACTTCACGCTGGAGGCGACCGCCAGACCGGCCGCGGTCAGGGCGGGGATCGGCGCGGCGAGCGCGCAATCAAAATGAACGTCGAGCTGCAGGCGCCCGGCTGCATCCCGGTGTGCCTGGGATTGCAGACCCGTGTCGGTGGCGGGGGCGGCGAGCGCACTGGCGACAAGCCCGACAGCAAAGGCAGGAAGTACCCGCCGCACAATCTCATTCCACCCCATCGTGCGCGGATTGTGCCTGTCTAAGGCTTCGGCCGCCACATCTGGAATTTCGAACCCAGCCGAAAATAGTCGGCGGCGCCGCCGCCGCGCATGATTGGCGCGGCAGCGATGGTGTCGTAGAGCCCGTCGCGCAGCAGATCGTGCCGGATGTGGATGGTGATGACTTCGCCCAGTACCAGCCAGGTGTCCGTATCGACGCCCTTGCTGTCGGTCAGGCGCAGCAGCTGCGAGAGCCGGCATTCGAAGCACACTGGGCTTTCCGCGACCCGTGGGGGTCGGATGAGCTTTGAAGGAGCTGCCGTGAGCCCCGCAAGTTGGAACTCGTCCTGCGTGGCCGGGACTGCCGCCGACGTCGCATTCATCGCTTCCGCCAGCTCCCCGGTGACGAGGTTCCAGGCGAACTCGCCGGTCGCCTTGATGTTGTCCACCGAGTCCTTCCAGCCGATGCTGGCAAATCCAACGATGGGCGGCTTGTAGTTGAAGAGATTGAAAAAGCTGTAGGGCGCCAGATTGCAGATGCCGCTGCTGCTGCGGGTGGATATCCATCCGATCGGGCGCGGCGCGACGATGGCGTTGAGCGGATCATGTGCCAGCCCGTGACCAGATTGGGGTTCGTAGACGTGGAAGCTGGTCATTCGCTGAAGTTCCGACGGCGTGGATGCTGCCCCTAGGGTAGCAGCACGGACGGCGGAACGCGTCGCAGCAAGCGCAGGAGCAACGCCGCTGGCGAGGAAATCGCCAGCGGCTGGGTGCTGCGCTGTCCTTAACTGGCCGCGCGCGGCTTGAAGGAGAACTTCTGGCCCGCAACGGTCGCCTCATACATGGCGCCGCCTTTTACAATGGTGAATACCGCCATGCCTTTGTAGTACCGGCCTGCGGTCAGGGCGTCCTTCTTGCCACCGCTGGCTGTGCCACTGGCCCCATTGGTGCCGACCGTGCCGCCGGCTGCCGCGGTAATGGCCACAGCACCAACGCCGGCGTCAAACGCAAATTGTCCGCTGGTGAATTCGTCCAGCGCGCGCTTGTCCTCGAAGAACACGATCTGGCTGTAGGCCTGCCCGCCGGCCTGGGCGCCGACGCTGACCTGATTCATCGACGTATTGCCGATGTACTTGCCGTGCTCATACACACGACCGGTACCGTGCGCCGCGCCGATCACCAGGCCCCCCTTACCAATGGTCGGGAAGACCGCGTAGCCATAGCTGTCATTGAAGTAGGCGGCGCTCTGTCCCGCATTTTTGAACAGTGAGAGGGTGTCGCCATACGGACCAGCGAGCAAAACGCCAGCCGGCAGCAATAGCGCCGCGACCAACAATCCGAATTTACGAAGTCTACTCATGTTCAGATCTCCTGCGCGAAGGGTAGGTCTATCGCGTTCCACTGCGGACGCGTCTATGCTTGGCCAAAGAGTTGCGCGCTCGCTCAGGCGCAGCCATAAGCATCGATAGGGGATAAGCATGCCTAGTCGCAAGGATTGCCACAGTCGGATCGCGCCCATGCTCCTTGTAGGTGCCGCCGCCGCATTGAGCGTGGCCAGCCAGCAGGCCGCCGCTCAGGCCTTTGCCGGCGCCAAAAGCTCACTCAGTCACTACAGCAATGCGAAACGCGTGCCGCGCATGACCTGTGCGGCGCTGGGTCAATATGCTGCAAAAGATCTGCTGAAAATCGATGCCGCCGCGATCGATGCGAGCGCGGGAATCCCGGCGCATTGCCAGGTGACCGGAATACTGTCCCCGGAGATCGCCTTCGAAGTGAGCCTGCCGGGCCACTGGAATGGGCGTTTTTACATGATCGGCAATGGCGGTCATGCCGGGGAATCGCTGGAGGATCCGAATCGCGTCGCGCAGCGCAATGCAGCGCTGTCGGCCGGCTTCGCCTTCGCGCAGACCAATACGGGTCATGATGCGCGCAAGGAGCCCGGTGCCAGTTTCGTGATGAGCAATCCTGCCAAGGCCATCGACTACGCCTACCGCGCCGTAAACCTGACGGCGGTGACAGCCAAAGCGATTACCCAGTCGTACTACGCGGCCGACATTACCCGCTCGTACTGGAATTCCTGTTCCAACGGCGGCCGACAGGGGTTGGTCGAGGCGCAACGATATCCGCAGGATTTCGACGGCATCCTGGCGAGTTCGCCCTGGGTGAGCCAGACCGGCTTCACCATCGGCGCGCTGTGGAACCAGCGCGCGCTCGATACGGCGCCGTTGTCGGCGACGAAGCTTGCTCTGGTCGCGAAAGCGGTGATGGCCAAGTGCGATGCGCTGGACGGATTGAAGGACGGGCAGATCGATGACCCGCGTCGCTGCAGTCTGGATGTGAAGACCGATCTGCCGGTCTGCGCGGCGGGCACGGACAATGATTCGTGTTTGACGGCGGCACAGTCCACAGCCCTGATGAAAATCTACGGCGGCCCCGTCAGTCATGGCCAACAGATTTTTCCAGGCTTCATGCTGGGCAGTGAGGTCGGCTGGATGAACCTGCTGGTCCCGGCCCAGGCGGATCGCAAGGCTGCGGATTTCAATCTGGCTGAAGGCACCATGCGCTACCTGGTGCACACACCGCCGCAACCGAACTATGACTATCGCAGTTTCGATTTTGACCGCGACACGCACCAGCTCGATGCCTGGGGGGCGCTGGTCAATGCCGCCAACCCTGATCTGTCACGATTCAAAAATCGCGGCGGCAAGCTGATCGTGACCTATGGATGGGCCGATCCGGTGCTGCAGCCCATGGCAGGCGTCAACTACTACGACAGCGCGGTACAGAAGAATGGCCCGGACACGCCGCAGTTCTTCCGGCTGTTCATGGTCCCCGGCATGGGCCACTGTGCCGGTGGCATCGCCACGGACCGCTTCGATGCCGTGACGGCGCTGGTCGATTGGGTCGAGAAGGGCAAGGCGCCGGATGTGATCCGAGCGGCGCGGGTGGTCAAGAATCAGGAAGTGCGTTCGCGACCCCTGTGCCCGTACCCGCAGGTGGCTCGCTATTCCGGACAGGGGAGCATCGATGAGGCGGCGAATTTCCGCTGCGTCAATCCAACCGGCTAGCCACTCGTAGCTCGCGGGCCAGCACTTCCACCAGCTCGCCTGCCGCCAACCCCGCGCGCGACTGCATCGCCCCCTGTCCCGCCCACTGCGCGCCGTAGCGGGAGTCGCCGGCGGCCTTGGCGGCGGCATTCAGTGACTTGGCCGCGTCATACGCCATGGGATAGCCGGCTATGCGTTGCGGGTTCACGTTCGAACCGAGGGCGGTGAAGGCATTGCGAAGGCAGCGGGCGGGCCGTCCGGATATCGCACGCGTCATGACGGTGTGGTGGGCCGCATCGCCGGCGAGCGCCTGTCGATAGCCGGCGTCCGCGTTTGACTCCTGGCAGGCGATAAAGGCGGTCCCCAGCTGCGCAGCGCTGGCCCCCAGTCGCAGTACGGCGGCAATACCTGCTCCATCCATGATACCGCCGGCGGCAATCACCGGAATGCGCTGCTCGCGCACCAACAGCCGCGTCAGCACCACGGTGCTCAGGCAATCGTCCGGCGCGTCCGCATCGAAGGTGCCGCGATGACCGCCGGCCTCGAATCCCTGGGCGACCAGCCCATGCACACCGGCGGCGGCCGCGAGGCGCGCCTCGGTGGGATTCGTGGCGGTCGCGAGCAGAATGATCCCGGCATCGCGCAGGGCGCGAATGCGCTGCGCGGACGGCAGGCCGAAGTGAAAGCTCACCACCCGCGGTCGCTCCTGCAGCAACACCGCGAGCATCGCGTCATCGGCGACGAAGCTGCGGTAGATTTCGCGCAGCTGCGATGGTGGCTGCGCGCCGAAAGCCTGGAAATGCGGACGCAGGTATTCGATCCAGGCCGCCTCGAGGGTCGCATCGGGCCTGGCGGGCTGGTGGCAGAACACATTGACGTTCAAGGAACGCCCGGAGCGCTCGCGGAACAGCGTGAACAGGCGCCGTACGCCCTCGGCATCCGTCGCGCCGAGGCCGAGCGACCCCAGCGCGCCCGCATTGGACACCGCTGCGGCCATCGCCGGCGAGGACACGCCCGCCATCGGCGCCTGGATGATGGGCAGCTGGATGTCGAGCATGTCGAGAAGGGTCATGCCGGGCTACCGCTTGCGCACGCCGCGCGGGGGTGCCGTACTCTCGCGGATGATCAATCGGGTCGGCAGGACGGCCTCCTGCGTCACGGTGCGGCCCGCCAGCAATTCGATCAGCTCGGCTGCAGCGCGGCGTCCGATGTCGTGACGCGGTATATGCACCGTGGTGAGTGGAGGGTTGTAGAACGCGGCCATGTTCAGATCATCGAAGCCCACGATTGACAGATCCTCCGGCACCGACAGGCCGTGCCGGTGCAGGGACTGGACCGCCCCGAATGCCATCTCATCGTTGCCGCACAGTATCGCGGTCGGGGGTGAAGCCAATGCCAGCAGCGCATCCATGCCGGCAGCACCCGCAGGCATGGTGAAGTTTCCGGACTGGAGGAGATCGACCGCAAAGGGAAGATCCGCCGCCTCCAGCGCCTGCCGGTATCCCTGCAGACGTTGTGTGGTGCTTGGAATATGGCGACTGCCGGTGATATGGGCGATACGCCGATGTCCCAGCTCAATGAGATGTCGGGTCGCGGCAAGCGCGCCGATGCGGTGATCGGTGCGGATCAGCGGCACCGCGTGGCCCGCCAGGCGCTCCAGTACCGCCACCAGCGGCGGCAGCGGCCGCGCACCGGGCGCAAAGGCGGGGGGTGCCGATCCGGTGAGCAGAATCACGCCATCGGCGCGCATATTGGCCACCTGTTCGAAGCACGCTTCCTCACGCTTGGGGTCGCCGCCACTATTGCCGAGCAGGACCGCGAACCCCGCCTCGCGGGCCACTTCCTCGATGCCGGCCAGAATCTCCAGGAAGAACGGACTTAAGTTCGGGACGATGGCCAGAATGGCGTGCGTGCGTCCGCGGCGCAGTCCGCGCGCCAACAGATTGGGCCGGTAGCCGAGCGCCTCCACCGCCGCCAGCACGCGCTCGCGGGTCTCCTGACGCAGCAGTTCCGGTCGTGACAGGGCGCGCGACACCGTCGCCACCGACATGCCCAGCTTTGCGGCGACATCGCGGATGGTCGCGGGCTCCTGCGAGCGCCGACTCATGACTGGCTCAAGGGCAGGTACATGGCGCAGAAGGATAGAGGCACTTTGACATTCCGGCCATTCGAAAATACCATTCGGCCAAAATGCAAACGATTACTTCCGGCGAAAAGGCCTCTTTGTCATGAAGTCGCGCAACTTGCGATCACGCTCTGTCGGGATGGCCCTGGTCCTCATCGGCATCACCGCCGGTCCGAGCCCATGGGCGGCATCGCTCCCCGCGGTGCCCGGATTGCCGCATCCACAGTGTCATCCAAAGACCGGACAGCGCCCATGGCTGGATGCCAAGCAGACGCCGCAGTGCCGTGCGCTCGAGGCGCTGGTGGTCCTGACTCCCGAGGAGCGCGTCAACTTCGACGGCGGCGGCTTCGGGTCGCTGGGCGCGACCCCGAACGGGGTGGGCGCCCCCGGGGCGACGGAGGATCCGGCCCGGGCCGCCGCGCGCAAGGCCGCGGCCAGTGCCGCCGCGAAACTCGGGCTGCCGGCCATCGGTGGTGCCAGTGATGGCCCCAACGGCATTGCCGATCTGAGTTCGCTGTTCAACCAGCCCACCGGTGAACGTTCACGCCATGTCACCGCATTCCCCAACGTCATTGCCCTCGGGGCGTCCTGGGATCGTGATCTGGCGCGCCGCTTCGGCGCGGCGCTGGGCGAAGAGTTTCGTGGCAAGGGTCTGACCGCCGACCTGGGGCCGACTCTGAATCTGATACGCACCTGGCACGGCGGCCGATCCGCCGAGACCTACGGGGAGGACCCGTATCTGATCGGGGAACTGGCAGTGCCGGAAATCACCGCCATCCAGGACCACGGCGTGATCGTAACCATGAAGCATTTCGCGGCCAACAATCAGGAGTTCGCCCGCGTCGGCGCTTTTCCGGACAACGCCGGAGTCGATGAGCACATCGGCTCGAAGGCGCTGGAGGAAGTCTTCCTGCCGCACTTCAAGGCGGCAGTGCAACGCGCCCACGTCGGCTCCGTCATGTGTGCCTACAATCAGGTGAATGACCAGTTCAGCTGCAACAACGCCGCACTGCTCGACCACTTGCGCGACTGGGGATTTGACGGTGTCATCGTACCGGACGCCAGTTTCGCGCAGCGCAGTGCCGTGGCGGCCGCGAAGGCCGGTATGGACGCGGCTTCTCCCGTGGCGGAGGTCGCCGCCGCAATCGGGCGCTCCGAGGTAGATCCATACTTTTTCGAACGCAAGATCTACCGCACGCTCGTCACGCGCTTCCGGCTCGGCCTTTACGAGCGCGGCCCCGGAGGACAGGCCAACGCAAACGTCTCCACGCCCGAGCATCAGGCGCTGGCGCGGGAGATGGCGCAGTCCGGTGCGGTCCTGCTGAAGAACTCAGGTGTGCTGCCGTTCACCAACCTCAAATCGCTGGCCGTGATCGGTGCCGATGCCGGACCGGATGCCGTGGTGATGGAAAGCGGCAGTCCCAATGTACATATCGAGACCTTGGATGTGCCGGTGGACGCGATCCGCACCCGTGCCGGGAGCACCGTGCAGGTCGGCTACGAGCGCGGCAGCATGGGAGTGCGGACGTTACCGGCAGTACCGGCAGCGGTGCTGCTGCCGCCCTCGCGACAGGGCCAGGGGTTGGAAGGTACCTATTTCGGCACACCCTACTTCTGGTCGACGGTGGCCACGCGGGTCGACGCGCAGATCCAGGTCGGCGCAGACCCGGGTGTTCCCGAGGCACCTGCCGGCGTGGTCGGAAAGCGCGAATTTGCGCGCGGCCGCGCGCCCTGGTCCGTGAGCTGGAGCGGCTGGATTGTGCCGCCCACGACGGGCACCTATGGCTTCTCGCTAAGCGGCGCCGGAACCGCCGAATTGTATATCGACGGGAAACTCGTGACCGCAATCCGCCGCGCGGACTTTCCGATGACGACAGTGGGAGTAGTGCAGCTGCAGGGACAGCAGCCACGCTCGATCCTGATCAAGTACGACACGGCGGCGGCCGTGCTGGGCACGGGCCTGCGATTGGGTTGGCAGCCACCCGATGCCAGGCTTGAGCGCGCGGTGGAGTTGGCCCGGCGCTCCGATGCCGCGGTCGTGTTCGTCGGCGAACAGCTGGGCGAGGGCGGCGACAAGCAGATACTGGGGCTGCCAGGCGATCAGGACGCCCTCATTGAGGCGGTCGCGGCAGTCAATCCGCACACCGTAGTGGTCCTGCACACCTCCACTGCGGTTGCCATGCCCTGGGTTGACCGCGTCGCGGGGATCATCGAAGCGTGGTATCCGGGAGAGGCGGCCGGCGCCTCGATTGCCGCCATATTGTTCGGGGATGTGAATCCCTCCGGTCACCTGCCGGTGACCTTTCCTCGGGATGCTGCGCAGGGCCCGGCGACTCACTGGTGGGAGTATCCGGGCGATGGTCGAAGTGTCGCCTACACCGAGGGCGTATTCGTCGGCTACCGCTGGTACGACGCGCATCAGCAGGCACCCCTTTTTCCTTTCGGTCATGGACTGTCATACACCAGCTTCGCGATTTCCGATCTGAAGGTCACCGGCAGTGCGGCCAACCGCAAAGTCACGGTGCGGATCCAGAACACCGGGCAACGTGCCGGCGCGCAGGTGTTGCAGCTTTACGTGGATATGCCAGCGGCGGCCGCCGAACCGCCCCGGGTACTCAAGGGTTTTCAGAAGGTTACGCTTCAGGCCGGTGAGTTACGCGATGTCGCGATGGAACTGCCTGATTCGCAGCTGCAGATCTTCGATGAGAAAGCACGGCAGTGGTCACTGGTGAATGGCACGTACCACCTGCTGATCGGAGTTTCTTCGCGCGATATCCGGCAGCACGGCGAGTTCACCGTGAGCGGTGCTGCGCACTAGCGGAATTTATTCTTCTTTAAGGAGATGCACATGATTACGATCACGATGAGGATGCGCCGCCTGGTGCGGATGTGCGTGGGCGCCGGTATCGCAATGTGCGGCTGCCACGGGCTGCTCGCCGCCGCCGATCGTCCGGTGGTGAGGATTGACAGCGGCAAAGTTCGCGGTGAGGCGATGACAAACGTCGCCGCCTTCAAAGGCATACCGTTCGCACAGGCGCCGGTCGGCGCACTTCGCTGGCGGCCGCCACAGGTCCCGGTCGCATGGCATGACATTCACGATGCCGTCAGCTACGGCCCGGACTGCATGCAAGTACCCTTTCCAGGAGATGCCGCACCGCTGGGTGTGACACCGGCGGAGGATTGCCTGTACCTCAATGTGTGGACGCCGGCGCAGTTCAAGGGCCGCAAGCTTCCGGTGATGGTGTGGATCTACGGCGGCGGCTTTGTGAACGGCGGCAGTTCGCCGCCGGTTTACGATGGCAGCGCCTTCGCTCGCGATGGCGTGGTTCTGGTCAGCTTCAACTATCGGCTCGGCAGTTTCGGCTTCTTTGCACATCCGGCGCTCAGCGCCGAACAGTCCGGCGGCCCGCTCGGCAACTATGGTCTCATGGACCAGATCGCGGCCCTGAAGTGGGTGCGGCGCAATGTCGCACGCTTCGGCGGCGACCCGCGCAATGTCACGGTGTTCGGGGAATCCGCCGGCGGGATGTCGGTGAATACACTTCTGAGCTCGCCGCTGGCTGTGGGACTGTTCCAGAAGGCAATCATCGAGTCCGGCGCCGGTCGCCCGGGACTGATGAGCGCGCGCAAACTGCGCGGCACGGCTGATTCCGCCGAAGCGAAAGGTCTGGCGCTGGCGCACGGCTTTGGTATCGACGGCAATGGGGCCGAGGCGCTGGCGAAGCTGCGGGCGCTGCCGGCACAGGAGCTGCTGGGCAATCTGAATATGGCTACGATGGGGGCGAACCCGAACTATGTGGGTGGTCCGATCGAAGACGGCATGCTGAATATTGGATCGCCGACGGCGCTTTACGCGGCCGGCAAAGCACAGAAGGTGGCGGTGATCGTAGGTGCCAACAGCATGGACATCGGCTTCATGCAGGCCCGGACGCTCGACGATCTGTTCGCCCAGTTCGGTGCCAACGCGGCTGCGGCGCGGGCCGCGTATGCGCCGGATCCGACCACGCCGGTGGGCGTCGCGGCGTTCAAGGCAGGCGGTGATCTGATGATGATCGAACCGGCCCGGGAAGTGGCGGGCCTGCTGTCAGTGCATCAACCTGCGTTTGAATACCGCTTCAGCTACGTGGCCGAGTCGCTGCGTGCGACCACCCCGGGCGCGCCTCATGCCACCGAGATTCCCTATGTGTTCGATACCGTTGCGGCGCGCTATGGCAAAGACCTGACGGCGGGCGATGAGGCCGCCGCCAAGGCCATGCACGCCTACTGGGTCGGCTTCGCAACCACCGGGGTGCCCCAGGCGCCGGATTATCCGGCTTGGCCGGCCTATCATCCGCGCAGCGACCAGATCATGGATTTCACGGCGAAGGGGCCCGTCGCCGGGCCGGATCCGTGGAAGGTGCGGATGGATCTGGCGCAAACCCTGAACGACAGTCACGAAGCAGGCCACTGATTCTAAGCCTCGGCTTTTGGCAAAGCCTGGGCCATGGCGGCCTTCAGCCATTCGAGCAGCGCCGTGATTCGCGCCAGCTTGGCGCGATGCTGTGTGACATGGGCGCGGAACCAGGATCGGGGCAGTGAGAACTCCTTCAACAGTTCCATCAACTGTCCCGACCTGATGGCCTCGCCCGATACATAGCGTGGCAGCATCGCGATGCCATTGCCGGCAAGGGCTGCGGCGCGCAGCGTCACGTTGTCGTTGGCGACGAGCCGCGGCCGCACATCCACGCTGAGTTGCCCCTGGTCAGTGTCAAAGCGCCATGCCGTGCCGAGGGGTTTGAAGAACAGGCCATCATGATCTTCCAGATCGTGTGGCCGCAGGGGCGTGCCGCGTCGTGCGAGGTACTCGGGGGACGCACATAGCACCTGCTCGAACGGATACAGCGGAACGTCGATGACACCCTCATAGCTGCTGGCGGCATGGCCGCTGATGGCCAGATCGAAGCCTTCTTCGGCGGGGTTGACCGAGCGATCGACCAGCGCCAACTCCATGGTGATGTGTTCATGTTCGCGCAGGAAGCCGTTCAAGGCTTCGGACAGCACCAGTGCGTTGAGTGTCGTCGGGACCATGATGAGAATGCGCCCTTCGAGCCGATCCCCCGCGCGCTTCAGTCCCGCCAGCGTGTCGTCGAGTTCTGCGATGAGGCTTCGTGCCCGGCTCTGAAACTGCTCGCCGGATTCTGTCAAAGCGACCCTGCGAGTCGAGCGCTCGAACAGCTTGGTGCCGATGGCATGTTCGAGCTGGGTGACCCGTTTCGCGGCCACTGAGGGGACGACATTCAGCTGTCGGGAAGCCTCCGAGAAGCCTCCATAGCGGGCGACGGCCAGAAAGGCCCTCAAATTGGCGACCATGTCCATGATTAATCGTATTTTGCGAAAACTGAGGTCGTAATATGGTCCTGGTTATTGCGATTTGCAATTAATATGATGGCGGTCACCTGAAGCCGTTCCTGAAGCAAGCCATGAACAACGCCGCTTTTGAAGACATCCCGGGCACCTACGTGTTCACGGGCGAGCGTGCCATCGAGGGCCGCCACCTGAACCGCTTCTGCATGTCGCTCATGAGTGCAGTGAACCGCAGCCGCTTCAAGGCCGATGAACGCGCCTATCTCGATGAATGGGCGATGAGCGAATCGCAGAAGCAGGCGGTGATGAAGCGCGATTTCAAATCGCTGCTGGAGCAGGGCGGCAACATCTTCTTCGTGCTCAAGATTGCGGCCGTCGACGGCCGGCCGACGCAGTCGGTGGCCGCCTCCTTTGCCGGTCAATCCACTGAGGAGTACGCTGCGATGATGCGTAGCGGCGGGCGCAATCCTGTGGGACTGCGGTCGATTTCGGGACGTTTCTGATGGCCCGGATCACCGCAGGCATTGGCTCAAGCCACGTGCCTGCGATCGGCGCCGCAGTGGATGGCGGCCGCATGGCGCACCCGGACTGGGAGCCTATCTTTTCCGGCTACGAGTGGACTCGAAAGTGGGTTGCCGCGCAGAAACCCGACGTCATCATCCTCGTCTATAACGACCATGCATCAGCGTTCTCGCTTGATGTAGTACCGACCTTCGCCCTGGGTTGCGCCGATTCCTTTGCGCCAGCCGACGAGGGCTGGGGTCCGCGGCGCGTCCCCGTCGTTCACGGACATTCCAAACTTGCATGGCATATCGCCACCAGCGTGGTGCTGGATGAGTTTGATATCACGATCATGAATGAGATGAATGTCGACCACGGCCTCACCGTGCCGCTGTCGCTGGTTTTGGGGCAGCCGAGCGAATGGCCGGTGAAGGTGATTCCGCTCGCCGTGAACGTCATCCAGTATCCGACGCCGACCGCCAATCGCTGCTTTCGCTTAGGCGAGGCCATCGCGCGCGCGGTGAAGTCCTACCCCGAAGATCTCAATGTGCAGGTGTGGGGCACCGGCGGCATGAGCCACCAGTTGTCGGGCGAACGCGCCGGACTCATCAACCGGGACTGGGATACGGATTTTCTGGACAGGCTCAGTTCGGATCCGGATGCCCTGCGTACGATGTCGCACGAAGAGTACGTGCGCGAAGCCGGTTCGGAAGGCATGGAGCTGATCATGTGGCTGACGATGCGTGGCGCACTCGGGCCAAAGGTTCGCGAACTGTATCGTTTCTATCACGTGCCGGCCTCCAACACCGCGGTAGGCAATGTCGTGCTCACGCCTGAGGGCTGAAGCGGCCTGTCTCTTGCCTCGCAAGTCAGGCAAGATGGCCGCGCAATGCCAAATGAAGTCTCAGCAACTCCCGATGCGTGGCTGATCGCGCACGCGGCCGCCCGGGCAATCGGCACCTTCGATGCTGAAGTCCCGGGCCGATTCGGGCTCGCGGCAGATGGTGGCCTGTATCGCATCGCCGGGGAGGGCATGCCCGCGGCGCTGTCATGGACGCCGGCATCGGGGTGGGCGGCTGCCCTTGCACAGGGTGATCCGAACCGCGATCTGCTGGAACTGTACCTGCCGATCAGCAGCGCGACTTCCGCGCGACCGATCACGATAGGGCATCTGGGGCAAAGTCTCGACGGCTTCATCGCCACGCATTCCGGAGATGCGATCTGCGTGACAGGCCCACAGAACATCCTGCATCTTCACCGGCTGCGTGCGCTGTGCGATGCCGTGGTGGTGGGCGCCGCGACGGTGGCCGTCGACAATCCGCGTCTGACGACGCGTCTGGTGACCGGCAGCAACCCGGTGCGCGTCATCCTCGACCCCGGTTGTCGCCTGCCTCTGGCGCACACCGTATTCAATGACCAGGCGGCCAGGACCCTGCGCGCCTGCGCAGCCGGCAGTGCCGCGGCCGGCGCGGCGCGTTCCCGGGGCGAGGACACACTGGAGGTGGTCGCGCATGATGGAGCCCTGGATCTGGCGGATCTGCTGCGACAACTGCATGCCCTGGGCTATGCCCGGATATTCGTGGAAGGCGGCGGGGTAACGGTCTCCAACTTTCTCAATGCCGGACTGCTCGATCGTTTGCACATAGCGATCGCGCCGCTGTTCATCGGCGATGGCCGCCCGGCGATACGCCTGCCGCCCCAAATGCGCCTGCAGGACTGCCTGCGGGTGCAACCTCGCATCTACAGCACCGGTTCCGACATCCTGTTTGACTGCGACTTGCGTGCCGGGGCCAATGGCCTGTCGAATGGCCACGACGTGACCGTCTCCCCGCTGGTGCGCCGCGTCCTATAGGTCCGCTGCACTGTCCAGAACCTGTGACATGGCGGCACAGGAGTCCGGCCAGCGCGGCAGCCTTGTACGAACCGCTTCGGCCCCGCCGGCGAGCGCATTGAGCAAATCCGGTTCCGACAGCACTCGATCGAGTGCGGCACGCAGCATGCCGACATCCTCGGTGGCGACCAGTAGTCCGGCGTGCCGACCGACCAGTTCGGGGATGGCGCCGACCCGGGTACTGATGACCGGCAGCCCGTGCGCCAGGGCCTCGGCCACGGCCATGCCGTAGCCCTCGAAGCGTGTCGGCAGGACGAACAGATCGGCCTCGGCGAACAGCTGCGCGAGTGCGGCGCCGCTGACTTCACCGGCGAGTACGACCCGTGGGCCTAAGTTCAATCGCCGCAGCTGCTGCCGTAGCGCCGCGACGGTATCGGGGCTGCGCGTCATGCTGCCGGCACAGATCAGGTGCCAGTGCGGCGGCAATGGTGCCAGCGCTTCAAACAACAGATCGTGGCCTTTTCTCGGAGTCAGTGTGGCGACACACAGCAGGTTCAGGATCTCCCCACGGCGACGCGGCGCCAGCGGTGCCGCATCGGTTCCAGGTTCCACCACCGAGACGCGCTGCGCAGCGACATCATAGGCGAGCAGGGCGCGCTGGGTGGCGCGGCTCGTGACCAGAACGTGACGCATCGCCTGCAGCGCCAGATGCTCCGAGCGCGCCAGGTCGAGCGCCGCTTCGGGTGCAAGTCCGCTTTCCGCGGCGAGAGGATGATGGATGAGAGCGAGGAGGCGCAGTCGTTTGGCATGGGAATGTACGATATGCGGCATCGCACCCAGTGCGAGACCATCCACCAGTACCAGCGCCTGGTCGGGCAGCTGAGCGAAGATTTCCTGGGCAGAATCGAGCGCCGCGGCAGTGGGTCGTGGGAAGCTCTCATCCAGGCTGTGGATCGTCACCCGCCAGCCGAGGGTGCGCAGACCGGCGATCATGCGGCGGTCATACACGTATCCGCCGGTCGGGGTCTGCAGGTCTCCGGGAACGACGAACTGCAGCGAACGCACGCTCATCACAACTCGAGCTCACCCTCGAACGATGCCCAGGCCACATGCGATTCGTGCAGGGTAATGCGCAATGCCGTGATGGCGGCTGCCGAGGGGCCGAGCCGTCCGTCGCGAATCGCCCGGCCCATTCGGTCGAAAATTGTCTTGGCGAGGAACTCCGTCGTCGTGTTGCGACCGGCGAATTCCGACTCGGCGTCCAGATTCCGATAGTTCATGGCCGCCAGTGTGTCGTGCAGGACCGTACCTGCCAGGCCGATATCCACGACGATGCCATTCTTATCGAGTTCAGGGCGTCGAAATTCAACGTCGACCACGTAAGTCGCGCCGTGAACGCGCTGGGCCGGCCCGAACACCTCGCCGGAAAAACTGTGAGCGATCATCATGTGATCGCGGACACAAACCGTGTACATCATCCGCTCCTTTGGATCCCTTGCGCTGCCGTTCAGTCGTAGCGCACCCGGTGCATGATGACATCACCGGGCGTGCTTGCGAGTCGCTCCAGAGTCTTTGGCAACTCCTCGAACGGGCCCTCGCTGTTGATCAGTACGTCGAGCGCCGGATCGGCAAGCAGCGACAGCGCCAGCTCCATGCGGCGTCGCAGGCTCCAGCGCGCGCGGTGCGACAGGGCCACGGCGCCGACCTGCGAGGACTTCAGGGTCAGGCGGCGCGCATGAAAGGCTTCACCGAGCGCGAGAGTCACCGTTTGATCCGCGTACCAGCTCAGTTCGACCACCGTCGCCTCGAAGCCCGCCAGACGCATTCCGAGCGACAGGCCTTCGGCCGAACCGCTGACATGTAACACAATGTCTACTTCGGGCTGTGCGCCGCCGGGCAGCGCGAAGCGCACTCCCAGCGCTTTCGCAATCGCTTCCCGGCGCGGATTGATGTCGACCAGCTCCACCTCACAGCCCGCAATTCGCGCGGCGAGCCATGCCGCCAGGCAGCCGACGCATCCGGCGCCGATCACCGTGATGCGATCGCCGGGACTCGCGCCTGAGTCCCACAGGCCGTTGAGCGCGGTTTCGAGATTTGCCGCCAATATGGCCCGCGCGGGCGGGACCGATGCGGGAAGCAGGTACAGCGCTGCACTGGGAACGACATAGCGCTGCTGGTGAGGGTACAGACAGAAGACATTTTTTCCGGCAAGGTCCGGCGGACCGTGCGTGACCTCACCGACGTTGATGTAACCGTACTTGACGGGAGCCGGGAATTGGCCGGCCTGAAAGGGTGCCCGCATGCGCGCGTATTCACCGGGTGGCACGTGGCCGCCAAACACGGTCGCCTCGGTGCCGCGGCTGACACCGCTGTAAAGTGTCCGTACACTGGCCTCCGTAGCGCCTGGCGCCGAAAGCGCCTCATGGCGCAGTTCGCCGCGGCCTGGCGCTGCAATCCAGAATGCAAGCGTATCGTCGCGACTCATACGACCTCCTGAAGAGTGGGTGTCACCATGTCGATGGCACGGGCCGCGCCTCGCGGCCTTCTGCGCAGTGCGCTGACCTGCATCTTAGCGGCTGCGCTGCTGATCGGGGCAGTTGCCGAGCTGGGGATGAACCGGCTCGGTCTTGGCGCTGCCTATTTGCCGAAAGCGCTGATCGTGTATACGGCGGGCGCAGTCCTGGTACTTATCGGATTGCCAAAACACCATCCATTCAGCTCCTTCGGCGCCGCCAATCAGGTGACCCTCGTCCGTGGCGGCCTGGTCGCTTTGCTGGCCGGCCTGATCGGCGAGACGGCAGATATCGCCCTGGCAGCGCTGGTGACGGCTGTCGCGACGGGTGTTGCCATACTGGATGGCGTCGATGGCTGGCTGGCGCGCCGCACTTCGCGATCAAGCGCCTTTGGTGCGCGCTTCGACATGGAGACCGATGCCCTGCTGATCATGGTGCTGGCGCTACTGGCCTGGCAGTTCGGCAAGGCCGGTGTCTGGGTGCTCGGCTCCGGGTTGCTGCGCTACCTCTTTCTGGGGGTAGGTCGGGTACTGCCCGTGCTGCGTCACCCGCTGCCGCCGAGTCGGCGGCGCAAGGCCATAGCCGTTGCACAGATCGTGGCTCTCATCGTCACCGTTGCCCCGTTCGTCCCGGCGGTCCTGAGCGCACCGGTGGCCGCGGTCGCACTCGGTTTGCTGACGCTCTCCTTCCTGGTGGATATTTTATGGTTGCTCGCGCGGAATGAAGCCAATATCAGTTGAATCGCGACAGCGTCTGCGACAGGCAGCCTGCGTGCTGCTTGCCCTCATCGTGCTGAATGCGTCCGTCACCTTTCACAACGTCTGGCCGACGCTGGGGGTTCACTGGCCGGGAGAACTGTCAGTCGAACTTGCGGTGCTGCTGCTGGCACTGTCGGTATCAAATGCATGGCTCGGACGCACTCACGCCCGCGTACTTACCGCGCTGGCGGTGGTGGTGGTGCTGTTCGGGCTGGGACGCTACACGGATGTCACGGTATCCGCGCTGTACGGACGGGATATCAACCTCTACTGGGATGGCCCCCAGTTCGCGTCCGTCACCGGCATGTTGGTGCGTGTGGCTTCGCCGTGGGCGGTCGCGGCGGTGTGTGTCGGCGTGCTCCTGGTGCTCGCGGTGCTCTATCTGATCGCGCGCTGGTCGTTGGTTCAGATCGATGCGGCGCTGCGAACCTATCGCCCGGCACGACTGGCGTTTGGCGCGGCGGGGCTGCTGCTGTTCGCACTTTTCTGCGTGCAGCGGACCTGGGGCATACTGCCGCTGCCGCGCATCTCCATTCCGGTGAGCAGTACCTATGTCAGGCAGGCTATGCGCATCGTCGGCGCAGTCACCGGCATCGCCAATCGGAGTCTGCCGGCCTCACCGCCCATGCGTTCAAATCTGGGCGCGCTGGCCGGTGCTGACGTGCTGCTGAT
The DNA here is from genome assembly GCA_036498905.1 of Steroidobacteraceae bacterium. Lineage (GTDB taxonomy): Bacteria > Pseudomonadota > Gammaproteobacteria > Steroidobacterales > Steroidobacteraceae > DAIDKA01. Next base: position 7,782 of record DASYER010000092.1, on the reverse strand, counting down.
ATTCATGGAATCCTACGGCAGCTCGACCTATGACCGGCCGGAGTTTCGCAGCGCGCTGCGACCCGCGCGCGAGCGGTTGTTGGCGGCAATTCACGACACCGGTCGCGCAGTGGTGTCGGCATTTGTCACCTCACCCACTTTCGGCGGTGGCTCGGTGCTCGCGCACCTGAGCGTCCTGTCGGGCGTCGAGGTTCGCGATATGGACCATTACGCGCAGCTGATGACCCTACCGCGGCCGACGCTGGTTTCGCTGTTCAGGGGTGCCGGCTATCGCACCGTTGCCGTCATGCCGGGACTGCGCGAGAGCTGGCCGGAGGGCGCGTTCTACGGGTTCGACAAAATTTATGGGACGGATGCGCTGGACTATCACGGCCCCGGATTCGGCTGGTGGCGCATACCGGATCAGTTCTCTCTCGCTGCGCTTGATTCGCGGGAGCTGCAGCCGCACCCGCGAAAACCGGTGTTCGCATTCTTTCCGACCGTCTCGACGCATATGCCATTCGAGCCCACGCCGCCTCTGCAGTCCGACTGGCAGCGCGTTCTCAGTTCGCAGCCCTTTGACGCCGAACCGCTGCGCCGCTCGCTCACCCGCACTCCCGTCTGGACCGACTTGGGCAAGGCCTACGTAAGTTCTGTCGAGTACTTCTTTGACACACTGACCAGTTACCTGCGGGCTCGTCCCGACAGTCACTTAGTCATGATCATCCTCGGTGATCATCAGCCCGCAGCGAATGTGAGCGGCGAGGGCGCTCCATGGGACGTGCCCGTGCACGTAATTGCCAGCTCGCCGGCAATTCTTACGGCGCTGCAGGCGGATGGTTTTCGTCCGGGTATGGAGCCGGTCAGGCCCACGGCAGGGGAGATGAATAGGCTGGGACCGTGGATTCTGGGCGCCTTTGGTGACCCGGCGCATCCGCCGTGAGCAGCTTTTCCCCGCACTGGCTTGCCCTGCGCGAACCCCTCGATGCGAGCTCTCGCGCCGCCGGCCTCGCCGCCTCATTGTGCGACGACCATGGCGCAGTACGCTCGCGCTCCACAAGGTTGCAAATTGTCGATCTCGGTGCCGGAACGGGGGCTAACCTTCGTTATGTGGCACCTCTGCTCGCCGGCGCGCAGGACTGGCTGCTGGTCGAGCACGATCCGTTGCTGCTCGCGGCCGTGGAGGGACAACTTCGGACCTGGTCGCACGCAACTCAGTCCCAGTTCACGGTCAGCGACGGACGAATTGTCGTGCGGGGCGCGCGGTTCGAATGTCAGGTCGACAGCCGCGCACTGGACCTTGCGGTGCAGTTGGACAGCCTGCCGCTGCGCCGCGGCGTGCTGCTCACCGCATCCGCACTGCTGGACCTGGTCTCCGAGGACTGGCTGCGCAGGCTCATGGAAAGGGCGGCAGCCGCCGAGGCGGCGGTGTGGTTTGCCCTCAGCTACGATGGTCGCATCGAATGCGGCCCGGCGGAGGCCGAGGATGGGGAGGTTCGCGACCTGGTCAACCGGCATCAGCGGGGGGACAAGGGGTTCGGATCGGCGTTGGGTCCCGCTGCCGTCGACACCGCCTGCAAAATCCTCGGCGAGTTCGGGTATCAGGTCCAATGCGCTTCCAGTGACTGGTGCATCGGGCCTGATCACACCGCACTCCAACATGCTCTGGTGGAGGGCTGGTACGCCGCGGCGAGTGAAATCGCGCCGACCCGAGAATTCACGCTGGGCGCCTGGCGGGTGCGACGCCGCGCTCATATCGACAGTGGCCGCTCGACCTTGAGGGTGGGCCACGCGGACATCGTGGGTCGTCCGGCCGGTGGCTCCGGAGTAGGATAATAAGAGACGCCGGATCGAGCGCTGAGGTAATCGTAGGCCGGCGCCGTGCTTGCTAGGTTCCACCGGATCGATACCGAGGAGATTGTATTGGCGGACGATGATTCAATCCTCGTTCTCAATGTGGGTTCCTCGAGCTTTAAGTTCGCGGTGTTTTCTGCTGCCGCCAGACCAACACGCGCGGCGCTGAAGTGCAGCGGCGAATGCACAGGCGTCGGGCATCACGCCCATATCTGTGCCCGCGATGGTGACGGAGAATCGCTGGCAGATGAGGACCTCGCCGCGGACGCCGATCACAAAACCGTCCTGGCGTGGCTGCTGGCATTCCTGGAGCGGCGCGACGCGACGCTCAACATCAGTGCGGCGGTTCATCGCATCGTACATGGGGGCACCCGTTTCACGGCTCCCGCGCGCGTCACCCCGGAGGTCATCGACGAACTCACGCGCCTGATACCCATGGCGCCATTACATCAACCTGCGGCGCTGACCGCGATTGCGAGCCTCGCGCAGCGGCATCCACAAATGCCCCAGGTGGTGTGCTTTGACACTGCGTTTCACCGAACTCAATCCGCCACGGCCACGGCCTTTGCCTTACCTCGCCATCTGACGCAGGACGGTATACGTCGCTTCGGTTTTCATGGAATTTCCTATGAGTACATCGCAGGAGTGCTTCCCGAGGTCATCGGCGCGACGGCATCCGGACGGGTCGTCGTTGCGCATTTGGGCAGTGGTGCGAGCCTGTGCGCACTGCGCGGCGGCAGAAGTATCGCGACGACCATGAGCTTCACGCCCCTGGATGGTCTGCCCATGAGTCGGCGCTGTGGAAGTCTGGATCCGGGTGTCGTCCTGTATCTGATGCAGCACAAGGGCATGACTGCGGAGCAGATTTCCAAGCTTCTCAACGAGGAGTCCGGAATGATGGGTGTATCGACAATCAGTGATGACATGCAGGTCCTGCTCTGCAGCAAGGATCCCCGCGCGGCGGAGGCCGTCGATCTGTTCGTCTATCGAATCGGACTGGAGCTGGGCGCAATGGCGGCCGCGCTGCATGGGCTTGATGCGCTGGTCTTCACCGGTGGAATTGGCGAGCACGCCGCAAGCATCCGTCGGCGAGTCTGCGAGGACGCCGCCTGGCTCGGCGTTGCACTGGATGCCGGGTCCAACGAGGCCGGCGCCACCTGTATCACGCACCCGGGCGGCAGCGCTTCGGCGTGGATCATCCCCACCGACGAAGATTTGATGATGGTCCGTCACGCCTGGGACACACTCCACACGGATATTGGATCGCGATGAACACAAATGCACTGCGTGTCGAACCACTGGCGCCGGAGACGCTGCGTCGCATGGATGCGTACTGGCGCGCCGCCAACTATCTGTGCGTGGGACAGATTTATCTGTACGACAATCCGCTGCTGCGCCAGCCCCTGCGCTCTGAGCATATCAAGCCGATGTTGCTCGGACACTGGGGAACCACACCAGGTCAGAATTTCATCTATGTGCATCTGAATCGGGTCATCAAGCAGCTCGATCTCAACATGATCTACATTGCCGGTCCGGGTCATGGCGGTCCGGCGCTGGTGGCCAATACCTACCTTGAGGGCACGTACAGCGAGATTTATCCGCAAGTGTCGCAGGACGAGGCGGGACTGAAGCGGTTGTTCACGCAGTTCTCATTCCCCGGCGGCATTCCAAGCCATGTTTCGCCGGAGTGCCCCGGTTCGATTCACGAAGGCGGGGAGCTGGGTTACTCGTTGAGTCATGCATTCGGTGCAGTTCTGGACAATCCGGATCTGCTTGTCGCCTGTGTGATCGGCGATGGTGAGGCTGAAACCGGCCCACTCGCCACGGCATGGCACTCAAACAAGTTCCTCAATCCCATAACGGATGGCGCCGTTTTGCCCATCCTGCACCTCAATGGCTACAAGATCGCCAATCCGACCGTACTGGCCCGCATCGAGCCCGTTGAGCTGGCTCAATTGCTGCGCGGCTATGGCTGGACGCCGTACTTTGTACGCGGTCACGAGCCGACGCTCGTTCACCGGGACATGGCGCAGACGCTTGATACGGTTGTGGCCGAGATTCAATCGATTCAACGCCGCTGCCGTGCCGGAGAAACCACCCAGCGGCCGCACTGGCCCTTGATCGTTCTGGACACTCCCAAGGGTTGGACTGGCCCAAAGGTCGTGGACGGCATGCAGGTCGAAGGGACCTTTCGTTCCCACCAGGTGCCATTGACGGACCCCGCATCGAATCCACAGCATCTGAAACAGCTTTCCGACTGGATGCGCAGTTATCGGCCCGAGGAACTGTTCGATGCAGGCGGTCGGCTGCTGCCCGAGCTGGCTGAGCTGGCCCCTTCCGGAACCCGGCGCATGGGCTCGAACCCAAATGCCAATGGCGGTCTGCTTCTGCGCGATCTGCAGCTACCCGACTACCGCAACTATGCGGTGCCGGTGACGGACCCGGGCAGTGTGCGGGCCAGTGATACCTTCACTCTCGGAGCATTCCTTCGCGACGTCATAAAGCTCAACCAGGACAACTTCCGGCTCTTCGGTCCGGACGAAACGGTATCAAATCGGCTGGAGACGGTATTCGAGGCGACAAACCGGCAATGGCAGGCGCGCACCGAAGCCGGGGACGCGTTCCTGGCGCCCGCCGGCCGCGTCATGGAGGTCTTGAGCGAGCATCAATGCGAAGGTTGGCTTGAGGGCTATCTGCTAACCGGCCGCCACGGGCTGTTCAACTGCTACGAGGCCTTCATTCACATCATTGATTCGATGTTCAACCAGCATGCGAAGTGGCTGAAGATCACCCGCGGCCTGCCGTGGCGCGCGAGAATCGCGTCCCTGAACTATCTGCTCAGTTCGCACGTCTGGCGCCAGGACCACAATGGTTTTACCCACCAGGACCCCGGGTTCCTCGATCATGTGGCGAACAAGAAGGCGCAGATCGTCCGCATCTACCTGCCGCCCGATGGAAACTGTCTGCTGTCGGTGATGGATCATTGCCTGCGCAGTCGTCACTACGTCAATGTCGTCGTGGCGGGCAAGCATCCTGCGCCACAGTGGCTCTCGATGTCTGCGGCGAGCGCACACTGTGCCGACGGAATTGGCGTGTGGGACTGGGCCAGCAATGATCAGGGCGCCGAGCCGGATCTGGTAATGGCCTGCGCGGGGGATGTCCCCACCCTGGAAATCCTGGCCGCCGTATCCATACTGCGCAGGTTCCTGCCTGATTTGAGAATCCGGGTGGTGAACGTTGTGGATCTGATGAAACTGCAGCCCGCCTCAGAGCACCCGCATGGCCTGGCCGATGCGCAGTTTGATGCATTGTTCACGGCGAATAAGCCCATCGTCTTCGCGTTCCACGGCTATCCGTCGCTGGTTCACAAGCTGACCTACCGCCGCCGCGGCAGCCAGAATCTGCACGTGCGTGGCTACAAGGAAGAGGGCACGATAACCACGCCGTTCGACATGACCGTGCTGAATGACATGGATCGGTATCACCTCGCGCACGATGCCGTGATGCGTCTGCCGCAGGCAGGTGAGCGCGGTGAACAGCTGAAGTCCTTCACCGAAGCGAAGCTAGGCGAGCACCGCGCCTACATTCGCCGGTACGGAAAGGACATGGCGGAGGTGGCTAACTGGATCTGGAAGACGTGAGCGACTGAAATTCCACGTCGACCCGCAACCCCGGCGCGGCACCTGACAGCTGCAGCCTGGCGCCATGAAGCTGCGCGATGGCCGCGACCAGCGCCAGACCCAGACCATGACCCTCCGCCGAGCGGCTGGCGGAGCCGCGATAGAAGCGGCGGGTCACCTTATCGAGATCCTCCGTGGCTACGCCGGGTCCATTGTCAATGACCGATGCGAATGGCTCACCGTTCACGACAGCCAGCGCTATGCAAATGTGCGTGCCTGCAGGCGTGTGATGAATTGCATTCTCGACCAGATTGCTGAACAGCTGCGTGAGCAACTCATGGTCCCCGCGAATATCCACGCCCGGGGGTATGGTGCGTGAAAGCGGATGGCGGCAGTCCTCGGTCACCGGCAGATAGAACTGGTACACCCGCTCCAATAGCGCGGACAGATCGACCTTCGCAAAGGTCTGGACACGGGTCCCCGCTTCGATCTGCGAGATGCGCAGCAATGCGGAGAACATCGACAGAAGCTGATCGGTGTCGCCGATGGCATCCGTGATCGCGGCCGAGTACTCGGCAATACCGGTCGATTTTTCGCGTGCGGCTTCCAGCCGGTTTCGCAGTCGCGTCAGCGGGGTGCGCAGATCATGCGCGACGTCGCTCGATACCTGCTGCAGGTTCTCGAGCAATGTCGAAATGCGATCCAGCATTTCATTGATGGCACGGGCGAGGCGGTCCCACTCTTCCCCGCGGCCCCTGATGGGAATGCGTTCGTTCAATCTTCCGGCAATCACCCGCTCACAGGTTTGAGTGATGGCGTCGACCCGGGCCATGAAGCGGCGACCCAGAAACAGGCCGCCGAGAATGGCGAATGCGCAGGTTCCGAGAGCGACCCAGCCAAAGGTATGCAGGATCCGTTCACGTGTTGCGTACATGGACCCGGTGTCGCGCCCCACGAACAGCGTGGCGGCACCGGTGAGCGGCGTGCAGCTGCCGAGCACGATCCGGTCGTGGTGATGGCCGTTGGTGGGAGGCAGGGATAACCGGAAGATGTCCGCGTTGCAGCGGACGAACGGCAGGTTCCCGGCAAGCACTTTGCCGTTCGCGTCCTCGATCACCATGTATGAGTCAGGTGCAAAGGGATGCCTGGGTGTCGTTGTGCCGGCGGGTGTTCCCAGCCGCTGCTGCACGACCTCGATCGCCTCGTCGAGGCCTTCGGCGCGCAAGCCGTTTCTCACGGTGGAAACATCGGCATCGTTGGCCGCAATCAGGGTAGCGCGTTCCGTGCCCGCGACGATCCACAGTACCGTGCCAATGAGTACGGCGGTCAGCGTCAGGAACACCAGCGCGAACAGCGCGGCAAATCGGAACGATTCGCCCTGGAATATTCTAGTTGGTCGCAAGCAGCCGATACCCCGTTCCGCGCACGGTCTGAATGGCGTCCGTTTCGCAATTGGCGTTAAGTCGCGCGCGCAGGCGGCTGATGTGGCTTTCGACCACGCTGGTATGCGGATCGAAATGGATGTCCCAGACATTCTCAAGCAGCATTTTGCGAGTCACGGCCCGATCGACGTTACGCAGAAGATATTCAAGCAGGCGGAATTCCTGCGGGAGCAGTTCGATCGCACGACCATGTCGCGTTACGGTGCGTTGGACGAGATCCATTTCGATCGACCCAGCATACAGCCTGGAGGAGGCCGGAGCCGGCCGCCGCGTCATGACGCGGATCCGCGCCAGCAGTTCCTCGAACGCGAACGGCTTGATCAGGTAGTCATCGCCCCCGGCCTCAAGACCGCGGACCCGATCGTCGATGCCACTCATCGTGGTCAGATAGATGATGGGGGTGGATTTGTAGCGGCGGACGGCCTTGACCATTTCCAGACCGTCCATCCCTGGGAGCATGCGATCAACAATGATGGCGTCGAAATCCTGGCGCGTCGCTTCCTTCAGGCCCTGGATGCCGTCACCGACATGCACCACATCGTAGCCTTGATCGCGGAATCGCTCGATCAGGGACTGCGCCAGCTCGGCGTCGTCCTCGGTCAGCAGGAGTCGCATGGAGTGCAGTGTATCGGCAGACCTGCCCGGATGTCAGTGGGTCCCGACCACCAGCACGGTGAACGAATCCGGCACTGGCGCCGGGCGCGGATGTGGCTGTTGGGCCGTCGCTGCCGGGGGCGGGCCAAACTGCGCCGTCACCAGGTAGACCCGTCCAGCCGACGGATCGAGCGCCATGGTTCGGGCGCCGGCCTGGGTCTTCACGTTGTCAAGAACGCGGTAGCGATCGGGGGACTCCTGCCGGATGACGGTGAGGGTGCCCTCGCCGTTGG
>DASYER010000091.1:0-13212 GCA_036498905.1 Steroidobacteraceae bacterium | reverse complement strand
CTGCGGAGTGGGCGCACCCTGTTCCTTATCGGGAGCGGCATAGCCTGACTCGCCCAGCTCCGCCGGGCGACTGCGGGCGCTGTCGCCGATGTTGGATTTCACAGGGCCCGGACAGTACACCGAGACGCCGATCGGTCGACCGATCATGTCGGTGCGCAGGGCCTCGCTCAACCCGACGACCGCGAACTTGGAGGTGGCATACAGGCCCACCGAACCGAGCGCGGCGATGCCGCCGATGGAGGAGACATTCACGATGTGTCCCGGCAGGCCCGAGGCCAGCATGCGCGGCAGGAACGTCGTCAGTCCATTGATGACACCGCCGACATTGACGCCCATGACCCAGTCCCAGTCGGCGTAGGTCGCGTGCTCCATCAGGCCATGCACGCCGACTCCGGCGTTGTTGATGAGTAACTGCACGGGCCCCCCTAAGACCCGCTCGGCCTCGTCGGCCGCGACTTTGAATGCCGCGCGGTCCGTGACATCCAGTCGGATGGGGTGCACGTGCTGCCCGGGATGCAGTCGAAAATACTCCAGAGCCTCATCGCGATGCCGCGCCTGGCGGTAGGTGAAGGCGACCTTCATCCCCGCGGCAGCCAGCACCCTGACCAGCCCCAGGCCGATGCCGCTGCTGCCACCGGTGACGAAAGCGATCTTGCCGCCCAGATCCTTCATACGTACGCGTCCCCTTCATGTCTTGGTGTCGTTCAAGCTTCGCGCCTGGCGCCGGCACAGGCAAGGTGAGCCGGCGGCGGCGCCGGGCTTCGAGCCGCAATGCCGCAGTGCGCCATAGTGGCGGGCGCGGGCATGGAGTGTGAACCGTGACCACCGGTTTGGCCGGCCGGACCGGTAAGCTCCGCACCAACACTGCAATTTGAGCTCAAGACATAATCTGGGTCATGGACGGATCCGCCCTACCAACGGAACAATCAGAGTCGATCCCACGGATGTCCTCGCAAGCCAGTTTGCCCACCATCCGCTCGGTCCTGATTGTCGATGACAGCGCGGCGCAGCGCGCCTATGCCGTTGCATTGTGCAATGAGCTGGGAATTATCGACATCCGTGAGTCCAGTAACGGTCAGGAAGCGCTCGCGCTGCTCGGTGCCCTCCCGAACCCGCCGGATCTGCTGATCATCGATCTGGAAATGCCGACCATGGACGGCCCGGAACTGCTGACGCGGCTGCGTGAAATCGGCATCGAATCCCCCATCATCGTCGCCTCATCGCGCGAGCAATCCCTGCTGCATTCGGTCAAGGACATGGGCATCGGCATGGGTCTGTGCCTGCTGGGTGCCTTGCAGAAGCCGATGCGCCTGGAGAGCCTGAGCAACATCCTGCGCAACTGGGACTCCGTGGCGGATCGACGCAAGCAGTCGGCGCGCGCGCTGTCCGTGGATCCGGAGGAATTGCGCCTGGGAATAGATCGCGGTGAAATCGTCGTGCACTACCAGCCGCAGATCGCGCTCAGCTCCGGAGCCATACATGGCGTGGAAGCCTTGGCGCGCTGGAATCATCCGACCCTGGGCCTGGTGCATCCGGACAACTTCATCTCCATGGCCGAGGAACATGGGCTGATCCACAAGCTCACCCTGCAGGTGATGAATGAGGCCATGTTGCAGACCGCAATGTGGAACGCGCAGGGCATGGATCTGTCGGTCGCCATCAATCTTTCGCCACTGCTGCTGGAGAGCCCGAGTCTGCTGCAGGAGATCGCGGGTCTACAGCAGTGCTTCGGTCTGCGCGCCGAACAGGTGGTTCTGGAAATCACCGAGACCTCGCTGTTGCGCGAGCTGTCCGTGGCGCTCGGCGTGCTCACGCGGCTACGGCTGCGCGGGTTCGGACTCTCGCTCGATGACTACGGTACCGGCTTCTCCTCCATGCAGCAGCTGGCCCGAATACCGTTCACGGAGCTGAAGATCGACCGCTCCTTCGTTCATGGCGTACATGAGCGCGAAAGCGTACAGGTCATGCTGCGCTCGGCCCTGGAGATGGCCAAGCGGCTGGGGCTCAATACGGTCGCCGAAGGCGTGGAGTCCGTGGAGGACTGGCGCCTGCTGCACGAATACGGCTGCACCTTCGTCCAAGGTTGGCTGATGGCCAAGGCGATGCCGGCCGCACAGCTGGGTGACTGGGTACGAAACCACGAAGAACACAGGCGGGACCTGCATTCTGCCGGATAGTGATTCGCGCTTGAGCAAAAGGTTCAAGACGCCAGAAAATTAAAAAACTCTCATCGCGCGAAACCTGGCGGCGAGAACGGGCTACTTACGCACGAACGCAGGATTGTGCGCGAGGAAACCCATGGCGAGACAGTTACCCGGACCCAGATGTGTGCTGCTGACGGCCGCGATAGGCATGGCCTCGGCGCTGCTTTGCAGCTGTGCCGGCAACGGGGTGGGGCTGGATGCCAACGGCAATCCGATCGGATCCGGTTCCAGTGCGCCCGTAGCGCTCAGCGCAAATTTTCAGTCCATCCAGGACAATGTCTTCACGCCGATCTGTACCCGCTGCCACATCGGCGCCAATGCACCGGAGGGTCTGCAGCTGGATCAAGCCCACAGCTATGCCCTGTTGGTGGGCGTACCCAGCGCCGAGCTGCCCGGCACGCTGCGCGTCAAGGCCGGTGATCCGACCGACAGCTATCTGATCCAGAAACTGCAGGGCAGCAGCGGCATCGTGGGCGTGCAGATGCCCTTTGGCGGCCCTTATCTGCCGCAGTCGACCATCGATCTCATCAAACAGTGGATCACCAATGGCGCGCCGCAAGCCACGGCGGCTGCCGCCACCCCGAGTATTGCGCATGAGCAGGCGCAGCCTGTGGCGCTTGCGGTGACTGCCACCATGCCCGCCGATGGCAGCTTCGTGACTGCGCCGCTGGCGACGATTGCGATTGGCTTTGGCCACGAGCCTGATGCTTCATTCCTCAACGGTGCGGTGCGCGTGCAGAACATCACTGCCCAGCCCATCCAGGTGCCGGTACTGATCGCTCAGGCCGAAGGCAACCCGGCGACCGTCTTGCTCACGCCGCTGGCACCCCTGGCAGCGGGTACGTATCGGGTCACCGTGCATGGCGGTGATGCCACGGCCATGACCGCCGTGGGCGGTGAGTCGTTGCCCGCCGATTACTCCTTCACCTTCACCGTGGAAATGCCCTGATGAGCAAGCGACAGAGGATGGCTTTGCATTGCCTGCTGGCAAGTGTGTGGTTTGCAGCGACGGGTGCCTATGCCGAACCCTATCTGGCGGTGCAGACCGGCTTGAAATGCACCCAGTGTCACGTCAATCCGACCGGCGGCGGGCTGCGTGGGCCCTTTGGCGATGTGTTTGCCCAGACGCAGCTGCCGGCCACCCATCTGGATGCCGGCACGGATACCTGGACCGGTAATCTGAACACCTTCCTGCGCGTGGGCGGGGACCTGCGCGCCGAGGCGCTGGCCACCGAAGTGCCGCACACCAAGACCGTTTCGCAGTTTCAGCTCGAACAGGTGCGCACCTATCTGGAAGCGCAGGTGATTCCCGAGCGACTCCTCGTCTACGTGGATGAACAGGTCGCCCCCGGTGGCGCGCTCAACCGCGAGGCATACGCGCTGTACTGGTCAGCAAATCACGACTGGTATGTGAAGGCCGGTCAGATGTACCTGCCGTTCGGGTGGCGCCTGCAGGACCAGAGTGCGCTCGTGCAGCAGGCCAGCGGCATCAACATGACGACGCCTGATGATGGCGTCGAGTTCGGCTGGTTGAAGGGACATTGGGACGCACAGCTGGATGTCACCAACGGCACGGCCGGCGGACCGGTGAATGATTCGCGCAAGCAGTTCAGCAGCCAGCTGAGTTTCGTCGAGTCGGTGTGGCGGGTGGGCGTTGCCGCCAACTACAACGACAAACTCGGTGGCAGCCGCGGCACCTACGGCATCTTCGGGGGCCTGCGCACCGGTCCGATCAGCTGGCTGGGCCAGGCTGAGGTCATCGAGGATAAGAGCCTGGGATTTGGGGTGGGACGCAGTGCCGCGACGCTATTGGAGGCCAATTGGCTGATCACCCGTGGCAACAATCTGAAGCTCACCGCTGAATATCTCGATCCGGAGCGCAGTATCAGCAACAACGGCCAGACGCGCTGGAGCGCGGTCTATGAGCTGACGCCGATCCAGTTCGTGCAGATCCGCGCCGGAATTCGCTACTACGACGGAATCCCGCAGGTGGACACACAGCACACGAGGCTGTTCTTCGTCGAGTTGCATGGCTACTTCTGAGGGGACACAAAAACGGCTTAAGTTGTACGGGTTGTTCTAAAAAGGGTAGAAAAATGCGCTAGATTCGGCGCCATGGATGTCTTACGCCGAATTTTCCTGCCTGCAGTGTGTCTGATGTGCACGCGCGTGGCATCGGCGGGAATGGCGCTGGAGGACTTTGGCGGCTCGCTGGCGCTGACCAGTGACTACATGTTTCACGGTATTTCGCAAACCTGCGGTGATCCGGCGGTGCAGGGGGATCTGCACTATCGAACCTCGGGCGGCCAATCCGCGGCGGAGGGCTTCGCGGGTGTGTGGGGATCGGCCGGTTTGGGCCAGTCGGCCTGCGGCAAGGCCCGCGAGCTGAATTTCTACGCCGGTTACGGCTTCCTGACGTCCCCGGATTCCAGTGCCTCGCTCACCTATACCCACTACGGGTATCCCGGCGGTGACTACACCATCGGCCGTCTGGCCGGCCATCGCTATGACTACGATGCGCTGGAGGCCCAATGGGCCTGGCAGGACCGGGTGTTTCTCACCGTGGCCTGGACGCCCGATACCCTCGGGTACGAGAATTTCGCGGTGACGCGTGATCGCAGCGCGGCCTCCTACGGGGTCCAGCTGCAGCAGCCGCTGCCGCATGGCTTTTCGCTCTCGGCGGGGGTCGGCTACGATGAGATCTCCGACCCGTTCGGCACCGGTTACGGCTTCTGGAACGGGGGTGTGGGCTACAGGCTCGGTAGGGTGCAGCTGCAAGCCGGGTATTTCGGCACTGCCAGCCGGGCCCGACGGCTGTTCGGGACTTATGTCGCAGGCGACCAGGCCTCGTTTTCGGCCGTGTGGCGGTTCTAGAAAGAAATAGCCCCCCGGGCAGGGCTACCATGAACCCTGGCGCCGTCTAGGGGGACCTACGGACATGCATCAAGCCTCCGATCGTCGGCCGGACCTGGCCGCCGCCGACCAAAACAAGCTCGAACTGGCGTTACTGGCCCGCATTGCGGCTCGTGACGCCCAGGCCATGCACGAGCTTTACCACCTGTACCACCGCCGCCTGGCGCGCTTCCTGATGCGGATCACCTCGCGCTATGACCTGGCCGAAGAGGTGATCAACGACACCTTCTGGGTGGTCTGGCAGCACGCGGCGGACTTTCGGGGTGCCTCCCAGCTGTCGACCTGGATATTCGGCATTGCCTACCGTCGGGCGCTGAAGACCCTGAAGCGGGTGCGGCCGGATGTGCCGGCCGAAGAGGGCGAGGGTCTGGAACAGGTCGAGGAGCCGTGGCTGCAGGCGGAACTGCGCGAGTGGCTGGGTGTCGCGCTGGAGAAACTGCCGCATGAGCAGCGGATGGTATTGGAACTCGCTTACCACATCGGACATTCCTGCGAGGAGATCGCCGTGATCATGGAGTGTCCCGTCAATACGGTGAAAACACGGATGTTTCACGCGCGACGCAAGCTCAAAGGTCTTCTGACCGGCTTGGCCGGCGCGCTGTAGGGAGAGATGAACTTGAAGCCGGATACGGAAGATTTCGATCCACACCAGCAGGCGATGAGCCTGATACCGTGGTACGTGAACGGAACACTGGATGCGGCCGAGGCGGCGAAGCTCGGTGCGCACCTGGACGTGTGCGCAGCGTGCCGCGGCGACTATGAAGCACAGCAGCGGCTGTTTGAAGCCATGCAGCCGCAGACCACCCTGGTATTTGCCGCTGAACCTTCGTTCAGGAAGCTGATGGCCCGAATCGGGACTGGCGAAGATGCCGGTAAGCTGGCATCAGGCAGGTCCGCGCCGGCAACGGCGGCCACTTCCCAAACTGCAAGGAGCGCGCGTGCGCCGAGTCCAGTCGCGCGCTGGCTCGCCGCAGCGGTGGTGCTCGAGGCGGTAGGTCTTGGTTATGGTGGCTGGGTCTGGCATGCGCACGACCTGAGTGCGGCGCCGGCCTATGTCACACTGACTTCCCCGGCCCCGTCGTATCACGAAAGCTCGCGAGTGCGCATCGTCTTCCGCTCCAGCCTCTCGGTGCAGGATCTGGGCACGATCCTGCACAAGGCAGACGCCCATATCATCGACGGACCCACGGATTCGAATGTCTACACGCTGGGCTTCGCGGGTGCCGGGGCAACGGCGGACGTCACCGAGCGGCGTGTTGCGGCACTGCGCGCCAATGCCGATGTGCTGTTCGCGGAACCGCTGGGCGCGGTGAACGAGTCGAGATGAAGCGGGCGCTACCCCTCGCTGCTCTTGCGCTGCTCATCGGCCTGCTCGCCACCGCCTGCACGATCACCCGACCGCTGCAGGCAAATCCGGTACCCGCGCAGGTGCGGAGCAATGCCGGGCGCTACATCGTCGTCACCTTGCGCAACGACCCGGGATCACAGGCCGAGCATCCGGGTTCGACCCCGCGTGGCTATGATGCCGCCGGTCGCTACGGCGTCACGGGCAGTGCGAGCCAGCAGGCCAAGGGGCTGGAGCATGACTACGGCCTGCGCGAGATTTCAGCATGGCCGATTGCGACGCTGCACGTTCACTGCATCATGTTCCGGCTGCCGAACGCCACGGCGCGGGCCATCATGATTGCGCAGCTGACGAGTGACCGACGCGTCGAGTCAGTGCAGCCGCTCAATGAGTTCACCACCGAGACGGATGGCGAGACGCCGCGCGCGGGACCCGATGCACCACCGGTGCCGGTGCCGTACAACGATCCGTATGCGAAGTTGCAGGTATCACTGCGCGAGCTCGCTGTCGTGTCGGCGCAGCAACATTCCCGCGGTGCCGGTGTACAGGTCGCGGTGATTGACACGGGCGTGGATTTTGCTCATCCGGACCTCAAGGGACGGGTGAGCGCAAGGCAAAACTTCGTCGATGCCGATGACGCGAAATTCGAGCAGGACATGCATGGGACCGAAGTCAGTGGCGTCATCGCAGCGGTGGCTGACAACGGCATCGGCATTGTCGGTATCGCGCCGGATGCCCGGATCATCGCCCTGAAGGCCTGCTGGCAGGCGGCCACCGGGGGCTCCGCGGTGTGCAACAGCTTCACTCTGGCGCAGGCGCTGGAGGCGGCAATTGTCGCCCACGCCAACATCGTGAACATGAGTCTGGCGGGACCGCCGGACCCGCTATTGGCAAGACTGGTCAGCCGAGCGGCTGCGCAAGGGGCGATTTTCGTCGGCGCGGCCGGGCGTCGCGGCAGTGGCGAGACTTTTCCGGCCGATCTGAGTGAGGTGCTCGCGGTCGATGCCGCCGAGGAAAGTTCGGGAAACCCACGCCACCTGCTCGCACCGGGTCGGGACGTCCTGACGCTGGTGCCGGGCGGCCATTATGATTTTGCATCCGGCAGCTCGCTGGCGGCCGCACAGGTGTCCGGCATCGTCGCCTTGATGCTGGCCGAGCATCCCCACCTCAGCGCGGCCGAAGTGCGCAATCTGCTGCTGCACAGCTCCCGGCGGGTCGATTCCCCGGCCGGGGAGATTCTGGCGGTGGACGCCTGCGCGGCACTCACCGATGCGCGAGGCCACGGTTCATGCGGCGCAGATCCGCGCACGACCAACTCGGCCCAGGCCCGCTAACCACACAATATCTGCCAGCTCCGGCGCCGCCGAGTGCATCATACGAGCCCCACTCAACGATCCGAACAAGGGAGTTCGATATGCGAAGGACATTGATGACGGGTGCCGCGGTGCTGGTACTTGCGGCGCTGGGCGTCCCGGCGATGGCGCAGCAACCGGCCGCAGGAGGTGCGGCGGCGCCCCAGGCGCGTTGGTCACTGGTACCGATGTTGGTCGAGAGCAAGGCTTTCGAAGATGGCGGCATCGTGCCACTGAAGTACTCGTTCTATGGCGCGAACACGATGCCGGACTTCAAACTGAGCAATCTGCCCGCGAACACACAGAGCATCGCAATCATCCTTCACGATCTGGACGTGGCGCCGGCATTTAACCCGGACGACAACCTGCACTGGCTGGCTTGGAACCTTCCGGCCACCGCCCCGGTCGTGCAGATCGAGGAAGGCAAGCTTCCGGAAGGCGCAGTGAATGGTCGTGGACGCCCCTACATGGGCATGGGGGCGCCGAACGGTCCGCGCTATCACCATTACGCATTCGAGTTCTACGCGTTGAATGCGAAGCTCGACTTGCCGGCTACCGCAGGCCGCCCCGAACTGCTTGAGGCAATGAAGGGCAAGGTGCTTGCAAAGGCGGCTTATGTTGGACGTTTCCGCAACGACACCAATGCCGTGCGTCCAGGAGGCCGTCCGGGTGGCGCCCCGGGGGCAGGTGCTGCGCCCCGAGCGCCCGCGCAGTAGCAGCGTCGGTAGATGCTCGCGGCGGCCTCACGCAGGTGTGGCTCGCCGCGAGCTCGTATGATCATGTAGTCGATATAACGTCAAACGCTTGTCAAAGGCGCCATGAGCAAGCCCACGGACAAGAGCCCGCAACGCTCCAACGCACGGCTGATTGGGGGCGTCGTTCTCGCAGGCATCCTCGGAGTCGTTGCCTACGTTTGGGCACTCCCGGGGCTTTCCATCGCACGTAAGGATCCCCCGGCCCTCGAAACGAGCGTCGCCACCTGGCTCCTGCACCACAGCGTACCGGCGAGTGATGGACGAAGGGTGAATCCGCTCAGTTCTGACGCGGCCAATATCGCCACCGGTGCGGATATCTTTCGGCAAAAGTGCGAAAGCTGCCATGCATACGATGGCGGGGGAAGAACAGAAATTGGGGCTGGGACCTACCCGCGTCCACCGGTCCTGAAGTCGCTGGTTGCGACGCTGTCAGATGGGGAAATTTTCTACCACATTCGAAATGGCATTCGAAATACGGCGATGCCCGCCTGGAATCTGCCTGACAGGCAGGTATGGCAGCTGGTGAGCTATGTGCGCCACCTGCCCCTGGTGGCTTCCATGGTTGCGGCGCCGGCAACGGCGCAGCAACCTGTCGCAAACGCGCACTTTGTAGGATCGGCGGCCTGCAAAAGTTGTCATGAGGAGGTGTTCGATCGCTGGACCCAGACCAAAATGGCCAATGTGGTGCGCGACCCGAAGGTGCATCCGGATGCCATCATCCCCGACTTTTCCAAACCCGACCCCGTTCTGACTTTCACGAAGGACGATATTGCCTTCGTCTACGGCAGTGTCTGGAAGCAGCGCTATTTCAAAAAAGTCGGCGACGATTATTTTCCGTTGCCGGCTCAATGGGATGTCACGCACAAGCTCTGGCGTCCCTATCACGTCGCCGACACTACGGACTGGTGGGCAAAGTTCTACCCGGATCCGGGAGACAACTCCAAACGGCCCACCGGTCCCACCTGTGACGGCTGCCACTCGGTGGGCTACAACATCGAAAACAAGACGGTGGCCGAATGGAACGTTGGCTGCGAGCGTTGTCATGGCGCCGGCTCCGTTCACGCCGCCCATCCGACTCGCGAGAACATTCTCAATCCCGCGCGCATGAACTATGTGCATGCGAATGACACCTGCATCCAGTGTCATTCACAGGGGCAGCCGCTGAAGAACCCCATAGAAGGCAAGTACTACGACTGGCCGGTAGGCTATAGCGTCGGGGAGACGCTATCGGACTATTGGAAGCTCGAACCCCATCTGCTCGGGACACTGACTTTCACCCATTTCCCGGACGGGACTGCGCGTAAGAACCGCATGCAGGGCAATGATTTTGTGCAGAGCCTCATGTACACGCGCGGCGTAACGTGCTTTTCCTGCCACGATCCGCACGGTACCGCGAACCAGGCCATGCTGCGAAAGCCCATCGATCAAATCTGCCTGACCTGCCATGGGCCTAACACCCAGAACGGACCGCATGCGGTCTCGATTGAAGCGCATACCCATCACAAGGCAGACAGTCCCGGGAGCCAATGTGTGGCCTGCCACATGCCAAAGATCGAGCAGACGATGGGCGATGTGAATGTCAGCAGCCATACGTTCCACTTCGTGACGCCGACGCAGACCGAGGAAATGAAGATCCCGAACGCGTGCAATGTCTGTCATAAGGACAAGTCGACAGCCTGGGCCACGAGCGCGGTGGCAGGCTGGGGTGATCGTTCGGTCTGGCGAATGACCAACTGAAATTAGGCATGGGCCACCCGCACACGACGCCACGCGCACGTCGCGATTAGTAGCACGGCGGATCCGGCGAGATAGAGGCCGGGGGTGCTCGATCCGACCGTGGTACCCATGAAGTCGAGCTTCGACATATGTTCGACCGGTCCGATATACCACCATATCGTGTAGAGAGCTTCGAAGGGCTTGCGCGATTCCGTCCATACGCCGAGCGCCAGCGCCAGAGCGGGAATGAACAGCGCTCCCGCGGTCCACGCCTCCAGGCCCGCAAAATCACCCGCCACCAGAAGGTGCAAGCCGAGCCCGCTACCGGCCAATGCGGCCACGCAGACCCCCGCGACCCAAATTGCCAGCAGCTGTCGCGGGAATACGCGCGGAGCCGAAAAAATAAGGGAACGTGTGAGGTATTGCGCCTCGCGCGTGCCCATCTGCGACCACAGCAGTACCGGCCATAACCAGACTGCGAGGATTATGCCGGCGCGCCCCGCCGAGAGCGGCGCTGACAAGCATGCGATGATCAATCCCGCCGCGACCGCATACCACCACCACGGATGTCCCCGCAGCATCAGTCGCAGTTCGGCAACGACGAGCGTGAAAAATCGCCTCCTCATGGCGTCACCGGGCGCGATGGTAGTCAGCGCGGTGAGCTGAGTGGCGATCCGTTGCGCTGCTTCAGGCCTGATCTTTTCGAGCGCCTCGCCTGCCGGGCCGTCATCAGGCCGTGAGTCCTTCGCTTTCGTCCAGGTCGTACGGGCGGGATCGAAGCGGTCGAACAAGATCACGGCCAGAGCGGTGACGCCGGCGGCTATCGCAAGCCAAAGAAAGCGGCTGATGACGAGGGTCGAGTTCCAATGCACGCCGGACCAGAGGAATATCTTGGTGCTCGGATTTGGGCCTGCGCCCCCGGCGAACATTCGCGAGCTATGAGATTGTGGATCGAGTTGATGCACCTGCGCCTGCATCTGTCCCAGTACCGTGTACAGCCCGCCGTAGTCGGCAAAATAGTGCGCAGTGGTGGCTTTCGTCGTGCCCAGAACCATCAGACCGATCCACACGAACACGTATAAGACGTTTCCCAGTCCGCCGCGCAGCCCTGGAAGTACTTCAAATATCACAGCCAGTGCGGCAGTGACGGCCAGAGTACCCAGCCCGAAGATCAGGATTGGGCTCAAGAGGGCGAACAGTTGGATGTGGGCATCCGCTCCTTGCAAAAGCTGAATCAGCACCGCTGCAAATGCGAGAATGAGCACCATGGCGGCCAGCACCGCGAAGTTGCTCAGCACCTTACCCAGCACATATAAAGTGTTGCTCATTGGGGTAGACGCCAGCACCTGGCCTACGCGGGTTTCCCGGTCTCGTTGGATGGCATTTTTGATGACATAGAAGCCGACCAAACTCAGAACCATACTTGCGACCAGACCCACCTCCGAGCCCACCCAGGCTGAGTTCTGGTCGCCGCGATAACTGCCCACTTGCAGGCCGATCTGCCCGGCGTAAATGGCGTAGCCGAGATACACCGCGAGACCGAGCGTCAGTAGAAAACCATATCGCCGCACGCGCTCGAGGAAGTCGGCGCGCACCATGTGATAGAGCGTCCGCGGACCACTCATGCCTGGACGCCGGCGCGATGCTGCGACAAGGCGAACAGATAGGCATCCTCCAGATTCGGTGGTACGGCTTGTCCGCCTGACGGGGGCTCCTGAGCGAGCACGCGCACGTGCACGCCGTCGCTGCGCCGTGTCGTGCTACTGATGGGGAATTGATTTCTGACAGCATTGAGCTGTTCGCTGGGGATCACCCACTCCCACACCCGGCCTTCCACCTGACGCATCAGTGTCTCGGGCGATGCGTGTGTTACCAACTGCCCTTTGTCAATCAGGGCAATACTTGTCGCTGTGGCTTCCACGTCGGACACGATGTGGGTCGAGAGAATGACGATCCGTTCACCTGACAGGTCCGACAGCAGGTTGCGGAACCGTACCCGCTCCTCCGGGTCCAGGCCCGCCGTAGGCTCGTCCACAATGAGCAATTGCGGATCGTTCAACAGCGCCTGTGCGATGCCGACTCTTTGCTTCATTCCGCCGGAGAATCCGCCCAAGGGGCGCCTGCACGCCTGCGTCAGGTTCACCAGCTCCAGCAATTCACTGATGCGCCGAGTGGCGGCCGATGCGTCCAGCCCCTTCACGGCGGCGAGATAGTGCAGAAACTCGAGCGCGTTGAGGTGCGGATACACACCGAAATCTTGCGGCAGATAGCCGAGTCGCACGCGAATGGAATCGGGATCCTTCGCAATATCAATGCCGTTCCACAGGACACGACCTTCGGTCGGTCGCGTCACGGTCGCGAGGATGCTCATCAGGGTTGTCTTGCCGGCTCCATTCGGTCCCAGCAGACCAAGGACTCCCGCTTTCACATCGATACTGACCTGGCGGAGAGCTTTGATGTCGCCTCGGTATCGCTTGCTCAGATTCTCAATGAGAAGCCTCACGCGTACTCTCCCTGTCGTCGTTCGACTTGCTGCCCCCTCCCATCGGTATTGAGAGCGCATGAAGCGTATTGCCTTCAGTGAGGCAGATCTTAGAGGCTAGGAGAGCCCTGGGTCGATCGATTTCGCCGCTCTGAGGGCCTTTCAGAGTTGCTGGGGCTCTTGGGCTGGGAAGCGCGCCAAATCCTTGAAGTTCTCTCGTGATTTCCGTGACGTAGTGGTGATCGCCTCGGTCAGCGTTTGGCGTCATCATCCCGCAACACGGGGACTGACCGAGGCGCTCGGCTTCCCGAGGACGCTCTTCAGCCGCGCCATGACTTCCACTGCCTGATCAGCGGCAAGATTGGTGAAGCCGAGCAACAGGCCGTATTCGCTGTCGCGCGGATCGTGGTACCAGCTCGACAGCGCTGAAGGCGCAAGGCCGGCC
>DASYER010000090.1:0-4398 GCA_036498905.1 Steroidobacteraceae bacterium | reverse complement strand
TGGAAGTTCTGCAGGATTGACATCTCCGTATTCACCGGGCGACATATTCCAAAGGGGATGACACTGGTAGTCCGCCATAAGCTTAATATGTTTCATTTGCCGTTACCCCTCGGATTTGCGCCAACAATAAAGCCATTGCTTCCAACAGTCACTGCGATACGCTGGGACTGTCCATTGATTGTTAACTCATAAATTGGACGCCCAACTCCAGACCCCTGGTAGCCGACGAGCGTGCCCTCAGAAACTGCTCTAATTATCACTCCAGGGATCTCCGCCTCCGCCACGCCCATCTGAGCGAACTGCTCCCCATGCTCTTCGATGATGTGCTGCAATCCGGCTTTTGAGTTCCCGGCCTCAAGGAACACAACCTGCCCACTTGAATTGCGGGCCGTCGCAACGATGTCTTCCCTAGTAAATTTCACACCGTTAGCAGTTAGCTCATCAAGCAAGCTTGTGTTCGCCGCCCCCGCCACGACCCCGGCGAACGTAGACCCCTGCGAAACCGCGCTGGAGAGCGGACCACTACTCGCGCTTCCAGTAAGAAGGAGTGGAACATCGCTGCCCAAGTATGCAATGGGGAAACCCCCCTGCACTCCCGCCTGACGCGACAGGCGACCATTCCGCTATCCAGGCGGGCGTAGCCCCAATCCCTCCCCCTATCACCAGTGAAGGAGCCGCCAGAGCACCCGACAACGAGGCCGCATAAACACCAACGCCAAGGTTATAGGCAGTCGGCACCCCGTACTGATCATGCACCTGCTGTGTAAGCGTCCAAGCCGGAACGTCACTGGTCAGATACGCAACCGTGCCCGTGGCCGTGTCCTTGACGCCGTTGTAGATCGCTCCGCCGACTGCGCCAGGGATCTCTGTAGGGTGCTCGCCGTAGTGATCAAGAGTGTCGCTTACCTTGTCGCGAGACTGTGTGAATCCATTCACGAACTGGCGCCACTGATAGCCCAGGTCATTTGCGGGTTCATATTCCGGTACGATCGAGTCGCCCGGCTTGATATTGAATTGAGCGTAGTAGGCCTTTGCAGCGGCGTCCTTGTCGTCGTACGTCAGCACTCCATATTTGCTGACGACATCCTGGAAGTACTGATTTCCGAACTGCTCCCGGCCGTAATCCCGCTCGAGGCTGAGCTTTTCCATAGCTGCAGTGATGCGATCCCTGCAATCCTGATTCGCACACTCAGCGCGAGCTTTGTCCGCGGCCTCGACTTCGCTGTGCAAGAGCCAGTTGTTCTGCGTAGCAGACTCCGCAACCGTCGCGCCATCGAACCGCCCACGCTGATGCCGGACGTATTTCCGCTTCCTTACAAGAAACGCTTTCTCCCTGACATCGGCCGCTAGTCAAATCCGGATGGGCGTCGGTCCGACGCTCATTGCAGGGCCGTATCCAGGTAGGAGTAAAATGTTTTGATGCGCAAGCTCAACTCATGTGGCAGTGGCCCATCATTGAGCATCACCTTCAGCCTAAAGCGGATCATCATGAATATTTCCGTCCCGGTCGCGCCATCTGCTAACGCGTTCCGAAGCTGTGTAGCCTGATCTTTGAGGCCCTCCTGATCGAGGAGCGCGGCAATTTCCCTTGTTTCTTCGTATTGATCGTACGCGCTCATATCGTCACCGTCAGTGGGGGCCAAAGTAAATCATCTGTACACCATTCGGTTCGGTGACCACCTCAATCCCACCACCTAGGTTGTTTCCAATTCCAGGCGCGTTGCGAGTGATGAATGGCGTTCCGGGGCGCAACGTCGCAATCTCGATAAAGTTCGCGTTGGCGACGTTCTCCGGCGGTATGCCGTACCGCGCGGCATATCCCGGAGTGGTCGGATTCTCAAGCTCCCAGAACTGCGCTTCCGAAGTAGCACTCTGCCCAATCGTGCCAATACGATACAACATAGCCCCCTGATCTACCTGTGCACGTAACGCCAGCGCTTCTGGAGTCAGACTCTGATGTGCGTCGCCGTAAGGGGTGCTTACGGGTTTCGGGACACTTGGATCCGGCACGTTTGATTCCGGAATAGCTTGCTCGACGACCGAAGGCTTCGAGCCGTTCATCGCAAAGCCTGTGCCAAGCTGGGTCAGCCCCACAAGAATCATACCGCCCGCTTGATTGATCACGTTCTCGCGGTCGCCGTCGACGCAGATATAGCAATCCTTTTCAATGCCTGCCTTCTCACTTGACTTGAGCCACGTATCGACCACAGCCGCATACTTAGCATCACCTAACTTTTCTGCATTCTCTAAAGTGAGAGAGCCACCACGGCCGTACGCGACAGCCTTGTCCTGCCTGGATACCAGATCCCCTATGTTGACCATTCCGTCACTGTTTACGCTTGCCAACTTCTGCTGAAGAAGCGCTTTAGTTGAAGCGTTGTCCCGACTATCAAGGTGGTCGCCCAGATCCTTACTTATGGCATAAGCCATCGCATAAAGATTTGTATCATCACTGTTGCTCGGCGATGCAATAAAGATGTCGAGTGGCACACCCTTGCCAAGCTCCGATTCGATGAATGAAGTGGCCACACCCAAGCACGCATCGACGCCACCAGTACACGAGCCCGATCGCGTAAGCGCACCGTAGACAAGCGGAAAGAAGTTCTCGGCATTGCCGTTCGCGTCACTGGCGGTGACTATCTCAGCCTTCACATCATCGGGTTTCACCCCCGTTTTCGCCGCGACGCTGTCGCGCCGGTCTTGATGTAGCTGATGGTTATACAGCTCGCCCTGCAGAGCTGTCGCCGCGCCGGCACCGCCGCCCACAGCGCCGCCTACTGCGACACTGGCCATCTGCATCAACGTTTTTCCCGCGTCGCTGTTCGGGTCAATGTGGTGCTCAGTCAGGTACCCGGCCATGACACCCGCCAACTGTTCACTGGCAGCAGCTCCAAGGGAGCCCTGTAGAACGTCGCCACCTCCCAGCTTTGCTGTTACGGCACCGACCATTCCGTGCAGTGCGGTCCTATAGGCACCGCCATCGCCCCACGCTGCACGCTCGTCATCGGACGTGGCATGGTCTCTCATGTATCCCGCAAGCGTACCTGCGACTTGCATACCTAGCTGACCAACGGCTTGACCTAGTTCCTGCCGCTCGGCCACCTTCTTTTCATCGAAGATCGCCTTAAGCCCTCCCGCATCGATATCGGGCGCCCGATCAAGCCCACTCAGATCCATACCAGGCTGGTTACGAACCTCAATCGTCCCTTCGGCGATACCCGCCTTGGTCGTGCTGCTCGAGTCCTTCGACTGCGGAATGCTCATGCTGCCGCTGAAGCCGCCGCTGCCGGCGGATATGCCAGCGCTGGCCGATTTGTATTCCGCCTCGTTCTGAACGTCACTGAAGGTCAGCGAGCCCGTGCTCAGAATGTTCTTCGACGCGTCCGCAGCGCTGGCGATGACGCCACCCTTCAGATCGGTGTTACCTCCGACATAAATGTCGTACCCGCCGGTGCCGGCGCCGATGCCACTGACTTCATCGACACTCTTGTAGTTACTGGTCGTCTTGCCAACAGCAATGTTGACCTGGCTGCCGTAGCCGTACACATACGTGCCGCCCACTTGCCAATACTGGCTTGCGTAATCGTTGGTGGCCTGCTGACTAGCGATGTTGAGGTCGCCACCGATCGACGCAACCACCGTTTCGCCCTTGGCCTGGGCACCAAGAATGTTAGTGTCGTTACCAGAGACGATGCTCAGTGTGTCCGAGGCGTTGACCGACGTGTTCGCATTCGTGGTGCCATTGCCGTGAGCAATGCCCTTACCGACATTGGCCGTGACGTAGATGCCCGTCTGGCTACCGAAGCTGAATCCGATCTCGCCACTCGCATTGGCGCTGCTGCTCTTCTGCGTGTGCGCTTCGAGCTGGCTCAGCAGATTCAGGTCGCCAGTGGCGGCGAGAGCGACGTCCTTCCCATCAATCTGACTGCCGATGACGTTGAGGTTGCCATTCGTCGCGACGATCGTGACATCACCGTCGCTATGGATCGTGCTACCGGCCGTCGTGTCGTCATGCGTGGTTGAATGACTGTTTGCCGTGCTCGCGCCAAGACCCACGCGGACACTAACACCGTTGGACTTCGCTGCGCCTTTCGCATTATCGTCGCCCTGCACGGCATCGTAAATTTCATATCCGGCCTGCACCGCATAAAGCGCCTTCAACCGATCATCATCCACCTGCCCCGCACGATGCGCCGATGCATAAGCTCCCTGCGCTGCACTGACCATGCCCCCGGTGAGACCCACATTGATACCGCCGCTGTGTACCGACTGCGTCTGCCGGGTATCGACCGTGCCAAGCCCGGCATCAATCGTCACGTTCTGCCCGATGATCGACGTGCCCGTGTGGCTGAGCACATCGGAGCCGGTGATATGGACATCCTGGCCCGCCGCCAGCGT
>DASYER010000089.1:0-27661 GCA_036498905.1 Steroidobacteraceae bacterium | reverse complement strand
ATCCGACCGGAACTGGCGCTGGCTGCCCGACCGGACTGCGTCATCGCCACCGGGCGCTCCGATTATCCGAACCAGGTCAATAATGTACTGTGCTTCCCCTATATTTTCCGGGGCGCACTGGACTGCGGCGCCACGCGCATCACCGCCGAAATGAAGCTGGCCTGCGTGCGGCAGATCGCCGATCTGGCCAAGGAAGACATCAGCGAAGAGGTGGCCAGCGCCTATGCCGGCCAGGATCTGGGATTCGGTCGCGACTACATCATCCCGAAGCCCTTCGATTCACGACTGATCCTGCGCATCGCGCCGGCCGTGGCGGCAGCCGCCGCCGCTTCGGGGGTCGCCACCCGTCCGATCGCCGATCTTGATGCCTATCGGCAGCGGCTCATGCAGATGTTCGCCGCGGGCGGCCTGGTCATGCAGCCGGTGTTCACCGCCGCGCGCGCCTCCACCAAGCGCCGCATCGTCTATGCCGAAGGCGAAGACGTGCGTGCCCTGCGCGCAGCGCAGTTCGCGCTGGATGATGGCCTGGCCGAACCGATCCTGATCGGCCGACCCGCCGTCGTCGAGCAGCGTATCGCCAAGGCCGGGCTACGCCTGCGCCCCGGCAAGAATATCGAGCTGGTGAATCCGGACGATGATCCGCGTTTCAAGCAGTACTGGCAGGCCTATCACCAGAGCATGGGACGCCGGGGCATCAGTCCCGAGGCGGCCAAGAATGCCGTGCGCCGCTCCTCGACCACCATTGCCGCCCTGATGGTGAACCTGGGGGATGCTGATGCCATGCTGTGCGGCCTGCACGGTCGCTTCGATGCGCATCTGGCGAAGATCAGTGATGTGATCGGACGTCACAGTGATGCGCCCTGTCTGGCAACCCTCAATTGCCTGATGCTCACCGGCCGCACGCTGTTCATCGCTGACACCTATGTCAACGAAGTGCCCTCTGCACAGCTTCTGGCGCAGATCGCGCTGCAGGCCGCTCAGGAAGTGCACGTATTCGGGCTGACGCCCAAGGTCGCCTTCCTCTCACACTCCAACTACGGCTCCTCGCGGCGCGAATCGGCCACGCGGATGCGCGAAGCGTATGAGATTTTCTCCAAGCTGGCGCCGAACATCGAGTGCGATGGCGAGATGCACGCCGATGCGGCATTGTCGGAAACGATCCGCAGCGGCAATCTGATGGACAGTCGGCTCAAGGGCGAGGCGAACATCCTGATCTGCCCGAACCTCGACGCGGCCAACATCCTGTTCAATACCATCAAGGTCCTGAACCGCGACGGTTCGACGATTGGCCCGATCCTGATGGGCGCGGCGAAGCCGGCTCACGTGCTGACGCCGTCCTCAACGGTGCGGCGCATCCTCTCCATGACTGCGCTGGCCGTGGCGCAGACCTCGCGCGCCATGCATCAGTAGACCTCCGGCACGAGCATGTCCGCGGGCACGGGATGCCGGGAATAGTCGCCATGGCGTTCGCGTTCCGGCAGCACGACGTTGGTCTTCTCAATTTCCGCGTAGGGAAACTGCTGCAGCAGATGATGGATGCAGTTCAGGCGCGCGCGCTTCTTGTCGACGGCCTGCACCACCCACCAGCGCGCCTCGGAGATATGTGAGCGCTCCAGCATCATCTCCTTGGCGCGTGTGTAGTCCTCCCAGCGGCGCCGGGATTCCAGGTCCATGGGACTCAACTTCCATTGCTTGAGCGGATCATGGATGCGGCCGAGGAAGCGCACGTGCTGCTCCTCGTCGGTGATCGAAAACCAGTACTTGATCAGATGGATGCCCGAGCGCACCAGCATGCGTTCGAAATCCGGCACCGAACGGTAGAACTCCTCGTATTCCTCGGGCGTGCAGAACCCCATGACATGCTCGACCCCGGCGCGGTTGTACCAGCTGCGGTCGAAGCAGACGATCTCCCCCGCCGCGGGCAGGTGCGCGGCATAGCGCTGGAAATACCACTGGGTGCGCTCCCGATCGTTCGGTGCGGGCAGCGCCACCACGCGGCACACCCGTGGATTGAGCCGTTGGGTGATGCGTTTGATGGCGCCCCCTTTGCCCGCCGCATCGCGGCCCTCGAACAGGATCACCAGCTTCTGCCGCGAGGCGACCACCCAGTCCTGCAGCTTCACCAGTTCTGCCTGCAGTCGGAACAATTCCGAGAAGTACTGCCGACGATAGACCTGCTCTTCGCCATTCGTCGTGCCGGCGGCGACGCCCGGCGGCAGGTGCTCGCGGTCCTCGATTTCCATTTCGAGTTCCTCGTCGTAGCTGTCGATGAGATCGCGGCTGAGACGACGGATGAGGTCCTCCTGGTCGAGGGCGGTCGAATCGGACATGTGTAATCCCGCGTAGTAACCCAGTCTCCCTGTTTAAAGCGGCGCCTTTGCAGTCGTATGACAGTGTTGCGGCGCAATATGATTTGATTTTCCGCCCCCGCTTCCTTAGTCTGCCTGCGTGGCCTACGGCAGCCGGAATCGGCAAGAATGCTGCAGCGCCGATCGATAACAAAATCAGTGCGTTACGATGTACTGCACAGGCCAAGCAAGCATAAGGGGAAGGGAATCTCATGGCATTGCAATTCGCGTCTGATCCGGCGGCCGTTTACGAAGGCCCCGCCTCGCATCCCGTCGAGCAGATTCAATGGCTGTTGCGCCGACTGGGATTGACGCCCGCCGAAGCGGCGGCTGATCTGGAGGTGGAACCGGACCAGGTCCATGCCTGGTGCTCCGGTCAGTCGCAGCCGCCGAAAATGGCGATCCTGGCTCTGCGTCACCTGGCCGATCGACTGCGCTGGATCGACTAGGCGTCCTGTTCGCGGTCCAGGCGCTCGGCATAGGCGCGACGCAGCGCCTCGAGCAGCTGGGGCGTCAGGTTCTTCACCCCGAGGAATGCCGCTGAGCCCTTCATGTCCGGGTTCATGCCCAGGTCGTGGGCGCCGGCCACGAATTCCTCATCGGGAGCCGACAGCAGTTCCTGTTCGAGGCCGTGGATCAGTCTTTCCAGCCCCACATCCGGCCGCACGCTCATTGCCGTACTCCCATGGTCAAGCCAGCGCGAATCAATGCACGCCGCATGCGCTTGCGCGCCGAATCATAGTCCGTCTTGGTCATGCCCAGCGTGCGCCGGATTTCCTCAGCGGTGAGCCCGTCGCCCAAGCCCGCAATGATCTGCAGCGCGACCGCATCGTGCGCAAACAATATCCCGATCGCCTGCAGCTGCTGGGCAGCGATCAGCCAGCGCTCCGGGTCCGGCTGCGGATCACAGGCCTCGATGGTCTCGGCCGCCACCACCTGGTACTCGGTGGCCAGCACCGGTTGCTGCTCGTTGGCGCGCCGGCGCCGGCGCCAGTGCTCGGCCTTGATGCTGCGCATGACCCCCGCCAGGAACGCGACGGTCGGCACCCCGGCTGGAATCGTGCGCGACCCATCCAGCACCCGCGCCAGGGCCTCCTGCAGCAGATCCGCCCAGGACAGATCCGGCGGCAGGCTGCGGCCATGGAGCCGGGCGATGACTTTCAGCCGCAGCAGATCGCAGTCGGTGACCAGCTTCAGGGCCAGCGCCCGGTCGGCTGGTGGCTGCAGCGGCGAATCCGCGGCTCTGGCGAGATTCTGGCGTTTGGTCATGCGCACCTCGATTCCCGAATGCCGAGTATGCGCATCGGACGGGCGGGCGCGGACATTTCCCGATATGGTGTCGGCCCTTGCGGCCGCCGATTAGTGGAGTGACACGAGTTGAGCATTTTGTTTCTGGTCAAGGGCCTGCTGATCGGCCTGGCGCTCGCCGCACCCCTGGGCACCATCGGCCTGCTGTGCATCAGCCGCACCCTGACGGCAGGTCCACGCCTGGGATTCGTCTGCGGCCTCGGCGCTGCCACAGCCGACGCGCTGTACGCGGTGGCGGGCATGGTGGCGCTGTGCGCCATTGCCCAATGGGTCATCGATGACCGGACCGCACTGCGAGTCATTGGCGGCATCTACCTCGTTTACCTGGGTGCCCGGATGTTCATGCGCCCCGTCGTCTCCCTGCCCGTCCCCGGCAGGAGCGCGGCGCTGCTGCAGCCGGGAGCACGCGCGGCCTTCCTGTCCGCTTTCCGGCTCACTCTTGCCAATCCGATTACCCTGCTCGGATACGCGGCCGTGTTCGCAGGCTTAGGCATGGCACCGGTGGGAACGATCAGCAGCGCGGACGGCGCGGCGGCGGCAGCTATGGTGCTGGGCGTCTTTCTGGGCTCGGCATTGTGGTGGCTGGCGGTGTGCGGCCTCATCGGGCGTCTACGGCCCTATGTGGGCGGACATACCGTGGTCGCGATCAATCGCATTGCCGGCACCATCCTCACCGCCTTTGGTCTGTATGCCATCGCGATGCTGGTGCCGCTGGTCTAACTCGCCGCGCGCTCTTTGCGCACCCGCCCCCGGGACGCGACCCCCAGATTCAACTCGCGGCGCAGCTTCTTCAGCGTGGCCGCGATGGCAGCCTTGTCACCGCCCTCCAGGGCCTGCTCAAGATGCAGGAAGACTCCCAGGGCGCCGGCCAGAAAGGCGTTCTGCGCCGTTTCGGTTTCACGTGCCGTCGCGGCGCGCGGCAGGAACGAACGCGATACCTGTGCCCAAAGTTTTACCAACATCGCATCTCGCATCGGTGCAGTCTCCCTTGCCAAAGTGTAACTGGCGTGACGCATATCCAATGGTTAACCTGATCGCATGTCAATGAGGGGGTTGGGATTTCGGCCGGCTGCACTCACCGTGCTGGCGCTGCTGGGTTGCCGCATGCTATCGGCGGCGCAACCCGCCGACCTGAGCGGCACTCGCCAGGCGTTCCTGCAGGCCATGGCCCTGGCGCAGCGGCCCCTCACGGCACCCGCCGACAGCGCTGCGACCGACGCGACGGATGATGCAGCCCTGCGCAGCTACCCGCTGTATCCGTACCTGCAGGCCGAACGCATCCGCCAGGCCCTCACTGACAGCCCGGATGTGGCCGCGGCAGACCGACGCGCGGCTGGGTTTCTGGCAACTTATGGTCTGCTGCCCGTGGGCATACAGCTGCGTCGCAGCTGGCTGGAAAGCCTGGCGCGCCGCGCCCAATGGGACGCCTTCCTCACCCTCTACCGTGATGCCGCGGCCAGCGATGCGCTGCGCTGTCAGGCACTCGCCGCAAAGATCGCGACGGGCCAGACCGCGCTGCTCGGACCTTCACTGGTACGGCAGTGGCTGACATTGCGCGAAACCCCCGAATGTGAGGCTCCGTACGCGTGGGGCATCGAGCACGGCATCATCACCACCGAGCTGATCGAGCGGCGTGCGCGCCAGGCGCTACAGGGGGGCAACAGTACCCTCGCCAAGGCCCTGATCGCCCACCTGCCGGCCGGTGAAGCGCTGCCGCTGCGGCAATGGGCGCAGCTGCTCGATACGCCACTGCGGGCAATCGATGCTCTGCTCAATGAACCGGCAACTGCCGTGCTGCCCGAAGCGCTCCTCGCCGGCTGGACGCGGCTGGCGCGCCAGGATCCGGATGCCGCGGTCGACCGGTATGCGCAGTTGCTGCGCAAGCGCAACTTGAACTCGGAAAGTGCCAGTGCGTTTGCGCTCGCCGTGGCGCTGCCACTGGCCTGGGGTCGCGACGCGCGCGCCGAGGACTTCTTTTCCCGCGTCAGCAGCCATGAACTGGATGACAGCGTTCTGGAGTGGCGCGCCCGTGCCGCACTGTGGGCGGGTAACTGGCCGCTGGTCACCCAGACCATTGCCGCGATGACCGAAACGAACCGGCAAAGTGCGCGCTGGCGCTACTGGAGTGCCCGCGCGCTGGAGCAGAGCGGTGATCCGGCTCAGGCGCACCGTCTGTTCGCAGCGCTGGCTCCCGACGATAACTACTACTCAGGCCTCGCCGCCGCCCGCCTCGGCATCAACGCGACACCGCATCCTCAGCCCCTGGACCGGGACGAAGCGGTCCGGGCACGGCTGACCCAGCTGCCGGCCCTGGTGCGCGCCCGAGAACTGCTGTCATGCGACCTGCGCGCTCAGGCCATGAGCGAGTGGCAGTTTGCCTTTGATGAGCTGTCGCCGAGCGAGCGTCAGCAGGCCATATCGGTCGCGGCCGACTGGGGTTGGTACGACCTCGCGGTCACCGCGGCCACCACGCTGCGCATATTCTATGACTATGACCTGTTATATCCGCAGCCCTACGAATCCTCGGTGCTCGCCGCGGCGCGTGCGGCGCGGCTGCCGGTGAGCCTCATTTACGGGGTGATCCGTCAGGAGAGTCTGTATCGCACCGATGTCGTATCCAGCGCCGGTGCGCGGGGCCTGATGCAGCTGGAGCTGGCCACCGCGAAACCGACCGCCAAGGCATTGAAGCTGCCGACCCCGCACATGGCCGACCTGTTCGATCCACAGATCAATTCGACCCTGGGGGCCGAACACCTGCATCTGCTGCTCGACAGGCTCGATGGGCAACTGCCGCTGGCCCTCGCCGCCTACAACGCCGGAATCGCCGCCGCGAGCCGCTGGTTGCCTGCGGGCAGCATTGCTCCGGATGTATGGGTTGAAAATATTCCCTACAACGAGACGCGCAACTACGTGCAGCGCATCCTATGGCACACCGTCGTCTATGGCTGGCTACGCTCGGATGGCCGGCCGCAGGACACCGCCTCATGGCTCACACCGATCCGCGCGACCGGTCCGGCGCAGGCGCGGATCAGCCGCAACTGATCAGGTGGCCGGCCGCGCCGGAATGTTCGAGCCGCGTACCACCGCGGGTCGCGCCACGAAGGCCTCGAGCGCGCGCGTCACCGCCGGGAAGTCGGCGATCCCGACCAGATCGCCGGCCTCGTAGAAGCTCACCAGCGTGCGCACCCACGGAAAGATCGCCATGTCGGCGATGGTGTATTCATCCGAAACCACCCACGCCTGCGACTGCAGCCGCTGGTTGAGCACACCGAGCAGGCGCTTCGCTTCGGCCACATAGCGATCCCGCGGCCGCTTGTCCTCGTAGTCCTTGCCGGCGAAGCGATGGAAGAACCCGACCTGGCCGAACATCGGGCCGATGCCGCCCATCTGGAACATCAGCCACTGCAGCGTGTGGTAGCGCCCGGCTGCATCGGCGGGGATGAAGCGCTGGGTCTTCTCGGCCAGATACACCAGGATCGCGCCGGACTCGAACAGCACCAGCGGCTGACCGCCCGGGCCGTTGGGATCAAGGATCGCCGGGATCTTGTTGTTGGGATTCGCCGAGAGGAACTCCGCAGTCATCTGATCATTCTGATCGAAGCGGACCAGGTGCGGCTCGTAGGCCAGGCCGCTCTCCTCGAGCATGATCGACACTTTCTGGCCATTCGGGGTCGGCAGCGAATACAGCTGCAGGCGCTGCGGATGCTGCGCCGGCCATTTGCGCGTGATCGGAAAGGCCGACAGATCGGCCATAATTATTTTCCCACCCATTGCGAGCTCATCCGGAATGGCACTCCGGTGAATACCGCTTCGATGCGATAGATCTTGCCATTGCGGATCTTGAACATTTCCATCAGCGAGATGGTGCTCGGCGAGGTGATCGGATTCTTCGCCGCCTTGCCATCGGTGGTCTTGTAGTCTTCGAACGTGGCGCCATGATCAAAGCAGGCCTCCGCCATGACGATGCCACGCTCCTCGTCCACCACCACATAGCGCCGATCACGAGCGCGATCGACGAACAGGAAGGTGCCGAGTTTGAACTGCGCTTCGCAGCCCTGGGCATCGGAGCCGAAGCTGCCATTGGTCGTGATCTGGCCGTTTTCCTCACGCGCGCATTCAGAGTCGAAGCGCGTATGCACCACGCCGTTGTTGCGCTGCACGGTGTTGAAGTAGCCATCAACGAGCGCAATCATCGCCTTGGCGGAACTGCGCTGAGCCGCCGGCAGTACCGTCGTGAACGCCGGATCGTGGCTGTAGTGGGCAGGATCGCCCCATGGACCTGCATCGCCCTTGCGGTCGAGGATCACCTCGACCTCGGAAACCCGGTGCTGCTGCACCTTCAGGCGCATCGCGTAGTAGGACAGCTGCCCGTGCTCCGCCACGGTGCCATACCAGCCCACATTGCCGGTACCCGGATCAGCCACGATCAGCGGATTCGGGTCGCGCGCCGTCGCCACGCCCCACTCCCCGTCGCCGATCATCATGGCGACGTTATTTTCGGTGTAGCGCACCGTGGGTGCCCATTGCACGCGCGCCGGCTCGCGCGCCACCAGCGCGTCCATGTAGTTGTTGGCGGCGGCGGAGAGGCAGACCCGATCGCAAGGATCGGACTTCGATTCAACCACTTTCGGTTCGGCCCGCACCGTCTGCGCACTGGCCGCGGGCGGCCAGGCAAAGGGTGAGTGCATGAAGTACGGCACGTAGGTGAACACCACCTCGACGCGGTAGATCTTGCCGTCGCGGATCTTGAAGGCTTCCATCAAGGAGATGGAGTTGGGCCATTTCAGGGCCGTCGCATGCACCTTGCCGTCGGTCGTCTTGTAGCTGTCAAAGGTATTGGCGTGATCAAAGAAGCCGGTCGCGACGACCACGCCGCGTTCTTCATCGACAATCGGGAAGCGCCGTTCGCGCACGCGCTTGTTGATGCGATAGATGCCGAGTTTGAACTGGGCTTCACAGCCCTGGGAGATGGCCGCGGCACCCTGCGTGCCGCTGGTGGTGCTGATGCCGTTCTCGTTGCGCTGACAATCCGCATCAAACGCCGTGAACAGCTGCCCATCGTTTTGTTCGACGGTGCTGAAGTAGCCATTGACCACGGCAATCAGGCGCTCACGTTCGCGACGCTGCTGGGCAGGCAACACTTCCTGGAAGGCCGGATCGTGCGTCAGTTTGGCCGGATCGCCGAAGGGGGCCGGATGTGTCGGCTTGCGCTGCACGACGGCTTCAGCTTCAGTGATCTGGCCGTTGGCAACTTTCACCCGCAGGGCCAGGTAGGCGGCCGTGCCATGCTCCTGCACGGTGCCATACCAGGCAACGTTGCCGGTCGAAGTATCGGCAACCTCAAGGCCCGTGGCCGAGACGCCGCTGACCGAACCCCATAGCCCTTCGCCAATGGGCATCTCTATATTGTTTTCCGTATAGCGCGCATTGCGCGCAAAAGGCGCCAGCCCACGGTCCTTGTGTCCGAGGGCATCCAGATAGCTGTGCAGCACGCCGATCAGGCAGCTGCGATTACAGTTCGGATAGACCGCACTGGGCTCACCGGGAGCCTGCGCCCATGCACCGGAAGTGACCACTGCAGCCAGCCACAGCGCCGCCGCGCCCACACCAGCACCCAGTCCGGATTTCCCACTCAATAGTCTCATCGTGCCCCCTCCCGATTCTCTCGAAATCACATTATTTGAGAACGTCCTTGAACGACGACTCCATCGACAGAACACCTTGCACCACCCGCGCCGCTGCCGCCGCACCGCTGTCCATGAACACAACCTTCCCCTGGGCGTGCTCGGCGACATACTTCAACGCATCGGTGTATTCCAGGAACAGCAGAAACTCCGGGTCGACGCCGGCACTCTTGAGGCTGTCGGCCGCACCCTTCATGCCATCGGCGATGTTCTTGCGAAACAATGCCAGTCCTTCACCGCGCAACGCGGAGGCCTTCTTTTCGGCCTCGGCGCCGATCGTCTTGTAGGCTGCCTCGGCTTCGGCGTCCTTGGTGCGCTTGACCAGCAGTGCCGCGCCCTCATTGGAGGCTGCGGCCAGCAGATTCTTCGAGGAAACCACCCGCGCCATCGAGTCGATGATTTCCTTGTCGAAGGTCATATCCGTGATCTGGATATCCCGCACCACATAGCCCCAGGCCAACACCACCTCGTCCAGATTCTTCTTGGTGTGGTCGACGATTTCGGCCCTCATCCCGAGGATGTCCGACTGCTTGGTCGTGGCCACGAACTGACGGATCGAACCGTCTATGGTCCGCTGCAGCGCCAGTTGGAATTCCTGATTGGTCGCGAAGCTGAAGACGGCCTTCTTCACCGATTCTTCATCGGCCGCCGACACCGCGTACAGCACCATGGTGGCAAACTTCACGTTCGCCTGGTCCTGCGTGATGGCCTGGAATTCCAACTGC
The DNA here is from genome assembly GCA_036498905.1 of Steroidobacteraceae bacterium. Taxonomy (GTDB): domain Bacteria; phylum Pseudomonadota; class Gammaproteobacteria; order Steroidobacterales; family Steroidobacteraceae; genus DAIDKA01. The sequence goes on along the minus strand of DASYER010000089.1, from coordinate 17,596 downwards.
AGGGCGCGATTCTGCAGCGACAGGCGGTAGGACACCCGCTCCCAGGGCATCTTGATATTAAGGCCTTCGCGCATGATGCGGTGATAGCGCCCGAACAGGGTCACGACGGCCACGGTGGCCTGGGGCACCGTGCGGAATATGGATGTGGCAATGAAGGCCACGATGATCAGCAGGATGACGAGCAGCGGATAGGAGTACATGACGATGAGTCCTCACGGACAGTGAAGCGGTAATCCAGGCTCGACGAGCAAGCCGCCAGTATACGCCCTTAAGCTAGGGCGTTGCCGCCGGCACCAGTACGGTCATGCGCAGATCCGGCCGGCTCACGACACGCAGGATGTGCTGGTCGAAATGCTGCACGCCACCGCGGGGCACTCGGAAACTGCGCCGCCCGCCATCCCGCGCCCGCACCCGTTGGGAGCGCCACGCTGCGGCAAACTCCCGACTGGCCTGACTGAGCTCCTCGATGAGGGCCGAACGCTGCGGATCGTCACGCATCCGCGGGGTATCGGCACGGAATTCAGCGACCACACTGCGGGCCCGATCGTCCCAGTTCAGCAGGAACGCCTTCGATCGTGGATGCAGGAACACGTAGCGCAGCAGATTGGGCGGCTCGCTCGCCGCAGGCGCCGCGCCCGAGCGCCGGCGCCGCCCCGGGAGCGCGCCCAGCCAGTCACGGAACAAGCCGGCGGCCGCTGAGTTCCACTCAATGGCATTCCAGTAGCGATCCAGCACATAGGTCGGGGTTCTGATGACCCGGACCAGACCGGCCAGCTCCAACCCCGCGGTGGCTGCCGGACGTGCCGGTGAGGGATCCACCCGTCCGGCGATCTCAAACAGATAGGCACGCTCGGCAGGCGTCAGATGCAGGCCCTGGGCGAGCGCCACCAGGGTCGCAGGTGAGATCGCGGCGGTGCGCCCCTGCTCAATCCAGGTGTACCAGGTCGGACTGATGCCGCATAGCTGCGCCACCTCCTCGCGCCGCAGGCCCGGAGTTCGGCGCCGACTGCGCTGCGGCAGCGCGAGGTCCAGAGGCTGCAGCGCCTCGCGACGTGCGCGCAGGAATTCCCCCAGCAGTAAGGATCGCGGCGCAGTTGGCGGCATTGACGGGACAGTAAACCCAAAGGCTATGACAGGTGAAATTTATAATAGGATAACTCGTGTACTGCTACCCGTATAAAACTGCGGGCACACTGCCAGCCTGACAACAGAGTAAGGACAGGTCATGCGCACCCATACCCAGGCGGTACAGGATCAATTCGACCCTAAGGCACAGGCCTATCTGATCAGCCCCGTGCACGCCGCAGGCCCGGACCTGCATGCGGCGCGGGAGTTCGCGGCGCGCAGCCTGCCCGCTGACGCTGCGGTGCTGGATGTGGGAACCGGCGCCGGACATTTGAGTTTCACGTTGGCCCCGCTGGCCCGGCGTGTCGTGGCGCTGGATCCTTCAGCGGGAATGTTGGCGACGGTACGGGCGGCGGCAGCCGAACGCGGCCTGGCGCAGATCGAGACCTGTGAGGCGCCCGCGGCGGCCCTGCCCTTCGCCCCAGCAAGCTTCGACCTGGTTTGCACCCGCTACAGTGCCCATCACTGGCTTGACATCCCGCCGGCGCTGGCCGAAATGCGGCGCGTGGTCAGACCCGGCGGATTCGTGCTGGTCATTGATCTGCTCGGCGATGACCATCCGCTGGTCGACACCCATCTGCAGAGCATCGAGCTGCTGCGGGATACCTCGCATGTCCGCGATCGCAACGTGGCCGAGTGGCTTGCGCTGCTGCAGGAGGCCGGATTTACGGACATTGAGCAAAAGAGCTGGATGACACGACTTGAGTTCGCGCCCTGGGTGCAGCGCATGCGTGCACCGGAGGCCCTGATCAGCGCCATCCGCATCCTGCAGAGCGGTGCGCCGGCGGAAGTGCAACGCGCGCTGAATATCGAGGCCGATGGGAGCTTTACGCCACGCACCGGGCTTTTCTGGGGTCGCGCGGGAGGCTGACTTGCGTTGCCGGGATGATTGCGTAATGATATCACTCTGGTATCTACGCGGAGCATCTCACCATGACCCTGCCCAGTCGGTCCACGGCCTCCCAGGAGCAGCCCCGGCGTGCATTCGGTGGCTTTCCGATGCTGCTGGTGAATCTGGCCCTGATCAGCGTCGCGCCCATCGCCATCGCCAGCACTTCCTTCCCCCGGCCCTTGGGCCTGATCGCCCTGGCGGTCCTGGTCAGTGCAGTGGGCGTGCTGTTGATGTTCGGGCTGTTCACGCTGCAACCCAACGAAGCGCGGGTGCTCATCCTGTTCGGTGCCTACCGTGGCACGGTGCGCGACAGTGGTTTTCACTGGGCGAACCCGTTCTATTCACGATATCGCGGCCGCGTGCCCGGCAAGGGTCATGGGCGCGCTGATTCGGTCGGCAGTATCCGCATCGGTGGCAAGGCAACCATGGGTGTCACCGGCCAGTCGTGGTGGCCGAGCAAGCTCTCATTGCGCGCCAACAACTTCAACAGCCCCACGCTGAAGGTCAATGACAAGCGTGGCAATCCGGTGGAAATCGCCGCGGTGGTGGTGTGGCGGGTCCATGACACCGCCATGGCCGTCTTTGATGTCGAGGACTACGCGAGCTACGTGGAAGTCCAGTCCGAGTCGGCCCTGCGCAGCATCGCCAGCCGCTTCGCCTACGATCATGGGCATGACAGCGAGCCGACTCTGCGCGGCAGCGCGGATGAAGTCGCCCAGGAGCTCGCCCATGAACTGCAGCAGCGCCTGGCCAAAGCCGGCGTCGAGGTTGAGGAAGCCCGCCTCACCCATCTGGCATACGCGGCGGAAATCGCCCCCATCATGTTGCGCAGGCAGCAGGCCGAGGCAATTATTTCAGCCCGGCAGCTGATCGTTCAGAACGCCGTCGGCATGGTCCACATGGCACTCGGCGAACTCGAACGGAACAATACCGTCAAGCTGGACGATGAGCGCAAGGCGGCGATGGTCAGCAACCTGCTGGTGGTACTGTGCGGCAACTCCGATGCCTCGCCGGTCATCAACACAGGCACCCTGTACGCCTAAGGCCGTGGCTACCGCTGATCGCAAGGCCTTCCTGCTGCGCCTGTCTCCTGAGCTGTGGAAGGAGCTGGAACGCTGGGCGGCCGATGACCTGCGCAGCATCAATGCGCAAGTCGAGTTCCTGCTGCGCCAGGCCGTGCAGCGCCGCAAGGGCACGGGCAGACCGCAAGGAGATTGAGTCGCACACTTCGGCCGCGGGGCAGTACCATGGACGGGAGAGGTAGCCATGGCAAAGAAATCCAAACGCGTCAAAACCAAGATCACCACCCGGATCGCGCGGCCGAAACCCAAGGCCAAGTCGAGCGCGAAGGCCAAGGCGAGGAAGCTGCTGGCGCGGATCGGCACCAAAGCCAAGGCCGCGGCGCGCCGCACCTTGCGTAAGGTGCGATCCAGTGAATCAACGATGGCGTCCGACCTCGCGCGCAACAAGAAGCTGGTGCTCGAGTTCTACAAGAAACTCATTGGCGAAAAGGATTACGAGGGCGCGCGCCGCTATATGGGCGCCGAGTATCGGCAGCATGCCCCCTACGCTGCCGATGGTCATGCGGGTGTGGCGGAGTGGGTGCGCAAGTTCAAGGAAGCGTTTCCGCAGCACCACTATGAAGTGAAGAAGATCATCGCCGAGGGTGATCTGGTGATGCTGCATCTGCACGGCAAGAGCGGGCTGCACCCGTACGGGGAAGCCGTCGTCGACATCTTCCGCATCGAGAACGGCAAGGTCGTCGAACACTGGGACATCATCCAGCCGATTCCGCAGTCCGCCGACAACGCCAATTCGATGTTCTAGGCGATCGGGCCTCTTCAGTCGACGTGGCCAACGGCCGGCGGGTCGCTTGCCGGATAGGATTCATCCAGCGCTTCATCGAGCAGCTCCTCGAGATGCCGGTCGGTGCGGTCCGTCGGGTGTCTTTTGATGTAAGCAATCGCATAGCCGCACACCGGTTTCACGGTCCATCCGCTCGTCGCGGCGACCTTGAGGGCATTTTCCATCAGCGCGGCGGCCACACCGCGACCCTCGATCGGTCGCGCGACGCGCACATGGGTGATGCTCATGATCGCCCCATCAAGCTCATAGTCCAAAAGACCGGTCTGACCTTCGAGCTCGGTTGAGAATCGGTGGGCACCGCTGTCATGGTCGATATGCAGCATGGCGTTGTGGCTCCTGACGGCGAATGCCTCGAATATACAGTAGTGCGCGTAGGCGCTTGCTGTGCGGCACCCCTGATGCTGTACCGTCCTGCTCCTCCTCTTTGCACGGAGCGCGCCGGTGAGTGTTGCAGACAGCGTAGCCAACGACCACGATCTGACCCGCGCCGAAAAGGCTTTCCTGGAGGCCGTGCTGGCCTGTCACGGCGTGCAGGCGCAGCCGTCGGAGTCGGACGTCAGTGGAGCCATGAACGTGATGCTCGCCTACGCTCAGCAGGTCCAGGACAATCCGCCTGAGGGCGCGCCGAGCCTGATCATCAGGCGCTGGCTGTCGCCTCTATCGGATCAGGACCGCATTAAAATCGCCGCCACGGCCTTCGTACTATTCGGCGTCACGAAGCCGAGCATCTTCCAGGTACGTGCGGCGCAGCGGCAGATTTCGGGCGTGACGGGAACCTAGATCGCGCGCAGCGCCACTGCGACCGGAATACGCGCAGCACGTATGGCGGGCAGCAGGCCGCCGAGCAGTCCCACCACGCAAGCCCAGATAATGCCAAGCGTGATGAGCGCCGCACCGATGTGCAGGTGGAACACGATCTGCGCCAGGCCACCGCCGCCCGCCAGACTGCTCACTGTGTTGCCGTCAAATACAGCCCATGCCAGCGCGGCACCCGCGACGGCGCCCAGGAGCGATAGTGCCAGGGCTTCGACAATGACCGAGACCACGACGCCGAGCGCGCCGTACCCGATGGCGCGCAGCGTCGCAATCTCCACCGCCCGGGTGCTCACGGCGGAGTACATGGTATTCAACGCGGCGAACACCGCACCGATGGCCATGATGGTGCTGATGGAGCGCGCGATGATGGTGAGGAAGCGAGCAAAAGTCTCCGACTGGCGCTCATAGTAGGCGCTCTCCAGGTTGACCTCGACCGACAGGGTCGGATCGTGCAGCAGCGCCGCGCGCAGCTTCTCCAGAGCGCCCGGACCCGCCAGCTTCACGATGACGGAGTTATAAGTGGTGCGCTGGTAGGCGGCCAGTGCAGTGTCGATGTCACCGATCACTTCTGAGTCATGGGCGCCGCCGCCGCTTTCAAAGATGCCCACCACCGTCCACTGGTTGCCGCCGAACTTCGGCTGACTGCCCATACCCAAATTGGCAAAGCGCTCCGAAGCGGCCTTGCCGACGATGACCTCGCGCAGTCCGGACTTGAACATCCGCCCCTGCACCAGGTGCACCTCGGGCCGCAGCTGCTGCAGCTCATCCGACGACACGCCGCGCAGTGTCAGGGAGCTGAGCTTGCCATTGTCCAGGCGTGGCAGGTTCACCGAGGCAATAGCCTCGGCCGAGGCGATCGGCCGGTGGGCCAGATCCTTGGCAATGCCCGGCGCATCCAGGATGGTCGCAATGGATTCGCGCGGCAGGCTGCTGCCGATTTCATTGGCCGCCTGCTGGTGCAGCACGATGGCGCGATCCGGACTGCCCGTCGCAGTCAATGCACCGGCGAGGCCGGTCGACAGGGCCAATACCGACAGCAGCACCGCCACGACCCCGGCAGTGCCGATGACGATGACCGCCGAGGAAGCCGCGCGGCCTGGCAGGCTACGCAGGCTGATCGAGCACACGGCGAGCAGTTGGGACATTAACTTCATGGCAACGAGTCCTGAGGCTAGCGTCCGGACAAGGCAGAGACGATGTTGAGGCGCCGCGCACGCACTGCGGGTGGCACACCGCTGATGAGCGCAAGCAGCAAAGCGATCACGGCCGCCGCGGCGTATACCAGACTCGGCACATGCATGGCCCCGATGCCCTGCGAGGACAACGTCGGGCCGGAGGTGAGCCAAGGCAGCACCCGCGATGACAGCGCCACGCCCAGGGCGGCCGAGGCCATCGCCAGCGCGAGCGCCTCGGCCAATACCAGCCATTGCACGCCGCCATCGGTGAAGCCCAGAGTCTTCAGCACCGCCAGTTCCGAGGTGCGCTCGCGCACCGACTGCGCAATGGTATTGGAAGTCAGGAACAGCAAGGTGAACAGCACCGCGCCGACGACACCATTGACCAGGAAGTTGATGTTCCCGATCTGTCCCAAGGTGGTCTCGATGGAGTCCTTCTCATTGGCGGTATTGGTCTGATCGGGCGAATTCGCGAAGCGATCATCGATTGCCTGCGAAATCGCCGCCGACTTCGCCGGATCATTAATGCCCACATAGAACAGCACCGACAGGTTCTTGCCCGTGGTCAGCGCCTCATTGACGAAATCGTAGTTGGCAAAAATGCGCGTGGCCCAGTCCGGCTGCTGCAGGGTATAAGTGCCGACGATGTCAAACTGCCAGTCCGTGGTGCCGTCCACCTTGGGGGCAAAGCCATGGATCGGAATTCGATCCCCGACCTTCCAGCCGTACTGTTTCATCGTGGTCACACCGACCACGACGCCACTGCGCGTGCGGCGCATCGCCGCCGCCGCCGCAGGCGTAACCATCAGATCGGAGCTGATCTTCAGCATCGCATCGAAGTCGGTGCCGATGATGATCATCGGATTATTGGGCCGCTGGTAGGTGCCGACGACCACCGCAAAGGGCGCGACCGCCGTGACGCCCGGGACAGACTCGATCTGCACCTTGTGGGCAAGCGGCATGGCCGCACCCTGATTTACCCGGCTTTGTACGATCAGGTGCGAGACGCTGGTCAGCTTCACCACATTGGCGATACCGACGTTGATGCCCTGCAGTGTCCCGAACAAGAAGAACGCCGTGACGATGGAAAGACACGTCAGTAGCGATCGCACCGGCTTGCGCCGCAGTGCCGCCCAGACCAGCGGCAGATACTTCACGCAGCAGTCCTCGTCTCGTCGCGCGCCAGCGTGCCCTTGTCCATGTGCAGCAGGCGCGTCGCATAAGCCGCCGCACGCGGATCATGAGTCACCATGATGATGGTCTTGCCCTGCTTCTGGTTCAGTATTGTCAGCAGCTGCAGGATTTCCTCGGCGCTTTCGCGATCCAGGTCGCCGGTCGGTTCATCGCACACCAGCAGTGTCGGATCGGCGATCAGCGCGCGCGCAATGGCAACGCGCTGCTGCTGTCCACCTGACAGTTCCGTGGGTTTATGGCTGGCGCGATCCGACAGCCCCACCAGTGCCAGGGCCGCGGCGACGTTGGCCTTGCGCTGGGCACGCGACAGCTTGGTAAGCAGCAGCGGCACTTCGACATTGCGCTCGGCGGAAAGCACGGGGAGCAGATTGTAGAACTGGAAGACGAAGCCGACGTGGCGCGCACGCCAGGCCGCCATCTGGGATCCGGAGAGCTGGTCCAGGCGCTCGCCGGCCACGGTGATCTGCCCTTCGTCGGGCTTGTCGAGGCCGCCGATCAAATTGAGCAAGGTGGTCTTGCCAGAACCGGAAGGGCCCATCAGACCCAGGAATTCTCCGCTTTGCACTTCGAGGTTCAGCGAGTGCAACACTTCGACACGCTGGCGTCCGCGTGTATAGCTCTTCACCACGTTCTGCAATGACACTACAGCAGCCATGAAGACTCCCCTTTCGCCCTTGCGGGCTATTCGATTGATATCCGGCCAATGCCGTGCGCGTGAGACCCCGCCCGCGGCATTGTAGTTGCATTTGTCCGCATCGAAAGCCTGGGCGCTGCCGATCGAATCCCCAAATCAGATCCACGCGCCCTTGTGATGGTGTTATACCACACCAAACCAGTTTGGCAACACCTTGCCTGGCTGTAGTCTTGCGCCCCATGACGACTCCACCGATCCGCACTCCTGAGCAGCTGCGCCTGTGCAACTGCGATGTCAGGCAGTGCGAAGCCATGTGTTGCTACGACGGCGCCTTCCTGGACGCGCCGGAGGAGCAGTTCCTCCATGAACTGGTGGCCAAGGTGCCGCAACTGCGCGACAGGCTTCCCGCGGTCTACATCGTCGATGGCTATTGGGATGGGCAGTATCTGGGACGAAAAACGGCGACCCGGCCACACGAGTATCGCAGCCCGCAATTCCCTGCGCACTTCACCCGCACCCGCTGCGTCTTCGCCGATGAAGCGGGCTTTTGCGAGCTGGAGAAGTTCGCGCGCGAGCGCGGTCAGCCCCCCTGGACCTTCAAGCCTTCGGTGTGCTGGCTGTTCCCGATGCAGGAGTCGGACGGCAGGCCGGAGGCGCCGGTGGCCGATCAGCGCGAGGACCCGTTTCAGCTTCCCGACTACCCCGGCTATGAGACCATCGTCAATTGCGGTCGGCACGATGAGGCCGGTCGCCCCTGGACCGAGGCCTTGGCCGCCGAACGGGCCTGGCTGGCGCAGGCAGGCTCGCTGCCCGTTCTCGGATCGCCGGGCAATACCGTCGACGAACTGCTGGGCGAGCCCTATTGCGCGGCGCCGGAGGCGCCGCCCAGCAGCGCGTCGATCTCCTGCTCGGCCAGCAGCCAGTCGTCGGCTTCACCGCCGGAGGCGAACCCGCGCTGCTCGCCGCGCAGGTAGGCCGCCTTCGCGATCATGCCGCGGCGTTCGTCCGGGGACACCGTCGGGGCAGGAGTCGCCGCAACCACAGCCTGCGACTGACGCGCCGGGGCGCGAGCTTTCTTCGTGGATTTTTTTACAACCGGGTCCGGCAGTGCAGGACGGGAGGGTTGCTGGGAATCTGGGGTGCGGCGGGTGCCCATGAGAGTCTCCTCGGTTGGAACCAGAGCGATACCCCCAACTACATGCAAACGCAATGCCCGTCTAGCGCGCCTTCCTTACAGAACCCCTAGCGGAGACTTTGCCCTTGCGTGGTGCCGCAACCGACTTCGAAATGCCGATCAGGTACTTGCGAAAATCAGCACCCAGTGAGGGATGACCCAGGGCGTATTCCACCGTGGCCTGCAGGTAGCCGAGCTTGCTGCCGCAGTCATAGCGTTTGCCGGTGAAGCGATAGGCGTATACGGCCTCCTCGCCCATGAGCGCCGCGATTCCGTCAGTGAGCTGAATCTCGCCACCGGCGCCGCGCCCGATGCGCGCGAGGTGCTCGAAAATGGAAGCCGTCAGCACATATCGCCCCACCACCGCCAGGTTCGAGGGTGCCTCGCTGGGTTTGGGCTTCTCAACGATGCTGCGCACCCGGCCGGTGCTGGATTTGTCGGCCTCGATTTCCACGATGCCGTACTTTTCGGTGTCCCGGTGCGGCACCTGCTCGACGCCGAGCACACTGGCGCGCTTGGCCGCATACACTTCGGCCATCTGCTCCAGGCAGCTGCGCGGATTGCCGCGGATCAGGTCATCGGCCAGATGAACGAAGAAGGGCTCCGCGCCGACGGCCGGCTGCGCGCACAGCACCGCATGACCCAACCCCAGAGGTGCGGCCTGGCGGATGTAGATGCAGGTGGCGTAGGAGGGAAGCACGCTGCGGATCTGGTTCAGCAGATCGCTCTTGCCCTGGGCCTCCAGCAGATGCTCAAGTTCCTCGTCGGAATCGAAATGATCCTCGATGGCCCGCTTCGAGGCGCCGGTGATGAACACCAACTTGCGGGCCCCGGCCAGCAGCGCCTCCTCCACCGCGTACTGGATGAGGGGCTTGTCCACCACGGGCAGCATTTCCTTCGGGCTGGCCTTGGTGGCGGGCAGAAAGCGCGTGCCACGTCCCGCGACCGGAAATACGGCAGTTCGGATAACCGGCTGTGTTGTCATGCATAAACCTCGACGATCAGTCCCGGATGGGCTGATCCGCGCCGTCATTGACCCGCTCGCGCAGGTCCTTGCCGGGTTTGAAATGGGGTACGTATTTGCCGGACAGCGCGACGGCCTCCCCAGTCTTGGGATTGCGCCCCTGGCGCGGCGGCCGGAAGTGCAGCGAGAAGCTGCCGAAACCCCGGATCTCGATGCGCTCCCCCTGCGACAGGGCATCGCTCATGATCTCGAGGATCTGCTTCAACGCCAGCTCAACGTCCTTGGCCGGCAGATGCTTCTGCTTTGCCGTGATGACTTCAATCAGTTCCGATTTTGTCATGAGGTGCCTTTGCTGGAATTCACAAGCATCTGTCACGGAGTACGGACACCGTGTGACGGGTGTCCGCACCACCGCTTACTTACGGTCAGCTGCGATCGCCGATCTGTTCCTTCAGCAGGTCGCCGAGGCTGGTGCCCGTGGTCGATGACTGCTCCGAGCGGTAGCTTTGTACGGCCTCCGCTTCTTCGTGCATTTCCTTCGCCTTGATCGACAGCGAAATGGTGCGCGTCTTGCGATCCACGCCGGTGAACTTGGCGTCGATTTCCTGACCGACCTTCAGCACCGTGCGCGCGTCTTCGACGCGATCACGAGCCAGATCCGAGCCGCGCAACTGGCCTTCCACGCCATTGCCCAGATCGATGATCGCGCCACGTGCATCCACGTCCTTCACCGTGCCGCGAACGATCGTGCCCTTGGGGAACTCGGCGATGTAGGCCGAGAACGGATCCTTCGCAAGCTGCTTGATGCCGAGCGAGATGCGCTCGCGGTCCGGATCGATGGCAAGCACCATCGCCTCGACCTGCTGCGCCTTCTGGTAATTGCGCACGGCCTCTTCGCCGGGCATGTCCCAGGAGATATCCGACAGGTGCACCAGGCCGTCGATGTTGCCCGACAGGCCGATGAAGATGCCAAAGTCCGTGATGGATTTGATCTGGCCGCTGACCTTGTCGCCACGGTTGAAGTTCTCGGCGAACTCCTTCCACGGATTGGCCTGGCACTGCTTCAACCCCAGGGAAATGCGGCGCCGCTCCTCGTCCACGTCCAGGACCATGACTTCGACTTCCTGACCGGTGTGCACCACCTTGGCCGGGTTGACGTTCTTGTTGGTCCAGTCCATTTCGGACACGTGCACGAGGCCTTCGACGCCGTCCTCGATCTCCACAAATGCGCCGTAGTCGGCGATGTTGGTGACCTTGCCGAACACACGGGTGTTGGGCGGATAGCGCCGCGCGATGTTCTCCCACGGATCCGCGCCGAGCTGCTTGAGTCCCAATGAGACTCGCGAGCGCTCGCGATCAAACTTCAGGATGCGCACCTCGATCTCATCGCCAACCTTGACGACTTCCGACGGATGCTTGACGCGCTTCCACGCCATGTCGGTGATGTGCAGCAGGCCGTCAATGCCGCCCAGATCAACGAATGCACCGTAGTCGGTGAGATTCTTGACCGAGCCCTTCACCACGGCGCCTTCCTGCAGATTGTCCATGAGCGCACTGCGCTCCGCGGAGAACTCCTGCTCGACGACGGCGCGGCGTGATACCACGACGTTATTGCGTTTCTGGTCCAGCTTGATGACCTTGAACTCGAGCGGCTTGCCTTCGAGATACGAGGTATCACGCACGGGGCGCACATCGACGAGCGAGCCCGGCAGAAACGCGCGGACATTCTCGATCTCGACGGTGAAGCCACCCTTGACGCGCCCGGTGATCACACCGGTCACGATCTGAGAATCATTGAAGGCAGTCTCCAGGCGCGTCCAGGTGCGGGCACGCTTGGCCTTCTCGCGAGACAGTCGCGTCTCACCATTGCCATCCTCAACGGAATCCAGCGCCACCTCGACCATGTCGCCGGCTTTCACTTCGAGCTCACCGCGCTCGTTCTTGAACTGCTCGACGGGGATGACGGCTTCGGACTTCAGTCCGACATTGACGATGACGATGTCATCTGTGACTTCTACTACCAACCCTTGAAGAATCATCCCGGGACGGATGCGTTGGTTGGCGAGACTATTTTCGAAAAGCTCAGCGAAACTTTCTGTCATACCTTCTACTTGCACAGGCAGTTGCGTCGCCCGTGATGGAATTGTGGTTAATACACTGCACAAGACTTTTCCACGGCCTCGTACATTCTGTTCCCGTAACGCGTAAGTGCGGCCCGTTTAAGGCCACAGCGAGCGGTTGCGTCCCAATGCCAGCACCTGTTCGACCACGTCCTGGATACTCAGGTGCGTGGAATCGATCACGTGGGCGTCGGGGGCGGGCCTTAGGGGCGCGACGGCACGCGTCGAATCCTTCAGGTCCCGTTCGGCTATCTCGCGCGAAAGGGCGGCAAGGCTAACACCGGACCCCTTGTCTTTCAACTGCTTATAGCGCCTTCGGGCCCGCTCATTCGCGCTCGCGGTCAGGAACACCTTGAGGGCGGCCGCAGGGAACACCACCGTCCCCATATCCCGCCCGTCGGCGACCAGACCGGGCTCGCGGGCAAAGCGCCGCTGGCGCTCCAAAAGCGCGTCCCGCACCGGCGGCCACGCGGCCACGCGCGAGGCACCCATGCCCGCCTCGGCCGTGCGGATCCGGGCCGTCACGTCCTGCCCGGCCAGCCATACCGCTTCATGATCCTGGACTGCCCCGAAGCTGACATCCAGCGCCAGCGCAGCCGCAGCGTGCCCCGCTATATTGTCTGGTTCAAGGCCAAGCTGAGTCCCGGCCAAGGCGACCAGGCGGTATAGGGCGCCACTGTCGAGCAGATGCCAGTGCAGCCGCAAAGCCACCCTGCGGCTGATCGTGCCCTTGCCGGAACTGGTGGGCCCATCGATGGTGACGACCGTGACCATGCCGTATGGGCTAAGGGGCGCGGATGCGGATGCCGATACCCTGTGCCAGCTCCACGAATCCGGGGAAGGAAGTGGCGACATTGGCCACGTCCAGGATCCTGATGGGCGCGGTGGCCTTGAGGCTGGCGATGGCGAAGGACATGGCGATGCGATGATCCCCATGGCTGTCGATGGTGCCCCCGCCGAAACCCCGGCCGCCGCGGATGCGGATGCCATCCGGCAGCAGCGTATGTTCGACGCCGAGGGTCTTCAGGCCCTCGGCCATGACGGCCAGTCGATCGCTTTCCTTGACCCGAAGTTCCTCCGCCCCGCGCAGGACCGTCTCGCCCTCGGCGCAGGCGGCGGCGATGAAGAACACCGGAAACTCATCGATCGACAAAGGTACGAGGCTGGCGGGCACTTCGATGCCGCGCAGCGGGCTTACCTGAACTTCCAGGTCCGCGAGCGGCTCACCGGCCCCAGCCTCATGCGGGTGCACCGTGATTCGCGCCCCCATCAGCTGCAGCATCTGCAGCAGGCCGGTACGGGTCGGGTTGACTCCGACATTGCGCAGGCGCAGCCCCTGATGCGCGGCCAGGACGCCCGCCACCAGGAAAAAAGCCGCAGAGGAGAAATCCGCCGGAACATCGATGTCGGTGCCGGTGAGCGGCTGACCGCCGCGCATACTCACCGCGGCGCCGTCCCGGTCCACCCGCACGCCAAAGGCGTGCAGCATGCGCTCGGTGTGATCGCGGGTCGGGGCAGGCTCCGTGACCCGCGTCGTCCCGGTGGCCGATAGGCCGGCGAGCAGGACGGCGGACTTCACCTGGGCGCTCGCCATCGGCATCGAATAGTCGATGCCATGCAATACCTGGCCCCCATGCAGCAGCACCGGCGGCCGGCCCTCGTGAGTCGTGATCTGTGCGCCCATCTGACGCAGCGGTCCGGCGACGCGTTCCATGGGCCGACGCATCAGCGAGGCATCACCGATCAGCGTCGAAGCAAATGGCCGACCCGCGAGCAATCCCATCGACAGGCGCATCGCCGTGCCGGCGTTGCCCATGTCCAGGGGCTTCGGGCTGCCGTGCAGCCCCGCGCTCCCCGCACCATGGACGATGACCTCGGTGGGCTCGGGGCGCTCGATCCGCACCCCCAATGCGCTGAGGGCACTCAAGGTTGCCAGGCAGTCCTCACTGGCCAGGAAGCCGGATATGCGCGTCACCCCGGTGGCGATTCCGCCCAGCATCAACGCGCGATGCGAAATGGACTTATCCCCCGGCACGCTCACCGAGCCTGCGACTTCGGCCCCCGGGGCAACCTGGTATTCCTTGACGGCAGCGGCCACGGTGCCGGCTAACCCGCCGTCACGGCACGCGGATAGGAACCCAGCACGCGCAGCAGCGAGGCGCGTTTTTCCAGGTCCGCCATGGCGGCCGCGACCGGCGCATCCTCGACGTGTCCTTCGATATCGATGAAGAACACATAGTCCCACTTGCGCTTCTGCGAGGGCCGCGACTCGATGCGCGTCATGCTGATTTGGTGCGCCGCGAAGGGCTCGAGCAGTTTCAGCAGCGCACCGGAAGTCTGAGTATCGCCGATGGAGGCGATCAGCGTCGTGCGATCCTGGCCGCTGGGCGTGAAGAGCTTGCGTCCCAGCACGAAGAACCGCGTGGTGTTGTCAGGCCGGTCTTCGATCTGCGGCGCAAGCACCGTCAGGCCGTAGACTTCCGCAGCGGTCGCCCCGGCGATGGCCGCCGTACCCTGCTCGTCGCGCGCACGGCGCGCGCCTTCGGCATTGCTGGTGACGGCCACCCGCTCGACACCCGGCAGATTCTCATCAAGCCACAAGCGGCATTGCGCCAGCGCCTGCTGGTGCGAACAGATGCGCTTGATCCCTTCCAACGACTGCATGCGCCCCATCAGATAGTGATGGATGCGCAGTTCAATTTCACCGCAGATGCGCGCCGAGGAATTCAAGAACCGGTCAAGCGTGTTGATGACCATGCCCTCGGTGGAGTTCTCGATGGCGACAACGCCAAAGTCCACCGATCCGGATTCGACTTCGTGAAACACCTCATCGACCGAGGGCAGCGGCAGCGCCCGCACCGCGTGCCCGAAATGCGTGAGCACCGCGGTCTGGGTGAACGTGCCCTCCGGCCCCAGAAACGCGACTTTCAGCGGTTCCTGCTGGGCCAGGCACGCGGACATGATTTCCCGAAACAGCCGCAGCAGATCCTCGGTGCGCAATGGCCCCTGATTGCGCTCCTTGACCATGCGCAGCACCTGCGCTTCACGCTCGGGCCGGTAGAAATCGACGGTGGAACCTGAGGCGGTCTTGGAGATGCCGACCTGCTGAGCAAGCCGCGCTCGATCATTCAGCAGCTGCTGCAGCTGTTCGTCTATGGCATCGATCCGGGTGCGCACTGCACCCAGATCCGTGGCTTCGGGTTTGGTCATTCCCTCACTTTACTAAAATCCGGGCTGCCAGTACCCCCTCAATGGCCCGAATCTGCCCCAGAAGGGCATCCGGAATGGCCGAATCGATATCAATGAGCGTGTAGGCGTATTCACCGCGGGACTTATTCAACAGGTCCGCAATGTTAAGACCGGCCGCCGCCAGGCAGGTGGAAATCTGGCCGACCATGTTCGGCACATTGCGATTGGCGACGGCCAGCCGCGTCACCCCGGGCACGCGCGGCAGCGCGGCGTCGGGGAAATTGACACTGTGGCGGATGTTGCCGTTCTCCAGGTAATCGCGCAGGGTATCGGCGACCATGACCGCGCAGTTCTCCTCCGCCTCACCGGTGGAGGCGCCCAGATGCGGCAGCGTGATGACCCTGGCGTGATCCTTGAGTGCGTTGTTCGGGAAATCGCACACATAGGCGCCCAGATGACCCGCATCGAGCGACGCGATGATGGCGGCATCATCCACGATGGGTGCACGCGCGAAATTCAGGATCACCCCGCCCTTGCGCATCAGCTTCAGGCGGGCCGCGCTGACCAGCCCACGCGTATCGTTGTTCAGCGGCACATGCACCGAGATCACATCGGCGCGGGCAAACAGATCATCCAGCGACAGCGCCTGCTCGACCCCCGAGGACAGCTGCCAGGCACGGTGCACCGTGATCTGCGGGTCGTATCCCAGCACCTTCATTCCCAGCGCCTCGGCCGAATTGGCCACCTCGACGCCGACCGCGCCCAGACCAATGACGCCTAAGGTTCTGCCGGGCAGCTCGAAGCCGACAAACTTCTTCTTACCCTTCTCCACCGCCTCATCGATGGCGTGATCATCCCCGTTCAGTGAGCGCGCGAACGACCAGGCCTGGCAGATGTTGCGCGCGGCCAGGAACATTCCGGCCAGCACCAGCTCCTTGACCGCGTTGGCATTCGCGCCCGGCGCATTGAACACCGGGACACCGCGCTTGCTCAGCTCGGCCACCGGAATGTTGTTGGTGCCGGCACCCGCGCGGCCGACGGCCAGCACCGAGGCGGGAATCGTCATCTTGTGCATATCGGCCGAGCGCACGAGGATGCCGTCGGGTTGATCCAGATCCGCCGCCACTGCGAAGCGCGCCGCAGGCAGACGCTCCAGACCGAGGGGCGAGATATTGTTGAGCGAGAGAATCCGATAAGTGTCAACCATTGCGGCGCTGGAACTCCTTCATGAAACCGATGAGCGCCTGCACTCCGGCGAGCGGCATGGCGTTGTAGATGCTGGCCCGCATGCCGCCGACCGAGCGGTGGCCTTCGAGGTTGGTGAGGCCCGCCGCCTGCGCTTCGGCCAGGAACGGCTTGTCGAGTTCGGGACGCGCCAGCGTGAAAGGAACATTCATCCACGAACGGCACTCCTTCGCCACCGGATTGCGATAGAAGCCGGAGTCGTCGATCGCCGCGTACAGGGCCTGCGCCTTCGCATGATTCAGCTTTTCCATTGCCGCCAGTCCGCCCTTATCCTGGATCCACTTCATCACCAGGCCGGCGATGTACCAGGCGAAAGTCGGCGGCGTA
Source organism: Steroidobacteraceae bacterium (assembly GCA_036498905.1). GTDB lineage: Bacteria > Pseudomonadota > Gammaproteobacteria > Steroidobacterales > Steroidobacteraceae > DAIDKA01. The sequence continues at coordinate 875 of DASYER010000089.1, read as the reverse complement.
TTGAGCATCGAGCCATCATCCGCCATGGCCTTGTAGTCCATGACCAGCGGCGTACCGGCGCGCGCGTTGCCGATCAGATCCTCGCGCACGATGACAATGCACAGCCCCGCCGGGCCGACATTCTTCTGTGCGCCGGCATAGATCAGCCCGAAGCGGCTGACATCGATGGGTCGCGACAGGAACGTCGAGGAGAAGTCCGCCACCAGCGCAGCGGAGCCGACCTGCGGCACGTAGCCGAACTCGACGCCGCCGATGGTCTCGTTCGGCGTGTAGTGAACATAGGCTGCACCGGCGGTGAGCTTGAGCGACCCGGGCGCCGGCACGGTGTTGTAACCGGATGCGCTCTCATCTGCCGCGACATTGACCTTAGCGTAGCGCTTGGCCTCCCCGATCGCCTTCTTCGACCAGGCGCCGGTGTTGACGTAGTCGACGGTGGAGTCCGGGGCAGCCAGGTTGAGTGGAATTCCGGCGAACTGCGCCGTGGCCCCGCCTTGCAGAAAGAGCACCTTGTAGCCGCCTGGAACGCCCAGCAGTTCGCGCAGCGAGGATTCCAGTTGCGCGGCGACTGCCTTGAAGGCCTTGCTGCGATGGGAGACCTCCAGCACCGACATGCCGCTGCCGCCCCAATCCGTCAGTTCAGTTTGGGCCTGCTCAAGAACTTCCAGGGGCAGTGTCGCCGGCCCCGCGGCAAAATTGAATACGCGCACAAAAGCCTTTCCGGTTGAGATATTCGAGGGATGCTCGGGATGGTACCAAGCACGCCCCGCGCCGGTTAGAACTTTTCGGCAGGCGCTTATCCATTCCCCTGCAGGGGCGAGGGTTTAAGGCGTCGCGGGCGGCACCGGCTCCGGCTCTGCACCTTCAGCGTCACCTTC